>DATMMD010000001.1:0-2789 GCA_035569875.1 Bryobacteraceae bacterium
GAACGGCGACATCGTAGGACACGCCATCAAGCTCGCCGCGCTCCCGAGCGGCTCACCCAACGCATTGAAAGCTCCCGGCGCCGACGACTGGATGCAGGTTATCGGCGTTGTTGGCGACTCGTTGAACGACGGGCTCGATCATCCCGTCAAACCGGCGATCTTTGCCCCTTACAGCACACTCATGTGGATGGGCACGCAGATTCTGATCCGCACGCGTGTGGCGCCGGAACCCGTTCTCTACAGCATCCGGAAGCAGTTGGCAACGGTAAGTCCCGACCAACAGACGTATGGGGTCATCAGGGACCTTCAAACATGGATCAGGGATGAACCGGAGTGGGCTAGAGGCAGACTGATCTCAGCCCTGTTTGCCGGATTCTCGATCGTGGCTCTCTTTCTTTCCGGGGTTGGACTGTACAGCGTCCTCTCTTATTCGGTAGCCCAACGGGCTAACGAATTCGGCATTCGCATCGCTCTGGGTGCGACGCGCCGGCATGTTCTCAGGATTGCGATGGCTTCCGCGGGAGTGAGTGTTGGCGCCGGTATCGCTGTCGGACTGGCACTGAGCCTCGGTTTGAATCATGTGGTCATCGCATGGGTAGGAATTCCAACCAATCATCCACTCGTTGTGCTCAGCGTTTCATTTCTGCTGCTTGTCGTGGCAGGCATGGCGTGCTTTGTACCGGCGCGCAAGGCACTCTCCATTGATCCTATCGCTGCGCTACGGTCTGAATGATTTTGTTGCCAACAAGCCGATTTGATTGGCAGGACAAGGGACCTATCGGCATTCGTGAGCATCCTGAATTATGATGGTCTGTCTTTTGTCGACCGCCTTGCTGGCCGGGAATAAGGGTAGAGGGCGAGCTTCCACGCGTGGAATGAGAGGATCTATGATCCGACGTTTTATAGCTATTCTCCTGTTGGCAGGCGCCTGCCTGGGACAGACTCCCGGCACCAAAGAGATCAAGGTCGCTCCCGAGGTCCTTTCCAGATACGTCGGCATCTATGCGATGTCGCCGACGGTGAATATGACGATTACGCTCGTCGACGGTCAGTTGGTATCGCAGATGACTGGTCAGGGCAAGGTCGGATTGTCGCCGGAATCGGACACGATGTTTACGCCGCAGGGCATCAATGCCGAGATTGACTTTCCTAAGGATGAAAAGGGCCCGGCAAGCCAGCTAATTCTGCACCAGAATGGCCGCGACGTAACCATGAAGCGCCTGAATGACGCCGCGGCCAAGAAGGTAGCCGATGCTGCGGCTGCCTTCGATAAGCGCTACAAGGATCAGACCCCCGCGCCGGGGAGCGAGGCGGCGGTGCGCCGGATGATCGCGGAGTTGCAGGCCGGCACGCCGAATTACGACCTCATGAGTCCCGGCCTTGCGGATGCGACTCGGCAGCAACTTACGGGAATCCAGTCCATGTTGAACGGAATGGGCCCGCTGCAGTCGGTGATCTTTAAGGGAGTGGGGCCGGGCGGCGCAGACATTTACCAGGTTAACTTCGAGAAGGCTTCGATCGATTACAGAGTGTGGCTGAGCGCGGATGGGAAGGTCGACAGCGCGAATATGCGGCCCAGCGATTCTTCCGCGCCGATTGTTGCGGTGACCGCTGAGAGCCTGAAGCCACAGATTGAGAAGATCGATTCGATGATCGCCGCCGATGTTGCGCGAAATCCGATTGGGAGCGTGACGGTAGGCATTGTGAGCGGCAAGCAATTGATCTGGACGAAGAGCTACGGCGACGCCGACATGGAGAAGAAGATTCCGGCGGACGCCGATACGGTGTACCGCATCGGATCGATCACCAAGATGTTCACCGCGCTGATGCTGGAGCAACTGGTTGAGACGGGGAAGGTGCATCTCTCCGATCCGGTGGAGAAGTATTTTCCGGAGATCAAGCAGGTGAAGGGAGCGTTTCCGGACGCTCCGCCGATCACTTTGATCCAGCTTGCCACGCATACGTCGGGGCTGGGACGAGAGCCGGACGACGTTGCGATTGCAACGGCAGGGCCGGTTGCAGAGTGGGAGAAGACGCTGATCGCCGCGCTGCCTCACTTAAAGTACGATTTCGAGCCGGGCACGCGGTTTTCCTACTCGAATATCGGTTACGCCATTCTCGGCGCGGCACTGTCACGCGCCGCCGGCGAGCCGTACGTGGAGTACGTGCCCAAGCATATCTTCGCGCCGCTGGGCATGACGCATTCGGCGATAGAGTGGAACGCGCAGATGGCGACGCACCTTGCGAAGGGGTATCAGGTGATGGGGCCCGGCAAAGTGGACTCCGATACGCCAGAACGGGAGAACAAGAACGGGCGAGGCTACAAGGTACCGAACGGTGCCATATACACGTCGGTGAGTGACCTGGCGCGGTTTGCGTCGTTCGAGATGGGCCAGGGGCCGGACGCGGCGTTGAAGAAGGCCAGTCTGGATCGGTTTCAGAGGCAGACAATTGTCCCGGCCGATATTGGGCTCACCTCCGGCTATGGCATCGGCTTCCAACTGGACCGGCGCGATGGCTACGTCGCCTTCGGACACGGTGGAGCGGTTGCGGGCTATACGTCTGCGCTACTGATGAACCGCGCCAAAGGGATCGGAGTGATCGTGTTCTCCAATGGCGCGGCGAACCCGGACGGCATCGCGAACCAGGCGCTCGACATCCTGTCGAAGTGATTCCTCAGGTCGGGTAGCTGTAGGCGTTGACCAGTTTGGACAGTTCGGCCGCAGGTGGCGGCGTGCTTGGGATCGGTTGGCGAGTTTCATGGCGCCGGCGTGGACTTGGAAACGGCC
>DATMMD010000002.1:0-42367 GCA_035569875.1 Bryobacteraceae bacterium
CACTCCTGGGGCTTCTTGCGGGCGTTGGAGTTCTTCAAAGCCTGCCACTGTTCAAGCGTTAGGGAAAAGCCACATGAGCATGGGCAAGCCACCTCACTGGGCGGGTAAACCGCGCAGCAGATACTGAGCGGCGGAGAGGTAATAGTTGCGGGCGATGGCGCTGATCTGCCGCTCGCCGAGTTCCGTCAATGCCGTCGCCTTCAGTCGTTTTGCTTCGACGTTCCCGCCGTCGAGCGCCAGGACGTAATCTGTCAACTCGGCGGCCCACTGGAAGTCCTTGTTGACGACCGCGCGACGCGCCCTCAACAGCACCTGGTCTCGTCCTCCAGCCAGATCGATGATTCTGGCCGCCCGGTCGTTCCCGGCTATTGGGAAGAGATTGGTCGGGTTGCCGTCGAACCAGCCAGCGTAATCGGTGTAGATGGCGCGAACCGCCCAGGCAACCGTGCCGTAGAACTCCTGCAGGTAAGGTCTGTCCGCCAGCACTGGCGGAAGTTTGACGTGCTGCACCAGTTCGTCCGGCCGCTCGCCCTTCTTCATGCGTTCAACGGTCTGGTTGAGTATCGACTTGATGCCGTCGCGATAGGTAGTCAGCGCAGCGCGCACGTTCTCGCTACCGATGACGGGACGCGTATGGCCCGGCACGAGGTACTCGGCGTCGAGGTTGAGCATCATGCCGAGGCTGGCCACCCACTGATCGACCGGACGCGCGCGCGCGCCGCGAATCGCGTACAGGTTCGGAAAGGCCTTGTAGAAGTCGTCACCCGGCAGCAGCACGCGTTTGTCGGGCAACCAGACGGCAATGTTCTCGGGCGTCTCTCCAGGCGTGTGGAGGAGGTGCAGGCGAACGCCGGCAATCGTGACCTCCAATCGGTCGCCGCTGAATGTGCGGGTCGGAGGGATGTAGCCGGTCGGAGCAGGTCGTCGTCCGAACTGCATGCCAGTACCAGCGTTGATGAACAAGGAGTCGGGCAGGGACGCGCCGAACTGGTCGCCGCCGTCGCGGCCGGCTCGCCCTACGTCAGGGACACGGTCGATGAGAAGCTGGTGACTGTAGATCTCGGGGTGGTCGTTCCCGGCGAAGACGGTCGCGCCGCCGGTGTGATCCGGGTGGGAGTGCGTGTAGATGATCGCGCGTGCTGGCGCGGCGGAGAGTTTCGCGAACTCCGCCTTCACGGCGCTCGCATCCGTCACGTCGCTGGTCGTGTCGACGATGATCGACCCGCCTTCGCCTTGAATCAGGACCGAGTTGGCGTCCGAGAAGCCGACAGCCGCGTAGACACCGTCGGTGACCTTGATTACGTTTTTGCGGAATTCGTCGGAGTGCGCGCGCAGTTTCTCGCGTCCGGCAAATTCCTGCGCTGCCGAGGAGCCGCCCGTTGCCAGCAAGAGTAGAACGGCCAGCGCCGCGCCGGCCTCCATGCGACCGATCATCCGCTGCATAGAGCCTCCCCGCCTTCAATGGTATCCGCCGGGAGGACCGCCGCGTCGTGCGGTCTGCCGCCATTCTGGGCCACCACGATCACCGGGCCGGCGCTCACAGTGTCCGAGGTTGATGTGACACCAGTTGCTCACGGTGACCTGCCTGGCCCGGAAATCGCGACAATGGGCGGATTCTAGCGCCGATGCTAATTGAGTCGGCTAGGGGCGGCCTATCGCCCGCAGGCGCTAGTGCGCGGGCGCCGTATTCTCCGGTTCGATGCCCACGCGGTCGTTTACGGCAAAACGGAATTTCCGCTGGCAACCGAGGTAGCGTTCAGATCGACCGAAAGAGTGCGCCTTCGGTGACGCGACTGGCCTCTTTCCATTCATCGATCGCAACCTTCACCCATGATGGGACTTGAACAGCACGGATGTGCCCAGCCTGGCCCAGGAGGTCGGCGATAACCGAGTGCTACTCGCGCGACTGAATAGTCAACCCGAAGCGCAAGCAACTCGCCACGGAGCAATCCGCATCCGATCAGCATCGCCAATATGGCATGATCCCTCTTGCCCCGCAATGAACCCCGGTCCGCTATCTCAGGACCACGCTGCGGTTGAATGCGAAGCGCGGTTCTGAACAGTACTAATCGACAAAATCGGTGATGGCGTGATCATAGCTGCGCTGAACGCTCTTTGACGTGAGGGTATTGAGTACAGCTGTTTTGGACTGTTCGAGGTCTGGGAGCGAGGTTCTTGGGTGTGCGTTTTTTCTTACGCGGTTTTGACATCGGAGACGGCCTCCTTTCGGACCGGCGCCCGTCAGGATGTCCCGAACTCAGCACTACGCCGTCTATCATTGCCTATCCACGTTCCCAGCCCAGGCGGTCTACTTACCTTGCTCGTGGGACTTCAGAATCCGTAGCACTGAGAGCATTGTGTTCCAACTGCGCGTTGTCGCCGGCGCCCCAAAAAGCCTGTCGATCTGGCCGAGACAGCCAATTGTTTTCATGTGGTGGCGGTACACCCCATACACGAGTCTATTCTTTGAGCCAATGATTCGCACCAGCCACTCCTCACCTTCGGGAAGAGCAATCGGAAGAGAAACTCTGCGGCGTCCAGCCTCCGACAGGATGCTTACAAATTGAACAACATCTGGGCGCGGTGGCTCAGTCCTAAACGGATTGTCCATCTCTAGTCGAATCAGTTCACTGCCGTCGCAGAAAGCGATTGTTGCTTCAAACGGCAGCTTCCGGCGCAATTCGGCAAGGAACTTTGCGCGTAACCCAGGTTTGCGAACGACAAGCGTGCCTGCGGCGCCCACGTTCACGGCATCGTAGATGCCCAGTTCTTTGGCGAGCACGCTCGGCCGAAAAGCCCGGTGTCCTCCAACGTTGATACCCCGGAAGAAAACGATCAAAGCCACTCTGCCCATTGTTGCAGCACCGAAGTATCGAGGAGAAGCGAAAGCGGTCGGGCGATAAGAGACGGTCCGTAGTCTTCAGCATTTCATCCACTGTTATGCCTTCCGCCTGGCAAGTTAGCAAATCGGGATCGGAAACGATCCAGCGATATTCCTTATAGCGCTCCACTCACCATCAACTTAACACTCGCTATCGCCGGCCCGTATCTAAAGGCTCTGGTATCCTCACGGATGAATGAGCGCAAAGATCCTGGACGGGAAATGGGTGCGCGAGCAGATTCTGGCGGAGCTGCGGCCGCGGATCGAGAAGCTCACCGCGAGCCATCGGAAGCCGGGTTTGGCGGTAATTCTAGTAGGACACGATCCGGCGTCTGAGATTTATGTACGGAACAAAATCAAGACCTGCGGCGAGCTGGGAATCTACAGCGAGAAGATCACTCCGCCGGACACCATCTCGACCGAGAATCTGCTGGGCATTATCGAAGGCCTGAATCAACGGAAAGAAATTGACGGAATCCTGGTGCAGTCGCCGCTGCCGAAGCAGGTTGACAAGCGCCGGATTCTGCTAGGCATGCAGCCGGACAAAGATGTGGACGGCTTTCATCCGCTGAACGTCGGAAGCCTGGTAGCGGACATGCCCGCGCCGCGGGCCTGCACGCCGGCCGGGATCATGGAACTCTTGCGGCGGTACGAAATCCCGATCACAGGAAAACATGCGGTGGTGGTGGGGCGCAGCGATATCGTCGGTAAGCCTATGGCCCTGCTGTTGTTGCATCGAAGCGCAACGGTGACGATCTGCCACTCCAAGACCTCCAATCTTGCCGCAGAAAGCCGGCGAGCGGATATCCTGGTTGCAGCGATTGGAAGGCCAGCGTTTCTCACCCGCGAATTCATCCAGCCCGGCGCCACTGTGATCGACGTCGGCCAGAATCGCGGCCCGGACGGCAAAGGGCTGGTCGGCGATGTGGATGCGGAGGCAGCCAAGGAACTGGCAGGCGCGTACACTCCCGTGCCGGGAGGCGTGGGTCCGCTGACGATCGCGATGCTGATGGCCAATACGGTGCGCGCCGCCGAGCAGCACTTATGCTGCGGGTAGGGTTGACAGGTGGTCTGGCAAGCGGAAAGAGTTTCGTCGGGCACGCGCTGGCGGAACTCGGCTGCCATCTGATCGAAGCCGACGAACTGGGACATCAGGTGCTGTTGCCGGGAGCCGAGGCATACGATGCGGTGGTCAACGAATTCGGAGATGAGATTCTTGATGAAGACCGCTATATTGTCCGGCGCAGGTTAGGAGCGCTGGTTTGGGACCACCCGGAGCGGCTGGCGAAGCTCAACAGTATCGTTCATCCGGTGGTGATCGCTCGACAGCAAGAGATCATCGCCAAGATCGCGGAGCAGGATCCGGCCGCTATCGTAGTTGTCGAAGCGGCGATTCTGGTTGAAACTGGTAGTTATAGGAGATTCGACCGGCTCATTGTGGTGGTCTGTACTCTCGAACAACAGGTGGAACGAGCCATGAAGCGATCTGCGTATAGCAAAGAGGAGGTGCTGGCGCGGCTTAGCCGTCAGTTGCCCCTGGAAGAAAAGGTTCGGGTGGCCGATTATGTGATCGATACATCGGGTACCAAGGAGCATACGCTCGAGCAAGTGAAGACGGTGTACGACTCGCTACGGAGCTTATCAGTATGAGACTACGTGTTTTGTTAATAACCGCTTTGTTGGTAGGTGGATTTCTATACATTACTTCTAAGACCGACTGGGGACGGCATCGGATTTTGCAGCCGATTTCTCATGCCACTGGACCGATCTGGTCCGGTCCGACAGCAGTGCGTGGCGCGGGACTCAGCTCGGATGAGATCAACAATATCGAGATTTACAAAGCGGCCCACCTAGCTACTGTGAACATTACCAGCACGGTGTATCGCCGGACGATATTTTGGGAGGTTTATCCGTCCAAGGATCAAGGCTCGGGGTTCCTGATCAGTGACGACGGAAAGATCCTGACCAACAGCCACGTGGTGGCTAACGAGCAGCAATTGGAAGTGACGTTGTCAGACCAGTCGCGCTACAAAGCGAGGCTGCTGAGCCGCGACCCAGCCAATGATGTCGCGCTGCTGCAGATATCGCCGCGCAAGAAACTGCCGGTGCTGCGTTTGGGCGATTCCGATGCGCTGCAGGTCGGCCAGAAGGTGCTGGCGATCGGCAATCCATTTGGCCTCGAAGGCACATTGACCACGGGTATTGTGAGTTCGCTGGGACGAACGATTCGCGGTGAGAATGATCAGACGCTGGAAGGCCTGGTTCAAACCGATGCGGCGATTAATCCGGGCAATAGCGGCGGTCCACTACTCGACTCGGCGGGCAATGTAGTCGGCATTAACACAGCGATCCTGGGACCGAACGGCGGCAACGTCGGTATCGGATTCGCCATGCCCATCAATCGCGCCAAGTTGATGCTGGATGATTTCCAGGCCGGCCGTAAGAGACCGCGGCTGGGCGTTTCGGTGGTTCCGGTGGCGGGTGATTACGCTGATGCGCTCAGCTTGCCTAATCAGGGCGGACTGCTGATTCAGGAAGTAGAAGCGGGTTCACCGGCCGCGCGCGCCGGGTTGCGCGGAGGAAAGGAAGACGTGCAAATCGGCAATTCCCAGTTGAAGGTCGGGGGCGATCTGATCGTAGCGATTGATGGAAAACCGATCGATCGCGAAGACGCTATCAGCCGTTCGCTGGCGCGCAAGAGGGCGGGTGATACGGTGGAGTTGACCATCTACCGCGCTGGTCGGACGATGAACGTGCGGGTGAAGCTGGGCGAGGAGGGCACGGTCTAAGACGCTGCGAACGCGTAACGGAAGCTGGCGGCAGATAGCGGCTCCGATGGCAATCCGAACAATCGCTCCGCGAGCTCATATTCCCGCGTGAGCGTGGTGTGGAAGAAGGCCGGATCGTCGGTGTTCAGGACGATAGGAACCCCGGCGTCGTAGATGCGTCGTACGGGATGATCGGCGAGCGACGGGACGACGCCGGTGCAGACGTTGCTCGAGATGCAAACCTCCAGGGGCACGTTCGATTCGCGCAATTTCGTCATCAGAGCGGGATCGCGCGCCGCCGCGATGCCATGGCCGATGCGCTCCGCCCCAATAGACAGGGCCGCCCAAACCGATTCGGGGCCAGTGGTTTCGCCCGCATGGCAGACCAGGTGTAAGCCTCCGTCCCGGGCGTAAGCGAAAACGTCGCGAAACAACTCGGCCGGTCCGCGGGCTTCATCGCCGCCGAGGCCGAACGCGAGCACCCCGTCTCCGCGCCGCTCCACCGCGAACTTCGCGACCGGCATGGCCGGCTCCGGGCCAAGATTGCGCACGGCGTCGAGAATCCAGTATGTTTTGACCGGCGACTGCTGGGATTCGCGCCAAATCGCATCGTAGATGGCCGGCAAGTCCTGTCCCTTCCAGAGAATCATCCCGGCTGAGAGGGTAATCTCGGCGTACGTGACATCTTGGGCCGACAGGCGCTCAAGCAAATGGCGGGTGGCGAGCGCGTAGTGCTCGGGCTTGTCGATCTTACGATTGACCCAGATGTAGCCCTGAATGAATTCGTCGAACGTTCGACAGTTATAGTGCGCGGCGATGTCATCGCGCGTGAGCGATGGATCGATAGCGAGCAGTGTCTCCGGTTCGATGGAGCCTTCCAGGTGGACATGTAACTCCGCCTTCACGTACTTTGCACCGGGCACCTTGTAATAATAGCTGTGCATGACTGCGCAGGACATGGAAGCGATCGTTAACGGCTCGCACGGCGACCCGTTTAGTATGTTGGGGCCTCATCGAACCGATGATGGCTGGGAAGTACGGGCCTTCTTGCCACAGGCCATGGACGCGGCGGTTTTGGTGGACGGGGCGGAGCATCCGATGCGGAAGGTCCGAGCCGAGGGCTTCTTCATTGCGACTTTGGCTGACGATCCGGGCCGGTATAAACTGCGGCTCACGCTGTGGAACGGGAGCCAGACGGAGGCGGAGGATCCGTACCGTTTTGCGCCGCTGGTCTCGGAGTTCGACCTACATCTGCATAGTGAGGGAACGCAGTACGAGAGCTATCGAACCATGGGAGCGCATCTGGTGGAATGCGATGGCGTAGCTGGCGTGCGTTTTGCGGTGTGGGCACCCAATGCGGAAGTTATGAGCGTCGTTGGAGATTTCAACGATTGGGACGAGCGCCGGCATCCGATGCGTTTGCGCACGGCGGGCATTTGGGAGTTCTTCATGCCAGGCGCGGGCGCTGGCATGAATTACAAGTATTCGGTGCGGTCGCGCGTGCGAGGCTACCGGCAGCAGAAGGCAGACCCATACGGATTCGGAACCGAAGATCCGCCGAAGTCGGCGTCAGTAGTGTGCGATATCTGGAACTACCAGTGGGGCGATCGCGATTGGATGGAGTCACGTGCCCACAAGGATGCTCTCAAGGAGCCGGTCTCCATCTACGAAGTTCACTTGGGGTCCTGGTTGCGCGGGCCAAACAATTCGTATCTGAGTTATGTGGAACTGGCGGACAAACTGGTGGATTACGCCAAGCGTTTGGGCTATACACACCTGGAGCTGCTGCCGATCATGGAGCATCCGTTCTCAGGCTCTTGGGGCTACCAGGTGACGGGTTACTACGCGCCCACTGCGAGATTTGGGACGCCGCAGGAGTTCATGTATTTTGTCGACCGCTGCCACCGGGCGGGCATCGGCGTGATCGTCGACTGGGTGCCTGGGCATTTTCCGAAAGATGCGCACGGGCTGGCATATTTTGACGGGACGGCCCTTTATGAGCACGCAGATCCCCGAAAAGGCGAGCATCGCGAGTGGGGCACCCTCATTTTCAATTACGGACGGAACGAGGTGCGCACCTTCCTGATCTCGAACGCGCTGTTTTGGTTGAAGGTGTATCACATCGACGGGTTGCGTGTGGATGCTGTGGCGTCGATGCTGTATCTGGACTATGCGCGGAAGGCTGGCGAGTGGATTCCGAACATGTACGGGGGGAACGAGAACCTGGAGGCGGTCGATTTTTTGCGCCGCTTCAACGAGCTGGCGCACCAGGTTCCGGGTGCCATGACGATCGCCGAGGAGTCCACCGCTTTCACGGGCGTTTCGCGGCCGGTTTATCTCAACGGGCTGGGCTTCACGATGAAGTGGAACATGGGTTGGATGCACGACATGTTGGATTACTTCGAAAAAGACCCGATCCATCGCAAGTTTCACCACAATAACATCACATTCAGCATGATCTACGCCTTCACGGAAAACTTTGTGCTGCCGATTTCGCACGATGAGGTGGTGCATGGGAAGCGGTCGCTACTGAGCAAAATGCCGGGCGACATGTGGCAAAAGTTCGCCAATGTTCGCGCGTTCCTGTCGTACATGTACGGACATCCGGGCAAGAAGCTGCTGTTCATGGGGTCGGAGATCGGCAACTGGGATGAATGGAATCACGAGCGGGGATTGCCGTGGGAGCTGCTGCATTTCGAGTTTCATCGCAAGCTGCAGGTATTCGTTCGGGAACTGAACTGGTTGTACCGGACGCACCCAGCGTTCTATGAAGTGGATTATCACTGGGGCGGCTTTGAATGGGTGGATTTTCGCGACGTGGATGGATCGACGATCTCGTTCATCCGGCGGCCACAGGGAGGGAATCCGTTCCTCTTGTTTGTTTGCAATTTCACGCCGGTACCGCGGTGGAATTTTCGCGTGGGCGTGCCGGACCCGGGTTACTATCGAGAGGTTTTCAACTCAGATGCGGAGATGTTCGGCGGCAGCAACCTCGGCAACTCAGGTGGAGTAATGTCGGAACCGATCGCGTATAACAACCATTATCATAGTCTGTCGATAACGGTGCCCCCCCTAGCGGTCGCTATATTAGCATCGCCCGGTTCTTAGAATGAGGAGACGAATGCTTCAGCGGTTATTTGCACTCGGGCTGGGGTGTGCCGCGTGTGTTGCGGCGCAAGATCCGGTGCAGGTAAGTTCGGATTACAGAGTGGAGATGAAGAATAGTTGGTCGTCTTGCGAGTGAAGCGACGCCCGCATGAGAAGGCGCCAATGCACGAACATCTCAGGACGGACTACCATCAGAAAGTCACAGGTGCGGATGACAAGGTGCAAGACGTCACGCGAAAAGCCGGGGACGTTTCCTACATTTGAGCCGTTGAAGCATTCCGAGGAGAATCTTTCGGATCAGCCGCTGGAGGTGGTGCTGATCGAATTAAAGCCCCGGCCAGTGGATTTCAAGCCGGCGCCCATCACGCTGGACGCCGTGAAGCTGGTGGATACCGAGCATCACTTGGTTCCGTTAGAAAATGATCGAGTGCGTGTGCTTCGGACGATCCTTGAACCGCACTTGAAGAGTCGGATGCGCGAGCATCCGCACTATGTCGTGATGTGCCGGACCGAATTGCACACGACCATGAAGCTCGGGGACGGAAAAGTGATCGACAACCCGCGCCGGCCGGGCGAGATTGCCTGGCCCGATGCGCTGAACCATGTCGAAAACATCGAGGATCGAACCGGAAATTCAGGTCGAGCTGAAGTGACTATGTCACGATAGAAGATAATGACCCGTTCACTAGTCTTCATGATTGTCGCCGCGACGGCGCTGCCGGCGGCCGAGTATAAGCTCAAGGTTACGCCAGAAACTCTGGCGTGGGGATATTATTGGGCGGGCGCTAAACCAGTGCTCACGGTGCAATCGGGCGATGTAGTCGAGATTCAAACCGTTTCCGGCAATCCGGATAATCTGGAACGCGCCGGACTGCCGCCGGAACAGATCCAGCCCGAGCTTCGCAAAATATATGCTGAAGTGCCCAAAGAGAGCCGGGGGCCCGGCGGCCATTTGCTAACAGGACCGATCGCAATTGAGGGCGCACGGCCAGGAGATGTGCTGGAGGTTCGCATACGCGCGATCCGGCTGGACGTTCCGTATGCGTACAACAGTATGGGACGTGCCGGTTTTCTTGCGGATGTATTCGCGCAGGGACGGACCAAGATCATTCCGCTGGACCGGGAGCGCAACATCGGGCATTTCGGAGGCGGAATCGACATTCCACTGAAGCCGTTCTTTGGGAGCATGGGTATCGCACCGCCGGAAGCCGCGGGCAAAGTAAATAGCGCGCCGCCTGGAATCCACGCCGGCAATCTCGACAATAAGGAACTGGTGGCCGGTACCACGCTGTTCATTCCGGTGCACGCCGCGGGAGCTCTGTTCGAGGTGGGCGACGGACATGCGGGAATGGGCAATGGCGAAGTAGACATCACGGCCATGGAGACATCGTTGACGGGCGTCTTTCAGTTCGTCGTGCATCACGACATGCATCTCAGTTGGCCACGCGCAGAAACTCCAACACATTACATCACCATGGGACTCGATCCGGATCTCACGCAAGCGGCGAGAATCTGCGCGCTCGAAACGATCGACTTTCTGGTGAATGAGATGAAACTGAGCCGCGAGGATGCTTACGCACTCACCAGCGTCGCGATTGATCTGGACATCACACAGTTAGTGGACGGGACCAAAGGGGTACACGCGATGATTCCGAAAAGCCTGTTTGCGGGCGTGAAGAAGTAAATCTGGCGCCCCCCGTGGTAATGCGACTTCCTTGTCGCGGCGAGACTTTGGAGGCGCATCACTCAGCTTCGTAGTCCGGGGAAGGCATTTTCCACACTGCTGCTCTGCACGTGACTGAGCGTTTTTGGCGGAGGGGCGAAAACGATAATGATGGCAAACGGCTAGCAAATGCGGATTATCACGGGCAGAGGCAGTGCCGAAAAAGGCAGTTGGAGGTGCAACCGATTTTCGCCGTAGCGGAGGAAATACTAGAACGTTTCCTACATTTACGTGCAATCCGGGCGAGAGCGGTGTTTCTACGGCCTCGGCACGTTGATCTTCGAGGGCCCTTTCGACTCATCCGAGGATGGATTTCGGGCCCTTCGGTTCAACTCGCCGCTCTCGGGCTGATTGGTCTGCTCTTTGCAATGCTGCGTCGCGGGTGTTTTGCTAGCAGCTTTAGGCGTTTACGCGCGCAGGTGGCGCGCTCTTAATCCACTCCAGCGTTTTTGACGCGAGCCGATCGAAGGCGCGGACGGCCATTTCCAGATGCGCTTCCTTGGTGTCTTCGATCTTGTTGTGGCTGATGCCCCGCAGCGATTGCACGAACATCATGACGGTGGGAATGCCAGCTCGCGAGACCTCGGCCGCATCGTGCAACGGACCCGACGGAAGACAATGCGCGACCCCGGCGATTTCCTTGATCGATTGCTCGCATCGCTCGATTAACGCGGGATGAAATTGTATTGGCTCGATGTTCCAGATCCGCGACCACTCGACCGTGCATTTCTCCTCGCGGGCGAAGCGCTCGCTGGCTTCGAGGGCCTCGCGATACATTCCCGCTAGCACCTGTGCATCTAGGTCGCGCTGATCGAGCGTGGCTTCGCAGCGCCCGACCACTGCAGTCACGATGCCAGGGAAAGTCTTGACACTGCCGATGGTGCAAACGGCATCGGGATGTTTACCGGCGATGCTGCGGATTTCGAGGGCGAGCCTCGCGGCGGCAGCCAGGGCGTCGTGCCGCGCCTTCATCGGGGTTGAGCCGGAATGCGCTTCCTGGCCGTGGAAAGTGATGGCGTGACGCTCGACGCCCTTAGTACCGAGCACGACCCCGAGCGGGAGCCCCAAGCTCTCGAGCACTGGTCCCTGCTCGATGTGCAGTTCCAAATAAGCGGCGGCGTTCTTTTGCTCGCGTGCCACTTCGCCGAAGCGATCGATCTCGACGCCGCAGCGGCTCAGGGCGTCTTCCAGGCGAATGCCGTCTTTGTCGGTGCGTTTGCGATCGGCTTCGACCGATTGCGTTCCGGCAAATGCGGAAGATCCGAGCAGGCTGCGGCCGAAACGGGCGCCTTCCTCATCGGCGAAGTCAACCAGGCGAACGGTGACGGGCGGGCGTCCGGAGAATTCGGTCGCGATGCGCCGCAACACCTCGAATGCGGATAAAAAACCGAGGCAACCGTCCAGCCAGCCGCCGTTGGGGACGGAATCAAGGTGGCTGCCAAGCAGAAGGGCTTTTTCCGACGCGCCGTGCAGAGTCACCCAGCGATTGCCGGCCGCGTCGAAATGATGCTCGACGGGCAAGCCCGCCAGTTTGGATTCAAACCAGGAACGGGCTTTTAGCCAAGTGTCGGTCCAAGCAACACGCTGGGCGCCGTTTTCATCGGCCGTGAGAGCGCGCAGTTCCTTGAGCTCCTGAATTGTTCGCTGAGGATCGAGGGGCATGGTTGGGATTCAGGTCCAGAATATATCAAGCTAGCGGGAGGACGCCGGCGACATTCCTCTATAATTCCACCGCAGCGCGCGCATTCCGAATGACTCGCCCAGGTAGATGTTGCCTTTCGAATCGCTGGCGATGCTGTGAATGTGGAAGAACTGCCCAGTTCCGTGCCCGCCAAAGAAGCCGACGAGTTCGAGAGTGTTTCGATTGAGGATCTGCACCTTCTTGTTGCTGCCGTCCGGCACATAAAGGAACTGCTGCTGTTTGTCGGGCGAGAAGGCGATATCAAACGCGGTGCCTTCAGGCGTAGACGTCTTGCGCTCGATGAAGGCCTCTTTGACGAAAGTGCCGTCGGGCCGGAAGACTTGAATCCGGTTGTTCACGCGGTCTCCCACGTAGACCAGGTCGTCGTTAGAAATGCGAATGCCATGCACGGTGTTGAACTGTTGCGGGCCTGGTCCTTCATAGACGCGTGTGCGAGGCACAGTGTCATCGGGCTTGTTTCCATACGCGCCCCAGTGCCGCTTGTAAGCGCCGGTGTCGGCATCGAAAACGATGACGCGGCGGTTGCCGTAGCCATCAGCGACGAAGACTTCGTTGGTCTTCGGATAAACGCAAATTCCGGCGGGTCTTTTCAGATTCTCGGTGTCGTTGCTGCCGCTGGATTTTCCGTGGTGGCCGATTTGGAGCAGGAATTTACCGGCTTTGGTGAACTTGAGGATGTTGGTGTCTTTGTCGGAGTTTCCGCCTACCCAAACATTTTCCTTGTAGTCGATGAAGATGCCATGCTCATTGTCAGGCCATTCGTAACCTTGGCCTGGACCACCCCATCCTTGAATGAAATTGCCCGTTTGATCGAACTCGATGATCGGCGGCGCGGGGATGCAACAGTCGGCTTCAGGCGGGTTGAGCGCGGCGTATTTGTCGTTGTTATCCAGGGTTCGCGGACGGCTGGTCACCCAAATGTGGTCGTGTGAGTCTACATAAATTCCAGAGACCTGGCCTAACATCCAGTTGTTGGGCAACTGCTTGGGCCAATAGGGATCGGGCTCGAAGTGAGGGACGGCGGCTTGGGCGGCGCGAGCGTTGTGGAACGTAATGAAGATTATTACTGTAGCGGTTAGCGTCAGGAATGCCACACCGGTAACGGGCGTTAGTCTCACAGGCTTCATACGCGATCTCCTTTTCGCTAACATTATATGGTCATGAGAGCTATTTACCGGCGTGAGTTTCTCGCCAGGGCTGCCGCCGGCGGCTCGATGATGTTTCTTCGATCGGCCTACGGGGAGGCGGAACGCAGGCTGGAGGGCATTTTCCCCATCATGCAAACGCCCTTCAACGATTCTGGTGCACTGGACGTTGAGACTCTAGCCCAGGAAGTGCATTTCCTCGACCGCATTGGCGTGCAGGGCATGGTTTGGCCGCAATTGGCCAGCGAATTTCCGTTGTTAAGTTACGACGAAAGGCTGGTCGGCGCCGAAGCACTCGTTCGCGCCAACAAAGCTCTAGATGCGAAGACGCGACCGGCGGTAGTGATCGGAGTGCAAGCTTCCGATACCGAGACCGCGGCGAAATACGCGCGTCATGCGGATAAGCTCGCCCCTGACGCGATCATCGCGATCCCGTTGAACGGAGGCCAGGACGAGGCCAAGCAGATGGAATACTACTCGGCAATCGGCGAAGCGTGCAGCCGTCCACTAATCGTGCAGACCATTGGTCCGATGAGCGTCGACCTGGTTTTGCGTATGGCCAAGCAGATTCCGACGCTGCGGTACGTGAAGGATGAGGCGGGAGCGACCTTACCTCGGCTGACCGAGTATCGCAAGCGCGGTCAGTTGCTACAGGGCGTGTTCACAGGCAAGCACGGTCCGACATTTCTGGACGACTTAGCGCGCGGAGCGGTGGGCAATATGCCGGCAGCGGGCTTCGCCGATCTTTATGTGGCGACATGGCAAGACTGGAATAATGGCAAGCGCGACGAAGCGATGGAGGTGTTTGCGAAAACGCTGCTGTTGATCGCCGATGCTCAGGCTTACGGTGTGGCCGGACAGAAATACATTCTGCAATTGCGTGGCGTGTTTCCGAATACGAAATGTCGCGGTGACGCGGCCGCTCTTGACGACGAAGCCAAAGAGGCGATCCGGCGCACCGTCACATATGCGCAGCGGTGGTTCCGCAGTGGAGTCTAGTTAGTGCCTGGCCATGCCGTCGGTTCTTTCAGTGGTGGATCTACGCAAATCGTACGGCGACGCGGTGGCCGTCGACGGAATCTCGTTCGAGGTGGGACGCAACGAGATCGTCGGGTTGCTTGGTCCCAATGGAGCGGGGAAGACCACGACCATTAACATGGTTCTCGGTGTTCTGGCGCCGAGCGCGGGCCGGATTCTTATCGAAGGCATTGATATCGCCGAAAATCGCGCTCGGGCGCTGGAGTATACGAACTTCGCCGCAGTCTACGCTCCGCTGCCGGGAAATCTGACGGTATACCAAAATCTACGTGTTTTCGGCATGATGTATGCAGTGAAGCAACTGAGCGAGCGCATGGAAGCACTGCTCGAACAGTTCGATCTTCAAAAATTCAGAGATTTTAAGTGTGGCGTGCTTTCTTCGGGCGAGCAGACACGCGTGGGATTGGCGAAAGCTTTGATCAACGATCCGCAGCTTTTGTTGCTAGACGAGCCGACTGCATCGCTCGATCCGGCGACGGCTCGCGATATCCGCGCCCGCATTCGAGAGAACACTGCACGCGGCACGGCAGGTGTGCTATGGACCTCGCACAACATGTATGAAGTAGAGGAAGTCTGCGATCGCGTGCTTTTCCTTTCGCGTGGGAGGATTCTGCTGGAAGGCGATCCGAAGACCTTGCCGCGCGAGCACGGGAAAGAGACACTGGAAGAATTATTCGTCACGGTGGCCCGCGAGCCTCTCACGTTAGAGCGGGTCTAAAAGATGAATTTCAACCGTATAGCAGCCATTATGCTCCGGCAGTTTTATTTATATCGGGGAAGTCCGGTGCGCGTGGTGCCGCTGTTTGCATGGGTGACGGTCGACATCGTTTTGTGGGGATTCATCACCAAGTACCTCAACGCCATCGCTTCTTCAGGCTTCAATTTTATTCCTGCCTTGTTGGGCGCGGTGCTACTGTGGGACTTTTTCATTCGCGTCATGCAGGGCGTGACGACGGCCTTTTTCGAAGATGTGTGGTCGCGCAATTTCCTGAATGTCTTCGCGACACCGCTTTCTATCTCGGAATACATCGCTGGATTGGTGCTCTCCGCCATTGCTACCAGTTCGGTGGGATTGCTGGTGATGCTGGTCTTGGCGAGCCTGGTTTTTGGCCTGTCGTTCCTGGTATACGGCATGTTGCTTATCCCATTCCTTTTGGCGCTTTTTCTATTTGGCATCGCACTCGGCATCTTCGCCTGCGGGATGGTACTCCGATTCGGACCGGCGTCGGAATGGCTGATTTGGCCGATTCCTGCGATTTTATCGCCATTCGCCGCGGTCTTTTATCCGCTCTCGACGCTGCCGAACTGGATGCGGGTGATTTCCCGCGCCCTGCCGGCCTCGTATGTATTCGAAGGCATGCGAACGGTCGTATCGGGAAGGGTGTTACCAGGAACAATGTTGGCGGCGAGCAACCTTCTTGCGGTCGGATATATTTTTGTGGCGTCTTGGTTCTTCATGCGTATCTATCACCAGGCCGTTCGCACCGGTCTGATCGCGCGTTACAGCGCGGAAAGCGTAAGCTGAGAATCCGTGGCAACGGGCTCGCGTACTCAACTAAAGTTTTGGATTTCTGTAGCGCTGCTGCTGGCCCTGGCGGCCGGATTGCAGATCTGGTCCGCGGCCAAAGAAAGCCAGGTTTGGGACGAAGGGTTCGAACTGGGATCCGGTTACAGCTACCTGAAGACCGGCAGATTGCGCTTCAATCTGGAACAGCCGCCGCTGGCGAAACTACTGGCGGCTCTACCGCTGCTGTACTTTAATCCACGCCTTCCGGTAGATGACCCGAGCTGGATCAACAAGCAAGACATCGAGTTCGGATTTGCGTTCATGTATCACAATCGAGTTCCGGCCGACACGATGCTGATGGCGGCGCGAAGCAGCATCATTCTGCTGACGGCCGCGCTCGGTCTTTTAGTGGCGGCGTGGACCCGGCGCAGATTCGGCAATGGACCGGCGTTGTTAGCGGTGACGCTGCTGGTCTTCGATCCCAACATCCTGGCCCACGGGCACTATGCTACGACCGATTTAGGAGCTACGTTCTTTATGTTCGCCGCTTGCATTGCCTGGGATGCTTTTCTAGGCTCGCGGCGGAAGCTGCATCTGGTGCTGGCGGGCGTGCTGTTGGGTTTTGCAATCGGAACGAAGTTCTCGGGTTTAATACTGTTGCCGGCCTACGCAATCCTCTATGTATTCCGGTGGTGGCAAGAGAGGGAACGCTTTTCCGTTTTACATTTCACAGGCTCCCTCTTGGCGGTAGCAGCCATTGCGTATGTGGCGGTTGTCGCCGTCTATTTGCCGGAAGCGAAGTATTTCGTGCCGTCGTGGGCGATGATTAGACCGGGGCCACCGCTCGAGACCGTGGTGGATTGCAAGAACCTGATCGGAGGGCTACTGTGCCAGGCGGGGCGGGTAGGGTCACTGCAAGCAAATTCTTTTTATCGTGGATTGAGCGACTTCGCACGGCACAATTCAATGGGTCATCTTAGCTACCTGCTTGGCCAGCAGTCGCAAACAGGTTGGTGGTATTACTTTCCGGTTGTCTTCTTAGTGAAGACGCCTACCGCGGACCTGCTGCTGTTCGGCGTTCTTCTCATTGGGGGCCTTTCGGCTCTGTTCCGAAAAAGCTTCCGGGCAAATCTGCGCAAGGTGCCGGCCGCCTGGGCAACCATTCTCGTTCCCGCCGCACTCTATTTCGGTTTGAGCATGGTGGCGCGAATCGACCTGGGGGTTCGCCATCTGCTGCCTTTCTATCCGTTCTTCTTCATTGCACTTGCGGCTGGATTCGCGGCGCTGGTAAAGTCACGGCCGCCTTGGACCGGGCCGCTGTTGGCGATTGTGGGTGTGCTGCTGGTAGCCGAGTCGCTGTCGGCGAGTCCGGGGTATCTGTCGTTCTTCAATTTAGTAAGTGGCGGTACTTGGCGTGGGCCACATTATCTGCTCGATTCAAATATCGACTGGGGTGAGGATCTTAAGAAGTTGAAGCTTTATACGGATGCTCATCCGGCGCGATATTGTCTCGAATATTTTGGAACCGCGGAGCCGTCGTATTACGGCATCGAGCATCCTGGCTACGTGGCCAGAACAAATCAGCCTGGAGAACGACAGAACATGGATTGTATAGTGGCCATCAGCGCCACCGTGCTATACGACCTGTATGAAGCGCCCGGGTCGTTCACGTGGCTGCGCGCGCGGAATCCAGTGGACCGGGTGGGAGGCATCTGGATCTTCGATGTACGCAAGCCGCATGATTAGCGCCGGGTTTCGGAGTGGTACAGTCCTCTTGTGAACAAATACGACGCGATCATAGTCGGTGGCGGCCATAATGGTTTGGTCTGCGCCGCATATCTGGCGCGTGCCGGCCGCAAGGTGTTGGTGTTGGAGCGCCGCGAATTGGTGGGCGGCTGTGCAGTCACCGAAGAGATCTGGCCGGGATACCGCGTTTCCACGGCTTCATATTTGACCAGCCTGCTGCGGGAGCGCATCATTCGGGAACTGGATCTGCCGCGCTTTGGATACCGGGTGGACGCCAAGGATCCGGCGTTCTTTTCGGCATTTCCGGACGGCCGTCATCTTTTCATGTGGCAGGACCGTGCGAGGACGTTAGCCGAGATCGCGAAGTTTTCCAAGCACGATGCCAACGTATTTCCCGCTTATGAAGACCATCTGGAGCGGCTGTCACAGGTGGTGGAAGGGCTGCTGCTCACGACGCCGCCGGAGTTTCCGCCGGGTGGTCTTGGCGATCTCGTCGACTACCTGAAGCTGGCTGGAAGGCTACGCGGCCTCAGCCCCAAAGAGATCGTTGGGCTGGTGAAGATCTTCACCCAAAGCGCCGCGGAGTTCTTGGACGAGTGGTTCGAGTCCGATTCAATCAAGGTAACGCTCGCCACCGATGGCGTGATTGGCGCGAACGGCGGGCCACGTTCACCCGGCACCGCTTATATTCTGCTCCATCACGTGATGGGCAGCGTGGGTGGCCACCGGGGTCTGTGGGGTTTCGTGCGCGGGGGAATGGGCTCGGTTTCAAACGCGATTGCCGATTCGGCGCGCAGCCGTGGCGCCGAAATCCGGACCAATGCGCGTGTCGAGGCGATCCTGGTGCAGAATGGCCGGGCACGCGGCGTGGTTCTGGAGGGCGGGGAAGAGTTCGACGCCCCAGTCGTTGTGAGCAACTTGACGCCGCACTTGACGTTTCTTCAATTGGTGGACGCGCGCGAGTTGGCGCCCGATTTCCTGGATGCCATCCAAAAGTATCGGAGCGAAGGGACGTCGTGCAAGATCAATCTGGCGCTGAACGGGCTGCCGAATTTCAGCGCGCTGCCGGGAGACAATGGGCCGCAGCATCGCGCCACGATGCACATTTGTCCGTCGATGGAGTACGTCGAACGCGCCTGGGATGACGCCAAGTACGGCCGTCCATCGCAATCGCCGCTGCTCGAATTAACGGTGCCGACGCTGTACGATCCGTCGCTAGCGCCGGCAGGCAAGCACATCATGGGTATTTTCATTCAATACGCGCCGTACACCCTGCGCGACTCGCACTGGGACGAGCTACGCGAGCCGTTTGCCTATCGCGTGCTGGATCTGATCGAAGAATACGCGCCCGGCTTCCGGCACTTGGTGATCGAAAAGCAAGTTCTGACCCCGCTCGATCTGGAACAGCGCTTCGGACTAACAGGCGGCAACATTTTCCATGGCGAGATGAGTCTGGATCAGATGTTCGTGATGAGGCCAGTGGCTGGTTGCGCGCGTTACCGGACGCCGATCCGGGGTCTTTATCTATGTGGATCGGGCACGCATCCGGGCGGGGGCGTGATGGGTGCGCCGGGGCACAACGCCGCGCGGGAGATTCTCAAAGGTTGAGAGCTGTTGGGTGCGCCGGCTGGTAAAGGCCGAGTTCGCCGCCGCTGGGTAACTTGATAGTTGTTCTCATCCCCCAACGCTCTTGGGCGACCGGTGTGCAGCTGACTTTCTTGGCCTCGAGTGACTTCATGAGCGACTGCAAATCATCGCACATCAGATAGAACTGCGTCGGCAACAGGTGCTGCCCGGGTTTGAGTGCCCCGTCGGCAGGATGCAGGGCGGCTTCCGCGGGTGGCAGTTTGAAGATCAGCCAGCCTCGTCCGGCATCCACGGCTTGAAATTGCAATATGTCGCGAAAGAATGCGCGATCAGCCTCGGGATTCTGACTGTAAAAGAGAACGTGGGCGCCGGTAATCATGCAGCAAGTTTATCCAATGATGCCTGTTGGCGCGCGGCCCGGAAAAATTAGATTTCGGCTTGGCCTTCGAGGCTTCGCCACAAATACCAGGTCGCGACTGAGCAGTACGGGCGCCATCGCAGGGCGATCTCCTCAATGTCTTTGGGGTGAGGGAGGTCGTCCAACCCGTACGCTTTGCGGATGGCCATTCGTATGCCGAGGTCGCCGGTAGGCAACACGTCGGGGCGCTGCAGAGCGAAGAGCAGGAACATGTGGGCAGTCCAAACGCCGATGCCTTTAACCTGCGTCAAGTGCTCGATCACCTCGTGGTCGGCCATCTCTGCCAAGGTTTCGAAATTTAGCGCGCCGCGAGCTGTCTTGCGGGCCAGATCGCGAATATAGGCGGTCTTTTGCTTGGATAATCCAGCCTTTCGCATGCGGGCCGGAGTCAGCTTCAGAATAGCTTCCGGAGTGAGTTTACCGCGCGGAACGAGCGCGCTCAAGCGGCCGAAAATGACGGTGGCTACCCGTCCGCTCAATTGCTGATAGACAATAGATCTAACGAGTGTTTCGAAATTCGGCTCGCGATATTGGATCCCGTAGCGGCCGACGCGTTCGATCACGGAAGATAGAACGGGATCTGCCTTTTTCAGGTGGAGTATGGCTTTGCGCATTGCAACGAGACGCCGAAACGGCGCATCTACCAATATAATCTGTATGCGAACGACTTCCATTCTACTTGTATCCGCGATGCTCCTGGCGCCTGGCGTTCCTGTCACGTTTGCGCAGGACGAGCCCACTATTAAGGTTGAGGTCCAGCTTGTTAATATCCTGTTTAACGTGCGTGACAAGCGCGGAGGTCTGGTCGGAAGTCTGAACAAGGATGACTTCACGATCTTCGAGGACGGCAAGCAGCAGGACGTCAAATACTTCAATCGCGAGACCGATCTGCCGCTGACAATCGGGCTGCTGATCGACGTCAGCGCAAGCCAGGGAAATCTGATCGAGACCGAAAGAAACGCCGCGTATCAGTTCTTCGGCTCCGTCTTACGAAAACAGGATCTGGCTTTCCTAATCAGCTTCGGCTCGGATGCGGAGCTGTTGCAAGACTACACCAACTCGGCGACGCTGCTTCGGAGAGGCCTGGAGGGGCTGCAAGTGAACTCTGATGTTGGGGGACTGCATCCGGGGCCTGTTCCGACCATCTCGCAGCCTCGCGGAACGATCTTGTACGACGCAGTTTATCTGGCGGCCAGCGATCAACTCAAGGGCCAGGTTGGACGCAAAGTGCTGGTGCTGATCACCGACGGCGAGGACCAGGGCAGCCGGTACAAAATAGCGCAGGCCATCGAGGCTGCGCAAAGAGCAGACGCGATCATTTACGGGTTCTACTATGTGGATCGGGCCTTTTACTACGGCCACGGGTTAGTCTTCGGTGGTGTGAGCGATTCAGAGCTGCGGCGCATGGCGGAGGAAACCGGCGGCCACGTATTCCATGTCGACCGGAAGATGACCCTGCAAGACGCATTCAGCGAGCTTCAAAACGAGATGCGGAGCCAATACGCGATCGGCTACACATCCACCAATCCCAACAAGGACGGCACCTTCCGCAAAATCGAAATAAGGACCAACAACAAGGACTGGAAGGTACAGGCGCGCAAAGGCTACTACGCAACCAAGTAAGAGCACCGAACCTCGCTTGGCGAAGACCTTCGAATTTCGGGCGGGGACAATCGGTGATGCCGAGATCATCATTGCGCATCGCCGGGCAATGTTCTTCGAGATGGGCTATCGCGACCAAGTGGTTCTGGATGCGATGGTTATGGCGTTCCGGCCTTGGCTTCTTCGGAAAATGGAAGAGGGCGAATACCTCGCGTGGCTCGCGGTTCGTGCGGACGGGTCTGTGGCAGCCGGTTTGGGTTTGTGGCTGATGGACTGGCCGCCGCACATGGTAGGTCCCGGATCGCGGCGCGGAAATATTCTAAATGTCTACACCAAACCGGACAGCCGGCGTCAGGGGCTGGCACGGCGACTGATGGAGCTGGCACTGGAGTGGTGCCGCGTGAATCGCATTCGCGCGGTAATCTTACACTCGAGCAATGAAGGCCGGCCGTTGTATGAGAAGCTTGGCTTTCGGGCGACCAATGAAATGCGGCTGATGATTGAGGGCGACTGATGTGTTGTATCCTTACGCGAGACTTCCTTCGCAGTTGAGCCAGTCTCCGGGAGCCCCATTTCCTGCTGGTATCGCGGAGGGCGTCCGATTCCTGAATTGCCTGTCGGGCAAGCGCAGACAATCTCAATCGGCCAGATCATGGGTTTGACACCTCGCTGCATGCCGGGAGCCCAGGGCGTCTATACCGAGTATCACGTGGCCGCGGCCTCGGTCCTAATAACTAATTCTTCGCGGAACGGAGACATATTCGACTTGGTGCTCCTAGGAGGCTTCGCGCAGATGCCAGACGGCAGATTTCTGGGGGTACCGCTTTGATGGGCGCAGGCAAGCAGATCGAGATCGGAAACGCGGAATGCCCGTCGGGGAAATTGTGAATCGGCTGCAGGCAGAAATTGCCGCGCTGAAACCGTAAATGCCGGAGCGTTTGCGCGCAACTACTCTTCCCGCAGAGCCACGGTGCAATCGACGCTCGTAGCCCGCCGCAACGGCACATAGATGGCGATCGGTGAGATAAGAAGAATGGTGCACACCGCGAGCGCGAGCGTCAGCGGGTCACGCGCCTGAACATGGTACAGCAGCGCTTCCAAGAATCGGCTGAGCGCGAATGTGCCTGTAAGGCCGAGGGTCAGACCAATCGCTACGGGAAGCATGCTCTGCAGCAAAATCAATTTTGCAATTTGGCCGGAGGTCGCACCGATGGCCATGCGAATACCAATCTCGCGGACGCGCGAGGCGATCAGGTTCGAGAGCACGCCATAGATGCCCATCATGGCCAAGAGAAGCGCGAGCCCGGCGAAGATTCCCATCAGAAGCGTGTTGAATTTCCGTTGAGACTGCCACCATTCCAAGTGATAGTCCATTGTAAAGACTTTGTCTGCGGGGACGTCTTTGTCGACAGACCAAATCGCGCTCTGAATCGAATGGGCCAGGGAGGCGGATTCGGCGCGGGTTCGTACAATCTCGGAGTGGGTTCGGACAATCAAGGTAGCGCTACGGAGCCGTAGATCCGGCCAAAACATTTGCGGTCTAACGCCGTTCTCCACGCCCATCGGACGATAGTCGGCCACGACGCCGACAATCTCGGACGCGTGCTTCTTATCCGGACTCAACAAGCGTTTTCCGAGCGGCTCTTCGGCGGGAAAGAACTGCCTCGCGAATGCCTGGTTAATGATGACGACGGCATCCTTGTCTTTTTCTGTGAATGCCAGGTCGGCATCAGTGAAGAAGCGGCCGGCGAAGAGCCGCAAGCCGATCACGCCGAAATACTCCGGGCTGCTGTGCGCCGTGTCGGCGATGGGGAGAGACTGGAGCGGCGGTTCGGGGCGGCCGGCGATGTAGAAATTCGAATCTGCGATTTGGTGCAAAGGCAGGTTGTCAATGACCGCTGCGGCCGTGACGCCCGGCACGGTGCGAGCCCGGTCTACCACAGTACGGAAAAACCGCGATCGCGCGGCATCATCGGCGTAGCGCTTTTCAGGCAGCGCGATATCGATGGTGTGGAGGTGCGCGGTCTGGAAGCCGATACCCGTCGCGATCATCTCGCGAAAACTACGGGCCATCAGGCCTGCGCCGGCCAATAGCATCAGTGCTAATGCCACTTCAACCACGATGAGGAACTGACGGCTGCGGACGCGCGCCGCGGAAACGCCCCGGCCACCGGCCTTGAGAGCAGAACTCAGCTCCTGGCGGGAAACCGCGATCGAAGGCGCCAGGCCGAACAGCAGAGTTGTGAGGACGCTGGCGAAAGCGGCGAAGGTAAAAACAGGCAGGTCGATACCGATGAGTTCGGGGCGCTGGATATCGGGCGGTTCCAGCGCGAGCATCAGTTTGATGCACCAATGTGCCAGCACGAGGCCCGCTGCAGCTCCCAAGAGCGAGACGACGAACGACTCTGAAACCAATTGCGCCAGGATGCGTGTGCGGGTGGCCCCAAGTGCCAGACGAACCGAGATTTCACGCGAACGAAGCGTCGCCCGCGCGAGCGTCAGATTGGCTAGATTTGCGCACGCGATCAACAACAGGAATGCCACCGCGGCCAGCAAGACGTAGAGCGCGAGGTGAAGAGTCGGCGACGTATCCTCAACCTCGAAGGGGAAGACCGCCGCAGTCCAGCCTTCGTCCAACTTCTTGTCAGACTGGCTGAGGCGCTGGGCGATAGCAGCCATTTCGGTGCGCGATTGAGCGAGTGAGACTCCCGGTCTCAGCCGCGACATAACGAGCAACTGGCGGTTGGCGTCATCGTTGGGCGAATTCCAGAGGTGTGAAAGCGGAACCCAGACGTCGGGCTTCCTTTGATCCATTCCTTCCCAGGTGGCAGGCAGGTGGAATTTTGGAGGCAGTACGCCGATGACGGTATACGCTGCGCCGCCGAGGATAATCGATTTGCCGAGCGCCGCTGGGTCGCGATGGAAACGGTGGTCGAAATATTTGTCTGTCAAAATGGCGACGTGATCGTTATCCTTGCGTTCTTCATCGGTGTTGAACAGCCGGCCGAAACGCGCTTGCACGCCTAGCATCGGGAAGACGTTGGCGGAGGCAAAGCCGGTGGAAACGTGCTGAGGTTGATCGATTCCGGTTTCATCCAAAGGCATGTCCCGGAATGCGGCCATATCGCTGAAGACGGTATTCTCGCGCTTCCATTCGAGATAGTTCTTGCGCGCAACCTGGATGCGGCCTCCGGGCGGATCGGGCATGTTCGGAAAACGCTCCCAGACGAAGACCAGCCGCGAAGCGTCGGGGTAAGGAAGGGGCGTCAGGATCACCGAGTCAACGACGCTAAAGATAGCCGTATTCGCTCCAATGCCGAGTGCCAGGATTGTAATACAAGTCAGCGCGTAGGCCGGGCTGCGTAAAAGAGTGCGCAGTGCATGCCTCAGGTTGGGAAGCAAAGACATGACGGCTTCATCGTATCGCAGCCAGGAACGCTGATGCGACGGTCAGGTGGCGTCGTGGAAAATGATTCCCAAAGTGTACCTCTCGCCCGAAAGCAGCGGGCTGACGCCATGGCGAAAGTTGGTCCGATAGTAGCCGCGCGACCCCTTCGCTGGCCGATAACGCGTAGTGATAACCACACCTTCGCCTTGTTCCAAGCGAATCGCATGTCCGATCGATTGCGCGCGGGGCTGCTGTTCCACCAACAGCAGTTCGCCTCCAGTGAATTCTTTATCAGGCTGGCTCAACCCGACCACGACCTGGAACGGGAAAAAGATGTCGCCGTAGAGATCCTGGTGGAGGCAATTAAAATCGCCCGTTCCGTACCGAAGCATAAGAGGCGTGGGCCGTTGTTGACCGGCGGTGTGGCAGCTCTTCAGGAAGTCATCCAGCGCGGGAGGATAGCCCTGCGGCCGACGCAGCGCTTTCATCCATTCAATGGCGGTGTCTATTAAGCGGCTGTAGAGCTCGCGGCGGAATGTCTCAACCAATTCCGGAAGAGGATAGGCGAAGTACTGATACTCGCCGCGGCCGAAGCGATAGCGTGCCATATCTATACGGCTGCGGAAGAGATCAGCGTTTCTGATAGAGCGACCGCAAATCTTCGCATTGGCGGGGCATAGCAGTGTTCCCAGGCGGCCATAACCGCGCGACCACAGGCCGCTCAATGCATCGTTCCAGGCAAGATCTTCTCGCATCCCGCTTTCGAGTATCGCGGATTACGGGACGCGATTCCATCCGATTCTTGCGCCTAAATACAACGGGGTCTACTTTTTACCGAAGTAGCTCTCGCGGGCCCGGAGATACATTTCCACGGCCCTTTCAAGCGGCGGCATGGGTTCAATTCCACAGCGTTCCATCTTGGCGTTGGAGAGCGCGGAGTACCTTGGACGACGGGCTGCCGTACGGTACTCCCGCTCATTGGTCGGCTGCAGCTCCGGCTTCAACCCGGCAACGCGAAATATCGTGGCCGCGAAATCGAACCAGGATATCGGCGTGCCGCCTCCGACGTGAAACAGACCGCGCTGTTTACGCTCCACCAGGTCGGCCGCACGAGCAGCTAGCAGAGGCGCGTAGGTTGGCGAAGCGACGTGATCCTCTACTACCCGAATGGGCCGGCTGGCCGTCGCAAGCCGCAGCATGGTTTCGATGAAGTTGCCGCGCGCGGTACGGAGTCCGCCAGGGCCGAACACGCCGCAGGTTCGGATCACCAGCGGCTGTTCAAGATACGCCTGGGCGTACAATTCGCCGGCCAATTTCGAGACGCCATAAGCTCCCAGTGGCCGCGGGTGATCATCCTCAGTGTAAGCACGGCCGGCAGTACCATCGAAAACGTAGTCAGTGGAAAAATGCACCAGCTGCGCGTCTAGTTGACGGCAAGCCATCGCCAAATTACGAACCGCCAGGCCGTTGGCGATGAATGCCGGCAGCGGCTCTTTCTCGGCCACGTCCACTTGATTGTAGGCGGCGGAATTGAGCACTATCTCAGGGTCGGCTTGCGCTAGAACGTGCTCGACGCGGCTGGTATCGGCGATGTCCACGGTCGTGCGCTCGAAGCCCTCCACCGAGTAGCCGCGCCCGGTGAATTCGCGGACCAGCTCCACGCCCAGCTGCCCTCCACTCCCGAAGACAACAACTTTTCGCTTATTCACTTATGGCTCAGGATAGCGGAAACGCCGTTACCAGGCGATGCGCTGGGGGAAGTATTCCGACACCAGATCGTCATAATAAGGCCGCAGTTCGGAGAGCTTGGGACGCTCGGTGCCTTTCGAATACAGATCGTAGGGATTGAAGCGGCGTACCCAGCCGAACATCTCGCGATCGTGATCGTTCATCAAGTATTCGTAGGCTCCCTCGCGATGGCCCGGATAGAAAGAGTGGTATCGGATCATGTACTGCGCGGGCTCAGGCAGGTAGTCCTTAACGATGTGGTACAGGTACTCGTCGTGTCCCCACGATAGCTCGACATTATTCAGGCCGCAATTCTCAGAGTAAATACCGTGTTTGGTCTGATAAGCGGGAACCTTTGCATCAGGGTTGTCGCGGAAGAACTCCGGGAAGACAATTTTGTCTGAATAGGCGCAGCCCACTGGAAAAGTGTCGCCGACCACCGCCCACTGGGGCTCTCCGTAGAGGCACAGCACTTTACCCAAATCGTGGATGAAACCCGCCAGTACGAACCAGCGCGGATGACCATCCCGGCGGA
This sequence comes from Bryobacteraceae bacterium, assembly GCA_035569875.1. Classification (GTDB taxonomy): domain Bacteria; phylum Acidobacteriota; class Terriglobia; order Bryobacterales; family Bryobacteraceae; genus Palsa-89. Next base: position 26,877 of record DATMMD010000002.1, read on the forward strand.
TCGCTTCGGCGGTCTGGAGATTGTGCTCGATCTGCGAGAGGTCAGTATCGGGATCGCTGTCATCGACCAACGTGTTCAGGTACTCCATGGCCTCCCAGATGCTCATCTGGCGTTTTTGCTTCGCCAGGTATTGCTCCTTCTTTTGCCGCACGAACTCCAGCGTCTGGTGGGTGTGGTTCAAGCGATAGAACTCGCGCACTACCGGCGGAGTGGATTCGTTGTACTGCCGGAATTCTTCCTTGGACTTATTCGGTTTATAGCGCTCCTGAACGAAATCGTCCCACTGTTCGAGGTTTTCGAGAGGACCCATATACACTAGAGTAACCCAAGTGTCACCAGCCACTCGGCCAATACGGTCCTGAGCAGGAGCGGGCCATTGAGACAAGAGCGTCAAAGCAGTGCTAAGCTTGAACCCTACGTCAGGAGGGAACGCCGTCATGCGCTATATGCTAGCGACCGCCATTATTATCCTCATCATCGCCGGAGGGCCCACACTGCCGGCTCAATCGTTGGCGGTGGGTTCCGGAACGAAATCCGGCAGCGAATCGCCAACAGTCCGCCATGTCATCGGGCTGGAAAATATCAGTTCTCAAAAAAGCGGGAAGCTGAGCGTGCAGAACGGGTCCATGCTGTTCACAGGCGGCAAGGACGTCGCGATGGTGCCAGTCACCTCGATTGATGGCATTTATGTGGGTTCCGAAACTACACAATCGGGCGGGAAGGTTGCCCGAGGGGTCAAGACGGCCGCAATCGCTGCGCCTTACGGGAGCGGCAAGGTGTTGACCCTGCTGATGCGAACGAAGGTAGACATCCTTACGATCTCTTACCACGGTACGGGGGGCGGGCTGCACGCCGCAATCTTCGCGCTTCCCATAGGACAGGGAACAGATATGCGCGCACAGCTGATTGCAGCCGGGGCGCGGGAGGGCGCTACCGCGGGGCTGGAGTTGAAAGAAGGGAAACAGCCATGAAGCACAGTCGTGCGTTGAAAGTCTTCGGATTTCTGGCGATGCTCGTTTCACAGCTTGCGATAGCTCAGCCGGCTGTTTCACGCCAATCAGAGAGTAAGGCCAAGCCGAAGAAACTTTCAGCCTCGGCCATTCAAATTGAACCGATCGAGGCTGGAGACTCTAGCATTCCTCCGGAGTTTCGCTTTGCCATCTACGAACGATTGATTGAGCGCGTCCGCAAAGACGGGGCTTTCCAAAAGGTGTACCGCAGCGGCGATCAGGAAGCTAACAACGTTGCTGACCTGGTGACCCTGCGCACCAAGGTTGGAAAGTTCACAGAAGGCAGTCAGCTGCGGCGCGAGTTGACTACTGTGAGCGGGGGCACTACGGTGGATGTGATCACAACCGTGGCTGCCCGCGACGGACATGTCCTTTTCGAGTCTGACCTATCCGGCAAGGTGCGTTTTTTTGGCGAAAACCTGGGCGTGACCAACGATTTGGCGAAGCGGATTGCTAAGCTGCTGCGGGAGAGGTTTTAGTTTCGCGCATAGCTTTTCGGCCGAACTTTGACGTGCAGCAGTGCCCTGGTTCCATCCGCCCGCGTGAACCGAAACTCGTAATCGCCCAGAAACCCCGGCCCAAGCTGCCAATAGAACACCCCGTCCTTGAGAGTTGATCCAACAGGCAGCGAGTCGCTTGATATTGTTCCTAAGTCTAGCTCTATCCGATCCAGTTCCTCAACTTCGATAGCGTAGGAACCGCGTCGCGTTTGAGCGGTGCGGGTCTTCACAGACTCCGGAGCCATCTCGTCCGGCGCCGCTACTCCGCCGGCGTTTTGAACCGTGAAGTAACGGCTGCCGATGCCATCGCCGCGGCCCTGGTTGTCGGTAACCGCCCAAGCGATGTTGTGCAGCCCATTTGCGAGCTTGGTCGTATCGATATAGAAGAATCCGACTCCGCCATTGCTGTTGCACAGGCCCGGGAACAAAGTCGCGATGTCACTGCGCTTCTGGTTGTAAGTCGGATGGCCTAGTATCAGTCCGTCGATAAAGACGTTGAGGGTGTGTCCATCGTTTGGAATGCAGTAGGGATTCTGGGTGAGCGCCCAGCCGAAGTTGACGTAGGCGCCCTCTATGGTGTCACCCTGGCCGGGCGTGTCTATCGTGCCGAAGGGCTTGGAGGCGTGTACATTGTCTACAACAATGGTGCGGGTGCCAAGATCGGTCTGGCCGCCTGCATTGTTGTATGCAATGAAGTGCAGTTTGTAGGTTCCGTTGCCCAGCGCACCGGAGACGCTGGGAAGAAAGTTCGTGAGGAGCATGTAGCCCCATCCGGCGCGATCATTGAAGGGCATGTTGGGGTAAAGCGCTTGGACGTCGGGCCGAACACCCGCGACCTGAACAGCATCCCCGACATAGACCAGATGGTTCGAAGCAACGGGTTCATTGCCGACCGGCTCGCGCCAAACCTGGACTTTGGATATCCCGACGCTGTCGAGTGCCCAGCCCGTTACGGGAATTGCGCCAGCCACGCCGGTGGTGTTGTCGAGGGGAGTGTCGAAGCTGCCGATGGGGCTTCCTAGACCTGTTGGGCTCAGAATCCAGATGCGATTGCTCCACCAATCCGCGGCATAAAGATTTCCAGAAGTATCTCGCGCGAGCGACGAGTCGATATTCACGGGTGTTGGGGGAATACTTGCAATGGTAGTGATGATGCCATTCGAGATCATGCGTATGTTGAACGAGTTCCAGAAATAGAGATTTCCACTACTATCCAGCGTGAGACCAAATGGGCTGATGCTTGCCATGCCAGCTGGTCCTCCGTCCCCGGACGAACCGGCAGTTCCAGTCCCCCCAATCGTCGTTATCACTCCATTCGTCACTTCGCGTATCCGCCTGTGGCCCGTGTCTGTGATGAACAGATTGCCGGCGCTGTCCACGGCCAGACCGCTGATGTCCAGCAGGCCAGCACTTAGGGCTGGTCCCCCGTCTCCCAGGGCAAAGTTGTTCGATCCGGCGACAGTCGTAATGATGCCGCTGCTAACTCTGCGAACTTTGGACCGGAATTCACTGAAGTAGAGATCCCCGTTTGCCGCGACAGTCAAAACGTCGTCGGGCGTGACTCCGGCACTCGTTGCCAACCCGCCATCACCGGAGGAAGTAAAGGAACCGTTGCCCGCAACCACGGTAATCACACCCTTACTGATCTTGCGAATGAAATTGAGATCCGTGAAGTAGACTGATCCCGTCGGGTCGACTGTTAGTTGATAGCTGCACCGGTTTGAAATTGGGCATTCAGTTAAGGAGGCGACAGTTGTCATCTGGCGGCCCGAGACTTTGCGAATGCGGGAGTTCCCTGTATCTGCGATGTAGACATTGCCGGTATTGTCAACGGCAACGCCGGTGGGGCCTGCCAGAGTAGTAGCTGTCGCTGCAACCCCATCGCCCATGTAACTGAGGCTGCCGTTCCCAACGATTGTGTGAATCACACCACTGACCACGGTGCGGATCCTGCTGTTGGCGCCATCGGCGATATAAAGCACGCTGGGATCACTAAACAAACCGGCCGCTCCTAAACCAGCGGAAGTCGCCGGGCCATTGTCGCCCGAAAATGCCGGAGTGCCATTACCGGCCACGGTCGTAATTATGCCCTTCAAGACCTTGCGAACGCGGCCGTCCCATTGCTGCGAGATGTAAAGAGTCCCCGAAGAGTCGAGCGCGATCCCCCCGGGTTGATTCAGCGAGGCATTGATGGCAGAACCACTGTCACCGGACCAATCCCTCGTACCATTGCCAGCCACTGTGGTGATCACCCCATTGGTAACCATCTGAACGCGATTAGCGGTAGACTCTGCAATGTAAAGGTTGCCCGACGAATCAAAGGCGACGTCAGATGGAAATCCGATGATTGCGTTGGTCGCCAGTCCACCGTCCCCCGGACTTGCGCCACCGCCCCCGGCCACGGAAGAGATTATTCCGCCTGAGACTTTGCGGACTCGCCCATTGTAACCATCCGAAATGTACAAATTTCCAGACCCATCAAGGGCAACGGCTGTCGGTACATTGAGTGCCGCATTCAGCGCAGGCCCACCGTCTCCAGCAAAAGCTGCATTTCCGTTGCCCACGACGGTGGTAATTATGCCATTGGTAACCTTCCGAATCCGATTGTTGCCCGAATCAGCGATATAGATGCTACCGGATTGATCGACGGCAATGCCGCCTGGGCCGCCAAGAACAGCGGAGATAGCCGGTCCGCCGTCGCCGGAGTAGCCGTATTCGCCGTTGCCCGCGACGGTCGTGATGATTCCGTTGACATCGACTTTATATACTCGATTCTGCTCCCCCGAGGCGATATAAATGTTCCCAGCCAAATCCTTGGTGATGCTGGTCGGAGTACCGACTCCGACGCTCACCGCTGGCAGCCCTTGAGGCGCGCCTCCACCCGCGAAGGTATTGATAACATACTGCGCACTCAATTGCACCCAAGGAAGAAAGAATAAAGGCGCAATACGAAGTTTCAGCGACATCGTTTTCGATTCCTTTTGTTGGACTTTCGATTATAACCGGAGTTTCGCTGGAAGAGTTGTCGATTGGTACTTAATAACGCTTACAAGGTGGCGTAGCGACTTGGCCGCAGTACTAGATTTCCCATCGCCAGAGATTTGTTCCGACGGTATATCCGGCGCCCACCGCGGCGAACATTACTAAGTCGCCCTTCTTCACTTTTCCAGCCTGTAGAGCGTCGCGCGTCGCCAGGGGGATGGTGGCGGCAGTGGTATTGCCGTAGCGCTCGATGTTGATGACCACCTTATCGCAGCTAATTCCCAGGCGCTCGGCGGCCGCCGAGATGATCCGGCGATTGGCTTGGTGTGGGATTAAAACCGCAATATCGTTGGCTGTGAGCTGATTACGCTGCAATAGGTTGCTGGAGGCCTCGTACATCTTTCGCACGGCATATTTGAAGACCTGCGCCCCGTCCTGCTTTACAAAATGCAGTCGATTCTCGACGGTCTCAGCGGTGGCCGGCATGCGGCTTCCACCGGCGGGCTGCTTCAGGTAATCACCGCCGGAACCGTCGACCTCGTTGAGGAAGTCGATGAAGCCGATTTCGCCTTCTTCGGTGGGCTCAACCAGCATGGCACCCGCGCCGTCGCCGAAGAGAATACAGGTGGAACGATCGGTGTAATCGATGATCCGCGACATCGTGTCGGCGCCGATCACCAGCACTTTCTTGTGTGATCCCGCGGAGATCAAATGCGCCGCCGTGGTCAGGCCGTAGATGAAACCTGAGCATGCCGCCACCAGGTCGAATCCCCACGCGCGCTTGGCTCCGATCCGATCCTGCACCAGGCAAGCGGTACAGGGGAACAGCATGTCCGGCGTGACGGTGCAAAGGATAATGGCATCCAGATCGCGGGCGTCAACTCCACGGTGCTCGAGCGCGATGCGGGCGGCCTCGACAGCCATGTCGGAGGTGGCCATTTCGGGCGGGGCGATGTGACGTTCGACGATGCCTGTGCGCTCGACAATCCACTGATTGCTGGTCTCGACCATCCGCTCCAGGTCCTGGTTGGTCAAAACACCCGGCGGCGTGTAGCAACCGAGCGCCGTGATCTTTGCCTTGTAATTATGCGCCTTGGACAATTGATTCCTCAACTCAATAACATACAAGGATACAATACAGTCCGTTGGTCCCGGAGCCGGCCGGCGAGGGCCGCATCTTCAGATTTACCAAAGGCCGTATCATCAGATTTACAAAGAGTTTACGACAGTGTCCGTTTTCCTGAGATATTCTGGAATTCTATTGAACCTCAGGAGGTTAGTACATGTATCTGCAAGAGAAGTCTGTTTATTGCGTCTGCGCACTTGCTCTGGCGCTGCTCGCGCCGCAGGCATTTGCCGCGACGAACTTTGTTCAAACGAATCTGGTTGCCGATGTAGCAGGCGTGGCAGCGGTTACAGATCCTAATTTAGTTGGATGTTGGGGCATGTCGGCATCGGCGTCTAGCCCTTTGTGGGTGTCTAATACCGCGACCGGCACTTCGACCCTGTACGCGGTGACCGAAGCCGCCCCCACGGTGCCGGTGGTAAACAGCCTCGTGGCCGTCATTCCGCCGTCCGCTAAGAACAAGGGGAAAACTGGTCTGCCGACTGGGCAGGTCAATAACAGTTATGGCGCCGGTAATTTCGAGGTAGTTGCCGGCCATCCGGCATCTTTCATGTTTGCCACTTACGACGGCACGATATCGGGCTGGTACGGAGGCGTTGCTAACAACACGGCGATTCCCTTTGTAGATCACAGCGCTAACGCAGCAGCCTACACCGGGCTGGCGATCGGCGTCAGCAGCATTGGCCCGACTTTGTATGCCGCGAATTTCTCTAACGGAACCATCGATACCTTCGATCACACCCTCAAGCAAGTTACGCTGCCGGGTGGATTTCAGGACCTCGACCTTCCAAACTCCTACTTTCCGTTCAATATCCAGCGCTTTGGCCGGAGACTTTATGTTTCCTTCGCCTATTCCGATAGCACCGGAAGCCTGGCCTTCGGCGGCCCCGGTACCGGATTGATAGACGTCTTCGACCTGAACGGGAATCTGCTCCAGCACCTGGTTCCGAACAATGCGCATCTAAACCTGCCCTGGGGCATGGCGGTAACTGGAGCAAACTTCGGTTCATTCAGTTATGCCTTGATCGTCGGCAATTTCGGCGATGGGACGATCAGTGCCTTTGACCTGGATACCGGCAATTATCTGGGGACTATGCAGGACGGCCATGGCAACAACATAGCTATTGATGGGCTCTGGGCCCTGCAATGGGGTAACGGCGGAAGTGGCGGCGATCCGGGTACCCTCTATTTCAACGCTGCACCGTCCCAAGGACAGCACGGCTTGTTTGGCTCATTGAAGCCAGCATCGGATTCCACGCTTCAGTAGACGAAGTAGGGGCGCGGTCTTGGCTGATCGAGGCGCCAGTATTACCTGGCAATCGCTTTGACCTGGAGATATTCTTCCAGGCCGTACAACCCCATCTCGCGACCAATTCCCGAGCGCTTGTAGCCTCCGAATGGCGCGAGTGGGTTGTACTTGCCGCCATTCACATCCACTTGGCCGGTTCGCATGCGCCGGGCTACTCGCATCGCGCGCTCCGGATCGCCAGACCATACGCCGCCCGCTAGCCCGTAGATGGTGTCGTTGGCGATGCGGATGGCCTCTTCTTCCGTATCGTAGGCCAGCACCGACAGCACCGGCCCGAAGATTTCTTCTTGAGCAATCGTCATCTTCGATTTTACATCCGCGAAGATAGTTGGCTCGACGTAGTAGCCTTTTGCGAAGGCTGCGGGACGTCCGCCGCCCAGCACCACGCGCGCGCCTTCCTGTTTGCCTTTGGCGATGTAGCCTTCCACACGCTCGCGCTGCGTTGCTGAAATCAGCGGACCGAGCCGGGTCGAGCTATCCAGCGGATCGCCCAACTTCAAGCTGCCGATGGCCTGTGAAGCCAGATCCAGCGCTTCCTGCTGGCGGCTCCGGGGCACAATCATCCGCGTCCAGGCAGAACAGGTCTGTCCGGAGTTGAGCATCGCGTTGCGCGCCCCGGCCGGAATGGCTTTTTCAAAAGGCGCGTCATCCAATACAACAAAAGCGGACTTGCCGCCTAACTCGAGCGTGACTTTCTTGATCGTATCCGCAGCTAGCTCGCCTACTCGCCTTCCAGCGCGCACCGAGCCGGTGAAACTGACCATGTCGATCAACGGATGCGTTGCGATCGCTTCGCCAACCATGGGACCGTAGCCGGTAACGATGTTCAGGACACCGGCCGGCAGGGAGATGGCCTCGCACGCCTCCGCCAAAAGGAACGCGTTGAGCGGGGCCACTTCGCTGGGCTTCAACACCACGGTGCAGCCCGCCGCGAGCGCCGGGGCGACTTTTGCCATGATCTGGTGTAGCGGATAATTCCAGGGTGTGATCGCGCCCACCACTCCAAACGGCTCGCGGAATACGATCGAATTGCCGATCTCCTGCTCGAGCTTCGCTTCCGCGATCATTTGCGCATAGCTGTTCGTGATTACTACGGGCAGACCGGCTTGGATGCTGGTTGCCATCGAAAGCGGAGAACCAACTTCCTGGGCGATGGTTTTTGCTATCTGCTCGCTGCGTTCCTTGAGAGCATTGGCTAGTTTGCGCAGCCATTCCGCGCGCTCCTGAACCGTGGTTTCGCTCCAGCCGTGGTCGAATGCAGTTCGTGCCGCGTGAACGGCGTGGTCCACGTCTTCCAGAGTTCCTTCAGGAACAGAGCCGATCACTTCTTCGGTGGATGCCGAGAGGACATTGATGGATCCGGTCCCGGTCTGCGGCTCCCATTTACCGTTGATATATAGGTTGCGACGAGAATTGGTGGCTGGCTGTGCGCTTGTCATGGTCCTGCTTGGATTATAGGCGTTCGCATTTATCCACTGCCGACTTGACGGACCGGCGTTCCAAGCAATATCGTGGAGTCGAACCCTCCCACCCATGAAACCTCTACGTTTGGCTCTGCTCATCGTCCTTCCAATCGCGCTTTTCGCCCAGCCGTCGACCGTCAACCTCTGGCCCGATTCCGCTAAGACGGCTTCGTCTTCCGAAATCAAGGAAACCTGGACTGAGCGCGGCAAGAACGGCGTGGTCGACCGGGGCGTCACCTTTGTCAGCACACCCGACCTGACGGTTTACTTGCCAATCAAAGAGAAGAACACCGGTGTCGGAATTATCCTGTGCCCGGGCGGAGGCTACGAACATCTGGCCATCGATAAGGAAGGCCACGACGTCGCGAAATGGCTAAACTCTATCGGCGTCGCTGGATTTGTCCTGAAGTACCGGCTGCCTCGCAGCAAGGGGATGACCTATACCATGGAGGCGCCGCTTCAGGATGCTCAGCGCGCTCTCCGGATAATCCGCACACGGTCTGAGGAGTGGCATCTCGATACAAGCCGTATCGGCATCATGGGCTTCTCGGCAGGCGGCGACCTGGTGGCGCGCGCGGGAATGAGCTGGGACAAGGGTCAAAGCTCGGCAACCGATCCCGTTGAGCGGGCAAGCTGCCGGCCTGATTTTCTCATCCTGGCCTACCCTGCGATGCCCAAGGAACTTCACGTCACCTCCGACACGCCGCCGGCGTTTCTGGTCCAGGCGAGCGACGATCCGACTGTCTCGCCGGAGAACAGCACTCGCTTTTACCTGGCGCTGCTGCAGGCCAAAGTTCCCGCCGAGCTGCACATCTATCTGAAGGGCGGTCACGGCTTCGGCATGGTACATAGTGGACTGCCCACCGCCAGCTGGCCGCTGCGTCTTGAAGACTGGATGACGGAACAGGGCATCCTGCGAAAACAATAGCGGCAATCAGCTCAAATTGATATTGTTGGGAAATATCCATGCATCTTTGTCATAAGGTCTTCCTGATCTTGTCCGCGACCGTCGTCGCGACAGCGGCAACTCCCGATGGTGCCGATCTATATGCCAAGCATTGCGCCTCGTGTCATGAAGTGATCGCTCTAGCCGCGCAGAATCGCGCGTTACTAAGAAACCTGACGGCGGAGTTCATCGTTCGCTCTCTCGCGAATGGGACCATGCACGCCCAAGGCGGGCGCCTTCCCGCCGCCGACCGCACGGCTATCGCGGAATACCTGACTGCCAAACCTGCGCACAACGTGGACACCGGCGCGGGCCGGTGCGCCGCCTCACCCTCGTCAAATTTTTCAGGATCGCAATGGAACGGCTGGGGCGCCGATCTGGATAACAGCAGATTCCAACCGGCCGCCGCCGCAGGGTTCACGGCTGACCAGGTTCCGAGCCTGAAACTGAAGTGGGCTTTCGGATATCCCGACAGCTATTCCGCGTTCGCTCAGCCCATAGTGGTCGGCGGGCGTGTTTTTGTCGGCAGCGCGCTCGGAATGGTCTACTCGCTCGATAGCGCGAGTGGATGCACTTACTGGAGCTTCGATGCGGGAGCGGGCGTGCGAACCGCCATTGCGATTGGTCCGGGCAACGTCGCTTACTTCGGAGACTTGCGAGCCAATGCCTATGCACTGGATGCGGTCACCGGCAAGCTGCTCTGGAAAACAACCGTCGATGATCACGCGCTGGCGCGCATCACCGGGTCACCCGTCCTGTACCAAGGCAAGCTGTATGTTCCTGTAGCGTCGCGCAGCGAGTGGCTGGCGGCGGATAGCCATTATGAATGTTGCACGTTCCGGGGCAGCGTCGCCGCGCTGGACGCCAAGAGCGGCAGGCAGATCTGGAAAACCTATACCATCGCGGATCGTCCCAAGCCCACTCGAAAGACCAAAAACGGCACGCAGCTTTGGGGACCATCGGGCGGCGGCGTGTGGGGTTCGCCGGCCATCGATACCAAACGCAACGTCCTCTACATCGCCACGGGGGATAACTATTCCGAACCGGCCACGCCTATGACTGATGCAATCGTGGCGCTCGCGCTCGATACCGGCAAAGTTGCCTGGTCGCGCCAGATCACCAGCGGCGATGTGTTCAACGGCGGCTGCGGCCAGCGCGATACGAGTCTTTGTCCCGAGAAGCCCGGCCCGGATTTCGATTTCGGGTCGGCTACGATCCTCCGTACGTTATCGAATGGCAAGCGCTTGCTCATTGCCGGGCAGAAGTCCGGAGTGCTGCACGCGCTCGATCCGGATAATGATGGCAAGATCGTTTGGCAGCAAAAACTTGGCAAGGGAAGCATTCTAGGCGGAATCCAGTGGGGCCCGGCCGCGGATTCGGAGACCGCCTATGCAGCGATCTCGGACGTCGGTTTCGTACCGGCGCCGGAAGGGTTGCAGCCGGATCCGAAAACCGGGGGAGGTCTCTTTGCCATTCAGCTCGCCACGGGAGAAAAGCTCTGGAGCGCATTGCCGGAAGAATGTCATACGCCGCGCTGCAGTCCCGCACAATCGGCGGCTGTGACGACAATTCCAGGCGTGGTCTTTTCCGGGTCAATGGACGGCCACTTCCGGGCCTATTCGAGCAAGGATGGCAGGATCATTTGGGATTACGACACGGTGCGCGACTTTGAAACCGTAAATCGGATCCCAGCTCGCGGAGGATCGCTGGACGGTCCTGGCGCGGCTGTGGCCGGCGGCATGTTGTTCGTCAACTCCGGTTATGGTTATTTCTTTGGCATGCCAGGGAACGTGTTGCTTGCGTTCGGAGTGGAATAAATCGCGATGACACCGTTTCAAGCCCTCCTCGTCACCCAGACCGATGGTAAGTTCGCTGCTTCCATCCAGAAACTTCAGCCGGACGCTCTGCCGCCCGGTGAGGTTCTAATCCGCGTGGCGTATTCGAGCCTGAATTATAAGGATGGGCTTGCGGTCACCGGCAAGCCGGGAGTGATTCGAAAATATCCCATAGTGCCGGGTGTCGACCTCGCTGGTGCAGTGGAGGAATCATCGTCCGCCAATTTCAAGCCGGGCGACAAAGTGGTTGTGACCGGTTGCGGCACCTCCGAGACACTGTGGGGCGGCTATTCGCAATATGCGCGGCTCGACTCCGAATTCGTTGTACCTTTGCCAGCCGGGTTCAATTTGCAACAGTCCATGGGGATCGGTACCGCGGGCTTCACAGCGATGCAAAGCGTTATGGCGCTGGAAGATCACGGCGTAAAACCGGCGGGCAGGGAAGTAGTGGTGACTGGCGCGGCTGGCGGAGTGGGCAGTGTCGCCATCGCGATCCTGGGGAAGCTGGGCTACAAGGTAGTCGCGTCCAGCGGGCGCGCGGAGCTGCACGACTACCTGCGAGGTCTGGGGGCTAACGATATCATCGATCGCAGTGTCCTAGCGGCGCAGTCTAAGCGCCCGCTCGATTCAGAACGTTGGGCTGCAGGTATCGACAGCGTGGGCGGCGACACACTGGCCGGACTGCTTCGATCGGTCGTGATCGGAGGCAGCGTGGCCGCCTGCGGTTTGGCTGGAGGCGCTGCTCTTAATACCACCGTGTTTCCCTTCATTCTACGCGGCGTCAATTTACTGGGGATCGATTCGGTACGCGTGCCCAACCAGCGCCGCCGCGAAATCTGGGCGCGTCTGGCTCACGACCTTCCAACCAAGTTGCTGGACAGTATGATCCAGGTAAAACCGCTGACAGAAGTGTTCCATCTTGGAGAGCAGATCCTAGGCGGCCAGACTCGCGGCCGTACGGTTATCGACGTCAACAGCTAGCTACGCCCGTCGAGCCGCTAGACGCCGCGCGAAAGCGCGTCCAGCGATTTCGTAGGCCGCGCCACATCCGTGACGGGCTGAGTCGATGGCCTGGTACTGAACCATTGGGCCAGGCTATCATCCTTCGCACGTCGGCGGCTCATAATCCACCGGCGGCTGCGTAGAGTTCGAGGAAGGCACATGGCCAATCGCCAGAACGCTGGAAGCGACTTTTGTTCTACTAGCAACGCGCCGCCAATAACCAGCAGGTCACGCGCTATCATCTGGCGCCAGAATCGATGAAAAACACCGCCGGTCATGTTCTTAGTGCGCATCAAGAATCGATTTTTTACCGAATGCATATTAATGACAGCAGGCACTGCGTGCCGGTTGCCCGGGCCAACGCTGCGCACATGATAGCCGACCGCGTCCGGTGTGTATAGACAACGCCAGCCAAGCAACTGGGCCCGCCACGCCACATCGGCGTCCTCCCGATAGGCGAAGAAATCGGGATCGAAGAAATTTCCTCCTTCGGAAATATCTGCGATCATCTCCCGCCGGTAGAGCGCAGCTGCGGCGCTCGCTCCAAACACGTATTCCATCTTGCGGAAACGGCCGTCGTCGGGCTCATGCCAGCCCCGGTCGAAATGACGCATCGCCTCGGTGAAGTAAATACCCGCTGTGTCGATGAGCGGATTCTCAGGCGGCTTCAGATCCCGGCCGATTGCCAACAGGCGTCCACATACGGTTCCAGCTTTTTCATCGATCCTGCCCGCCTCCACCAGCCGCTCGATTACGCCAGGAAGCAACACCACGTCCGGATTCAGGACCAGAACCCAGTCGCCGGTACAGCTCGCGATGGCCTGGTTTTGCGCCGCGGCAAAGCCAGTGTTGCTGTCGTTGTATTCTACTCGCAACCGGTCTTCAAACCGCGAAAGGAACCCACGTGTACCATCCATCGATCCGTTGTCGACCACAACAATCTCGAGCGGGCAGTAATTCTGTTCGAATATCGACCGCAGGCAAGCTTCCAAATACTGCCGGCTGTTATAAGTGACGATGGTGACCGAAACTGAAGTTGGCATGGATGAGAGGGCTGTTCGACATCTCAAAGACCCGGATCGGACGTTTTCAACTACACCTGCCCTGTCATTAACTTAAATTATTTTCGCCCAGCTGTAGTTGAAAGCGGGTAGCCGCGGATCTTAGGTTAGAACTTATAGTCTAGGAAGTGATGTCGTCGTATCCGCTGGGTGAAGAGCTTGCGGGCGTTGTTCAGAAGCGGCGAGCCGCCATGACGTTGCAGGATCAAGTGGCTCAGTTGTTTGACGAGGCGCGCGACGACGTATTTCGGTATTTGCTGAACTTGGGGCTCTACCCTCCGCAAGCCCAGGAGGCGGCCCAGGAGGTTTTCTTACGGCTGTACACCGCGCTCAAGAAGGGCGAAGAGATCCAAAATCCGAGAGGCTGGATATTTCGAGTCGCCCACAATCTGGGGCTGAGGATACGGGCTCGCGAGAGCTCTCAAGCGCCTTTCGATCCGGATCTGGAATCACGGCTCGCCGGTCCGGCCATGGACCCGGAACAGAACCTGCTCGAGCGGGAGCAAACGCTGCGCTTCCACCAGGCCGTCCAGCGGCTTTCCGAGCAACAACGGCGCTGTCTGATGCTGCGGCTGGAAGGCCTCCGTTATCCGGAGATCGGGTCCGTGCTGGGAATCAGCGCTTCGGCGGTCGGCGAATTCTTGCGGCGAGCTATCTCGCGGCTAAAGAAGGATGAAATATGAAGGGGTCCTCACTCACTCTCCACCCCGAAGAAGAGCAGTTGCTGCGTTATATCGACGGTGAATTGCCAGCCCAGGCATCCGGCGAGGTCCGCTCGCATCTGGAAGCCTGCTGGGAGTGCCGCGCGGCACTGGAGGAATTACAAAACGTCGTCAGCCAATGCGTGCATTACAGAAAAAGTGTACTGCAACGCCATCTTCCTACTCCGCCGGCTCCATGGGTCGATATCCATCGTCAATTTGATGAAATCGATGCTTCCGTGGAGCCGGTTCTCTTTAATCGCATCCTGCGTTTACTGAAATCGCCGTTCGATACAGCTACAAAAAAATGGGCGGTTGCCGCTGCGGCGCTGCTGGTGCTGTTGGGAATCTTCTATCGCTACCGCCAGACGCCTTCAGTCCACGCTTCAGAATTGCTGCGTCAAGCGGTGGTCTCCGCCAACACACATCCGAAGCGGCCCCGGCGTATTCAAATTCGGACCCGAGACCGCCGGCTCATTCGACCGGCCGTCGGGTCGCAGAAGGCTGCCTTCGGAGCTGCGGACGCGACCGCTTTGAATTCGCTCCAGGCGATGTTTGAGCGTGCTAACTATAGTTGGAACGATCCACTCAGTGCCCAGTCGTTCCAAGCCTGGCGAAATCAGCTTACCGATAAGCGCGACCAAGTGAGCGAAGAACAGCGGTCCTATCGAATTGAAACCAGGACGGACGAGTCGGATTTGAGACACGCCACGTTGACGCTGCTTACCTCGGATCTGAGGCCGGTGGAAGAGCGCTTAGAGTTTTCGAATCAGGAATGGGTCGAGATCACCGAAGTCGCCGACGATTCCGCGCCGCCTGTCGCGCGCAGCGCCGCCGAGAACGAGCGACCGGCTGCCGGTAACGCAAAAGCGCCGGTCCCTGAAGTATCCATGGCGGTAACGGTCCCTGCTCTCTCAGCCAGCGCCGCCGATGAACTACAGGTCCTAGCTGCGCTCCACGACGTGGGCGCCGACCTAGGCGATCCAGTGGAGGTGTCCCGCTCGGGAAGCGAAGTCCTGGTCAGCGGCGTCGGCGTCGCGCCGGTGCGCCAGCAGGAAATCAAGAGCGCCATAGGTTCGAATCCTCACGTCGTCGTTCACTTTTCCGATTCGCCAGCGGCTGCGGCGCCGGATCAGGCTGCGGCTCCCAGCCCCAACCCGCCCGGAGGAGATAGCCGGCAGCTACAAACCCGGCTTGCCGAACAACTCGGTGGCCGCGCCAACCTGGACCAGCTCGCCGCGCAGGTTTTGGACTCCAGCGAATCACTGATGGCGAGAGCTTATGCCTTGCGTCGTCTAGCGGAACAATTTCCTGTGGCGGTCGAGCGAGAGTTGAGCGTCAGTGACAGACAATTGCTCCAACGGATGCGCGGCGAGCATTCAGCGGCGTTGCGGCAGCAAGCCACCGGGATCGCTCGTGCTCTGCAGCCGGTCCTGGCAAGCGGAAACGGCGATGCCGGTACAACGCCGGACAGAGGCATTCCATTGGAGCCCTGGCAAGCTGCCACGGACAACCTTTTCCAATCGGCTCGCCGACTGGATAAGCTATTGGGAGTG
>DATMMD010000003.1:0-7133 GCA_035569875.1 Bryobacteraceae bacterium
TTCAGTTGGGTCTAAGTGTTTGAGTTTAGGTGCAACCTGTGCGCCGAAGAAGGGCGAATGACCGTATGACTGCCCGGCGTGATACCGCGGTGATGCCCTGCGGGCCGTGGTCAGGCCCTAAGGACTTGATGGGCTACGTTCTTGCCGATCTCCCAAAGCAGCTTCGCATCTCTTCTGGAGAAATGCTAATGCCGTGGGAGTAGGTTGAGGGGATAGCGGAGTGATAGGCCTGAGGGAATGGGCGTGACCACGATCGCACTTTCCGACTGATCGCGCTCTAACCAGATCACAGCCGTTCCGTCGGGCGCAAGTTGAGGATGATACCCTTCGGCAATCTGAACAGGCTGGCCGGCGGGTAGGTCGGCCAGCAACACGGCAGTTTCGAGCTACGCATCGCCCAACAGATCCATCAGCACGGCGTACCGTGCGTCAGGAGTCAGGCCGACGAGCCTGGTATTAACGAGCGGATACATGTGCCGCTCGGTCTCCATCGAGGGAGTGCGAAATGCGACATGCAGGCGGCTATCGACGCAGGACGCCAGAGTTCGTCCAGTTGCGCTGCAATCATGAAGATCAAAGGCAATGGCTGTTGGATAGAGGGATTTTTCATTCCCGTCCAGATCGACAGAGTGAAGAGCGGCGGCGCCTCGACGAGCTCCTGACAGCACCAGCCGATTGTGTGAAAGCCAAAGGATGTTCCCGGATATGCGCCAGTTTTGGGGAGCCGGGTCGGAGCTTGCCCCCATTGTTGGCGTAGAGCCCGTAGAGCCGTCCTAGGGAAGCATTGGCTGGGAGGCAGGGACTCGAACCCCGATACGCAGATCCAGAGTCTGCAGTCTTACCATTAGACGACCTCCCAGACTCTGTTTCATTCTATCATCGGCTCTTGCGGCTCTTGACCGCGAGTTGTTTACGCGGCGGTAATGTTGGGCGAGGTTTTAGCCGGTCTAGCGGCCAACTTTGTCCCGGCCCTGCGGGCGGCGCCGGTGGATCCTTTGCGAGCCCCGCGGTTCGAATGAGCAGCGTCGGCGGATTTTCTGGGGGGTGCGGCCAGAAGCGTTTTCCAGCGCCTGAGTTCACCTTTGGAATCGAACTTCGCCCACTGCTCGTGGAATTCCTTCAATTTCTTTTTTGCGCGGCGCTGAAGTTTGGCCCGGAGCGCATGATCATCATGGAGCATGTCGGCGATGATGTAGTAATCATGCAGTTTTCCGAGAACGCTTTGTATTTCACGCACCGGCTCAAGTTCATTCTCCAACCGGGTTCCGTACACCGAGCGAACCAACTCGAGCGTATAGCGGAACCCTTTGGTCTTGATCCGAAACTCATGTAGTTCCGTTGGCGATTGCTTGCCATGGGCCGCTTTACGCCCGGCCTTGAAATATTTCTCCACCAGCTTCGGCAGAACGTTAGTGGCGTTTTCGATGGCGCTCCGCTCGGGTTTCCACTTCATATGCTTCGAAGGGACAAACCGGTCCGCCATTTCGCGGAAAAATCGCGCGCGCTCCAGCGGCGGACCATTTCTGAGAACTCCCGCTCGTAGCCTGCTCGCTCACGCTCGAAGCGCCGGCGATGAGTGGTATGTTTCACTTCGGCGAGAAACTCAAGCGTGATATCACGGTCGCGAATCAGAGACGTGAGCTTCATCATCCGCTTCAGCCGCGTTTTCACCTTCTTGACTTCCCAGGCCGGGAAAAAATCGCGAAACACCTGTAATCCTTGCGAGAAACGGCGGATACTCACCCGAAGGTCGTGAATCTCGTCGGGCCCAGGCTTCTTGGCGGCCCGATGAACCTGAAACGCAAGCCGGGTGAGGAGATGGTTCACCTGTTCGATGGCGTAGTCGCGGATGGGCGTGACGGCGGTCATGATCTCACTTTGGTTAGAGTGAGCGGAAGCTGATAGGTTTCACGAAACGAATCGGCCACCCGTTCCGCGGCCCACATCTCCAGGTCGGTATCCTGACCGGATTCTAGCGCAATCGCTACGGACGCGTTTCGAAGCTGCACCTGCAAGTCAGAGACACGCTGATCATGGCTGCGATCCAGGCTGTCGGCGATCCGAAGCAGAGGAGTGAGCAGCAGAATTGCGCGGCGCGCCTCTGGGTCGAGCGTTTGAAACGGCGAGTGGCGTGAAACGGGCATGGCCCGCCGATGATAGCGGCAAAGCAGCGCAATCATCTGCCGCTCGGTGTCCGTGAAGCCTGGAAGATCCGAATTGATCACCAGGTAATAGGAGTGTTTATGATGGGCAGTGTCACTAACATAATGTCCGACATCGTGCAGGTAGGCCGCGGCTTCCAGCAATTTACCGAACGAGGGTGGCAACCGGTGTAGGGACTGAAGAGATTCGAAAAGGCGGCGAGCCAGGTCAGCGACCTTTCGTGCATGCGTGACCTGCACACCATAACGGCGAGCCATTTGCTCGACCGCGCGGCGCTGATCCCGGTTCAACATGCTGAGCTCGCGGCCGACGCCACGAGCAGTCAGGTCGGCGATGATGCCGTCGCGAACGCCAGCGGATGAATAGTGCAGGGAAGGTTGATGAAACAGCTCCAACACGCGCAGGAAAACCGCGGTTCCGGCGACGATGAGCTCAGCGCGCTTGGGTCCGATGCCGACGATTTTGCGGCGCGACGCCAGATCGCGTTCACAAATTTCCCGGTAGAACCTCCGGATCTGCGCAAGGGTCGCCTTCAACCGGTCAGCCTCGTCGCGGCGCGAGCGCCGCACGCGGTTCACGGCGCAAACTATGGCGGCTGCCGTCGCTGAAGTTGCAATAAGGCGATCGAACGGTCCTGCGCCGATTCGCCGCAGCGGAGTAGCCAGCTTCTCTTCGATATATTCATGCATGCGGTGCAGTTCCAGCGGCGCCGGCGGATCGCTTTTCAGAAAAACTTCCATCAAACGAACGGCTCCCAGGGGCTTGGAAAAGGCCTCGGAGAGAGCGCCGTGATCGGCCAGGATCACTTCCGCGCTGCCACCACCGACATCGACTATCAGAATGCGCTTGTCCAGTTGCGGCCAACGCGCCTCGACGCCCAAGTGAATGAGCCGCGCTTCTTCCTGTCCCGAAATGATCTCCACCGGCGTGCCGAGTACCTGCGAGGCTCTTTCGAGAAACTCCTGCTGATTACTCGCGTCACGGACGGCGCTGGTGGCTACCGCGCGCACTCCAACCACATCCAGTTTGCGGTAAACCTGCGCCATCCGGGCGAGGTCTTCGCAAACCAGATGGATAGTTTCCGCGGGAATCCGTCCGTCGAGGAAGACGCCCGCGCCGAGACGCGTTACCTGCCGTTCAGCAGCCAGGATGCGGGTAGGCCGGCCGGGCGCGGTTTCAGCGGCCAGCATTCGAACCGAGTTGCTCCCGATGTCGACAGCCGCGTAGCGAGGCATACGTCTTCATGTTATCGTGAGCGACTATTGATATTTCGCAGATCGGAGACCTCCGCCACTAAGAGCGGATACCAGTGCCATGGCGGCCCAATTGGTGGCTGCGGCTGAGATCCATTGGTCGGGCCCAAAGGGAAAATCGCTCTCAAAAAAAGGCATGATCGCGATAGAACGGCTGCGCACATACCATGATCCATCTTCGAACTGGGTGTTCAACAGAAAGCGCGTGCCACGCTGGTAAGCCGAGTCGGCGACGCCGAGCGAACCGGAATCCTTCAACGCCACCAAGGCCTGGCCGGTGGCATAAGCGTCGCTCGCAAGCGTTGGGATCTGCGCCCAGCCGCCATCGGATCGTTGTTCGGCCAACAGAGCGCGCGCAGCTTTCCGGATGCTCTCTTTATTCCCGCCGGCCCACGTCAGGCCCAGCAATTGAAACGTCCGGTCTTCGGTGCTTTCCGGCTGGGTCGTCTCAAGCCATCGCGCCGCAAGCTGAATGGCCTTTTCGTACGCCGGCCGCTCGGTCTTGAGGCCGTACGCCTGAATTGCGCGCAATGAGACGGCTGTCAAAGAAATATCGCTAGTTTCGAGCGGCGGGCGATGGTCCCTGATTCTCCACCGTCCATCGGGAGACTGCCGGCCTTTGAGATAGCGAGCTAAAGCATCCGTGGCGCGGTCGGGCGGATAATTCTCGGCGGCCATTCCAAGCAGAATATAGCTGATGGTGTCGGAAAGTCCGGGAATCCCTTGGCCTTGTAAGACGCGCTCGCGCCAGCTCTCGATGTAAGCTCCGATGGCCGTCAACTGTTTGCGCGCGATCTGGTCGTCGACTGCGATTCCGTTGTCGCGGGCTCTCGCGACGGTCATGGCGGTGAGGGAATTGTTATGGCACGAGACACAGCCGGACTTCCGCAGGAAAGTCACGTCGGTCCGCTGCAGGAGTGCAAGGCTTCTTGCTACGGCGGCGCGCGGCGAAGCGGCCGGCACAGGTTTAGCGGCCGGCCCAGGGAGTACGCCGGAGTCTCTCGCACCGGCCTTGATCAGCAGGTCGACCACTGGGGTTCGGCCGCGCAACTTCGCAAGGTCGAGTGCGGTTTCGCCTTCCGCGGTCTTGGCATGGATATCGGCGCCCCTCTCCAGCAACGTTTGGATCCCCTCGGTGGGTAGAGCGTCGGAACTAGCCGCCAGCATGAGGATTGTGCGCCCTTCGCGATCGGTGGCGTTCGCGTCCGCTCCACGATCGAGGAGCATTTTGACATCCAGCGCATCGCCGCGCGGTGGACTATTCATCAGCATGGCAGCATTTAGAAAATTGCGATCAGCAGACCGGATCATCAGGTCACGACACGCGGCGCAGTTCGAGTGCAGAGCGAAATACAATCCCTGGGGACCCGCATCCTTGATGCTGGCGCCATGCTCGATCAGCAGACGCATGCTAGCCTCATCGCCGGCGCGAGCGGCCTCGGCGAGCGGGGTTATTCCAGCAGCAACGCCATTTTCCGAAGCCCTGGCGGAGGGCTTCGCGCCGTGATCGAGCAATAATTTGACGACCGGGCTGGCGCCAAACTGGTCGGCGGCGATCAGCAATGGTGTGCGGCCGTCGCTGGAACGCGCATTGGCATCAGCTCCATTCTCCAGCAACAGCCGCGTCTTTTCCGCGTCGTCCGAGGCCCACATGAGAGCCGTCGCGCCGGCGTCATTCCGGATGTTGGGATTCGCGCCACTTTCGAGTAGAAGCCGGACGGTGGCAGCGTCTCCGTAGAGCGCGGCATACATGAGCGGTGTCGAACCGTTTATACCTTTGCGATTCGCGGCTTGGGGATCAGCCTTGAGTAGTCTCTGAAAAGACTCGCGGTCGCCGTTGCGTAGCGCGTCCAGCATAGGCGCCGCCTTAGGGTCGGGAGGCGCATCGGAAGCTTCGCCGGAAGCTTGGTCGGGCCATACGGCGCCTTGATCGATCCAGGCCTTGATGATGCCGATCTGTTCAGTGCTCAAAGCTCCAGTGGGCGGCATCTGGAGTCCATATTGGCTGCCAATCAGGCGGAGATAAAGACGGCTCCCGGCTGCATTTTCCGGACCGATCATCGGCATCGTGCCGCCGCGCATGGCATCGCGCCGCCGGTCGAGCCTTAGGCCGTTCATCTGCTGGGACGGTCCATGGCAGCCGACGCAATAGGTCTGGAAGATCGGCTGGACGTCGCGAACGAAATCGATCTTGGCGGGAACTTGGGCGTGCGCGGCTTGGGCGAGCGCTAATGCCAAGGGAATGAAGGCGCGATAACGTCGCATGAGGGGTCAGAGTGATTTTATACTACTCTGATTTTCGCAGGCCGGAGAACTGTCAGAGACCTGCGCCACTGGCATCAGCATAGAAGGCGTGATTGTTGGCCTGCTCAGATCGATCTTGGCGACGCAGAAACGTTTCGATCTGGTTGTTCGAAAAAACGAAGCCATCCTCGGCAGGTTCGTAGGGAAGATGTTGGTCCTTGTGCATTTTCAAAATCTTGGCGGCCTGGTCGAGCTGGCGCACTTCGGTGGCGCGACGCTCGGCCTGGATCTGGCGAAGCAGCGCGAGGGTGCGTTCGAACTGACGGGCGAGGCGCTGGCTTTGGGTGCTGATGCTGGCGAAGGCCCGCATGTGTTCGCGAAATGCCGAGGCCATGGCGAGAGCAGCTTCGGCCTCTGGATGGTTGGCGCGGATGCGATTTTCCATTTCGGTGATGCCAAGCGAGAAGAGATTGGTTTCGAGGGCGGCCGCGCGGTTGAGCCGCCAGGAGGTATCGATGAGGGACTGGGCGAGCTGAGTTTCGGTGGCGCCTTGGGGATGATACTCGTCTAAGAACGATTGGGAGTGGCGCTCATAAGCGGAGTGGTCCTCGGTGGGCAGGATGACGGTCTGGCCAGTTAATCCATGGCGCCAAGCGTTGAGGGAGGAGCGCTGTTTACCGGCTGCTGTACGGGGTCCGGTGGAGGGCTTGGCGTTGGCCTTATTTATGGCGGCACGATTTACGGCGCGGTCGTGACCATGGGGGGCGGTTGAATCTGGCATTTCATTTCTCCTTCAACTACCGATTTAACACGCGAGAGCGGTGCACTACCGGGTGGAAGTTGGTAAGTGGCTGAGTGGGAACGGAAGAGAGAGGGTGTGGGGCGCGTGACCGAGTGAGGAGATGAACCGGTGTTCAGCGTCATCATAAGGGAGCACCACGTTGCGATACGATGAATCCTGTGCAGTCATGAAGATGCAGAATGCCGACCGTCAAGAACGTATTCAAACTGTTTCGGTCACTTAAGGAGACGATTAGTGCACAGTTGATGGACGGGCGGACGATTAGTGTTCCGTTGGCATGGTCGTGGGGACTTTCGGAGGCAACTCCAGAGCAGCGTGCAAGATTCGAGATTATCGGCGGTTCGTGGATACGCTGGCCTGAGATTGACGAAGACATAAGCGTAGAGGGCATGCTCCACGGAATCCCGGCGAGGAGCAAGAAAGCCACTAGCCATTGCAGTTCGCTGTTTAGCCACGACGATCTGTGGCCATCTCTCTTCGCCGTTTGGGGACGACGAACGGTACAAGTCAGCAAAGGCGACTTCCCACTCATGTGTATTAGCTCAGACTTGATCTGACATGGGTGGTTAATCAGGCAGCCGCATCGGCGGCCGCGCCGTCGCCTGCGCTCCGCTGCGCAGGGCTCCGCTCCGGCTCCGGCGCTGTGGGCCGGAACGAATCGAGCATCTTTT
>DATMMD010000004.1:0-60529 GCA_035569875.1 Bryobacteraceae bacterium
TGGACCGGTTCAGTGATCGCTGCCGGCAGCGGCAACAGGGCCACAACATAAACGAGAGCGCCGAGAGTACGCATACAAAAATGATAGCCGATCAATCGCAGCGCAACGCCACCGCGGGATCGAGTCGACTGCCCCGCCGTACCGGCAGGTAGGCCGCCAGTAGCGTCATCGCGAGAAAGAAGAGCACCACCGCGAGGTACATCCAGGGCGAGCCCTGCACCGCCGCGCTCGAAAGAGTTCGCACCGTGCTTCTGGTCGCGAGTCCCAGGCCCAAACCACCGGCCAATCCTGCCACTACCCAGGCCGTGGTTGTTCTCAGAATGGTCCGGACAATAGCTCCGCGAGTGGCGCCCAGCGCCATGCGGATCGCAATCTCACTGGTGCGCTGCGAGACCAAACAAGAGATCACGCTGTACATTCCGGCC
Source organism: Bryobacteraceae bacterium (assembly GCA_035569875.1). Lineage (GTDB taxonomy): Bacteria > Acidobacteriota > Terriglobia > Bryobacterales > Bryobacteraceae > Palsa-89. The sequence continues at coordinate 426 of DATMMD010000004.1, forward strand.
GCCGCCATTGCCACCGCTAGAAGCGCAAAAGCGCCTATCAGGAACGCATCGAAACGGGGCTCGCTTACCGAGTCCGCGATCAGCTCGTCCATGGTCATGACGCCAAACACGGCCTGATCGGAATTCGAGGATTGGACCGCCACCTTCACCATTTTGACTAGTTGCGCCTGAGGCAGCGCCGAGCGGATCACCAAATGTACATTTACCCAGTCCAGTTGCAACGACGATAGATACAATTCGGGATACGGATCGGTTTGTAGTCCGCGTGCGCGAACGTTGCCCACCATCCCGACAATCGTGATTGGCTCGCCCGGCTCGTCGAATTGTTTTCCGACAATGTCCCGCCCATACCCAAAACGACGCGCCAATTCTGCATTGACCACCGCCACTTTCACTCGCGGCCCAGCGTCGTCCTTACGCAACATGCGGCCGGCGAGTATCGGAATCCGCAACGTCCGGAAGTAATCCGGACTCACCAGATGATTCACCGACCAAACGATCTTGTTCTCACCGTTGGGCTCCTTCGCGCCGACTAGCTCGGCATTGCCGATTCGGGCGGGTCGCAGCGGCGGGCCAGTTACCGTGGCGGCCGACTCCACTCCCGGTATGGCTTCGATCCTCTCCAGATACTCCTGAAACGCCAATCCCGCTTTCGGGTCAATCGAGTTCTGCGGCCGGGACGACGGAAGCTTCAGCCGCATCGCCAAGACATGGTTCGGGTCGAATCCCATGGGCGTCGATATCAGCGTCCAGAGGTTCTGCACTACCAGTCCAGCTCCGCACAGCAGGAATACCGAAAGCGCTGCTTCAATTGCGATCATCGCATTACGCCAGCGGTTACCTTCGCCCCCGCTGGCGCGCGCATTAAGCGATGGCCCTAGCGTCCAGCGGCTGCCCTTAAGCGCCGGAACCATTGCGAATACGAGCGCTGAGATTAGAGAAATCGCCAGCGTAAACCCGATCGCGCGCGCGTCCAAATGCGCCGACGCCAGGAGTGGACTGCGTACCGGAAGCACGGCCAAGAGCACGCGCACGATCCACCCGGCTGCCAACAATCCCGCCACGCCGCCGCATGCCGCCAGCACCAGTCCCTCCAAAAGAAACTGTCGAATCAAACGCGGCCGGCTGGCGCCCAACGCCGCCCGAATCGCAATCTCTCGACCTCGCCGCAAGGACCGCGCCAACAAAAGCTGCGCCGTGTTCGCGCACGCGATCAGCAGCAGGACCCCGACACCTCCCAGCAGCAGCCACAGCAGGGAGCGCTGTGTCCCCACGATGGCGTCGCGGAGCGGCACTAGCACGAAGTGGAAAAGGCTGGGATTGTGCCAAATGTTCGGAAATGCGGAAGGATTGTCGTGCGTGAGGATTGCCGCGATGCTCCGCAGATCGGCGTCTGCTTGTGCGTACGTGACACCCGGGCGCAGACGAGCGAGCACACGCACCGGCACACCTAGTCCGTTTCCGCTCGGATGCATCGGATAGGAGCGCTCCAGCGGATACGAGACATAAACGTCCACTGGCTCCGCGATGCCCAGCGGGGGATAGTCGAATTGGAACCGGGGCGGCAGAACGCCGACCACTAACGCAGGTTGCCCATCCAGGCGAAGGGTCCGTCCGACGGCGCGCGGGTCGGAGCCCAGTTTCGAGCGCCAAAATGCGTCGGTGAGGATAACTGCCGGTGTTCGGCCCGGCTGATTCTCTTCATCAAGAAACGTCCGCCCTAGCGACGCGCTCACACCCAGCAGCGGAAAGAACGAAGCCGTGACCCGGGCGGCGAAAACACGAACTGGCTCCCCCGATCCCGAAAGCTGCATATCGCGGTGTTCGGCAAACGCGATCTGCTCAAACGACCGGTTGCGCGCTCGGATCTCGACATACTCGGCGGTACTCGGGCTCCAGCCGTGGTTTTGCATCTCCGTAATAGTGACCAGTTGGCCCGCGTCGCGATAAGGTAGCGGGTCCAGAAAAGCCGCTTTCAACAGGGTGAAGATTGCGGCATTGCCGCCAATCCCCAACGCCAACACTAAGACAATGAGGGTTGAGACGCCCTTCTCGCGCCGCAACAAAACGAACCCATGGCGGATATCAGTCCACATTGGCACCCTCTTCTATGTATTAGTATACTAATACACTAGCCAAGCGTATCACAACCACAATAACGGCGCAAGCCCTAAAATCGCCAAAGCTATTAGTAGGCTCAAGCTCTGAATACCGGTCTTCCGATCCGACAATACGAAAGCATAAACTCCCTTGGCCAGGTTGTTGCTGGATGCGGCGATCAAAACCCCGCCGGCCGCCAGCGGCAAAGCTGCGTCCGACTGCGTCATCCCCAAGGTGAACGGATCCACGTCCACCACCCCCATTATCGCGGCCAACGAGTAGACTCCAGCCTTTCCCAGGTGCGCTACAGCCCAGTGCGTAGCCACCAGCATCGCCAAAAACAGAGCCGCGAATGTGAAAGCGACGCGCAGATCGAGAGGATTCGTCGGATCAAATTCCCGGCGGACTTCGTGCTCGCCCGGATCACGCCGCCTGGACCAAAGCCAGCCAAACCCGATAGCTATTACGGCCAGCACGGCAAAGGACGGCCCGAGAGCAATCAGGAGACTGCCGTTGAACAGCGCGAGCAGCACGGCCAGGCGCAGGTACATCATTCCGGAGGCGATCAAAGTTGCGCCAGAGAAAAGATGCGGCTCGCGCTCGCGAGCGGCTCTGCGTGCCAGAACCAGTGTTGTGACGGTCGACGAATATGCGCCGCCTAGGATCGCCGCCAGGACAACGCCGCCTCCTTTGGTAAGGCGGCCGATGACGTAGCTCCCGTAAGAAACAGCACTCACTGCCACCACCACCAGCCAGGTCTTGAAGGGATTGATCTGGAACGGGCCGAAATCCTGGTTGGGAAGTATGGGTAGAACCACGGCCGTGAGCAGCAGGAATTTCGTGAAGGTGAGGATCTCCTCAGCCGGGACCCGCTTGGTAAGATTCTCGAGCCCGGTCTTCAACTCCAGCAGGAACACGCCGGCGACGCTGAGCGTTGTCGCGATCCAAAATTGCTCGTGATAAACCAGCGCGCCCACCAGATAAGTCGCCAGTCCGGACATCTCGGTGGTGACGCCGGCCGGGGCCGAGCTTTCCAGCTTGTGCCAGTAGGACAGCAGCAGGAATCCCGCCACAACCGCGAAGCCCAGCGCGACGGGCAGCAATTCACCACCGGAGATTAGCGCCATGGCGTAGCCGATCAATCCGATGAGCGGGAATGTGCGCACGCCGCCAAAGGTGTATTGCTCGCTGCCGAGCTTGTGCTCCTCTCGTTCCAGCCCGATCAAGAAGGACAGAAACAGGACCAGCAGGATTTTGACGCCTTCCGGAGGCAGCCAGCGATAGAGTTCCATCAAGGCTTTTCCGGGATGGCTAACGCGCTACTGGCTGGAAGTAGCCGGGCAAGTCTGGCTTGGTGTCCCGCAATATTTCAACAATGGCCTGCCGATCGGCGAGGGAAAGCCTGGCGTACTTCCCGTCTGTCTCTTCCCCAGATAGGATCTGCCACATCCGCTTGTAAATCGCTTGCTTCGCCTCTAGCGGAAGACCACTGAAGGCTTCGGTGTAAATCATGTAGCTGCAGGGATAGCGCATGAGCCGCCGTTCCAGGTCGAATTCGCGCAAGGACCGGCCTTTGCGATCGCGAGGACCACGCGCGGCGAATTTTTCGGCAAATCCTGATGAGCCCTGGATCTTGCCGCCGAGCGGCGCTTCGTCGATGAACAGAAGATAGTCGACCAGATCCTTCGAATCGTCGGCGAGCAGGCGGGCCGTTAGGTCGTGGTGATCGTATAACGCAAAACGAATCTCCCAACCGACCCTCGTCAAGAGATTGATCATCTGCACCTGATGATCGAAGACCATCAGGGCCACTATGTCGCTGTGCGCTGAAAGATAAGTGCCCGCATCCAACTCCACTTGGACCGATCCCATGGGAGGGTTTCCGCTGGATGGCTCTTGATTATCCGGACCTGTGACCATGGCGTTGCCCAGGTGATGCACAGGGACTTGCTTGCCCGTCACGTACCACCCGCCCCACCGTTCTTCGAATGGACTGCGATGATCGGACGTGTAGTCGCCAAACTGTCGCATCTGACGTCCGTCGGGCGCCGTGAAGACACTACGTATCTGCATGCCGGGAACGCCCAGGGTCGAATAGGATTCATGACACACCAGGCACTCGTCATGACGGACGAATGCAGGCCTTTGCGCGGGTGTCTGATCGAGCGTGTAAAAGATGACGCCTTGCCGCGGATCGTCCGCTATCACCTCCACAAACGGTTCGTGAGGCACCCAGCCAATGGCCACGCGATCGTTAAAGAAAATCGTGCGCGGATTGTGCGGGCTGATGAGGTGCATTTCAAGACTGGTCTTCGAGAACACCACCATCTGCGATTCGATGGGGATGTCTAGCGCACCCAGCACTGACCGTAAATAACCTTGCACGCCTTCGAATTTCAGTTGAACTTGCCCGTCCTGGATCTTGCGATTCAGTTGAGCCACCGCGTCATTGGGAGGCCGCGTTGCGTATTCGATGGCAGGATGGTCGGGAGAAGCCAGCGACGCGCCGCCGATTGCTGCGAGCACGGCCACAGCGCCACTGACGATTCCCGCGGCGAGCAAGCTAGTCCGGTGCATGCTTGATAATTTGCTTTCTGGAGAGTATCTTATCCTTTCTGGCGGATTCTAATATGTCTGGAGGATTCTAGTATGGCAAAGCGCGTTGTCCTGGCCGGTTTGTTGGGTGGCGTCGCGATGTTCATGTGGATGTCGCTAGCGCATGTGGTGCTCCCGCTCGGGGAGGTTGGAGTCCAGGAGATTCAAAATGAGCCGGTGGTGCTGAGCGCCATGCACGACGCGCTAGGCGAAAAATCGGGGCTGTTTGTTTTCCCCGCAACTGGCGCCGGCCCGAATGCGACCAATCAGGAAAAGAACGCAGCCATGCAGCACTATGACGAGAAGCTGGCCGCCAATCCGTCCGGTCTCTTGGTTTATCATCCGCCGGGCGAAACCGGATTGACAGCGCGGCGGCTAGTGACTGAGTTTCTGACGGAAGTTCTGGAAGCCTTCCTGGTCGTATTTCTTTTGGCACAAACTCAAATCAGCAGCTTTGGTGGACGCCTCGCTTTTGTGTCCGTCGCTGGTGTCGTGGCATCGCTCGGAACCAACATCTCCTACTGGAACTGGTACGGTTTCCCCACGAATTACACGGCCGTGTACATCCTGACTCAGATTGTCGGATTTGCATGCGTCGGCGCCGTGGCGGGCGCTGTAATGCGTAAGACTGCGCCGAAGTCTGTTGCTGTAGCGGTCTGACGCCCTATAATAGTTTCTTATCCCCGGAGGATTCATGAAACGATTTTTGTTTCTAATGACCGTAGCCGCCGGCAGCGCGATGCTTTTTGCAGCCGATGCGCCTCAGGCCAGCATGGGCAAGGTGCTGGATGATCAACTCCGCTCGGCCGAGCGCGAGATTGTAGGGCTGGCGGAGGCCATGCCCGCTGAAAAGTACGGCTTTCGCCCGACTGCCGGCGAGTTCAAGAACGTCCGTTCATTCTCTCAACAGATGACCCATATCGCGGCCACTCTCTACGGGATTTCCGCCGGCGCACTGGGCGAGAAAAATCCCAGCGAGATGGGCCAGGACGAAAACGGCCCGGCCTCGATCTCCGACAAAGCCGCGGCGGTGAAATACCTGAAAGACGCCTACGCATACGCGCACAAGGCGGCTTCGGCGGTCTCTTCGGCCAATGCCATGGACCTGCTGCAATCGCCGTTCGGAAATGGCAAGACTTCGCGGATCAATTTGGTGACCGAACTAATGTGGCACAGCTTCGATCATTACGGGCAAGCAGTGGTGTACGCGCGAATGAACGGGATCGTGCCGCCGGCCAGCCGCGGACAATAGTTAGGGCCGTGGAAAGCAAGTTGCATCGGTACCAGATCCAGACCACGTGGACCGGCAATACCGGGCAGGGAACCGCCGGCTACCGCGCTTATAAACGCGATCACGAGATTTTCGCGGCAGGAAAGACAGCTCCGATTCCGGGATCGTCCGACGCCGCTTTCAGGGGAGATCCCGCGCGCTACAATCCGGAGGAGCTTCTGGTATCTGCGCTATCCAGCTGCCACATGTTGTGGATGTTGCACCTTTGCGCGGATGCCGGCATCACGGTCACTGCATATTCCGACCAAGCCTGCGGCGTCATGGCGGAAGACTCCGATGGATCGGGGCGCTTCACCGAAGTGACTCTCCATCCCGTCATGACCATTACCGACGGCCGCCGGATCATGGAAACGGAGGCGCTGCACGCCAAAGCGCATCACATGTGCTTCATCGCGAATTCAGTCAACTTCCCGGTGCGTTGCCCAGCGCCGGTGGTAACCGCCCAAGTATGACGACCCGCATTGCCACGCCCGATGACGCCGCGTCCATGGCCCGCATTTACAACGAAGGCATCGAGGACCGGTTGGCAACCTTTGAGACCCGGCTACGCTCCGCCGACGACGTTCGCCAATGGTTCGACGGTATTCATCCTATTGTGGTCGTTGTGGAGGATAACGGCGAAGTGGTTGCCTTTGCCTCTACGTCACAGTACCGGCCGCGGGAATGTTATGCCGGGATCGCCGAAACCTCGGTGTACGTGGCGCGCGCCTGTCGCAGGAAGGGCGCCGGCAGCCTGGCGCTCAAAGCGTTGATCCAGGCGGCGCGGCAGGCCGGATTCTGGAAGCTGCTTTCGCGCGTGTTTCCTGAAAACGTTGCCAGCCGAGGCTTGATCCGCGAGCTTGGTTTCCGCGAGGTCGGAACTTATGAAAAGCATGGAAAGCTGGACGGCCAGTGGCGCGACGTGGTAATTGTGGAACGGCTCATAGTATAAGCGAGTCTAAAAGGGAGACGGTGATCCCTGTTTTCTGGGATAATCAATAAGTGAGTGAGCGCAGCGCACTTACGGAGTTAGTCCGGCAAGCCCGGATGCGACAGGTGCGTCATCTCCTCTTCCATCAGGCTTCCTTTGCCGCGTCACTGGGTCTGGGCGGCGCGATCCTGCTTCTAATCTTAGGCACGCAGATTCTCAATTGGTATTGGCCTGTTCTACTGTTTGTGATTAGCCTGGCCGCCGGCGCTTATCGCGCCCGTAACAAGGTTCTGTCGCGATATCAGGTGGCGCAGTCGCTCGATCAGCAGCTCGGATTCCACGATTCGCTTTCCACCGCGGTGTTTTTCGGCGAGCACCCGAATCGCGTGGTATCGTCCCAGCAGTTCATCGAACAGCAGAAAGAGGCCGCCGAAGATTTGGCGCGTTCCGCTGACGTCCAGCGCGGGCTGCCCTTCTTCGCTCCCCGGACGCTGTATGTCAACGCGGCACTGGCCGCGATCGTATGCTCGATGTTCGGCGTTCGATATGGAATTAACCACAGCCTCGACCTTCGGCCGTCGTTGGTGCGCATCGGCTTCGACGGATTCCTGGGACAGTCGCGCGACGTCGCGGATGCCAAGCGCATGCGCGGCCAGCACCCCTTCGATCGGGATGACAAAAACAAGGGAACGGCAGCCGATCCCTGGGACGCGAAAGCCGAAGATCCGAACGCGACTCCGGACGCCGCGCTGGATGCCGCCAATGAGCCAGAGGTGAGCAATCCGGATGGTACGCCCGACGGTTCCGCCAAGAGCAAAGCCACCGGAACCGAGCAGCCGCCGCCGGGGGAAGATCCGCTCGACCCCTCCGACAAAGGCGAAAACTCGCAAGCTGGAAGCGACTCGGGTGATACCAATTCTCCACAGGGCAATTCGCAGAACGATAAAGAACAGACCGGCATGAAAAACTCCGGCCAATCGGGCAGCTCGGGCGAAAACTCCAGCCTGAGCGAAAAGATGCGAGACGCTCTGGCCAATTTGATGGCGAAGCTCAAGCCCAATAAGAACGACGGCAAGCAAGGCAGCTCGCAGTCGCAAAACGGATCGCAATCCAGCCAGCAGAAGAGCCAGAGCACCGACTCGAAATCGTCGCAGTCCCAGAGCAAGCAACAAGCCGATGGCGATGCCAGCGCTCAATCGCAAGGCGATCAGCAGTCGCAGAACGGCTCGGAGCAATCGGCGCAGGGCAAGAGCGAGGGCAAGAGTTCGGATAAACCCAATTCGCCGGACGGTAAGAGCGGCATCGGCAAGCAGGATGGCGACAAAACCGCCCGCGAGGCCGCGGAACTGGCCGCGATGGGCAAGATCAGCGAGATCATCGGGAAGCGGGCGCAGAACGTGTCCGGCGAAGTGATGGTGGAAGTCGCCTCTGGCAAGCAGCAGTTGAAGACCCAGTACTCGCAGCGCACTGCCGAGCACTCTGAAGCCGGAAGTGAGATCAATCGCGACGAAGTCCCGCTGGCCTATCAGCAGTATGTGCAGCAGTATTTCGAGGAGATTCGGAAGCTGCCGGCATCGAAGACCAAGGCCAAAGGTTCCGGAAACTAGCGGACCGCGTGTTGGCTCAGCCCTCTTAGTTCTTTAACAAGTGCAGGGGTAGGGTCGCTTGCCGCTCCGTTTATGATCGAAGAAGGAACAAGTAGACTGGCGCATAGCGCATCTAATCGACCAGCCCGTCTTGGGGTGCTCAAGTTCGGAGCAGCGATAATTCATGACACTAGAGTCCGGAGAAGCACTCAGACTTGTATTCGCAAGAAATCGTAATTGGTCAGAGTTGGCGACTATCGGCGTGTTCATCGGGCTTCTGGGGGATATCTTAGTAATCTTCCTATTCAGTAAGGACAAACCTAAATCTGAGACGTGGCTCGCCTTCGCGTGCACTCTCCTCATTGCGGGTGGTGTGTACGGGGAATATAGGTTTGGTGGCAAAGCATCCCTAGCAGCGGACCAACTGCAACAGATATCAGACGAGAAGATTGCAGCATTAAACAAAGAAGCTGGAGATGCTCGCCAGAAAGCAGGAGAAGCCGAGAATAGTGCCGGGAAGGCTAACGAACGCGCTTCCAAGAACGAAAAAGAGGCAGCGCAGCTAAGGAGAGAAGCGGAAGCCGAACATCTCGCTCGTGTGAACCTTGAACAGCAAGGAGCGATACGAGACTTGGCCTTCAAGGAACGTGGAATGATTTCCTCAAAGCTTTCAGCCTTCGCGGGCCAGAATGCTGAGATTGTTGTGTTTCCTGTAAATTTCGAAACGGTCTGGGCGGCAAGCGAGTTAGATGGCATACTTCGTGACGCACGGTGGAAACTCCCTCCCGTTCCTCCTGTACAGTTGGCTACCGCGCCTAATGGGCTAATGTTCATGGGATTGGGCATTCGATCAACAAACGACGGGGCGAGCAGTACAGCAAGGTCAGCGCTCTTCGAAGTTCTAAAAGAGACACCCCTGCGGGGAGTAGGAGATCCCACATCATTGCCAGACCCTTCCAAACCACGCGTATGGATCTTGGTCGGAGATAAGCCAACAACATTAAGGAGTTGGGTCACCAAATAGGAAACCCACTCACAGCCAGTCACGTCAGCCATTAGGCTAAGCGGCGCGAGTAGGGCAGCGTGAGTGAGGCGAGCGAGTTCAACACAAAAGCTATGCAAACGAATTGCTTCCCTGGTGGACACCGATGATCTCCGTCTTTCTCACGGTCGTCATAGCAATGCAAGCTGGCGACAGTCAGCGATCTCGGATAACTATGAGTGTGTGTGACGTCCTAACGGATGATCCAACTAAGCTGAACGGTAGAGTGATATCGGTGAGGGGTGTACTTGGAGCGACCGATGAGGGCATGTGGCTAAGCGGCGAGTGCAAAACCCATCTCGTGACGAAGGGCCTTGCATGGGGGAACGATCTTTCGGTTTACGTCCCAGCGGCCGAAGAGAATGTTGCTCGATCCTGGGATCGGCTTTCCGACAATCTGAAGCGGCGCCACGCGGACATCAAGCGAGACCGAATTTGGGTGACAATAGTTGGACGTCTTGAGACGCGGAAGTCCATCGAGGATGAAGTCGTTCAAACGCCACACGGGTTGAGCCGTGCGGGGTTTGGTCATTTGGGCGGCTCGGCAGCTGAGATCAACGTTATATCAGTCGAAGACGTTGTAGTCGAACGACGTTCCCAAAATAAGCAGCATCAGTGAAAGTCGGCGATGGTCTAGTCATTCACGGCAGTCTCTTTAGGATCTCCTCGGCTTCATGCACGCGCCTGCGCGACCGGTCTGGCCGCTGCCGTTGCGTTACTTCTTCTCTTGCGCCTGCGCCACCTTCATCGCCAAATAGTTCACCACCTTCGCCTCATCCCGGGCCACTTCATAATACGCCGCGCGCAGGAGCTGATCCTTGCGATTAAGCAGCGTCTCCCGGATGTTCTGCTGCACACGCGGATCGGCCAGCTCGCGCTGTCCGGCGGGTTCCTTCGAAAACACTTTGAACACGCGATAGCCTTCCGAAGTGTGGACGATCGGAGTCATCTGGCCGGGCGCCGCGGTTTGAATCGCTTTGCGGATATCGGAGTTGGCTTTCTCCAGCGCCGATTCCGGTACAAAGCCGAGGTCGCCGCCGTTGGGCGCGTAGGTAGGGTCTTCGGAAAAATTCTGGGCCACGACGCCGAAGTCTTCGCCTTGCTTCAACCGAGCCAGCAGCATATCCATTTTCTTGCGGGCCTGGTCCTCGTTCTGCGCCTTGTCGCCCTTGAGATTGCGAACACTCGGATCGGGAGTGGGTGTGACCAGAATCTGCGCGACATGCACTTGCGGTTCGGGAAAATTGAAGCTGCTCTTGTTGGAGTTGTAGAAATCGCTAACGTCATGGTCTGAAATGGAAATGTGGGACGTGATCTCTTTGTTGAAAAGTTTCTGAATGCTGAGATCGCGCTTGAGCTGTGCCTTGAAGTCCTCCGCCGACATTTTTCGGGACGCCAGTTGCTTTTGAAACTCCTCCTGCGTGAAGGGCGCTTTCAACTCCGTGAACTTCGATTCGACGTCCGCGTCGGTCGCCATCAATCCCAGTTTCTCGGCGCGCTGCAGCATAATCTGGTTGTCCACCAGCGTGCGTAAAACCTCCAGCTTCTGAATCATCATCTGATCGTCGCTGGGGTGTTCGGGGGAGGACATGAACTGCGTCTGATACTGATTGTCGAGGTCGGCGTAGGTGATCACGCGGCCGTTAACCGTCGCGGCGACGTTTTCGGGCACCGCGCGTTTACATCCCGAGATCGAAAGGACAGTGCTCGCAAGAAGGGCGGCGGGGAGAAGACGGAACATGTGGGTGATGCAACCATTCTAGCGAACGCCGCGTGGGCTTTTCTAATGAAAACCATTTAATTTGCCTGCGCCGCCTGCTACAATCACGTCCGTGGGAAGAGCACGCCCGCTTTGGATCGCATGTTGCGCGGTGCTTGGCTGGGTGGGCATCGCCGGCCGTTCTTCCTCCGAACCTAACAACGACTTTCGTTTTTCCATCCTGGGTGATCGAACCGGCGACGCCGAGCCGCAGGTCTATGAGTCCGTCTGGCGAGACATCAGCGTGCTGCACCCCGACTTCGTGATAAACGTCGGCGATACGATTCAAGGTGGAAATGACGCCACCGCCGAAGCCGAGTGGCGGGCGCTGCGTCCACTTTGGGATCGCTCCAAGCTCCCCCAGTTCTTCACTCCGGGAAATCACGACATATGGTCGGAAATGTCTCGCAAGATTTATGAAAAAGAAACCGGGCACCCGGCCTCTTATGGGTTTAATTATCAGAACGCTCACTTCACCGTCCTCGATAACAGCCAGACCGAGAACCTGAGCGACCAGCAGATGGAGTTCTTAGAGCGCGACCTACAGCAGAATCAAGCCCGCGATCCGAAATTCGTGCTCTTCCACAAACCTTTCTGGCTGATCCCCGTAAAGTTCCAGAGCAGCCAGTTTCCATTTCATCAGCTCGTCAAGCGGTATGGCGTGCGCTATGTTATCAGCGGCCACGGGCACCAGTACGTGCGCGCCATACAGGATGGCATTGTTTATCTTGAAGCCGGTAGCTCAGGCGGCAAGCTAAAGGGACAGGGCTTCGCGCAGGGCTGGTTCTTCGGTCAAATTTTCACACACGTTACAGCCGCGAAGGTGGAGATGACCGTGAAGGAAGTCGATGGGCCAATGGGGAAGGGCCGGACGTTTCCTGCCGAAGACTTAAGCGGCCATCGCCCCTAAACGCCTCGCCAAAGTTTTCCCGTCCGTTATACACCTGTTATCGCTCTGTAAAACTGACTTGCTACACATATCTAGCGGCCACTCGCCGCAAATCCTACAAGTCGAGGTTTCATTTCAATGTTGCAAGGCAGACACCGCACCGCGCTTGCGCTCTTCAGTGCATTATTCGGCTCTAGCGCAAGCGCTTCCGACATCAAAACAGTTTTCGTGATCGCGATGGAAAATCACAACTGGACCCAGCCGGCCAACGAGTTCATTGGCCCGATCCAGCAGGTTTATCAGAACCCCAACGCTCCGTTCATCAACAGCCTGGTCAACGGCACAGCATTTGCTGTAATCAATGGCTCCGTGGTCCACATCAGTAGCCAGGTCTCTTACGCCAGCGCATACCATAACGTTCTGGCTACGCCCGGCGGAAACAATCCGCATATTCATCCGTCCGAGCCCAACTACCTCTGGGCAGAGGCTGGCACCAATTTTGGCGTATTGAACGACAACGACCCTTATGGCAGCGGCGGCACGAACCAGAACACTACTCAGCACTTGAGCGGTTTGCTCCAGCAGGCTGGAATAACCTGGCGGTCGTATCAGGAAGACATCGACCTTACTAAGAATGGCAGTGGGCAGCTCACGGATGTTCCTCTGCCGGAGAATCTGTGGACCGTTCCGCTAAGCAGTTTCTCGGGTTTCTTTGGCCCGGGCCCTGTCAACGCTTTCAACGGCTCCAGCCAGTATAACTACGCCGCCAAACATAATCCCCAAGTGTTCTTCACCGATACCAACGGCGGCAATAATGCGACGCCCAGCAATCCGCTGTCGACCCACTACGCACCGTTGCAGCAGTTGATGACCGATCTGGCTAATGACACTGTAGCCGACTACAACTGGATTTCGCCCGACCAATACAACGACATGCACACGTCGCTCAAGGGAGGCTACAAGGGGCTAACCGGAGATGCCGCCAATATCAAACAGGGCGACGACTTCCTGAGCCAGATCGTTCCCGTCATCATGGCGTCCAACGCCTATAAGAACCATGGCGCGATCATCCTTTGGTGGGACGAGTCCGAATCGGACGGCATCGCGGGTGACAATGGGGACGACTTTAATCACACCATCGGCGAGATCATCATCTCTCCGCACGCTCACCGGAACGTGAATGGCCTTCCGTACGCGAGCCCGGTGAATTACACCCATTCGTCCGACTTGCGCACCATGCAGGAAATCTTCCGCGTCGGACCATTTCTGGGCGATGCCGCCAACGCTACCGATCTGTCCGACTTGTTCGAGCCCGGCGCGGTGCCGTCCACGCCGCCAACCGAGCACGGTTTTTCGACTGCACGCGCGAAGTAGTAGTTGCATTTTGTGGGGGCACGTCTCGCCACTTGCCCCCACTCGTTACTGTGTCGGTATCACTTTCGATTCCACCTGGAACTTGCGATAGTTGCTCCAAACCAATTCCTGCTGCAGCGCGATTTTTTTCACCAACCCCAGGCGGCCCGATCCGGTAACTGACTCACGCTTAGGCAGCCAGATTTCGTCGTTGACTCGGGTCTGTTCGAAGACCAGCTTGGCTCCCGGATTCAGCCGCGCGATAAACAAGCCGAATGAAATGGTGTCCGTCGTCTCCGCTTCTAATCGGACCCATTGGTACTCGGCTTTGTCGATCCAGATTTTGCCTCGAATCTTTCGCAAAGGCTTGGCGTCCCCGCGCTTGGGCTGATAACCCGGCTTCGGCGTAGCGGAGATCACCCAGGCAGCATGACCATCCACCTCCTGGTCGCCTTCCAAATGGAAATCGTAGAGGTCGGTAACCTCGCGCAGAAAATCACGGTCTTTCTGGCGCTTCTTTTCGTAGTCTGTCACGCGGCGCTGCCTTTGCTCGGGTGTCTCGTCCTGCAGCTTGGCCGCCAGCTTGTCGAGCTTTGCCTGTTCCGTTCGCTGCTCATCGGGAGGAAGTGGCTTACCATCGCGCTCCAGCATCCGCCGATGCGGCTGGCCGTAGAGAACCAACGTCTCCCAAGCCTTGGTCTTTTCCGATTTCACCGTGCCTTTGGAATCGAGGTCGCGCTCCGTCTCATGCGCAATCCAGGTGTAGTCTTTCATGCGCAGCCAATTGGCTTGGTCCAGTTCAACCGATTTGCGCACGATCTCGCGGGCGTCCTGCGCGCCGGCTATCGAGGCCGAAATCGCCGCCAGCGCCAGACTAATAATCAGCTGCACACATTTAAAACGATTGGGAAAGCGCTTTGGTTGCACAAATGCTGAAGTAACGTTTATCATCCTGTCGCATCTTAGTGAAAGGATTCGGCTATGCTGCGAAAATCTATTATCATTTTTGTCGCGCTCTTAACACCGGCTTTCGCGCAGAACACTGCGCAGGTTACCATCACGTCCGCCGCCGATGCCAATGCCGCCGCCAACATCGGTGTTGCTCCGGCGTCCCTGGCTACTGCAAGCGGCATGAATCTCGCCATGCAGTCGACCGCCGCTGCCTCGACCCCTTGGCCGACGATGCTAGGCGGTGTCACCGTCCAAGTTACCGATTCCGCCTCGGTGCCGCGTCAGGCCGGCCTCTTGTTCGTTTCTGCCACGCAGATCAACTTCCAAATCCCCGCCGGGACTGCGCCGGGAGCCGCCCAGGTACTCATCAACAACGGTGCATCGCAAAGTTCGGCAACCGTGCAAATTCAGCCCGTTGCTCCCGGTCTGTTCGCGATCAATAATCTCGATGTCGCGGCGGCCACCGCCATCCGGGTCGTCATTCCGACTCAAATTCAGTCTCCGGTCACGGTTTTTCGATGTGTCGATACACCGGGGAGCTGCCGCCTGTTTCCGATCGATCCTGGCGTGGACGCTCCAGTTTACCTGTCATTTTACGGGACCGGAATTAGCGGGCGTTCCTCACTTTCCAATGTCTCCGTCACTATCGGAGGGATGAGTTTCCCGGCCCTCTATGCGGGCCCACAACCTCAGTTCCCGGGCGTCGATCAGGTGAACGTCCCGCTGTCATTATCGCTGCGCGGGGCCGGCGTGGTGAATGTTACCGTCACTGTCGATGGCGTCACCTCAAATCCGGTTCAGATCGAGATCATGTGACAAACGCTAGAGCTGAGACCACTCTTGCCCAACACGTGTCGTCACCACTCGCTGCGGACGGCTCCCCGCGGCAGCTACAAATCGCTCCACCGGCTCCAGGCAGGATTCGCGGCTGAGCCGGAAGGTCTGGTGATGTACCGGCAACAAAAACTCGGCGCCGCAATCTGCGCCCATGCGCCAGGCCTGTTCTGGATTGCAGTGCACAGAAATCCAAGGATCGTAGGCGCCGATCGGCATGATCGCCAAATCCACCGGCCGCGCGCCACGCACCGCCCGGAATGAATCCGTAAGCGCGGTATCGCCGCCGAACACGACCCGATGGCGCCTGGTCTCGATCAAATAGCCGTTAAATCCGCGATGCGTGTCGGTGCGAAACCGCGCGCCCCAGTGGTTGACGCGAATCCCTAAGATGGACAACGGTCCAATGCGCACCCGTTCTCCCCAGCCGACTTCGTGCACGCTCTTGTAGCGCCGAACGCGCAGCAGATCGCTGGTGTTGGGCGCAGTTACTACCGCAGTGCCCGCGCGCTCTAGACTCCGCAACGTTGGCCGATCCAAATGATCAAAATGGGCGTGTGAGAGCAAGATTAGATCGATGGGTGGAAGCTGTGGTCTGACGAGGGCCGGCGCAACCAGCCGCTTGATGCCCACCGTTACCGGGCCCATTCGAACCCCGCAGCGCTCTACGAGCACCGGATCGGTGAGGATCGTAAATCCGTCGATCTTGAGTAGCACCGTGCTGTGGCCCAGCCAAGCGGCGTGCAGGCCCTGGTCCGGCCATCGTTTGGGGTGTGGGAGAAACGGCGCTGCAGCCACGGGACGCTTGCGCTCACGTCGATACTGTCGAAAGAATTCGGGCGCCGCGCCTCGCGCAAAGCGTGCGGCTCCCGCTAATTGCACTAACCTTGCCTTACCAGCCATGAGAGTTTCTGCGGGATAAATCTACTAACTCCAGTATGACACTCGTGAGACTCGGGGTGCCGGGGCTGCTAGCCTGCCTGCTTTTGGTCACAGCTGGCGATCGTCTTATTGCAAGAGCTAACAACGGCACTCAGGCCCAGTATGTCGGCGGGACGATTTCCGAAATTCCGGCCGGCTGCGGCGGTACCGTTCAAGCCGTGGATGCCGAGTATTTCGTATTTTCTTCTAAGAATGCACGCTGGCGGGTGCCCTACGGCAAGATTAACCTCCTCGAGTATGGCCAGAAAGTGGATCGGCGTTACATCGCCGCGGTTCTGATCTCGCCGTTGTTCCTGCTGGCTAAGAAACGGCAGCACTTTCTGATCGTCGGCTATTCCGACGACGAGAATCGGCAGCAAGCCATGGTGTTTAAGGTCGGCAAAGATGATATCCGCACCGTGCTGGTGATCCTGGAGGCACGCACCGGACGCAAAGTGGATTTCCAGGATGACGACGCGCGCAAGGGCGGCAAGGGTTAACCGATGCCTCTACTTCTTTGTGCGCTTCTGCTCTTCGCGTCTTTCGACGATCCGGTTCCTGACCAGCCGACGCCAGAGGAGGAGTCGGCCGCTCAACTGGCGAAAGTCCGGCGGATCTACATTGATATTCTGACCGGTGGCGACGAGGCTCTGACTATCCGCAATCTGCTCATGACCAGCCTTCATAGCTCCAAACTTTTCATCATCACCGAGGATGAAGAGAAGGCGGATGCCACCCTGAAAGGATCGGGCGACGATCAGGTTTTTACGGATACCTTCCAGTCTTCCGACGGCGTAAACGCGCACAGCCAGATGGGCTCGGGCAGCAGCGCCGGGACCCGTAACTACGCCAGCAGCAGCAGCAATCGGAACATGGGCCTGACGATTGGCGAAAACGAGAGCCGCCGCACCGAAGAGCGGAAGCACGAGGCAATTGCCACCGTTCGCCTGGTCAAAGACGGAGATGTAATTTGGTCCGCTACCGCGGAGAGCCTGGGCGGCAAGTTCATGGGCGCGAGCGCCGACGTAGCGGACAAGATCGCCAAGCGGCTGGTGGCCGACTATAAGGCCGCTAAAAAAGCGGCAGTGAAGTAGCCAGCGTGATATCTTCGTCCTTCAGGACGAATTATGAAATATTCCGCCGTAGCACAGGCATTCTTGCCGGTGTTGTTCGTATTACCTGCGTCGGCACAACAGCCGGCGGCCGCTCCTCTCTCCCGCCTGCAGGCCAGCATCGAACGCATCACCAAATCCATCAACGCTGACTGGGGCATCTACATCAAGTGCCTGGAAACCGGCGAGGAGATCAACATCGACGCCGATCGGCAGATGGACACCATGAGCGTCATCAAGATCCCCCTGATGGTGGAAGCGTTCCGTCAGATCGAGGCCGGCAAGTTCTCGCTCGAGGACAAAATCACGCTGAAGGAGTCTGACAAACGCCCCGGCACCGGAATCATTCGCTCGCTCGATCCAGGCGCGGTGTTGACCATGAAAGACCTGCTCACCCTGATGATCATCGTCAGCGACAACACGGCCACCGACCTGATGTATGCCAAAGTGGGCGGCCTCGACCCTGTTAATCAACTGGCGCAGTCTTACGGTTTGAAAAACACGCGTGCCGTCTTTAACGCGGATGCCTGGTTCAAGGCCATTGCCGCCGCGCCTTCTCGCGATCAGTTTCATCGGGAGGGGAAAACGCCGTTCGGGCTCTCCTCAGCGCGAGATATAGGCAAGCTGCTGGAGATGATCGAGCTAGGGCAAGCCGTGAACAAGAAGTCGAGCGACTTGATGCTCCAGATGCTGCGCGGCCAGGTCTATAGCTCGCGCTTGCCGAAATACCTTACCGGAACGGGCTTCCGCGTTCCTCACAAGACCGGCGACTTCCTGCCTTACATCGCCAATGACGTCGGAATTCTGGAGAGCCCCAGCCGCAACATCGTGATCTCGGTTTTCACCGCGCATCATTACGGAACCGGAGCGTATTTGGAGGACGCTATTGCTCGGGTGGCGGAGCAGGTGGCGGACTATTTCGGCTATCGCTGATCAGCGATCCTAGAATCCTTCCCAGACGTAGGCTGCGAAGTCCCGGGTCTTGCCGAATCCCATTCGGTCATAGAGCTGAATCGCTTCCACATTGGCCGCCGTGACCGTGAGAGTCGCTTTCCGGCATCCGTGACTCGAGAGCGACTCCAGCGCGCGGCGGATCAATTCGTAGCCTAATCCGGTTCCACGAGCAGCTTTGGAAACGCACACCTGCGTGATGTGCCCGACGTCGGTTTGCACCAGGCTGCTGAGGCACAGCCCGCACAGCTTTCCGGTTTGCGGCTCGAGCGCTAAGAATGACGCCGGCTGGAAGAAGCTTCCACAACCCGGGTACTGGATGATATTCAGTAGGAAACGGCGCGCTCCCGCGGGCGAGCGATACTGATCGTTGATCTCGCTATCGATGTGCCCCTGGTAGGCGGTCGCGATAAGCGATGCAGCTTCGTCCTGCTTACGCTCGCTCCAGCTATCGATCAATGCCGAAAAGCCAAGCTTGCCTGGCGGCAGCGCGGCGCCGTTGGCCAGATCCAGCTCCATGAAGTTGCGGACATGCACCCGCAAATAACGCTGCTGGGGCAGACTCATTTGTCGCGCGGTGCGGAGCATCATCAGCTGCGACTCGATTCGCTGCACGAAAGGCGTCTTGATCAGGTTCTCCACCACTGTCCCAAGCAAGAGCTCTTCGTTTGCTACCGTCGCGAACTCGCGCATGACGTAGAGATCGCCGATGAGGCCTTTCCGTTCTTCTGAAACGAAGTAGCAATAGCCTACCGGGTGGCTGTTCACCAGCAGCGAGAAGCCGTTGAGTGCCTGCATATCCAGGAACCGCCGCACTAAGCCGGCCGAAGCTCGGAAATCCCAGTCCAGTGTTTCCCGCCAAGTTTCTGTCTCTTCTTCCAGCAGCGCATCCAGATCGCCGGAGCGCAGGTGTCGCAGATCGACTATGCGCGCCAGCGGCGAATCAGAAACAGCGGCCATATCGGTAGCCTACACCTAAATAGACGTTCTTCGCCGGATGAAGGGAACAGGTAGAATGAAGGTTCATGCAGGTTCTCCAGGCGGGCGATCATAAAATCCTGTTGCTGGAACTCGATCCCGACTTTGTTGCCAATATCGCGAAACAGGCTGGTTTTGAATACAAAATCGAGGACACCAAGCGAAAGCTTTGCCTGGATTTGCTGGCGGCCGACCGCCAGGCTCCGCTATTGTTGTTCGACGCCGCGGATCCAGGTAACCTGGGTTGGTTTTCACGCTGCCAGTTTTATGTGGATGGAAAATCCGGCGCCGTCTTACAAACTCCTATCTCCTTGGCAAACCAGAAGGATCGCTCCGGCCACACACTGCCCCATTCCATCCGCCTCCAAATCGCCAAAGAGCTTCCGGCGTCCTTTCGCCTTCCCGGAAAACAGCCGGTCAACGAGCAATTGATCTACGCCGTTCTTTACAATTTGCTGAACGCGCTCCTGAATACCGGCGTGGGTGTTTGCGGCGGACGCGCTGTGAGGCCTCTGGCCGGCCGAACCGAGACCATCGGCACGCGAAACTGACTCCCCGTCATAGTACGGGTGGGCCTGGAAGTCATAGTACGTTTCTGTGTAAAAAGGGCTCGAAAGTACCTTGGCGGTCGCGCGGTTGTGTGGCATTCTTTGGCAGAGTCAGGACTGCTTCGGAGGAAGGTCCTTGCTCCCTTCTGACCGGCTCGGCGCTTGTTTCCTTCTCCACCGTGCGCGCCGAGCCGGTTTTGTTTAGCCTCCAGGCGCGATTTACTGCTTCAGCACGGAGTTGAGCGAACCCTGCCTATAACCTTCCAGATCGATAGTGACGTAGTGGAAGCCGAGTGGCTTGAAGATCTCTACGAATGCCTGCGCCATCGCGGGCGCGAGAGCTTTGGGGAGTTCGTCTTTGGCTACCTCGATGCGCACCAACTCGCCATGGAAACGCACTCGGAACTGGCGAAACCCGAGCGCCCGCAGCGCTTCTTCGCCTAGCTCAACAGTTTTCACGGTTGCCTCTGTAACCGGAGTTCCGTAGGGAACGCGCGAGCTTAGACAAGCCGCGGCCGGACGATCCCACGTGCTGAGGCCTGCCAGGCGCGATAACTCGCGGATCTCGGCTTTCGTTAGTCCAGCGTCCACTAGCGGCGCCTCGACGCCGTGGAATTTCGCGGCGCGCTGCCCTGGCCGATAATCGCCCAGATCGTCCACATTGACGCCATAAACGATGTGCTCGACCCCGCGATCCTTGGCGACCGCTTCCAGTCGCGTAAATAGTTCGTCCTTGCAATGGAAGCAGCGATTGGGATCGTTCTTAACGTACTCGGGGTTATCGAACTCCAGCGTCTGAATGTATTCGTGGCGGAAACCGCATTCCCGCGCGAATGCTTCGGCATCGCGCTTGTGCGATTCGGGGATGGAAGCCGAATCCGCTGTGATGGCGACAGCGTTCTCTCCCAAGACCTGGCCGGCGATCCAGGCCAGATAAGCCGAATCTGTCCCGCCTGAATAAGCCACAATCACTCGCCGCATGGAAGCCAGGATAGTGAACAACTTCCGCTGCTTTTCGGCCAGCGCCACTGGATCGAGATTGGGCACACTCAAACTGACGAGACTCGCCATATACATCTCCAGTATAACGGTCGACCAAGTGGCCGCCATCACTCGTAACGAGCCAGGGAAAGACCTGAGCTCCTTTTTGGAAAATGACCTTAATAACAGAGCAAACTCTTGTACCAACTTCCCGCCGATGATATTCTCTGCTCAGATAAAAGTACAGCAGAGACGGTACGAGGTTTTCAAAACGACCCTAATGATCGTTAGCCTAATCATGGGCGGTGTTTCCGCTGGCTTGTTCATCTACTGGCTTCGTTACACCTGCCAGCTGATTCTGAGCGCCAAGTCGGCCCGCGATTACTCCCGCGATGTCGCGGAAGCGAACAACCTGCTCTTCCTTCAAGTGCAGCAGGAACTGGCGCAGGTGCGTGAACGTTTCGATCTCGACGCCCTGCATTCTAAGCTTGAAAACGACTATCGGCTGCTGACCTATCTGCTGGTTCACGGCCCGGCCTTTCACGCCAACGCCGATCGCCTGGAACAGATCATGCTGATGCTGAACTTCAGGCTATTGAAGACGCTGTACGCGCTGACCTGCCCCATCTCAGTCTCCAATGGCAAGCGCGCCCTGCACGAAATGACTCAGGTCGTTGGATACTTCGCCAACCGCATAGGCGAGCGTTCCGCGTACGCGCCGGCCTATCGATAGCCGACACGCAGCGCTTCGGTCCAACTACAATACAGCGGTGACCTCTCATGAAACCCGTTTTCGCGTGCGCTACGCCGAGACCGACCAGATGGGCGTGGTATATTACGCCAACTACCTGATCTGGATGGAACTTGGCCGCGCCGAGTATTGCCGTGCCGCGGGAATCCGGTACAAGGACATGGAGTGCCAGGATGGGATCCGGCTGGCAGTGGTCGACGCACATTGCCGCTACCTTCATCCAGCGCGGTACGACGACGAGGTGGGGGTTAAGACTTGGGTGGCTCGCGCCAATCCTCGAATGGTCGAGTTCCACTACCAGATTTGCGACTGCGCGACGGCGCGCGAGTTGGCATCGGGCGAGACCAGGCACATTTTTCTCGGCCCGGACATGAAGCCCGTGAAACTTCCAGAGAAGTACCGGATGCTCTTCGGCGTTGGTTCTGGAATCGGTCCTGCTACTGATTGAACTTGATGATCGATTCGCCGGTGAACTTGTGATAGTTGCGAAACTCGATCACATTGCGATCGCACTCGTTTGATCCGCGGGAGCAGCTCAACACCTCCGCGTGCACGGGCAGCAGAAATTTCTCAGGCGTACCGAGAGTGATATAGTCGAAATCCACGGCTGTTTCCACGGAAATACGTGGGAACTCCTCGGGAATATCCTTGGCCTGCATTTCAATGCGAAGCGCGTGCGCGCTCTGCTTATCAATCCACACCGAGCCCTTATAAGCGGGCAGGATATATTGGCCGGGCACCCAGATCTTCCACGAAGAGCGCTGCCGGGTGACCTGAAAATCGTAGACCGAAGCCGCGATATGGGAAATGGTGTCATCCTGGGCGTACTTGAAGGCGGCATCCGCCCCGGGAGAGAAGAGATTCGCCAGAATGGTGCCGAACTCGCCGGTCGACCAGGCTCCCGATTCCTCGGGCGGCTTTTTTGTCGGCTTGCCGTTAATCGTCAGGTTCCGATAACTTTCTTTGCCGTTCTCGTACACTACCTCGGCTGAAACTATATCGATGACATTCCAGCTGGGGACGCGTGTCTCGCTGGCATAGCGTGTGGTCATTTCCTGGCAGACGTAGTTAGGCAGTCCCTCGACAAAAGTACTGGCAACATCTCGCGCCTTCGCGATGAATGCCTGCCGCGGATTGATCGGGGGCGGAGGAGGCTCTCGCCGGATTGGTTCTCGGGTAACGGGCTGTCTCGCGTCCGGTGCGTCTACCGAATCGTCATCGCTGGACCGCTTATTGGAGGCATACTCGGCCGGTTTCCCGCGCTTCAGCTTAGGCGCGTCGTCGCCAGGATTCTGGTCTGGCCTTACAAGAATGGTCGGCGGAGGTCCGGTCCGCTCCTCTTCCGGTTCCGCGTCCACTTGCCCTTGGCCGCTCGGGACGATTTTGCGAGCCATAGCCGGGTTAGCTTTGATGCTCACGGCTTGAAAGGGGCCGTCCGCGCTCTGGGTAGCCGCGACGTCCACGCCATCGCCGGTCTTGAGACCATCCGGCTTGGTGGTCTTCTCGGTAAACTGGATCGTCAAAATTCGGGTGTCGGTGGTTTCGAGGTCGAACGATTTGTCGTTCAACTCTCGAATTACTCCGCTGAAACTGCGCGGCTGAACGGCTGTTTGTTGTTTCTGATCCGTGGATTTCTGCGCGCCGCGGCGTGGTATCGGGATGCCGGAACCTCCGCCGGGGCCCTGGCCCGGAGGGTATTGACCAGGTGGATATTGTCCGGGCGGATATTGCCCCGGAAACTGGCCGGCTGCGCCGACCGCAAACGCCAACACTAAAACAAGTGATCTCAAAGCGCCCTCCTTTGGACGAACTTGGCCGCCCGTGAGGTTTCAATTATCCCCGGACACTTCCACTAGCCCTGGACTCTTTTTTCCTTGCCCACCCAGAACTTCTCCCGCAATATCAGCTTCCGGATTTTCCCGGTACCAGTCTTGGGAAGGGGCTCCTCACTAAAGTCTATCATCCGGGGGAGCTTGAAACGTCCCAGCCGCATCTTCAAGAACTCGAGCAATTGATCGGACGTCAGGGCGGAACCGGGTTTGCGCACCACCACGGCCACCGGGACCTCGCCCCATTTTTCATCTGGAGCGGCCACTACCGCGCACTCGAACACCTCAGGATGCGCAAAGATCGCCTTCTCCACTTCGAGCGACGAAATATTCTCGCCGCCGCTGATGATGATTTCCTTCTTGCGATCCACAATGTGGATGAATCCGTCCTCATCCCAAACGGCCATATCGCCGGTATGGAACCATGGGCCGGTCATCACCGACGCGGTGACGTCGGGCTCGCGGAAATAGCCTTCCATGATGTGATCGCCCGCGGCAATAACCTCGCCGATGGCCTGCATATCGCGCGCGACGTCGCGCATCTTCTCGTCTACTACGCGCACCATAACGCCGGGCACTGGCCAGCCCGCCATGGACCGGCGGCGGTGACGGTCGGCGTCCGATTCATATACCAGGCCGGGCTTGGGGCGGGCCGAAGTGAGCAGGGGCGCGGTCTCGGTCAGACCGTAGCCGCCATACACGTCGCAATGGAAGGCCTTTTCCATTCGATCCACGAGCTCGGGTGACGATGCCGCGCCGCCCAGGGTGATGTTGCGCATGCTTGACAAATCGTAATTCCCAAGGTCGGGCGCGTTCAACAAGGCGTTCGCCATGGTCGGGACCAGGCTCATGTCGGTGGCGTGATGTTCCTGGATCAGCTTGAAAACGCCGGTCGGCTCGAAACGCCGCACCATGATCTGCTTGAGGCCGAGCAGCGTGGAAGCTTGGGGACGCCCCCATCCGTTGGCATGAAACAGCGGAATGGTGTGCAGATCGACGATGGTCTCAGGTTCGCGAAACAGACTGGCTACCGCGATCGCATGCAGGTATAGGGTCCGGTGTCCCAGCATCACGCCCTTCGGCGTACCCGTGCTGCCGCTGGTGTAAAACAGCTCCGCTATTGTGTTTTCATCGAAGCTGAAGATATCGGCACGCTCGGGATGACCTTTGTCCAACAGTTCTTCGTAGGTAAGATCCGCAATCGGAACTTTGTCGTTCAAGGTGACGAAGCGCTCGATTTCACGGCAGGCCGGCTTCAGCATTTCTACCAATGGAACAAAATCGTTTTCAAACAACAGCATCCGCGCGCCGGAGTGGTTCAGAATATTGGTCAGCTCGAGAGGCGAGAGGCGGACGTTCAAGGGCATGACGATAGCTCGCGCCTGCACGACGCCGTAATATCCTTCCAGCAATTGATGATTGTTGAAGCTGAGATATGCCACACGGTCGCCGTGTTGGATGCCTTCTTTCTTCAGGGCCGTGGCCAGGCGCTCGGCGCGATCGCCAAACTCGGCGTAGGTGAACTGCCGCTCACCGGAAACGATCCCGATCTTCTTTCCAAACAGGTCAACCGCGCGATGTAGACACCGGATGGGCGTCAAAGGAACAAGCATGCTCCCATCCTACCCAGAAAACCGGGACGATAACCGCGCTATGGCGCTAAGCATGAGCCTCGAAGTCGTGATTATTGGCCCGCTGCCGGCGTTCTTCACGGCCCATATAAGTCTCAATTTCGGCGCTTGAAAAAACGAACCCATCATCCGCGGGGTTGTATGGGGAGAGCTGGCCGGGGAGACTTTCATCGTTATGCATTTTCAAAATCTTAGCGGCATTGTCGAGTTGGCGTTCTTCGTTCTTGCGGCGCTCGGCCTGGATCTGGCGGAGCAGAACGAGGGTACGTTCGAACTGGCGAGTGAGGCGCTGGCGGTAAGCGCTGATGTTGGCGAAGGCTCGATTGTGCTCGCGGTAGGCCAGAGCCATAGCGAGGGCAGTCTCGGCCTCAGGATGGCTGGCGCGGACGCGGTCCTCCATTTCGGTGATACTGAGCGAGAAGAGGTTGGTCTCGACGGCGGCGGCGCGGTTGACTTGCCAGGCGGTATCGAGGAGGGACTGGACGAGCTGGATTTCGGTGGCGTCTTTGGGCCGGTATTCATCGAGGAAGGACTGGGAGTGGCGCTGGTAGGCGGATTGGTCCTCGGAGGGCAGGACGACGGTTTGGCCAGTTAATCCGTGACGCCAAGCGTTGAGGGAGGAGCGTTGTTTACCGGCTGCGGTACGGGGGCCGGTAGATTTCTGGGCGTTGGCTTTGTTTATGGCGGCGCGATGGATGGCGGGATCGGTAATGGGAACTTTTGAATCTAGCATCTGATGTCTCCTTCAATTTGGTTTTAACTCGCGTGGATGGGGCGCGAAGGGGTGGAAGTTAGGATGTTAGTGAAGGGGAATGGAAGAAATAAAATTTGGAGACGTGATCGTATGAGAGCACCCCCGCACGCCGGCCTTCGGCAAACGCGCGAGGTTAGGCTAGAGAGCCCTCCTAATCTCCTTGATTCCGAGACCGAGACGACGACGGAGGAGGACTCGCAGAATCGCCCCTTCGCTATAGCCGACCCGCGCGGCAATTTCGTCGACGCTGGCGCTGCTGGTTCTCAGCAAGTGTACGGCGCGTTCCACTCGCACGTGCTGGAAGTAAGCAAGCGGCGATTTCCCGAGCACATTTTGCATGCGCCGCGCGAGTGTTCGTTTGCTGGTCCCGACTGCTTTGGCTGCTTCGTCCAGTGAAAACCCGTGTGCCAGCTTGGCGCGGACCCAGGTTTCGAAGCGCTGAACAAGAGGGTCTGAATGGATCAGATGATCCGATAGTGCATAAGCGGACTGGGACGGTCTCGAATCGACGATAAGGTATTTCGCGGTCAACGAAGCGAGTTTGGGACTAATTCCCCTTACCAGCCACAGCGCCAGATCTATGTGGCTTAAAGCCGCTCCCGCTGTGACAAATTTGCCGGATTTCACCAGCATATTCGATTCATCCAGCAAAACGTTGGGATATCGCTTGCGAAACAAGGGTGCGAGCCACCAGGTTGTGGTCGCGTGCCGGTGATCGAGCAGGCCGGACTCAGCCATTACAAAAGTTCCGATGCAGGCGGCGGTCATGGTGGCCCCACGGCGAGCCCATTCTCGCAATACCGCGGCAGTATCGCGAATATCCGGCCGCGTAAGAGCGGTTTCCAGCGGACCGGGCATCTTGAAACCGATGGCCGGAACGACCACGCAATCGGGAGCGCGGGAACGAATTTCATGGATGGGGACGCTTAATCCCTGGGAGGTCTTGACTGCTCTTCGCACCCCGACGATCTGCACCTCAAATCGAGAGACCATAAGCCCAGACATCTCGATCAGTTCGTTGGCTGTCTGAAAAGCATCGAGGACGGCTGACAATCCCAAATCAAAAACGCCATCGAGGGCGAGAACGGCCACTTGCATGGCAATTATGATACTAAATATGGCGTTCTTGCCCGTCGCAAAAAGCGTATTCGCGCACTAAGCTGGAGTAGAGCGAACCTTCGCTCCAAGGAGATTTGAAATGCCAACAGTTGCTCTGTTTGTCCGCTTGGAAGCAAAACCCGGCAAGGAAGATGAGGTTGCCGCGTTCTTGAAGCAAGGCCTCCAACTCGCCAACCAGGAGGCGACGACGCCGATATGGTTCGCGCTGAGACTGGGACCGTCCACGTTTGCAATATTCGATGCGTTCAAAGATGAAGCGGGCCGCCAGAATCATCTCAATGGGCCTATTGCCAAGGCTCTGATGGCGCAAGCTCCGAATCTGCTCGCGACGCCTCCGATGATCGAGCGGTTGGAAGTCTTAGGTGCGAAGCTTCCGAAGTAGGGGCGCACAAAAGCGAATAGCCGCGGATCAACTATGGGGAATCTGTTCAGAGTTGCCAAAGCCTACCGCAACGACGAGCGCGAAGACCAGCGCGACGGCGAGATAAACGTTGCCATGCGCTCGCGGCCGCCGGAGAGAGGACCGTTTCGCCGCAGCTCGCTGCGGCATGCTTGCCGTCGGCTCAATGGCGCGTGAATAGCGAGAGCGGAATCGCATTCGCCGTGGCGAAATAGCCTGCATCATTCGGATGTAAGTGGTCTCCACTGTCGTAAGCAGGGAGGATTCGCGCGGGGTGGCTCGGGTCGCGCACAACGGCATCGAAATCGACGGTGGCATCGAATTCTTTGCTACTGAGAATCCAGGCGTTGACCTTTTGACGCACGGATTCTTTCTCTGGAGTAAAGAACGTGATTTTGCTGCCCTTGGAATCCTCGAGGAACGACTCCTCAAACGGTGGGTTGGTCGTGCCAATGACTCGAACTCCCTTTTTGTGGGCGCGCGCTATCAGCTGGCGATAGCCGGATATGATGCTCTCGGCACTCACGCTTTCGGCGAGAGGCGTCAAGGAGCCGGGAAAGGCGATGTCGTTAATGCCGAGAGCTACGAAGACGTACTTGACGCCTGCTTGAGCAAGCACGTCGCGTTCGAAACGTGCCAAGCCCGCTTCGCCGAGGGCCGGTCCGTATGGAGTGGCCTTTCCCGGACTGTCACTCAACAGGCGATTGCCGATGATGCCCTCATTCAGCACGCCGATTTCCGCCAGCCGGCCGCCTTCTTTCTGTAAGCGCTGCGAAAGGACGTCAGGCCACCGCTGGTTTGTATCTGTCGTCGAACCGTCTCCGTCAGTGAGCGAGGAGCCAAAAGCGACGATCACTGCGCCCGCAGGCGAAGCTTCTACATCCACGCCAGTTAAGAATGGCCAAGAATGGATCTTCTTTGCGACTGGGAATTTCACGGCCGCAGTGGAATCACCGGTCTCGGTAGATACGTAGCTGGTTTGCTTGGCGGTGATGTGATAGGTGGTCGCCTGCGTGGGCTCGGGAAGAAAGAGGCTGATCGCCAGGTCCGAAAGCGACGGTACGGCGAGGTCGACCGGATCGCTCACCACCATCGATCGGGCAGGGACTTTCGTGGACGCTCGTCCGTGAAACTTCAGAGCGTGGTCGAAGGCCGGATCGATCTCCGCTTCGGTGGTACGTCGGGCGATGTGTGCGCCGCCGATCATCAGTGGCTGGTCGCCGTAGGTGTTCGAGATCTTAATCCTGACTCTGCTGCCGCCGGCGCTGGTATGCACGAGGAAGCGCAGGGTTTGGTTCCTGAAGGTCTCAGGAGTGCCGGGAAGGGGTGGCTGCGCGGCGGTCGCCCAGGTTCCGATCCACTGCTTGCCGTGTTGGTTGTCCTGGCCGCTCGCTAGAAGGGCGACGGCTGACAAGAGGAGCATCCAACGGAAGAAGCTCCGGGGTCTGGTAGCAAAATCTCCAATCACTTGTTCGACTCCTTTTGCCTGGTTTGATTAGGCCAAGTTGAGTAGACGACCAGAATGCTCAGACGAGGCTCCAAGAGTTCTGAGATTGGTCTGAAAGAGCCTGAATACTTCTGAAATGAAGCTTGATCGGCTGATATAATCGAAGAACGCACCTGCATGGAAGTCTCACCCGGGGCAATGCTTCGCATCGGCGACTGGTGTGTGAATCCCATCTCTGGACAGATTTTGCGCGATGGCGCGACCGCGCAATTGGAAGTCCGGACTCTGCGCTTATTATTGTGCCTGGCCGAACATGCAGGCGAGGTCGTCAGCATAGATGACTTGCTTAAACAAGTCTGGTCCGGCGTAGCCGTCTCGCCGGACTCTGTGTACCAGGCGGTGGCGTCGCTGCGGCGGCAACTCGGCGACGATCCTAAGCAGCCCATTTACATCGCGACCGTGCCGCGGCTGGGGTATCGGATGGTCGCGGCCGTAAGTGCATGGGAGGATAAAAGCGCGAGGGCGCCTTTGCCCGCATCGAACCGGAGACGTATGCCGCTCGGGTCCGGCGTGACGTGGGCAGGCGGCGCGGTTTGCCTGGTGCTCGCCGTTGCGTTAGCGATTTACGGGACGGGTGCTCGAAAGAATCACGGTGCCTCCATCGGAGTGTTGCCGTTTCTGGACCTGACCGACAACATGAGCCATGAGATTTTCGCTGACGGCATGACCGAGGAAATGATTGACAAACTAAGCAAGGTCCCGGGTTTTCGTGTCGCGGCTCCGCGAACATCGTTTCAGCTCAAGGGCAAAAAGATGTCCATCGCTGACGTCGGGAAAACGCTAAGTGTCGCTTATGTACTGGATGGAAGTATCCGGAAATCTGGATCCACGATGCGAGTGGCGGCGCGGCTGGTCCGCGCAGACAACGGGTATGTGATCTGGTCGGAAAGCTATGAACGGCCCTGGGGCGATCTCTTGAAGGCCCAGAACGATATCGCGGCGGAAGTCACGACGGCACTTAGGGCTGCTCTCGCGGGCAGATCGGACCAGGGTCAGGCGAATTGAAATCGGAGCAGTCTATATGTTACTGAATGATCTTCGTTACTCCGTACGCACTCTGCGTAAGACGCCGATGTTCGCCCTTGCGACGGTACTCACTTTAGGGTTGGGAATAGGGGCGAATACCGCCATTTTCAGTGTTGTGAATGCGGTGCTTTTGCGTCCACTGCCGTACCCCCAGCCGGACCGATTGGTGGTGGTGAACGAAAAAAACGACAGGCTCCACTTGGTGGACTTTGGTTCTTCCGTACTCAACTATCTTTCCTGGAAAGAGCAGGCGCAGAGTTTCGAGTTTATAGGTGCGATCGGCGGCGGTAATTACAATCTCACCGGGCGCGGCGAGCCGGAGAACTTCGTGGGCGCTACCATCAGTCCCTCGATGTTTCCTCTACTGGGAATTCAGCCTGTAGCGGGCCGATCGTTTCGCGAAGGCGAGGATTTGCCCGGCGCTCCGCCCACCGCTATGATCAGCGAAGCACTGTGGAGGCGCCGCTTCGGCGGCGAGGCATCCCTCATTGGCGGCCACTTGACGCTGAATGGGATCGTCTATACCGTGGTGGGAATCGCACCCGCTGCGTTGCCGTTTCTGACGCAGGGAGAGGTCTGGACGCCGCTGGTGATCGATCCGGGCCGCGAGAAACGGCTCAATCATGTGATCACTACGGTAGCGCGTCTAAAGCCCGGCGTTACTGTTCAGCAGGCGCAGGCGGAAATGGATACAGTGGCGTATCGTGTAATCCAACAGTATCCGGAGGTGCGGGATTGGGGTATTCACCTGGTTACATTTTTCCGTTTGTTTGTTTCGGATCAACTTCAGACGGCGCTGTGGGTCTTGCTGGCGGCGGTGGCGTTGGTGTTGATGATCGCGTGCGCGAATGTGGCGAATCTTCTGCTATCGCGCGCGGCGGGACGGCAAGCGGAGATCGCAGTACGCACTGCCATGGGTGCGAGCCGGGGCCGTCTGATCCGCCAGCTTCTAACCGAAAGCATGCTGCTCGCGCTGTGCGGCGGTGGCGCAGGCCTGCTTGCGGCCGTTTGGACCATCGATCTCATGAACCGCGTTCTGCCGCCTTCGCTCCTACCGGTTCAGGCGATTCCAGTTGATCGCGGGGTACTCTGGTTTGCCCTCCTACTCACCGTGATCACGGGTATAGTATTCGGGCTCGCGCCTGCCTGGCATGCCTCGCGGGCGGACCTGATCTCCATCCTCAAACAGGGCGGCCGCTCCGCACTCGGCGCGGGGAGCGCGTTCGCTCGCAATCTGCTGGTGGGAGCCGAACTGGCGCTGGCTACTGTGCTCCTGATCGGTGGCGGATTGCTGATCCAGACACTGCTGCGCCTCGAGCACGTGACTCTGGGTTTTCGCCCTGAAGGACTGCTGACGTTTCAGGTTTCTCCTCCGGCGTTGCGATACCCGGGCCTGGTCAAACAGTGGGCCTTTTACCGCGCGCTGATCGAGGCCTTGGAATCCATTCCTGGCGCGCGCGGGGCAGCGGTTTCGAGCGGTCTTCCGATGGGCGGCGGAGCGTATACCACGACGCCGGCCGCGCCCGTGGGACCTTCGCTGATTCCGCCGGACGATGCGCTTCCGGTGGATTGGCGGGCGGTAAGTCCCGGCTATTTCCGGACGATGGACATCACACTGCTGCACGGCCGGGATTTCAACGAGCAGGACGGTCCGAACGCGCCGCCGGTGATGATCGTCAGCCAGCAGACCGCTCGCAGATTCTGGGGTGATGCCGATCCGCTGGGCCGCGCGGTGCGGCTGAAATCCAGCGGACTCGAGTTCATGGTGGTGGGAGTGGTCCGCGATATCCGCAACACCACGCTGGCTCGCGATCCGGCTCCAGCTATGTACTTTTCGGCGATCGCGCGCAACTGGCCCGCAATGGATGTGGCGATACGAATCGCTGGAAAGCCTGAAGCGGCGCTTCCGGCTGTGCGCCAGAGAATCCACGAACTCGATCCCGAAATGGCCATCAACACGGTTCGCACCATGGATCAATGGATTTCCGCCAGCGCTTCGCCCTCTCGCCTGAATGCGATCCTAGTGGGAACGTTTGCGGCGGTGGCGCTGCTGATTGCAGCGATCGGAGTGTATGGCGTTCTCTCGTATTCGGTGAACCAGCGCGTACGTGAGATTGGCCTGCGCATGGCTTTGGGAGCGCAGCAGATCAACGTGCTGAGGCTGGTGGTTCGCGAGGGGATGACCGTAGCACTAGCGGGAATTGCGATCGGACTAGCCGCAGCTTTGGGGCTCAAACGTATCCTCGCGAACCTTCTCTTCGGTGTTCAAGCGGACGATCCGGCGACATTCCTGGCAGTTGCGTCGATCCTCGGAGTCATCGCCTTAGTGGCATGTTTGCTGCCTGCGCGCCGGGCGTCCCGCATCGATCCGATCGTCGCTTTGCGCGAGGAGTAGTCGAGCCGCTTGCGTATCGGCGCTCACACCTCCATCGGCAAATCGCTAGAGAACGCAGCCCTTACAGCAGCCAAGATCGGGGCTAACACGTTCCAGATTTTCTCCGCTAGCCCGCGCATGTGGCGCGCGTCGCCTCCGGCCGAAAGCGCCGTCAAGCTGCTCACCCGCGCCCGCGAAAAGCACGACCTGTATCCGCTGGTCATCCACGACAACTACCTGATCAATCTGGCGTCTTGCAGCCAGGCGTTACGCGCACAGTCGACGGCGGCTTTTCGTGGAGAAATCGAACGCGCGCTGCTTATCGGAGCCGAGTACCTGGTGGCGCATCCGGGCAACTGCAAAGGCCATTCGGTGGAGGAAGGGATCTACGCCGTGATTCGATCGCTCGCCGAAGCTGCCCGCGGACTGGACACCCGGAAATTGACTGTGCTGCTGGAAAACACGGCGGGCTCGGGCGCGGCGCTGGGCAGCCACTTCGAAGAACTCACGGTCATGCGCCAGTTCGCGGCTGAGCTAACGGATCTCAAGATCGGCTTCTGCATCGACACTTGCCACTGCCTGGCATCGGGCTACGATCTCTCCACCGCCGCCGGGCTCAAGAAAACGGTCGCGCAACTCGACTTAATCCTGGGGCTCGACAACGTCAAGGTCATCCACACTAACGATTCCAAGACCGCGCTGAACTCGCATGTCGACCGGCACGAACACATAGGACGCGGTTATATTGGAATAGAAGGGTTTCGCCGCATCCTCAACCATCCGAAGCTTCGAGGGAAAGCTTTCATCCTCGAAACACCGATTGACAAAGAAGGTGATGACGTGAGGAATATCGAGACACTCAAGAAGCTATGCCGGAAAAGCAGTACGACCATCAGCAGATCGAACTGAAGTGGCAGGAACGCTGGAATAATTCCACGCTGTTTCAGGCCGAGGAGAATTCCACCAAGCCCAAGTTCTACGTGCTCGAGATGCTGCCATACCCGAGCGGCACGCTGCACATCGGCCACCTCCGGAACTACGCCATCGGCGATGCGCTGGCGCGCTACAAAAGAATGCGCGGCTTCAACGTTCTTCATCCCATGGGTTGGGATGCCTTCGGTCTCCCCGCCGAGAACGCCGCCATCGCTAACAACCGCGACCCTTACGAATGGACCATGTTCAACATCAAGAACATGAAGCGGCAGCACCGGCGCATGGGGTTCAGTTACGACTGGTCGCGCGAGATCGCCACCTGCGATCCCGAGTATTACCGCTGGAATCAGTGGTTCTTTCTGAAGATGCTGGAGCGTGGCCTGGCTTATCGCAAGCAGGCGCTGGTGAACTGGTGTCCGGAGTGCGGCACCGTACTCGCGAACGAACAAGTGGTGAATGGTTGCTGCTGGCGTCACGAATCGACGCAGGTGGAGCAGCGCGCTATCGAGCAGTGGTTCCTGCGCATCACTGAGTACGCCGACGAACTTCTTAACGCCATCAAGGATCTGGAAGAAGGCTGGCCCGAGCGCGTGCTGACGATGCAGCGCAACTGGATCGGCCGCTCGGAAGGCGCGGAGATCGATTTCCACTTGGAAGGTACCGGCGCGCCCATCCGGGTGTTTACGACGCGGGTCGATACTATTTACGGCGCGACTTGCGTGATTCTTGCGCCGGAGCATCCGCTAGTGGCGGAACTAGCCAGCCGCGAGCTAAAGGCGCAAGTGAAGCGAATGATCGATTCGCGCGCCACCAAAGGCCCCGGCGATATCGAAAAAGAAGGCCTGTCCACGGGAAAATATGCGATCAATCCCTATAGCAGCGAGCGCATCCCGATCTGGATCGGTAACTTCGTGCTGATGGGTTACGGAACGGGCGCGATCATGGCTGTTCCCGCGCACGACCAGCGCGACTTCGAGTTCTGTAAGCAGTACGGCATCGCAATCCGCCCGGTGATCCGGCCAGTCGATGGAGCGTTGGCCGCCGCCGCGACGATGAAGGAAGCGTTCCCGGACGACGGTGTCGTCGAACATTCGGGCGGATATTCCGGATTGCCGAGCGCCGAGGCTCGGCGGGTGATGACAGCCAAGGCTGAGGCAGAAGGCTTCGGCAAAGGCGCTGTAACTTATCGCATCAAGGACTGGGGCATCTCGCGTCAGCGGTATTGGGGTACGCCCATCCCGGTGATCTATTGCCCGAAATGCGGAATCGTACCGGTGCCCGAAAAGGATCTGCCGGTGGTCTTGCCGCTCAGCGTTCCGATTACGGGCAAGGGGCGCTCGCCGCTCGAAAACGTTCCCGAGTTCATCAATGCTAAGTGTCCGAAATGCGGAGAGCCCGCGCGGCGCGAGAGCGATACCATGGACACGTTCATCGATTCCTCGTGGTATTTCTATCGCTACTGCGATCCGCACAATGCCACGGCGCCGTTCGATTCCAAGAAGATCGCCTACTGGTTTCCGATCGATCAATATATCGGCGGCATCGAGCACGCCATCCTGCACCTGATCTATTCGCGCTTCTGGACCAAGGTCATGCGCGATATGGGACTCATTACCAACAGCGAGCCCACCAAGCGCCTTTTTAATCAGGGAATGGTGATCAAAGACGGCGCCAAAATGTCGAAATCGAGAGGCAACGTCGTTAGTATCGACGACATGGTCGAACAGTTTGGAGCCGACACGGGCCGCGTCTTCGAACTCTTCGCCGCGCCACCAGAGAAGGAGATGGACTGGACCGATGCCGGCGCCAATGGCTCGCATGCGTTTCTCGGCCGTGTCTACCGCTTCGTCACCAGAAATGTCGGGCAGGGCCATACGGAGGCAACCGAAGCGGACCGGCAGGCCCTCCGCAAGCTTCACCAGACTTTGAAACTCATTACCGAAGATTTCGAGAGCCGCTGGCATTTCAACACCTCCATCGCCGCCTTGATGGGGTTGATGAACACGCTCACCGACCTGGAAAAGCAGATCTCCGGCCCGGTCATGGCCGACGCCATTGAAAAACTGACTCTCATGCTGGAGCCCTTCGCACCATATTTGGCCGAGGAATTATGGGAGGAGCAAGGCAAGACCGGTCCGGTCTTCCATCATCCGTGGCCGGCTTATGACGCCGAACTTGCGCGCGAAGAAGAAGCCGAGATTGTGATTCAGGTTAATGGCAAAGTTCGGGGGCGCGTCTACGTCGCGTTCGGGACGCCTCGCGAGGCGCTGGAAAAGCACGCCATGACGGACGCTAAAATCCGCTCACTGTTGGACGGAAAACAGGTAGTCAAGGTGATCGTCGTGCCCGACAAGCTGGTCAATATCGTCGTGAAATAGACAACACGGCGGCGCCGCTTTAGCCCCAACCGTCTGGGAGCGTGAACCAGACGGCCGAAGCTCTGGGGACGCAGCGCCGCCGCTTTGTAGTTACAGAATCGCTCGACTGGGCTGTGCGCGTCTATCGAGGAATTAGCATTACCTTAAAACCCCGCCAGAAAACCCAGGTAGGAAACCAGGCCGCCAATCACATAAGCCGGAATCTCACTTCCACGGTGGCCATGGTGACTACGGGACGGCCATCTTGATATCCAGGCCGGAACCGCCATTGGGCCACCGCTTCGATGGCCTTTTCATCGAGGCCGAGGCCCAGCATCTCGAGCACCCGCAGATTTCTGGGCTGGCCGTCGGCACCCACCTCAATAGCCAGCACAACCACACCCTGATGCTTGGCTTTCCGCGCGGCTTCGGAAAACTCGGGTTCTACTTTGTATACGAGTTGGGGCGGCGTGATTTTATGGCCGATTCGCGCACCGCCGTCGAGGCCGGGTTTTCCGGAAGTCTGATTGCCGATGCCGCCGCAACAGCCACGATCGCCGATACCATTGCTGCCGTGCATTCCGAGTCCGCCGTTGGCGAAAAGGCTGGCAGGATCGCCGATTTGTTGCACGTCGATCTCGATAGTGGGCGATTCAAACGCGACCGTAACCGGCATGAGCAGCTTCGGATCAGGGAGCGAAACCGGCGGGATGAAGGTCCGGTGAGCGGTTGGCGGCGGGGCGCCGTGTCTGGCTGGCAATAGGGTCTGGTTGCTGCCACCGGCGTGTTGCTCATGCTGTTTCAGAAATATCCGCTGCGGCGCGACGAGCGGCGTGATGGGGCCGAGCGGATGGGGTGAGGGACTTCGGAGCGCGCGCGATGTCAGCAGTAGAACCAAGCCCGCTGACACCGCATGCAGGCCCAGCGAAAGTGTATGCGCCTTGGCACTGGGCATGATTCGGAACCCTGCAATTCGATATCCAGCACGTAAACGAAAGATTTTCGAGGGCGCGCGATGTAGATGCTGAAGCGGCGGCCGCCCACCTGTGCGATGCAATCACTAGGGACAATTGCTGGATATTTGCATGCGGGCCGCGGCTTGTGCCAACTCATCGCAGCGATTATTGTCGGCGTGAGAGGCATGGCCCTTCGTCCACTCCCACGCTACCTTGTGCTGTGATACCTGTTCGTCCAGCTCATGCCAGAGATCCTGATTCGCAACCGGCTTCTTGCCACCGGTGCGCCAACCATTCATTTTCCACTTATGAATCCACTCGGTGATCCCGTGCTTGACATAGTTGGAATCGGTCACAATCTCTACTTGGCAGGATTCCTTCAAAGTACGCAGCCCTTCGACGGCAGCTTTGAGTTCCATTCGATTGTTGGTGGTCTCCTCTTCGCAGCCGAAGATTTCGCGCTTAGTCGAGCCATACCGCAGGATGCACGCCCAACCGCCCGGGCCGGGATTGCCGATACAGGAGCCGTCCGTAATGAGCTGGACCTTTTTGAGCGACCCATCGGGCTTGAGGTCAGACTTCAGCGGGCGCTCAGGCGGGGACGTCGCAGATCTCCCGCTGGAAAAAAGCATCGACCTGATCCAGAATTTGTGGGGCCTCAGTGGCCTTGTAAATTTCGACGCGCAGCTTCGATCCGTTGCGAACGCCGTGCGTAAAGTAAGTAGCAAACTGCTTCATCTTGCCGACGGCGTCGGGGGCGGCGCGATCGAGCAGCATCGCATAGTATGTCCGCATGATTTCGTAGCGTTGGGGCTCAGTGGGATGATCGTATGCTCCAGTGATAAGGTACTGGCTGATCTGCCGGAAGATCCAAGGATTGGAAGAGGCCGTGCGGCCGATCATCACGGCGTCGCAGCCGGTCTCATCGACCATTCGAACGGCGTCTTCGGGTGTCACGATGTCGCCGTTGCCAATGACAGGAATGCGGACGGCGGCTTTCACCTCCGCGATCCGGCTCCAATCGGCTTTTCCGCTATAACCTTGTTCGCGCGTGCGTGGATGCAGCGCGATGGCCTGCAGTCCGCAGTCTTCCGCCAATTTCGCCATCTGGACAGCCACGAGTTCACGATCGCTCCAGCCCGCGCGGAACTTCAGCGTCAGGGGGATCGAGATCGCGGCCCGCACCTTCCGCAGGATCTCTTCCACCAAAGGCAGGTCCCGAAGTAATCCCGATCCGCCGTTGCACTTCACGACTTTGTTCACCGGACAGCCGAAGTTGATGTCCACGATATCGAAGCCGAAGTCTTCACACGCTTTGGCTGCGTCGGCGATTACCTGCGGGTCGGAGCCGAAAAGCTGCGCCGAGATGGGGTGCTCCTCCGGTTCGAAATAGAGGTAACGAAAGGTTCGGGTGGGCTTCTTGGATTTGAGCGAATGGATGACACCGTGAGAACTGGTGAACTCGGTCATGATGAGCCCACAGCCGCTCTGGTTGCGGATCAGACGCCGGAATACGGTATCAGTAACGCCGGCCATAGGCGCTAGAACCGTGGCCGGCGATATATCGACCGGTCCAATATGAAATGCTTTGGGAAATGCCAATCTGAAACCATTTTAACGGTTCGGGTTGCGAAACGCAGCCGACTCGTGCCACGTTTAATAAGTAGGGAGGGGTGTGGCGTGAACTCCAACATCCTGATCGCTTTCGCCGCTGGCGCACTAATTGCGTCCGGAATCGTCTACATTGCGGTAAGGCCCGAGGACGCCGCGCCGTTGCCAGCACCGGTAGTGGTCCGGCCGCAGGCGCCGGTTTCTGTCGCGGTAGCGCAAGTTGATCCTGCTCCCACTGCGATCCAGCCCCCTGTGGTCCAACGGCCTGAGGCCGCGCCCGTCCTGGCTGTTCCTCCGGCAGCGCCAGTGCGAGAGAAGCCTTCTCCGCTGCGGCCGCCGCCGGTGCGCCTATCGAGGCCGGTAGTTATCGCCCGCACTGAGCCACTACAGAACCAGCGGCCACTGCACGAGAGCGCTCCGCCGCCGATGCCGGCGACCCAGCCCGCGCCAGTCCCAGAGTCACGCCCTGAACCGGTGGTGGCGCCGCCTGCTCCGCAGCCAGAAGCTCCTGCACTACCGCCTCCCATGCCTCAGACGCCTCCTCAGATGCTGCCTCAAACCAGGACGCCCAACACGGTGACCATCCAGCCCGGCACGATTCTCGCGGTGAGGATCGGCGAGACGATATCGTCAGTCCGTAACGAAGCGGGCGACGGTTTTGTGGCCACACTCGAGCGTCCGCTAGTGATAGATGGATTCGTAATCGCCGAACGCGGCGCGCGCGTGCAGGGCCGGGTGGTTGAAACACAACATCCTGGAAGATTGAATGGTCCGTCGAATCTAGGCATCGAAATCGTCGAGGTCTCGACTTCGGACGGCCAGCGCATCCGTGTCCATACTGCGACGTTCAAGAAGGATAGCGCAAGCTCTTATGGCGGCGACCTGGCCAACGTTGTGCTCGTGCGCGGCAAGCCGGCCGAGATCCCGGCGGACACCCGGATGGTTTTCCGGGTCCAGGATCCGCTCACTATTACAGAGCACCTGCGATAGGCATACAATTGGGGGATGGAAAGTTCCCGGCGAAGTTTCATCCGTACCATCCCCGCGCTGGCAGCGCTTCCCGCTTCCTGGACGGCTTTCAGTAGCGCTTTGAAAGCAGCGCCCTCCGCGCCTGACGCCAACAATGAAAACTATTGGTCGCTCGTTAAGCGGCAGTTTCCCCTCGAAGAGAATCTGATCTACTTGAACGCTGCCAACGTGTGCCCGGCTTCGCGGCCCGTACTGGACCGGCACGCCGAGTTCATGCGCGACTTCCAGTCCAATCCCTCGTTCCAGAACCGAGCGAAGTACGATCCTCTGCGCGAGCGGCTTCGCGAAAAGATCGCCGGTATGCTGCGCGTTTCAGCCGATGAGATCGCGATCACACGGAATACGAGCGAAGGCACCAATACTGTGGTCGAGGGCGTCGACCTCAAGTCCGGAGACGAAGTGATCATCTACGATCACAATCATCCTTCGAATAATGACTCCTGGAAGATGCGGGCCAAGCGCGAGGGATTCACCGTGACTGGTCTTCCGGTCCGGGTGCCCGCGGCCAGCAAGGATGAGCTGATCTCGCAAGCCGAGAAAGCCATCACGCCGCGAACCAAGTTGATCGCGGTAACGCACTTGACTAGCACCACTGGCATTATGTATCCGGCGCGGGAGATCGCCGAAGTCGCCCGCCGGCGTGGCATCTGGATGCACCTGGATGGCGCGCAAAGTTTCGGCGCTCTAGATGTGAACCTGAAGGAGATCGGCTGCGATAGTTTTTCCACCAGCGCGCACAAGTGGCTGATGGGCCCGCTCGAGAACGGCGTACTGTTTGTGCGGGCGGATCGGATTGCGCAGGTCTGGCCGTCGATCGTGACAGCAGGCTGGTCGGATCATCTTAAGGGCGCGCGAAAGCTGGAGGTGTACGGACAGCGGGATGATCCAAGGATCGTCGCATTGGAATCGGCCATAGATTTTGCAACGCTCATTGGGCCGGCCGCGGTAGAAGCGCGCATGCGGTCTCTATCGGGGTACATGAAGCGCCAGCTCTCGGATGTCGGCGGCGTAAAGTTGAAGACCAACCTTGAGCCGGAGCTATCCGCTGGAGTTATCAAGTGCGACATAAGTCGCGTTCCGACCAAGCAGGCCTACGATGCGCTGTGGGACCATCATCGGATTGCGATTGCGATGACCGCGTCCGGTGATTCGCAAGGCTTGCGCTTCTCGCCGCACATCTACAATTCACGCGAGGAGATCGACCGGGCGGTGGCGGCGGTGAAGGCGCTCGCTGGTTAAGCCTTTCGTGGCGCACGCCGTCGCTTGGCCTGCCACGGGAGGGTTCCCTTCGCCCCGCACTGTTGGTTAAGCCGCGCGACAACGGATTCGAGCTGTGCCTTTGCTTCGACCGGCGACATTTTCACTTTGCCGAGCTTGACCGAACGCGCCCAGACAGCCCAGCTCCGCACTTCCTTCATATGGAAACCGTGGTCGGTGTGAACGCTCGTGGCGTGTACTAATAGCCGCGCTTCGAGTTCGCGCACTGGGTCGCCGGATGACTCGACGTTTCCCTGTCGATCTGTCTTTTTCAAAAGCGCTTTCGCTTCTTTTGAAAGGCCATCCATCTGCCACGGCTCGCGCGATGTTCCGATCGCGAAAATGGCCGGCCAAAGCGGTCGGTGAATAAAAGTAACCTTACCCGAGATCAGCTTCACCATCAGGACATCGGGATGATCTCGCAGCCCGCACGATAATCCATACATCTGCTTGGCCTGCGGATGCGCCCACCACGAACGTCCGCCGGTATCGCCGACCGTGAGACCGGTCACGCTCGGAAATTTCGGATCGGTGTCGAGCAAAAGGTCGAATTCCTGGAGGCGATCGAGCAGGTCTTCGAGTTTCATAGTGCATCAAAAACCGATATCTTCCTTGACCCTTTCGATCCAGTTGTATACGATTGGGCAAAATTCCGCACGATCGACGAATTGCCACATGCGGCTGGCGATCGATCCCGAGCCCCGTACCAGGTGCGGGAAATTGACACAGTTCTGGGGACGGGCTTCGTAGACAGTGCATAGATTGTCTTTCAGAAAGACGCAGCCGGCCTCCGTCTTTTTGAGGATCAAGTCGCCGGCCTGGTCAAGCTGTGTAGAGTCGCGGATGAACTCCGCTCTAGTCACGCCGAGAAACTTCGTTAGCTTGTCGATGTCGCGATCCGTGATACCGACCTCGCTGACACGGCAGCAATTCGCGCATTGCGTGCAATCGATCTTTGCTTCGATATCCTCGCCGAATCGACGCAGCCGCCGATCTGAGTGCCGGTGATTCTTGAGATAAGCCCGGAAGCGGAAATTCTCGTTGCGTTTCTGATGGCCGAGCCTGCGGATCTGGACCAGATCGGTGAGCATGCCTCTACAATAGAGTATGTCCGTGATCCCCGAAGAATTCTACCGGATTCAGAAGCTGCCGCCCTACGTATTTGCCGTCATTAACGAGATGAAGGCCAAAGCGCGCGCGGCGCAACTGGACGTGGTCGACCTGGGAATGGGCAATCCCGACGGGGCGACGCCCGAGCCGGTGGTTAAGAAGTTGATAGAGGCCGTCAAGAATCCGCGGAATCACCGCTACTCGATGTCGCGCGGCATTCCGCAGTTGCGGGTGGAGATCGTCAAACACTATCGTCAGCAATATAACGTCGATTTGGATCCGGAATCCGAGGCAATCGTTACGATCGGCGCCAAGGACGCGCTGGCACATCTGCTGTTCGCGGTGGTCGGGCCGGATGACGCGGTGGTGTCGCCGAATCCCGCTTACCCGATTCATCAGTATGGCGTGATCATGGCCGAGGGCCACGCTTGCATGCTGCCGATGCCCGATCCAGCCACTTTCCTGAACGGTCTGGAACATCTTTATAAGACTTCCTCGCGCAAGCTCAAGATGATTCTTATTTCGTTTCCGCACAACCCAACGACGCAGTGCGTGGACC
Organism: Bryobacteraceae bacterium; assembly: GCA_035569875.1. Taxonomy (GTDB): domain Bacteria; phylum Acidobacteriota; class Terriglobia; order Bryobacterales; family Bryobacteraceae; genus Palsa-89. The sequence goes on from DATMMD010000004.1 coordinate 42,430, forward strand.
TCCAGTTTTTCCGCGATATTGTGGGTCTGGCGGCGCAGCACGGAACGATGATAGTTCACGACTTCGCATACGCCGATATCTGCTTCGACGGGTATCGCGCGCCGAGTCTACTGCAGGTGGACGGCGCCAAGGAGATTGGGATCGAGATTTATTCCATGTCGAAGAGTTTCAACATGGCCGGTTGGCGCGTGGGATTCTGTCTGGGCAACCGAAAGCTGATCGCCGCACTGGCGCGCATTAAGAGCTACCTCGACTATGGAATCTTTCAGCCCATCCAAATCGCCTCGATTATCGCACTCCGCGAATGCGCCAAGGAGACCAAGAAAATCTGTTCTACTTATCAGAAGCGGCGCGACCTCCTGGTCACTGGATTGAAGCGCGCCGGCTGGCCCGTGGAATCGCCTCGTGGATCGATGTTCGTATGGGCGCCGATTCCCGAGCAGCACCGCGCGCTAGGATCGCTCGAGTTCGCAAAGCTGCTCATGCAAAAGGCGCTGGTGGCCGTTTCGCCCGGCATCGGATTCGGGCCGATGGGCGAAGGCCACGTGCGATTCGCACTCGTGGAGAATGACCACCGTATCAAGCAGGCCACCAAATCCATTCAGCAATTCTTGAAGAAGTAAGTTATCGCGCGGGACCGAGATATGTCAATGTCAATAGCTGAAATAGAGCGGGATCACCGGTCCCGCCAAGATGGAACTGCACCGGCGCGTCTCCTGGAACGAAGAAATCGAAAGTGCTCTCGGACGTATCGACTTTTCGCCCTGCAATGAGGGCATTGTCCTTGACTTTCACGACGTCGACCGAGAATTGCACGTGCGGAGCGGATCTCATAAAGACCGTAGCTCTGTAATTTCCAACGGGCAAATTGAGGGGCGCGCCCAGGACGCCTTTATACGATTGTTCCGCTGTTATGTCCACCGTGTAGAGCGGGCGCGGCGAAGCTGCCAGCGCCTTGGGCGCCGTATAGAGATATATCGGCATTCGATAGCTCGCGAGATCCAGATCGGTTAGCCGCGTGGTGCACAAAATATGATCTCCGGGGCGCGCGAGATCTCGAATCTGGTCCGGAGTTTGGGCCATTCGAACATCGTAACGGCCGTAGGTCTCGAACTGATAAAGCCAAATATCGCTGAAGCGGAATCGCCGCTGCCAATCAACGAAGAAAGGATCAAACGGCGCGGATCTATGACGCTCTTCGTAATAAGCCATGGGGCCGCAAATGATTAGGCGGTCGTCAGGATTCACGTGCTGAACCGAGAGCCAGTAGACGTAGGCATCCACATCCGTTTTGCCGCGCGCACTCAACTGGGTCATCTCTTTCGTACTGCTCGCGAAGGCGCTGCTATAAAAAATAAGGACAAAAGCCGCCATCGATGCCTGTATCCATCGACGCGGAAGAAGCAGGAATAACATGCCTCCAGTCACAATGCCAAAGGCGGTCACCGCCATTAAGTGGACTCTAGTAAAGCTGTCAACCCCGATCCAGGCGAAGGAGCCAAGCAGGCTAGCCCAAGGAATATCGAGAACAGGGTTGTAAGGGAAAGCATAACGACTGACCAGCAACAGCAAAACAAGCGGTGTTGCCACGAACAGCACTTTAGTCCGCTTGCCGGCGGCGGGCCAGGAATCGAGTCCTTTCACAGCGAATATGGCCATGAGAGGCAGCGAGTAAGAGAAGAGCCGTTCTCTCAACGATCCAGTGAGCCCAGCTTCCAGAAAACCGTGAATTGCAAGCTGGCAGAGCAACGTGGCCGCCAGCAGAATCGTCAAAGCGAAGCGTTTTGCACCGTATTCTTTGAACCACAAAAGTAACGGTACGGCTACAAATATGCCCGGGGCAAGCAAGAAATCGCCCAGATAAACGCCCAATAGCGTGATCGACAGCTGCGGCAAGCCGAAGTCACCCAACACGTGCCCGTACGATCCAAGGCCTGCGGCATGATGACCATATTTGAATAACTGCCAGGCGACTTGCGCCGCGATGAGGACGGAAAAGATTGTGAGCGCGTGAAGCCAAAGCTTAGCTGGACCGCGCCGCAAGATCGACAAAACGATCACGGTGATGAGGACGGCTCCAACTAAAGACCAAGCCGCCACCTTTGTGAGAACCATTCCGGATAGCAATCCGGCAGCCACCCAATCGCGCTTGACCGTAGGCTCCTCTACCCATCGAGCCAGAACGTAGAAGGCGGCGACGAAAAGGGGGTAGTTGAGTGTTTCGGCCATGTACAAGCCAGCCCAGAGCGTGTGCGGGAGCAATGCGGCAGCCGCCGCGAGAAGACCCGATATCGGCCGGCTGAGATTGACGTACCGCGCTAAAGCATAAGCCGGAAAAATCGCGAGACAGATCGCAAAGCAACTGAACCACAAAGCTGAGAGCCGAGGATATGGACCCCAGGAGTGCGCAAAAGCGACGAATAGAGGATACAGGGGCGGCGCTCCGGCGTGGAATTCGCCATGCGTAGTGAATCCTTGACCGAGCCGGAGATTCTCTCCCAACGAAAGATACTGAGCTTCATCGGTCGCCAGCAGGGGGAACACGGTCTGAGGCTTCAGGCAGGCGAAGTGGAGCAACACCGCGACGAAGTAAATCAGCACTAACCACATCCATATGCGCTGTGTTTGGGGCCGGGCGCCCGGCTTCGATCGCGGGTAAGCCTTAATGGGAGTATTGTGAGAGACGCGTGGTTTTTCTCTCGATGGCAAGCTAGGCGTGCCTTTCAAGCCGATCGACATGGAAGCGGCGAGATGCGGCACGAGCGTGGAGATCGTAAAACCCCTGATCGAAAAGAACGAATAAAACCTCGCGCACTCCCGATTCAGTCTGCTCGAAATGCTGGGCGACGCTAGCGAGCGCGATGTCGGCGGCTTCCGCGGCCGGATAGCCAAATGCACCGGTGCTGATGGCAGGAAAGCTGACCGTACGGGCGCCGCGCTCTCCCGCCAACTCCAGAGCTTTGCGATAGCAGCTCGACAGTTGGGCCGGCTCTCCGTGTTTTCCATCCTTATAGATGGGGCCAACGGCGTGGATCACATACTGGGCAGGAAGCGCGCCGGCGGTGGTGACCACGGCGCTGCCGGTTGGACAATCACCGGAACTGGCGCGTATTTCGTCGAGTTCGCGCATGATCGTGGATCCGCCGGCTCGATGAATGGCGCCATCCACTCCACCGCCCCCGCGCAATCCGGAATTCGCTGCATTGACAATGGCGTCCACCCGGATCTTAGTGATGTCGCCGACCATCAGACGGAGTTTCTTCCCGTTCGGGAAATCAATCTCCATGCTCTATAGTAGGAGTTTGAACCGCGTGGACGCAATGGTGCTGTTTGATATCGACGGAACACTGATCCGCCGCGCTGGACCGCACCATCGGCAGGCGCTCGTGGATGCGATCCGGCGCACTGTATCGGTGGAGACCACCACTGAGGGCGTGCCTGTGGCGGGGATGTTGGATCGCGATATTCTCGCCACTATGATGACCAGAGCTGGGATGAAACCGGGCTCCATCCGAAAGGCGATGCCGGCCGTGATCAAGCACGCTCAATCCATCTATGTCCGCACCTCTCCCAACCTTTCGAAGAAAGTTTGCCCGGGCGTCCGGCGGATGTTAGACCGCTTGCACCGCCGTGGCGTGGTGATCGGCTTAGTGACGGGGAATCTTTCGCGCATCGGCTGGCGAAAGATGGAGCGAGCCGGCTTGCGGCCTTATTTTCGCTTCGGTGCTTTCGCGGAACTCGCCAAAGACCGCGCTGGATTGGTGCGCTTCGCGATCCGGCATGCGCGGCGCCAGGGATGGATCGGACGCGACAGTCATATTTCATTGATCGGCGATCATCCTAACGACGTCCGAGCGGCGAAGGCGAACGGAATTCGGTCGGTAGCGGTGGCAACGGGTTTGACCGCCTTGGAAGAACTGCAATCGCATTCACCGGATATCGTAGTGCCAGATCTCCGGTCGCTTGAGCTGGAGATGCTGCTCTGATGGAAGCGCAGTCGCTGGCTGTGAAACGCGCGGAAGTGGAGTTTCACAACTTCGCTTCGCTGGGCGAGCCTGAGCGCGCCATTGCACATTACGCCGAACAGAACATCCGCCGAGGGGCTGTCATCCGAAATCACTTGCGCTTTATCGGCGAAATGACGCCATTTCTCGAGATCGGCTCTAACGTCGGGCATACCAGCTACATGCTGGCGAACGAATTCGGCGCCAGCGGCTTTGCGCTGGACATTTCAGCCGATTCGCTGCGGTATGGCGCCGCGTTGAAGGATCGCTGGAGGCTTTTGAGATCGCCCATTCGCGTGGCCGGCGATGCAGTGAACTTGCCATTCGCCGATGGATCGCTCCGATTCGTGATGGCGTTTCAGATGCTGAGCCAGTTCATGAACATGGAAAGCGTGTTTCTGGAAGTGAAGCGTGTGCTCGCTCCCGGAGGCACGTTTCTCTTTGCTGAGGAACCGCTGAAGCGCCTGCTTTCATTACGGCTTTATCGCTGCTCTTACTACAACACCATGAAGCCATGGGAACGCAAACTTTACGACTGGGGACTGCTTGGATATCTAGTGCGAGATGTGATCGGAGCGCGTCAGGAGGAGAGCTTCGGGATCCGGCAGAATCACACTATGGGGCTGAGCGACTGGCGCCGTCTCATAGACAAACATTTCGTGGATGCGGAGTATGAGATGTTCGTGCCGGAGCGCGGCTGGGGCGAGCGTGTGATGAAGCGTGCGGCGACGCGCCTGGATCCTTATCGCTCGCAGTGGAGAGCCGCCCATTTACTTGGAGGAACGCTGGCCGCGGTATGTCGCAAGGGCGGGGAAGCTCCGCGGGCGACGTTTGATGAGTCGGAATTTCAGGCACAGCTGCGATGTCCGGACTGTCATGGGCCTTTGACTCGCGATGCCGGTGATACGTTGCATTGCCGGCGTTGCAACTATCAGGCGGCGAATGAGGGCGGGGTTTACAATCTGCTTCCATCAGGGGACCGCGCGGAGCTGTATCCCGGCGATCGAGAAGACGTCATCGATTTTTGCCTGCCTAGCCACACGGAACGGTTGCTAGGGGAGTGGTACGAGTTGGAAGGAGTCTTCGGAAATAAGTACCGCTGGATCGGGGAGCACGCGGCGGCCCGGCTGGTCCGCATGAAGACCGGCCCGCAACGGTTGCGTATTCGTGGACATGCCAGCGAGGGACATCCAGTGGAGCTTTCCGCTAGCGCTAACGGGCGCAAGGTTGGCGACTGGAAACTGGACCGGCCGGGATTGTTTATCGTGGAAGGCGACTTACCGGAGAGCGACGATTATCACATCGATATTCACGCTGGTCCGGCTTGGAGTGTGTCGACCGACGATCGGATTTTTACGGTCAGCATCAGCATGATCCGGCTGGTGCCGCCCGAATAATTCAGGGAAGCCGCAGTTTTCGAATGAGTGCCTGGAAGCGCGGCTGATTGTGAAGCGCCTCGAAGCCCGGCTCGGTGCGAAGCAGTGGCATCTGGATGCTATGTTTCGAGAACGCGATATCGAGCTCATCCATGGCGTGATCATTCTCGCCGAGGAAGGCAAGGCTAGTGGCTAAGTTAAACGGATCGGCCGTCCCAGATTTCATCGCGGCTTGCAGCTTCCGGTCCAATTCGGGATCTGGTGTCGACTTCTTTTGATACCGCATGCTTCGTTGTATGCACGCTTTTGCTTCCTCCAGTCCCGGCTCCAACTCGAGAGCGCGCCGTGCCTGCCGAATCGCATCATCGAAGCGATGGGCTTGCAGAAGCAGCCAGCCCGCATCAATATTGACGCGTGCAGACAGCGGATCCAGTGTGATCGCGCGACGCAGAGATGATAAACCCTGCTCGGTTCGGCCCATGCCGACCAGGAAGAACGCGTAATCGTGATAAGCGAGCGAGAAACTAGAATTAATGGCGACGGCGCGCTTGAAATGCTCCTCAGCCAACGGCCAATTCCACTCATACCAGAAGAGCGTGTTAGCCAGGGCATTGTGTGCTTCCGCATTCGCCGGGTTGATGGAAAGAGCTTTCTCCGCCGCCGCTCGCGCGTGAGGAAAGACATCTTGCGGCGGACTGCCAGAACGGCCCAGCGCGACGTATGTTTCAGCCAGGGCTGAATGCGCCTGGTCGAATTGCGGATCGAGGGTTACGGCGTTTTCGAAAAAACCAATACTGCGCTGGAGATCCGTGCGACTTTCCTTATGCTGTAAATATCGCCCGTTCAGGTAAGCTTGGTAAGCTTCCACATTGCGGGGGTGCGCCGCGGGCGCCGAGCTGGCATGGCCGTCCAACAGCTTTTCCACGACAGCGCCAGTAATCCGCCCGGCAGTCTCTTCCTGCATTTGAAACATTTCTGATTCATTGCGTTCCGACGTGCCAGCCCAAACCTGCGTTTGATCGGAGACTTTGATCAACCGCGCAGCTACCCGAATTTTTCCGGCGCTCTTCCGAACTGTTCCCTCGACGACATAATCCACGCCAAGCTCGCGGCCAACCTGGTCGATGCCGTGGGGTGTCCGCTTGTAGCGGATCACCGAACTCCGCCCTATGACGCCCAGCTTGTCGGTATCCAGGCTACCGAACTGGCTGATCAGTTCCTCGGTAAGACCGTCTGTAAAGAGATCCTCGTTCGGATCGCCGCTCAGGTTTTCAAACGGCAGCGTTGCGAGCATTACGCGATCCGATTTGCCGGCGGCGTGCCAGGCAAGGTAGCCAATGGCCATGCTGCAGGAAGCGATTAACACCGCGGTAATGATCCAGAACCATCGTGCCCGCGGCGGCGCGGGTGTCGATTGTATGATCGGCAGCGCGCTGACTCGCTCCACTGGCGCGATAAACCGATAGCCGCGCTTGGGGATGGTCTGGATGTAACGGGGAGCATCGGAATCATCGTTGAGAGCCGCTCGAACCTGGGCGATGCAGACATTGAGATTCCGGTCGAAATCCACGAACGTACCGTCGCCCCACAACTCATGCTGGATTTGCTCGCGGCTCAAGATTTGGCCCGCATTCTCCGCGAGAAGGCGAAGCGCTTGCAGCTGTTGGGGGGATAGCTTAAGCAGCACTCCGTTACGCCGCAGATCATTATCGCGGAGGTTCAGCTCGAAAGCCCCAAAGCGGAGAAGGAGCGCACTGGTTTCGGCTGTCTGCACGGTATTAGTATACGGCCAGCCCGCGATCTGAACCTGGACAGAAGGGTGTTTGGCGCAGCCGGGACGTTTACAACACCTCCCAATTGATTGATGGCTCAATAGTTGGCCGTAAACAAAAAATTAATGCAGCATGTCTTGCGTGTTGTCGAAGGGTGGCGCAGATTTGAACCCATGACAAGCAGGCGAACGATACTTCAAGCAGGCGCGGCCTTCGTTACAGCGGCGGAGGCTGGCGTAACCAACAAAAGCAACAAACCGATCTTGGACTCAGAGCGGTTCCGACAGGCGGTCACCAACGGCGATCTTTCTACGGTCGTTTCCCTGCTGGACCGAGACTCGGCCTTGCGCTATGCGCGGGATGCCGCCGGGGTTTCGGTTTACACGCTAGCCTGCCTGAATGGCCAAACCAAGATCGCGGAAGAACTTATCCGGCGTGGATTAGTTTTGGACGCGTTTGAGGCCGCCGCTAGCGGGAACAATGCCCGCGCCACGGAACTCTCCAAAGACGACCCCGGTATCGCGCACCATCGTTTGCCGGACGGCCGGACGCCCCTCCACTTGGCAACCTTGGCGGGGCAACCCGAAATGGTCGTGTTCTTTGCAATGAGGGGCGCTGATTTGAGCGCCGGTCCCGAGAGCCCGTTGCTGGCTGCCGTGGATCACCCGGATCGGGCCAAAGCAACCGAAATGTCGCGATTTCTTCTGATGAATGCGTCCGATCCGAATGCCCGGCGCGTAGACGGCAAGAGCGCCCTGCACTTGGCGGTGGCCCGTGGCTACGACGACCTGGTGGAAATGCTGGTCCACCGGGGAGCAAATCCAGAGGTTCGTGACGCGGAGGGAAAACCGCCGGTCCTGGGAGATGTTTCCAAGATCGAGCGCGTCAACTTTGCGCGGCGTTATACGCAAGACCTGCGCGGGAATCCGGTTACGCGCGAGGACACCCATGGAATACCCCAGGAACTTATCAACCAGTTTGTGTCGGTGGCCCATTTTGATTTCGAAAAAGTAAAACAGCTGCAAAAACTCTGCCCGACACTATTGATGACGCGTGCTACGTGGGACGAGCTTGCCATTGAAGCGGCGGCCCATATGGGGCTGGCGCCGATGGCCCAATTTTTAGCTGACTTAGGGGCGCCGGTCTCCATTTGCACGGCGACACTGTTGGGCGCACAGGACCTGGTTAAGCGAATAGTTCAAGAAGATAAGGCCTGTCTGAGAGAACGTGGCGCGCATGATATCGCCTTGCTCGCTTACACGGCATTCGCAGCCCAGCAGGCGGACATCGCGGAATTCCTGCTGGCGGCCGGCGCGGACGTTCATGCCCGATCGCTAGGGCAGACCACCCTGCACATTGCCGCGGCGAAGGGCCATCTGGAACTCGCTGGATTGCTGTTGGACCATGGTGCGGATGTGAATGCGACCGCAAAGGTCCGAGGCTCCGACCGGACGCCGCTCGCGATCGCGGTCGAAACGAAGCAAACCCGGGTGGCGGATCTTCTCAGCGCGCGGGGCGGCCGCTCTTGACGGGATCAGGGTTCGATCGAAATTGCGCGAGCCTTCCGTTGGGACCCACGGCCCATCCAGATTTGCTCAAAACAAAACTTACTGCGTTAAATGCGCCGGTGTCGAAGGGTTTCCAGCCCTTACCATCGTCGTAGGATATGTCGGAACCAGTGGTCCCGACCGCAATCCACATTTTCTTATCCGGCACAAATGCGACGGCGGACCGATAACCGTTAGGATGCGGCCCAGGCGGCTCGGTCCAAGTTCGGCCGCCATCGGAGGTCACGGCAATGTTGTGCTGACTCTCGGCCGGTTTGGTGTAATCACCGCCTACGGCGATCCCGTGCCGCGAGTCTGAGAATGCCAGCGAAAATATTCCGGCCGCAGCTGCATCGTTTCGGACTGGCGTTTGAGCTACTGCCCATGTCCGGCCCCCGTCTTGCGAATAGAAGACGCGTGATCCACCCGGCCCACCGGTTGCGAAACAGGCTTGATGCTGCCCTCGGACAATCAGGCAAGTGCCGCTAGCCGCAAATGCTCCTTCGTTCGGAAGCGCCGGCGGTGTATGCTGCCGCATCCAGTGCTCTCCGCCGTCGATAGTCGTCAGGATCACGAACTCCCCGTCCACCGGATCGCCGAGCACGATGCCGTGCCGCGCATCCCAAAAAGCTATCGCGTCGAAGAAGCCTTTTGGATCGGGATTCGTGAATTGCAGGGTCCAATGAGCGCCCCCATCGATGGTCTTATAAATTCGCGATTTGTCGCCCGGCCCACTCGCAAGCAGGTATACGGAGTGTGCATCTACTACGTGTGCGCCACGAAAATCGAGCGCTTCAGCGCCTGGTACGATCCCCGCGTGCCAGGTTGCGCCGCCGTCGGTCGTCGCAATATAAGTACCACCCGTTCCACTAGCCCAGACCACTCGACCGTTTGCTGCAGGGCTCACGCCTCGCAACGATGCCACGACACCGCTGTGGTGATTCGCCCAAGTTTGCGCCGCCAGCCCATTCGTCAGAACCGCGACGGCCACCAGCTCGCAGCGAAACACGGGATGGCTACGCCTGCGACTCGACGACTGTCTGAAAAGTAATGGCTGCGGTGCGACTCTTATCCGGATGAACCAATACCCGGTAGAGATTTTCGCCGTAATTTTGTGGTCGTCCGGCGATGCCCGAGTTGGCCGAAACGCGCGGCGGAGTAATTGCGTACAGGTGCAGCGCCACGAACGTTTCGCCAGGAGCAAATTGGATCAGCACTTGCAGAGCGCCATTATCCGATAGTTGCTCGATGCGCTTTTTTCCACAGGAAACGAATTTGCCGGCGTCGCCCAGAAATGCGATGCCGGATGGGCCGATCGGAGCGACGACGTAATACGACCCATCGTAATCCACCAGCGGAGTAAACGTGGCTCCCGGTTGAATTACCGTGCCTTTACCGTGGAAAAAATCATAAACATACGCCGGTCTTCCCACACCCAGCGATTCAGGCGTAAACGCTACTTGGCTCAAAGCGCCTTCGACTCTCGCGTAGGCGAGCACGTAAGCTGTTCGAACTCCGGCGTGGTCGGTGTAAGTGGACGCGATCATGGGAGCGGAACTGCTTTGCGTAAAAGCCTGAAAAGTTGTGTCCAGGGGCGTGAGGACGGCATCGGGTTTCACAATTACACCATCCGTTCGCACGGCATGGCGGAGATTCACTTCGTTGGCGGCGCCAAGTTGGTCTCCCGATCCCACGGGCCCGGCCATTAAGGTCGCTACCAAGACATCCCTTTGATTGAGGCTCTTGAAAGCGTCGGGAAAGGGCCACAATCCCACGGCGCTAGCACAGCGGGAATTGAACAGCAATTGGTCCCAGCGCGCCCGCTGGAAGCTGTCGCTGCTGGTGCGCACGCCGATGACATTTTGGTATTTGGTGGACTGCAGGATATGGGACGACAGAGGCATGCAGTAGACGATACTGAGGCCGGCCGCTTGCATTGCGGAGGCCATGTTATCGAGAAATGCATCCGGATCGTTAAGATTGAAATCCGTGACCGCTGGGCCGCATAGCCAATCCTGCTCTAACACCTGCACGCCGCTGCTAGACAGATAGGAGGCAAAATCTTTCCAGTATCGCGGATCGGTGGCAACGAAGCCAGAAACTTTGTACTGGCTGCGCAAAGGGCTGCTCTGATCAATCCAGCGCGTATGCGTGATAAGGGGTAGCCCGAGAGACTTCTGGAACGCCGCCAAGCCGTTGGGAAAAATCGATGGATCCGCCTCAAAAGTGTCGAGGCCGCGACCGTTACTGGTCCAGGAAGGCGGGGAGCCTTTGGGGTAATGCCAACTGTCGAGCTCCATAGAACCGATAGGCGTGGACAGGCCGTTGAACTGCGATGGCAGCTGATCTAACGTCGGAACATATTGAGTTGGATCAGTGGGATGGTAGTAATAAGCGGAGCCCGAATCGGTCCAATAGCTGAGCTTGTTCAGCAGTGCGTTGGCGTCGTTCGAAGTAAGATTTTTGCCAGCAAGACCGGTCAGGGTCTGCCCCCACGTATCGAACGCCGCGTTGATCCCTGGACCGAAGGCCAGGACGGCGCGATGAGTGAATCCCGCCGGCAGCGTGCCTATTCGCGAGTCGATTGCCGCTTCCATTGCACCGTCGCTCGCAAACTGGGTGACAGCCGTCATGAAGTTAGCCGCCGGAGACATCAGGAAAGCGTTCGACTGCGAATCGTAAAACAGCCAAGGACTGCGAGTGTTCAGCGAGTTGAAGTTATAGGACCAAAGACCGCCAAAGGTAAACGTGAACAGGTTCTGCGGAAACGACGTGAAATGCGGAAACCCGTTGGCATTGGCGCTGTCGATGCCATATTTGGTGGAGAACAGGACCACGGCTCGCCCATCATAGAGCCGGATGCCGCTGTTTTGCGAACCATAGGAAAAATCAATTTCCTGCCAGGAGCCTAAAGAGTCTTCGCCGCTGTTAACGGTAATGCTATCCAGAGAAATCGCCACAGAACCGCGGAATACCCAGCCGGGGCTTGCAACGGTCACTTCATAACTGCCGTCGCCATAGACCGACACCTGCAGCCCGGTGCCCGAGGCGATCTGCTGCGCTGGGCTAGAATTGTCGGTTGATCCGCGCAATAGCGCTGGCAGCGCAAGCGCGGCCGCACCCCTAAAAGCTTCCCGGCGATTAAGCTTCGTACGTCACCCCGCTACGACATGGTACACGGCAATTTAAACAGGATACACTAGAACTCGTTGCCTAAGGGGACCAAGTACTCCCGTTGGTACTCAAGGTACACCATTCTTGAAATCTCATAGCTCTTGAAGCTGCGAGATTCTTGACTCGACTACTTTGGCAAAATCCTCTACTTCTTTCGCAGAATACCCGGCGGAGCGGAAGGCATCGCGAATCTGCTGGGGTGAGAGTTGCGTAAGAAGTTGCCCCACCCATTTGGCGTCAGCGCGCGGGATATGTCTGCCGACCCAGCGTATTTGAAGCTTGTGGGCGTACTCTCTGGGCGTAAAAAGGAATAAGAAGGAAGGCCGGCCTGGAGTTTGAAAATCGATGTAGCCGGGAGTCGTCTTGGTGATGAACCGGGCATGGCGGTAGGCGGCAAGATTGCCCCTCGATTTGCTCAGAGGCCAAGTGAGCCGTCCAGGGCCGAAGGTCGAGCCGAGATCGGTCACCATGAAAACTTCCCGGGGCGTTCCATCCGACTCCTCCTGATACGTCGCGTTGTTGTCGTCGGTCAAGTCCCAGTTGTTCAGGAGCGCCATCAATACGCGCAGTCCATTGAGCTCCCGCGTTCCGGTGAAAGCCGACTGGCTCCATTGCCAGTTGCCGCTCTTTTCCTCGCTCTTGAGATACCTCTTCAGGCGAACGTTTGGAACGGAACTAATATCCGACACAGAACCGGCCCTCCTGACGAATTTCTGGCCGCGGTGAAGGTGCGCCGGCAGATCGCGTACCTGCAGGTTGGCGACGAAGTAGTCCTCATTGGCGAAGTACCCGACCCCCCAAGTAAGGCGCGAAGCAACTGTTTCCGGCCGGGCCTCGGAGCCCAGCTTGACCTTCCACTTCACTCCGGCCTGGTCGCGCACGAAAAATTTTGGACTGGTGCCATCGAGATCTTCCTTGGTGAAGGTGACCGTACCCTGCGGTTGATGGTCTTTGCCTCCCGGACCGTAGAAGAGGTTCCGCGACGTGATATCGGCCGGATTCTCCCACAGGACGGGATGGCCGTGGGCGGTAATTTCTGCCGCGGGCGCTTCGCTTTTGTTTCCCTTTTTCGCACTGGCAGGCGGGATAAATGCCAAGAGGAGCGCTAAGAGCGGTATAGATCGCTGCGTCTTCTTAAACATATGGATCTTCACCCGGGACGGATACAGGTCCACATTCCCACCTTGCACGCCGTCTGCCATGGTTTTTTTGGAACGAGGCGCCAGGAGCCTTCGTAATAGATCCCAAGAGGTGATGGATGCGCAAGCTTGCTCTTCTGCTGCCGCTAGTGGCAATTTCGCTGCTGTTGGGCGGGTGCCTGTATGTCGGCGACTTCGAAGACTCCGACGCCTACCGAGAGGACTTCCATTCCACCCATCCGCTCGAGCCTGGCGGCGCTGTTTCGATCGAGACCTTCAATGGCTCCATTGAACTGCGCGGCTGGGAACAGAATTCGGTGGAAGTCAACGGCACCAAGTCGGCCAGCTCCAAAGGAGCGCTGGACGCGCTCAGGATCGAAGTCAACACGACTTCTGGTTCGGTGCGGATTCGAGCAGTGCGGCCTCCGGATTTCTACAGGAACATGGGCGTGCGCTTTTCGATACGCGTGCCTCACAAAGCGCTGCTCGATCTCATTTCCACTTCGAACGGGAAGATCCAGGTGGAGGACGTGGAAGGCCACGCGAGATTGCACACCTCGAACGGCGGCGTGCGGATAAGCAGGATCAAGGGCGAAGTAGAGGCGCGTACGTCAAACGGAACGATTGAAGCGCAGGATGTCGACGGCAACGTAAATCTCCATACGTCGAATGGGGCGATCCGAGCCGAAACCATCCATGGCTCATTTGAGGGGACGACTTCGAACGGAAGCATCACGGCCCGGCTGAATGATCCGGCGTCGACTTGGCCAGTGAGGGCCGAAACATCCAACGGTCACATCGATTTGACGCTGGATGCCAAACAGTTACCGGAGGTCCGAGCTTCCACAAACAATTCGTCTATTTTGGTGCGCCTGCCCGCTGCGGCGAACGCGCGTGTCCGGGCGGCTACGTCGCATAATTCGATTACCTCAGACTTCGGGGGTTTAGACAACGGTTACGATCGCCGCCGGCATTCCGAGCTGCATGGCACGATCGGCAGCGGCGGACCGCTAATCGATTTGTCGAGCAGCAACGGATCGATCAAGATACTGAAGCTATAGCGCACTCCAGACGGTGTGCGCCACGGCTACGAGAACATGTAGAGCGGTGTCCCCGGCGCTGGCGCTTTCTCTTCGTCCGGCGCACCTACCGGCTGTTCCTGCAGCTCGCCGCCGATTGGCCGGCAGTAGATGCCGTTGTCGCTCAAGTAAACCTCGAGCTCCGATGGCCGGGGGAGCGTGCCTTGGATCAGCGCTTCCGAAAGCGGATCCTCGATGTACTTTTGGAGCGCCCGGCGTAGCGGGCGTGCGCCATAGCTGCGGTCCACCAACGTCTTTTCGAGTATGTAGCGCGCGGCGTCTTCATTTACCCGAATCTTGATCTGTTTAGCCACCAGGTTGGTATTGATCTGCTCCACCAACAGGCTAATGATCTTCAGCAGGTCTTCATCCACCAGCGAGGTGAACAGAATCACTTCATCCAGGCGGTTCAGGAACTCGGGATTGAAGGCCTTCTTTACTTCGGCCATCACCTGGTCTTCTACCTTGGGCGGAATCCCGGTAGTGGAGGGCGCTGAGAAGCCGATTTGCGTCTTCCGGTCGAGGAAACGTGCGCCCAGGTTCGAGGTCATGATGATAATGGTGTTCTTGAAGTCGACGGTGTTGCCGAGACCGTCGGTCAACTGGCCATCTTCGAAGACCTGTAGCAAAATGTTGTAGACATCCGGATGCGCCTTCTCGATTTCATCCAGCAGGATGATCGAATAGGGCGCCCGCTTCACGCGCTCGGTCAACTGGCCGCCCTCCTCGTAGCCGACGTAGCCGGGAGGCGACCCGATCAGCTTCGAGACCGAATGCTTTTCCATAAACTCGGACATATCGAAGCGGACCAGCGATTTTTCGCTGCCGAACAGGAACTCGGCCAAGGCGCGCGCGACTTCGGTCTTGCCGACGCCCGTTGGTCCCAGAAACAAGAAGGAACCGGAGGGCCGTTTGGGGGACTTCAAACCGGCGCGAGAACGGCGGATGGCGCGTGCCAGCGCGGAAATCGCCTTCTCTTGGCTGATGACCCGCTTGTGCAGCTCTTCTTCAATACGAATAAGCTTGCTGACTTCTTCTTCTTTGATGGCAGTCATGGGGACGCCGGTCCAGCGCGCGACCACGTCCTCGATATCGTCCTTGGTCACCACACCGGTGGAGGTGTCGTCCAGGTTGTACTTCTCGCGGAGCTGCCGCAAATTTTCGCGCTCCTTGCGTTCTTCATCGGAGTAGAAGCGCGCCTTCTCGAACTCGTGATTGGCGATGGCGTTTTCCATGCGATGCACGATGAACTTGATCCGCTTCTGGATATCGGCGACTTCGCCGGGCAGGGTAGTCTGGCGCAACTTGACGCGCGCCCCGGCTTCGTCGATCAGATCGATGGCTTTATCCGGAAGGAAACGATCGGGGATGAAGCGCGTGGAGGTCAGGACGGCCGATTCGATAGCTTCATCGGTGTAGGCCACGGCATGAAACTTCTCGTAGCGTTCCTTGATGCCGAACAGAATCCGGATGGCATCGGACTCAGTGGGCGGCGGCACCTTCACAGCCTGGAAGCGGCGCTCGAGCGAGCGGTCTTTTTCGATGGACTTGCGATATTCGCCCGGGGTGGTGGCGCCGATGCACTGGATTTCGCCGCGAGATAACGCAGGCTTCAGGATGTTGGCCGCGTCCAGCGAACCTTCCGCCGAGCCGGCGCCGACGAGAGTGTGCAGCTCATCAATAAAGATGATGGCGTTCTGATTCTCCATCAGCTCCTTCATGATGGTCTTGAGCCGCTCCTCAAACTGGCCGCGGTATTTCGTGCCGGCGACGATCAACGAAAGATCCAGCGCCAGGATGCGTTTATCGGAGAGAAAGGACGGCACGTCGCCATCGGCGATTCGCTGGGCCAAGCCTTCCACGATGGCGGTCTTGCCGACGCCCGGCTCTCCAATCAGAACCGGATTGTTCTTGGTGCGGCGGCATAATATCTGAACTACGCGCTCGAGCTCATAATCGCGACCGATCAGTGGATCGAGCGAGCCGTCAATGGCGGCTTGCGTCAAATCGCGGCTGAATTCGGCCAGCAGGGAGCTTTCCTTGGGCCGGTTGGAAGCGACTTTCTCCGAAGAAGACCGCTGGATCTCTTCACGCACCTGCGACAGGCGCAGCCCGCGCTCGTGCAGGATCTCAGCCGCGAAGCACTTTTCTTCTCTCAGCAAGCCAAGCAGCAAATGCTCGGTGCCGATGTGCTTGTGATTGAGGCGCTCGGCTTCCTCGGCGCCATAAGCCAGCACGCGCTTGCATTCATGGCTCAACGGAAGATCCACGGAAGTAGAGACCTTCTCGCGGATCGTAGTATGGGCTTCGATCTGCTTTCGAATGGATTCTATGGCCGCGTGCGAGCGCAGAAAGCGATTCGCCAAGGCCTTGTCTTCACGAAGAAGTCCTAACAGGAGGTGCTCGGTCTCGATATAAGGACTACCAAACTGGCTAGCCTCATAGCGGGCAAAGAAAATGACTCGACGCGCCTTCTCGGTATAACGTTCAAACATAATTACCGCCGTCTTTCCACAATATCGGTTGTTCCTGGTCCGAGCGACAGTGTGGAAATCCATCGCCGGACCAGGGGGCCAGAACCCCTTTATTCAATTCAAGAATCCGGTCGCATCGGCTCGCGAACGCTAGATTGTGAGTAACGTAAATCGAGGTCAGCTTATGAGAGCGGTGCAGTTGCTGAAGCAGCGAAATGATCATCTCGCCCGTCCGGTAGTCCAGGTTACCCGTGGGCTCATCGGCGAGCAGAACGGTAGGATTGCCAACCAGGGCCCTGGCCAGAGCGACCCTTTGCTGCTCACCGCCCGAAAGTTCTCCCGCCCGGTGTGAGGCGCGATCTCGTAAGCCGACTTCATCTAACCTCTCCAGTGAAGCTGGCGTGGCTTCGGTTACAGTAACACCCCGTATCAGCAGCGGCATCATCACATTCTCAAGCGCGGTGAACTCCGGCAACAACGAGTGATTCTGCCAAACAAAGCCAATCTCCCGATTGCGAAACTCCGACAATTCAGCTTCCGGAAGACTGAAGATGTTCTTTTGATCGAAGTATATCGCACCGTTGGAAGGCCTGTCCAGACCACCCAGCAGATACAGGAGAGTGCTCTTGCCAGTGCCGGACTCGCCCACCAGCGAAAGTTGCTCGCCGCGCGCCACTTCGAAGTTCAAATCCGAGAACACCACCAAGTCCGTTTCACCGGACCGGAACTTCTTGGTGAGGTGGACGCCACGGATCACCGCGGCGCCATCGTTTTCCATGCGCGTGGACCCTCTCTGCTACTAGGCTAGCATTTGTAGGCAAGTGGTGGCCTAGTAAAGTACCCTAGGTGAAAACACGCAGTACCAACTGCGGTTGGTGAACGCGGAAGGAATCAGACCTTCAACCTACCGCATGGTCATGCAGAATGGCCACTTCCGTTTCGTTGACGAGATGATCGTCGAAGGTGTCCAAGCCCGGCGAGGAAACCGTTGTCAGGCGACGCGAGCGCAAGTCGGCCGTGAAGTGGTCGCGCACATTCGCGAGCTACGCCAGGGAGCCGCCCGCCTTCTGGCGTCACCGTCAAGGACCTCACTAACGAATGCAGAATGCCGCTCGGACTGCGGGCGTCGTACCGCTCCAGCCTGCCTAGAGGGTGAATAGAGCAAGAAAGCTCGTGGTGTGAGCGGTGAAGGAATCGAACTTTCAACCTACTGATTAAGAGACGTTGCATGAGGGCAGATGGGAGTATACCAGGGCGTTGTTTCAATAGCTTGCAGAGGCTTCACTCCTCCCTAAAAGCCCTCGTTTACTCCCAAGACTGGGAGGAGGAAGCCTGCCTAGTGACTATCTTGCCGACCATTTACTGACTGTTGAAGCGCGGGGTCAGTTGCGTCCCTCTGATCGCAGAGTCAGGCACGCGTCCTGATCGATTGTTGGTTGCCGCCTTGCTAATAACAGTGTCCTAGGCTTGCACTTTCGGATCGGCGCATTCCCCGTTATAATCTGGGACGAGCATACTATTCCGGAGCTAATTGG
>DATMMD010000005.1:0-19303 GCA_035569875.1 Bryobacteraceae bacterium
CGCCAACATGCATCTCGGCGATGCCTGGGAGTGGGCGGATGACCCGGCGTACCCCGAGAAGTTTTCCGGACTTGCCTTTCGAATCGTCCTCAACTACATCACCTACTCAATGACCCACTAGACATGAATCGCCCGCGCCTATTCCCAAAGTCCGCCAGCAGCCCACGGGTCCATGTTCGAGTTCTTTCTTAAGTACCCGCGTTCGGTGTATGCACGCGGCCAATTTTCCCTTCTAGGGGCCTGGCCCAAGTGGATGCTGGTGTTGTTTATCCTGGCCGCGGCCGCCGGTCTGGCTTGGCTGATCCGCTCCCGCCTGTCACAAGCGGCGCCGGTCATGCGCGGTTGGCGAGTTTGGGTAATCTGGGGTTTGCAGACGCAGCTGGCCGCGCTTCTGTTAGTGCTGCTGTGGCATCCGGCGATCACTCTCGCCGAGTTGAAGCCACAACAAAATATCATCGCCGTGCTGGTGGACGACTCCCGCAGCATGGCCATATCCGAAGACGGTTCCTCTCGCCAGGACAAAGCCGTTAAAGCGCTCGAGAACGGTGTCCTGGCCGGCCTCAACCGCTCATTTCAGACACGTCTTTACCGCGTTGACAGCGTCCCTGCCCGTATCGACAGCTTCAAGGATCTGAAACCCAGCGCGCCTTCCACCCGCATTGGCGACAGCCTCAAACAGTTGAGCGATGAAACTTCCGACTTGCCCATCGGCGCCGTGGTGTTGCTCAGCGATGGCGACGACAACACCGGGGGCATTGCCCCCGAGGCCATTAACGCGCTGCGCGCCCGCCACATCCCGGTTCATACCGTTGGCTTCGGTCGTGAGCACGCGCAACATGACGTGGAGCTCGATGATGCCATCGTGGCTCCCCGCGCCTTGGCCGATTCGCGCCTCGCGGCCAAGATCACCTTCCACCAACACGGATACGCTGGAGCGAAAATCAACCTTACGGTACGCGACGTCAGCTCGAACCAAGCCAGCTCTAACCAATCAAAGATGCTGGCTTCTCGCACAATCAGCTTAGGCCCGGACGGCAACCTCCAGACCGAGACTCTGATGTTCGACATCGGTGGCGCGGGCGCCAGAACGCTCCAAATCTCGGCTAGTCCGTTAGCAGGCGAGGAGAACACAGCCAACAACGCCTTGACTCGGGTGGTCAACGTTGGTTCCGAGGCGCGCCGCATTCTGTATATCGAGGGTGAACCTCGTTGGGAGTACAAGTTTATCCGCCAGGCCGAAGAGGACGACCGCATGGTGCAGATCGTCTCTATGGTGCGCACCAGCGAAAACAAAATCTATCGCCAGGGCATCTCCGATCCCAAAGAGTTGGCCGGCGGTTTTCCTGCTCGCGCGGAGGACCTCTTCGGCTATCAGGGATTGATCATCGGGTCGGTTGAGGCGGGCTATTTCAATCCCGTCCAGCAGGAATTAATTCACGAGTTCGTGGATCGGCGAGGGGGCGGACTGATGCTACTGGGCGGTCAGTTCTCGCTGGCGGATGGCGGCTGGAACGCCTCGCATCTTACCGACCTGCTGCCGACGACGCTGCCGCTCCAGACAGCAACTTTTCATCGCGAGGCCGATCCGAAGAACGGTACCACCCACACAACTGCCGAGCTGGCGCCTGCCGGAGTCGATAGCATTATCACCCGCATCGTGGACGATCCGGCCGCTAACGCCGCCAAGTGGAAGAAGTTGCCGTATCTGATGGACTATGAAGATCCTGGCACTCCCAAGCCGGGCGCGGCTGTTCTCGCCAACATGATTACGCCGGAAGGCCGAAAGCTGCCACTGCTGATTACCGAAAACTTCGGTCATGGCCGTACCGCGATCATGGCCACCGGAGGAAGTTGGCGCTGGCAGATGAGTTCACCCCTGGGCGACACCGCTCACGATTTGTTCTGGCAGCAACTCTTGCGATGGCTCGTGTCCGATACGCCTGGCCACGTAGTAGCTTCGGTCCCGGCTCAGATGCTGCTCGACAATGGCGCAGTAACTCTCACCGCCGAGGTTCGCGATCAACAGTACAACCCGGCTCCCGATGCCAAGGTGGAAGCTCATATACTGGGTCCGAGCGGCGTCAGCGCCCTGGTGGAGATGGCACCGGTGCCCGATAGACCCGGCCAGTTCCAATCCGCCTGGTCCGCTCCCAAGACTGGCGCTTACCTTACCGAGGTCACGGCGCAACGCGCGAATAAGGAATTAGGCCGCGACGTATTAACCTTTCAGCGCATGGACGGTATCGCGGAGAATTTCCACACCGAGCAGAACCGCGATTTGCTCGAACGGCTCGCCACCCAAACTGGCGGACAGTATTGGAAGCCCGCTGACCTCGGCAAACTCGCCGGCGCGATTCCCTTTTCGGAGGCCGGTGTGACCACGCGCGAGACCAAGGATCTGTGGGATTTACCGCTGGTCTTCCTGGTGTTGCTGCTGCTGCGTTTTTCCGAATGGTGGCTGCGCCGGAAGTGGGGGATTGTTTGAAATTACCGATGGCGACGACAAGGTGGGCGTGGCGATGAAGTCAGGGTGGCGGAAGTCGAGAGAATTGGTGTTTTGACTTTGATACCCCCAAGCAGCGGGCTGGCCACAATAGGTACGAGGAAATTCGAAAAAGCTCATGAAGATACTTCTCATCGCCTTGCTTAACTTATCAACCCCAAGGACGCATTGCCGAATTGCTAATTTCTCCCAGGACCCCGGCGCTCATCAAATCGGGGGGCGATACCTTAAGCCGATCCGATGTTAAAGCCATCGTTGATGACTCGTTCCGAAGTCCGCGCGTGGCAAATTTCTTATTAGCGAGTTCGACAATATCACCTGCCTCCCCGCGAACGATTGCCAAGGCACATCGGAGAATTACGAGAAAGTTACGATCTACTACAATGCTGGAACAGAAGGCCGAGTCGCGTATGCTGTCGTCCAGTGGAAAAAATGATAACCGAATTAGACCTCATCGAGCGAAAGCTGGTATAGAGCACCAGGCGGCATCAGGCTCACCCGCTTCCGGCGCGCTGGCGGATCGTCCTGACGCTTGAGCATTATGCTGAGTTATATTATAGTATAACTAAGAAAGAACGCCATGCACACTACCAATCTTCGTAAGGTCGGGGGCTCGGTCATGCTGGCCGTACCGCCCGCACTGCTCGATATTCTGCGCCTACAGCCGGGCGCCAAGGTCGGCA
The DNA here is from genome assembly GCA_035569875.1 of Bryobacteraceae bacterium. Lineage (GTDB taxonomy): Bacteria > Acidobacteriota > Terriglobia > Bryobacterales > Bryobacteraceae > Palsa-89. Next base: position 3,187 of record DATMMD010000005.1, read on the forward strand.
TTGCGATTGAAAGCGGCCGTCTCGTCGTGGAGCCCAAGCAGCGGCGCCGGTTTACCTTAGACGAGTTACTTGCCAAATGCAATCCAAGAGCTCGGCGGACTAAGGAAGAGAAAGAATGGATCGATAGCAGGCGCGCGGGCGGTGAGCTCATCTGATGAAGCGCGGCGAAATCTGGCTCGTCAGTCTGGATCCTACCTTGGGACACGAGCAAAAAGGTCGCCGTCCCGTGCTCATCGTGTCGCCGGATGCCTTCAATAGGATTACGAAACTCCCCGTAGTTCTCCCAATCACCAGCGGCGGAAGTTTCGCGCGGACGGCAGGTTTCGCCGTGCCGCTCACCGGCACAGGAACCAAAACGACTGGAGCAGTCCGGTGCGATCAGCCTCGCACTGTGGATCTCGCCGCGCGCGGCGGCAGGAAATTGGAAAGCATTTCGGACGCGATCCTGGAAGAGGTTCTGGCAAAGATATCGCCAATATTTGAGTGAGGCGCCCGCAGAGCCGGGAGTGCTTCGGCTGCCAGCCAAACTCGCTTATAATCGGATTTCTCTCAGCCGCACGGGAAGGATTTCGGGAATTAAATGGGACTCTTCGCGCCCTGGTTTCTGGCCGGTCTAGCGGGACTCGCGCTTCCGCTCTACCTGCATTTGTTGAAGCGGCTAAAATCCACGCCGAAACAGGTGCCCTCCCTGATGTTCTTTGAGTCGCGCACACAAAGCTCGACGCATCATCGCCGGCTCCGCTATTTCCTGTTGCTGTCGCTGCGGCTGCTATACCTGCTGCTGTTGATTTTCGCCTTCGCCAATCCCTTCATCAACCGCAGCGCCGCCGCAATATCCAGCAACCGGCTGATGCTGCTAGTGGTGGACAATTCCTTCAGCATGCGAGCCGGCACTCGTTTGTCCGATGCCAAGAATACGGCCATCGGCGTTCTGTCCGGCAAGGGCGCCGCCCGCGCCCAGGTGGCTGAATTTGGCTCGCAATTGCGGCTCATGACTCAGCCCATAGAAGACCAATCGGCGCTGCGCGCCGCTGTGCAGGCTATTCAACCCGGTGATGGGCACGGTAACTTCCGCGAGTTGGCGCGCGCGGTGCGAGCCATGGCCGACTCGGTCCATACTCCGATCGAGTTGCATCTGTTCAGCGATATGCAGCGCGGCGAGCTGGCCGCCACCTTCTCCGACATGGCGTTGCCCGGCAACGTTCAACTGGTGACGCATGCCGTGATCACCAGGGCGCAACCCAACTGGACGGTCGAATCGGTCGACGCTCCCGGGCAAGTCTGGGGCAAGGACGCCAAGCCGGTTCGCGTACAAGCCGTTATCGCCGGCTACGGCACTCCTCCCGCTCAGCGCACCGTGTCGCTGGTTGTGAACGGCAAGACCACGGCGACCAAGACTATAGCGGTCCCAGCCAACGGACGGGCTACCGTCGACTTCCCAGCGCTCGAAGTGCCGTACGGGTTCAGCCGCTGCGAGGTCAAGATCGACTCCGCCGATACATTGGAGGCCGACGACCTCCGCCGCTTTGCTGTCCAGCGTTCCGATCCCCAAAAGGCGTTACTGATTCACAATTATGGCGACAACCGTTCGCCGCTTTACGTGGGCGCCGCACTCTCTGCAGCTGCGCAGTCCGCATTCATCCTCGAATCCATCAACGTCAGCGAGGCCGCCGACCGCCGGCCGTCCAATTACGCTTTCATAGTTCTCTCCGATCTCAATGCGCTGCCTTCGCTGCTGGAAAATTCACTCACCCAGTACGTGCGCTCGGGCGGCAGTCTCTTCATTGCCACAGGTACCTCCGCCGGCGCCCGCTCGCAGATCCCCATTTTCGGCGCGCACATCATTCAGACCCGCGACTATAGCCGCGTCCCTGATCGTTACATGACGGTGGGCTCCAGCGATTCTTCCTACCCGGCCGTGGCCAAGTCTGGCGGCTGGCCGGGGGTGAAGTTTCTCTACGCTCTCGATATCGATCCCGGTGTTGGTCCGGATGCCGCTCGCGTAATCGCTCGCTTAGGCGACCAGACGCCACTATTACTGGAGAAGCGTATCGGCGAGGGCCGCGTGGTGCTGTTCACCTCTGGGCTCGACAATATCACCAACGACTTCCCCTTGAACCCCGCTTTCGTGCCTTTCATTGAGCAGACCGCGCGCTATCTTGCGGGCAGCGAACGGCAGGGCGGCGCGCGTCCGGTCGACTCCTACCTCGAACTCCGCAACGCCAGGGAAAAAGCTCAGGGCGTGGAGGTCACCGATCCAGAGGGCAAACGCCCGCTCACGTTGGGCCAGGCCGCCTCCGCGCAGTCGTTCCAGCTTACCGAAGCCGGCTATTACCAACTTCGCCTCGCCAATGGCCGTCAGGACGAAGTCGGCGTAAATGCCGATCCCAAGGAATCGAACCTCGACGTTATCCCCGGCGATGTCCTGGCGTTGTGGCAGGGCAAAGTGAACCAATCGTCGCAAGAAGCGTCGGTGGCCGGGCCGGTAGCGCCCCTGCCACCCAACAAGACGCCGGAAAGCTTCTGGTGGTACGTCATGCTGCTCGTGTTCGTCGCCGCTGTTGCCGAATCGGCCCTAGCGAGCCGCTACCTGGGGACGCAGCGCGAGGAATAGTAGCGGTAGGCCTGTTGAAGCGGCGCTAAAATTGAGGCATGAAGACGCTTCGCCCGCTGACGCCGGAGCAAATGGCGCGTGCGGAAGATCGTCTGCTTCATCCAGCGCGCGGAAGCCGAATCGAAGCGGCCCGGAACCACGGCATAGATTTGACACTGCTCGTTGAACAGTTGCGGCTGACGCCGGCCGAACGAGCGGGAAAACTGGAAGAGGCCTCAATGGTGATGGAACGAGTGCGCGGAGCCGCGCGCCGGCGTTCCTAATGCAATTCGAGAAAGCGGTTCAAACTCTGTGCGATGCGAACGTCGATTTCGTTGTAATCGGCGGTCTTGCGGCAACCCTCCATGGCAGCGCGCAAGTGACCTACGATTTGGATATTTGCTACTCTCGGGTCTCAGCCAACCTGCGCCGGCTCGTTGAAGCGCTAGCCCCATTCCATCCAAGGCCGAGGGGTTTACCCGGTGAACTTCCCTTCGTTTGGGATGAAGTGACTTTACGCAACGGAACTGTGTTTACGCTTCAGACTGACATCGGTGAAATCGATCTCCTGGCAGAAGTTACAGGCCTGGGCGTTTTTGACGACGTAAAGCAGCACTCGATAACGGTGGAAGCATTCGGACGCCAAATCGCGACGCTCGATCTTCCAGGGCTAATCCGGACGAAACGGGCCACGGGTCGCCAGAAGGATTTGATCGCCCTTGCTGAACTTGAGAGTCTGCTCGAAGCTGGCGAACCATAGAATCAGCTGCGGTAAATTCAGGGAGTGGACCGAATGACAAGCTCGGATAGCTACATCGATTGGGCCGGTTGCGAGTTGGTGGAACGGCTACCCGGCAACGTGTCGGGACGCCCCATTGTACGCCGTACCCGCATTCTCGCGGATACAATCGTCGAAGATGCCGAGCTTGGTTCTGCGCTCGAAGAAATCCAAGAGAATTATCCCGACTTGTCACTTACCGCCATTCAGCAGCTCATTTCGTTTGCCCGCTCGCACCGGGTACAGCGGGTGCCGTGAGAGTTCTGCGTATCATGGCCGCTAGGTTAGAATTCAAGCGACGCCATGCAGCAGAATTTGACTCTCTCAAAGGACCCGCAGGGGCACAAATCATAGACTCCAATGCCATGGTTCGACAGGTACGTGGTAAACCGCTGCTTGGTCCTCGCGCGCCAAATTTGCGTACCGCTGTTCAACAAGGTCGAATCACTCCAAACCGCAGGCACAACGTGGTCAATACCGTTCGCTGCCAGAAGACTGGACATTGCGAGACGGGAACGGGCGAGAACATCAGTAGGAACCATTTGACGAAGACTGGAATCAATCGCAGGTATGACCTCGGCAGCTTCATTATCCCTGAGGAGCTTGAGAATTTCTTTCCTGAAATTCATGCCCGAATTTTGATTTCTGAACTGCATGATGGCATCCCAGACACCTGGTTGCGCTTTAAACTCGTTTTCGCAAATGACCCCATATTGTCCCGTTAGCACGTAGCTGCCGGGTTCGGTTGCAAGAACACCTTCAGCAACTGCAGAGAAAGCAATCTCGGCCACCTTTGCCGCTCCGGCCATAAGTTTCATCGAGCCCAACTTCGATCTTTGGCATGTAGCACCGATTCTGGCAACCTGCACCACTCGCAAGACCGGATGTGCCGCCCAACGAGGTATTCGGCCTGCGGGTGTAGCTTCACTGACGCCTAGAATCGCTCTGGTTGCGGGCGAAACAAAAAGACCGTTGCAAATATCGGCGAAGTTCCTACTGCCCGACAAGTCGACGTATGTAACCTTTCTCTCGATTCGCGACATGAGGGCGGTTGCTTCGGCTTCTCTGCCGGGAACTGCCGAAAATAGCCGTCGGATTAGCTCTAGTGGTTCAGTCTTTGTCGCACCTGTTGCAAGATAGCCAAACCCAATCTGGTCCGACTGCAAGCACACGGAGTCGTAACCCTCCCAATGTATGAATTGAAGAACGTCTTCGTTCAGAAGAGTTTCAAATAAACTACCACCTACGAGTTCGAAAAGGCGCGGGATGCACTCCAACGGAATGAGAACGTGATCGAAGCAGATGAGCCCAATGGCTAGATCGTGAGCCGCTGTGGCATAAGGTGGAATCTCGCCCACTACCCAATCCGGTCCGACGATCATCTGAACGGTACGCTCCCCATTCGCGTCTCTTAGCGCAAGCATATTCCCACTCGTCCAGGTACCCGCAGGATAGAAATCACTTAATAAATGCGCGCTTCGCAAAACCAACGATGGTTTTGCGAGTGGCTGACCGCACGAGTCTGTTTCCGATCTCGGCCTGGCCGCAACTTCGAGCGAGAGAATGCTCGAACGATGATCGGTATGGAAATCAGTTCTGTACTGAACGACGTTTACGCTGGAGGGCAGCTCCGGCCTGAGTGTCGTCGAAATGAGGAAATGTGGTCCAGTTCCAAAAAGTGAATGAACGGCCGCCGTTTGGCTTAGAAGTTCAATTAGGTACTGGTCACGCATTCCGTAGCCTATGAACACTACAGAGCAGGTATCTAATAAATGCTTGACACATTCTATGAAACCTTGATCCTTGGCAATAGCTTGATAGTCCTCGTTCCTAAAAACCACTGTTTCAATGGAACTTATGCTCCCGTGAATCTTAGCGATGAACCTTGTGTTTGATGACAATAGATCAACTGCACGAGATATATCGGAACGCTGAAGCAATTCGAAACCCGGTAGAGAACGCTCAAGCATCTCATCGACGTTGGTGGTTACGAGTGACGCCCCATCGATTCGCGTTAGCGCGTCAAGAAAGCGTGTGTAGACTGGCTTCATCGGCAATGGTGAGAATGACCCGGCCAGAAGGGACCGGTAGCGCTGAGGGTCCGCATCGTAGCAAAGTTGAAAAACCGTTGGGAATTCTTCTCTGGCCAGGGCACGATTCGCGTCCACCCGTCTATAACTGGCGACACTTTTGATAAATGATCGATGAAAGACCCGTGCGACTCCTTCCCAACGCTCGTAACCCAGCCACGAACTTGCACCAGCACCGACCCAGATCAACAGGGGTTTCCGATTTGATACCGTCGCCAATCCCCAGAGCTTCTTCAGGCTGTCGAACGTGGCCGCATCGGAGCTAAACATACGAACTCATGGTACGTCAACGTAGGCGCGCACCTTGGGGTGCTGTGAACTTAAGATTGCCGGGTACACTGAAAGAACGAATTGATTCCGCGTTTGCAGTATTGCCATTGGCGTCTCCCACCGAAAGGCATTGTTATACGTGATCTAGTCGCGTAGTTAAAACCATCGAGGTACCAGGCTGCTAGGTCCAACCTGGCTGCGGTCATTCGCTTAATGCCCGGTTCAGCAACTCCGCTTAGCAGACCATCCCCACCGCCATTGCGATATCCTTTAGCTGTCAGCGTCGCCCACGCGGTTGGAGGTTCCATGAGTTCCCGCGAACAAGTTCACGCATACATTGCGCAACTGGAACAACGTCTGCGCTGGAGCACCTTGCTGCGCGGCCTCGCCATTCTCACCGGCGGTGCTTTGGTGGCGACGCTGGTGCTGGTCACTATCGCGAACGCGCTTGCTTTTTCGCATGGAAGCGTGACCGCTGCCCGCTTCGGACTGATCCTGTTTTTGGCAATCGCCGCTGCCGCCGGATTGGCGCTGCCTTTACGCCGCTTGACCCGCCGCCGGGCGATCGGTACCGCCGAAGCTGCCTTTCCGCAATTCCAGCAGCGTCTCACTACTTTCTCGGAACGCGACGGCCGAGACGCGTTTATTGAGCTTCTAGCCGGCGATACACTCCAAGTCGCCCAATCCGCCGAGCCCAAGCAACTGGTCACCGATTTTCGCCTTTGGAGCTCTCTCGCCACCGCCGTCAGTGCCTTCGCCATCCTAATCTGGATAATCGCCGCTGGTCCCGGGTTTCTTGGATATGGCGCGTCGCTGCTTTGGACCGGTCCGCACCACGACCAGCCCGCGCTCTACGACCTACGCGTCACTCCTGGCGACGCCGTCGTCCGCCGCCACGCTGACCAGATGGTTTCGGCGCTCCCCATCGGCTTGCGGTCGCCTAGTGTCAAATTGCATGCCCGCTATCAGAGTTCCGCTAAATGGGAAGAGATCGCGATGCAGTCCAGGCCGTCTGGCAGTTTCGCCGGCGGCTATGAATTTCTGTTTGCCGGTCTGCCCGAGAACGTCGAGTATTATGTCACCGCCGGAGCGATGACGTCGAAGCACTTCAATATTCGCGTCAGCGATTTGCCTGCCGTGAAGCAGATTCGCGTCATTTACCATTTCCCCGTTTGGACCGGTATGCCGGCCGAGATAGAGGAACGCGGCGGCGATCTACGCGCGGTCATTGGCACCCAGGCCGAGCTCGATATTTCGACTGACCGCCCGCTTCAGGGCGCCCAAATACAGCTCGATAACGGACAGCCCATCCAACTCTCCGGAGGACAGAATAATGTCTATCACGGCACTGTCAAGATGGATCAGGATGGCGTCTACCACGTCGCCGGAGTTGCCGCTGGCCAGCCTGTTCGCGTCAGCGAGGATTTCTTCATCGAGGCCCGCAAAGCCAATCCGCCTCAGATTTCTTTGGTACGTCCTGGCCGTGGCGACTATCACGCCAACCCCATCGAAGAGGTAACCGTTGCCGCTAAGGCTACCGACGAGTATGGCCTCCACGATATCGCGTTGCATTATTCCGTTAACGGCGGCCCCGAGACTACGGTGGATCTGCTCCATCGCAAGGGCGAAAAACAAGCCGACGGTTCGACGACGATCTCGCTGGAGAGTTTCAAGCTCGTTCCGGGCGACCTGGTCAGCGTCTACGCCACTGCCAAGGACGGCAACGCCGAGGCTCACACCGATATGATGTTCATCCAGGCCGAGCCGTTTGAGCGCGAGTTTTCGCAATCGCAACAATCCGGAGGGGGCGGTGGTGGAGGCGGCGGTGGCGGCGATCCATCCGCGGAGATTTCGCAGCGGGAGAAAGAGATCATATCCGCCACTTTCAAACAACAGGGGGACAAGAACTCTACCCAACAGCAGGCCATCGACATCGCGAAGCTCCTCTCCCAAGCACAAGCTACCCTGCGGGATCAGGCCATCTCACTTTCGGGCCGCCTGCAGGCTCGCGAGCTTACCGATGCTGTACAGGCCATCAGCGACTTCCAGAAGGATATGACTGCGGCCTCCCAGGCCATGGGGCCGGCCGCGCAACAATTGCAGCAGCAAAAGTGGAAGGACGCTATTCCGAACGAGCAGAAGGCTCTGCAATACCTGCTGCGAGCCGAAGCCACTTTTCGTCAAATTGAGGTCGCGTTTGGACGTGGGGGTGGAGGCGGTGGGGGTGGCGGCGCGGCGCGCGATTTAGCCAGCCTGTTCGAGCTGGAGCTCGATACTGAGAAAAATCAATACGAGACCCGGCAAAGCGCGGCTAGTAGCGAGCAACAAAAGGAGCGGGAGATTGACGAGGCGTTGAAGAAGCTCGATGAATTGGCGAAGCGGGAAGAGGATCTCGCCCAGCAGCAACGCAATGGAACGCAGACTGCCGAGCAGAAATGGCAACAGGAGATGTTGCAACGCGAGGCCGAGCAACTCCAGCAGCAGATGGAGCAACAACTGGCTCAAAATGGCCAGAAGGGGCAGTCGGGGCAACCGAGCCAGCAAAACGGCCAGGGCTCATCCGCTTCCGGGCAATCCACTTCTGGGCAACCCAGCGGACAGGCCGGCCAACGCGGCGGAAAGCCGGGGAGTTCATCCGCGAGCCGAAGCGGCAGCAGCCAATCGGACGGCCAGGATAATCCTAACGCCGGCGATCCACAGCAGTCTGCTGACCAGGCGGCCGACAGCCGTCAACAGGCCGCCCAGCAGGCCCTCGACCGTTTGCGTCAAGCTAACGAGGACATGCGGCGCGCCGTTTCCCGAAATGCCAGCGCGGCTGATTCCCGCCGTGCAGCCGACCGTTTGCGCCAAGCCACCGACCTGCTGGGCGGCTTGCAGCAGCAGGACGCCTCGGGTCGTCTCAACTCCATGGCCCAGACGGCCGAACAATTGGCGGCCCGGCAAAAGCAGCAAGCCGACCACGTGCGCGATTTGATGGCTCAGCAAAAGGCCGCTAGCGCGTCCGGCAAACCGCCCAACAACCCTTCCGCTCAGGACATCGACAAAATGGTCAACGATCGCCAAAAGGTGTCCGATGACTTGGCGCGGCTCACCCAGCAAATGCGCGACACAGCGCGTGAGCTTGCGCCCACGCAACCGGCAGCTTCTACGAAGTTGAGGGGCGCGCTCAACGGCATGGACGAGAACGATCTCGGTACGCGGATGCAGCGCAGTTCGGATTGGCTGCGTAGTGGACAATTCTCCGACGCGGCGGAAACCGCACTGACTAGCGACCTGCAAAAGCTAGGTCAACAGGTGGGCGACGCGGCCCGCGCGTTGGGCACTGCTCAGCACGCTTCGGAAGACACGGCAATCAACAAGGCCATGGACGATCTATCCCGTCTGCGCGACCAACTCGCTGGGTTGGGCGGACGCCCCAATTCTCAACCTAACAATCAACCTGGTAGTCAACCTGGACAGGGCCAGCGGGCCGGACAACCCGGCGGCCAGCAGTTCCAAACCAGCCCACTGAGTCGCGATGGACAATCCGGTCAGGCTGGTCAACCTGGAGGTCAACCAGGAGGTCAAGCAGGTCAGCAGCAAGGCCAAAACGGACAACCTGGGCAACAAGCGGGTCAGGGCGGCCAAGCCGGCGGACGCCAGTCAGGTGACGTCGGTAACCGCGCGGCCGGTCCGAACGGAAATGCAAACGGTGGCGGCAATCGTGACAGCACAGTGTTTGGCAACATCGACACCGGAAATAGCCGATTCTCTGGCCGGGCCGCGACGCCCCAACAAGGCCCCAACCCGGCCGATACCCAGCGCCAGATTGACCAGGGATTGAACCTTCTCAACCAGGTTCGTGCGGCAGTACAGGATAGTCCGGAGGCGAAGCAAGAGTTGCAGTCTTTGATCGATCAAATGCGCAAGTTGGACCCCAGCCGTTTCCCCGGCAACCCCGCCCTGGTTGAGCAGATGCATCAGCAGCTCGTCAGCGAGGTGGATGCCCTGGAACTCCAATTGCGCCGCCAGCTCGACGAAAAACATGGCGGCACGATCCGCAATCCCGACCCAGCCAAGATCCCTGCCGGTTATCAGGACTCGGTCGCTGAGTATTACCGCAAACTTTCCGGCGGCGGTCATTAGCCAACGCGCTTGCGGAGGCCAAGACTCCACTGTAGCCTTGAAGGCAGGATGCTTCTCCGCCAATTGACTCTGTCCGGATTGTTCTCAGCCATGGTCGTTACATCTCAAACACCGCCAACGGCGCCACGCGTCGAACATCAAGAAGTGCGGCATGGAGCCACCGTCACCGACGCATATTTCTGGTTGCGCGAAAAGTCCAACCCTAAGGTCGCGCAGTACCTGGAAGCGGAAAACGCCTACACCGATGCTATGACCAAGGACCTGAAGCCGTTCAGCGATGCGCTCTATACAGAAATGCTGGGTCGCATCAAACAGACGGACCTCACGGTGCCGACGTCACGCCACGGCTACCTGTATTATTCGCGCACCGAGGAAGGCAAACAGTACCCGATCCAGTGCCGCCGTAAAGGAACCATGGATGCGCCCGAGGAGGTGATGCTCGATCTCAACGAGCTGGGTAAGGATAAGAAGTTCGTTGGTCTGGGCAGTTTTGTCGTAAGCGACGACCAGAACCTGGTGGCCTATACCATCGACTACACCGGCTTTCGCCAGTTCGCGCTGCACGTGAGGGACCTGCGCACGGGTCAGACGCTGCCCGATACTTTCGAGCGCGTCACTTCTCTGGCTTGGGCCGCGGACAACAAGACTTTATTTCTAGTCACAGAGGACGTCGTTACCAAGCGCAGCGACAAGCTATATCGCCATGGGTTGGGAGACGCGAAGTTCGAAGAGATTTACAACGAGAAAGATGAACTTTACGATATCGAGATCGAGAAGACCCGCGACCTGAAATACCTGTTCCTGCAAAGCGAGGCCAAGGACACGTCCGAAACGCATTACCTGCGTGCCGACCGGCCGTCGGACAAATTCGCCGTGTTCCTGCCCCGCGAAAAGGGGCACCGCTATTATCTGGACCATCGCGAAGGTCTGTTCTACATCCGCACTAACAAGCCTGGCCGCAATTTCGCGATAATGACCGTGCCTGTAATTGATCCAGCTCCGAAAAACTGGAAGGTGTTTGTGGCGCACCGCGACAATGTGCGCATCAAGGACCTCGACCTGTTCAAGGATTTCGCTGTATCAGTGGAGAGAGGGGATGCACTGGATCATCTGCGCATCCACGATTTCAAAACCGGGACCTGGAAGGAAGTCGCGTATCCGGAACCGGTTTATTCGGTCTTTCCGGGCGGCACGCCGGACTACGAATCCCACACCTATCGCTACAACTACCAGAGTTTCGTGACGCCCTCGAGCGTTTTCGACTATGACGTGATTACCGGTAAATCGACTCTGCGAAAACAACAGGAAGTGTTGGGCGGTTATGACCCGAAACAATACGCCAGCGAACGCCTGTGGGCGACGGCACGCGACGGAGTCAAGGTGCCAATTTCGATCGTTTACAAGAAGGGCTTCGCGCGCGACGGCAGAGCACCGCTTTTTCTATACGGCTACGGCAGTTACGGTATTGGCATGCCGGCCACGTTCTCCGGCAATCGAGTGAGCCTGTTGGATCGCGGCATGGCCTACGCTATTGCGCACATCCGAGGCGGCGACGAGATGGGCGAAGGGTGGCGCGAAGACGGTATGCTCATGAAGAAGAAGAACACATTCTTCGACTTCATCGATTGCGCCGAATTCCTGATCCAGCAGAAATGGACTTCCAAGGACCGCCTGGTGATCGAAGGCGGGAGCGCCGGCGGATTGCTGATGGGCGCGGTCGTCAACCTCCGGCCCGACCTTTTCAAAGCGGTGCACGCCGCCGTGCCGTTTGTCGATGTGATGAATACGATGATGGATGCGACGCTGCCGCTAACCGTGGGCGAGTATCTGGAATGGGGCAATCCTAACGAACAGGCCGCCTACGATTACATGCGGACCTATAGCCCGTACGACAACCTGGAGAAGCGCGCGTACCCGGCCATCTTGGTAACCACCAGCTTCAACGATAGTCAGGTAATGTATTGGGAACCCGCCAAGTACGTGGCGAGGCTGCGCACCTTGAAGACCGATACTAATCCTCTACTGCTCAAAATCAAGATGGACCCGGCGGGGCATGGCGGCGCCAGCGGGCGGTACGACCGATTGCATGATACAGCTTTCGAGTACGCGTGGCTGCTGAGTCAAGTGGGAATCACTAAGTAGCGGTGACAGGCGTCACGCCTGATAGACCGTGGTGCCACCCACCACCGTGCGAACGATCTCGAGGTCTTTAATCTTCTCTTTATCCACGGTGTGAAGATCGTCCGACAGGATGACAAAATCTGCCAATTTACCCGGTGTGATTGATCCCTTGATCGCTTCCTCGTGCGAATTGTACGCCCCATTGAGCGTATTGATCCGCAGCGCCTCATCTATGCTAACCCGCTGGTTGGCTCCCCAGGTCTTTCCATCCCAACCAGTGCGTGTCACCATTCCTTGAATGGCCATCCGCGGATCGAACGGTCCGGGGCTGAAGTCTGAGCCTGCCGCCGCTACAATCCCGGCGTCCAGGAAAGTGCGATAGGCCATACAACGTTTCATCAGCTCTTCGCCATAAAAATGGAACTTGTCGGAGTTGTAATACGCATACGATGTAAACGCGGCCGGCACAGCGCCCAGCGCCTTCATGCGCCGTACCAGATCGTCGTTAATCAGCGTGCAATGGGTGATCTTAGGGCGTGAATCAGCGCGTGGAAACAGCCGCTGTGCGCGCTCTACTGCGGTAAGCATCATATCGATCGCGACATCGCCATTGGCGTGGCAGTTGACCTGGATGCCCGCGCGATGCACGCGCTCGATCCACCCGTTCAGGTCGTCCTGCGTCTCCGTGACGTTGCCTTTGTACGGCGGCTCCATGCCAGGATATGGAATGCTCAGTGCCATCGTGCGTTCTGAGAACGACCCGTCGACGGTGTGCTCGGAGGTAGCTCCGAACCGAATCCACTCGTCGCCGAAGCCGGTCTCTATTCCGCCGGCGATCATCGACTCCAGTACTTTGCCACTCGCTTCGTAACTCACCCGGTGCAACAAATCTCCCCGAGCCCGCACCTCCTGCAGTGCCAACAGATTGCCCCCCTCGTGATGTACGCTGGTCACGCCATAACGGACGAACTGCTTGGAGATGTAGGACAGCCCATCGCGGTCGCGCTGCAGCGTCTGTTCCGCGGTAAACGCCCGGCGCTTGCCAACCTTGTTGACTGCATTCAGAGCCCGGTCGGTAACCCGGCCGTTGAGATCACCGTTCGTATCGCGATCGAAGGTTCCGCCCGGCGGATTCGGCGTCTGTTTATTGATGTCGGCCATCTCAAGGGCTTTGCTGTTGTAGAACGACGTGTGCCCGCCCCGATGATGGACCGCGACCGGGTGGTCCTTCGATACCTTATCGAGGTCATGAACGTTGAGCTGGCGATTGTCCTTGACCTTGGTGTCGTCGAAGAAATAACCTTCGACCCAGGTACCCGGCGGTGTCTCGCGGGCTCTCGCGCGGAGTTTATCGACGATGCTGTCGATGGTCACAAACTCGACTACGAAGGGATTGCCAACCAGGACCTCGTAGAGCAATACATCGCCTGGCGCATGATTGTGGCAGTCAATGAAACCGGGAACGATGGTCATCTGCTTGGCATCGAGTGTCTCGGTTCCTTTGCCGATGAGACTCTTCATGTCTGCGGTGCTACCCACCGCGGCGAACCGGCCGGACTTGACCACGAACGCCTCCGCCCGCGGCATGCGGGAATCGACTGTGTAGACCTTGGCGTTGACGACGACCAGATCCGCGACCTGCCCTTCAGCAGCTGCGGCGGCGCCGATCGACGGCCCGGCGACAACGCCGGCGATGCCGGCTCCGGCCAGGCTCATAAATCCTCTACGGGTGTGGCGTTGATTCATAATCGTAATCGGCACGAAGCTAACACAATATGGTGCTCCCTCGCAACGGCGTGAAGTTAACGTAGCTGTGAGGGTACAATTATTCAAGTCTTTTCGACCACACGAGATTCATGAATCGAACTTCGGCGCATCCTGCAAGTACTGGGAAAGACCAAGCAGCGGATACGATAGCCTACCGTTCCGATCGCGCACGATCGCGAGAGCTGTATGATCGGGCTTCGCAGGTCATGCCCGGCGGAAACACGCGTCATTCGATTGCCCTAGCGCCTTATCCGATCTATGCAGCGAGCGCGAGCGGTTGCCGTGTAACCGACGTTGAGGGCGACCGGCGCATCGATTTCCTCAATAACTACACGTCGCTCATCCTCGGTCACGCGGACCCCCAAGTAACGGCCGCGGTCCAGCGGCGCGTCGCCCTTGGCACTGCCTTCACCATGCCGACCGCCGCGGATGTCGAGCTGGCCGAGCTTTTGGTCGCGCGGGTTCCCTACGTCGATCAGGTGCGCTTCTGCAATTCCGGCAGCGAAGCAGTCATGCTGGCTATCAAAGCGGCTCGCGCGTTTACCGGAAGGCACAAGATCGCGAAGTTCGAAGGCGCCTATCACGGCCTGTACGATTACGTGGCGGTTAGCGAAGGGCCCAATTCCGACGAATGGGGAGAGTCCGGCGCTCCTCGCTCGGTCACCGAGCGCGGCACGCCGCCCAGCGTGGCCCAAGACGTAGTGGTTCTGCCTTGGAACCGGTTGGAAGTCTGCCGCGAGCGAATCGCCCAGCACCGCAACGATCTAGCCGCGCTCATCTTCGACCCCATGCCGCTGGGCATCGGGATGATCGCTCCTCGAGCCGGTTTTCTTGAGTTTCTGCGCGAGGAGACCGCGCGTTGTGGCATCCTGCTGATCGCCGATGAGGTTCTCAACTTCCGCCTGTCTTACCGCGGCGCAGCCAGCTCCTTTGGCATTCAGCCTGATTTGGGGAGCTTCGCTAAAATTATCGGCGGCGGATTCCCGGTGGGGGCAGTCGGCGGATCTCGGGACGTGATGTCGGTCTTCGATCACACCGGCAGCCTCAAGGTCCATCACGGCGGCACTTTCAACGCGAATCCGGTGACCGTGACAGCGGGTCTCGAAACGATGCAGCAGATGACGCCGGAAGCGTTCGAGCGGCTGAATGGCTTAGGGGACTACATCCGCGATCGTCTGCGGCGCATGTTTCACGACCGCGGCCTGCCCGCGCAGGTGTGCGGCAAAGGATCATTGTTCCTGGCGCATCTGACTGGTGAAGATTTGGTCGACTTTCGTTCGCTCCGTGGTTTCTCTCGAACCAATCCTGTTTATGGAGAACTGTGTCACCAGATGCTGCAGCGAGGCATCATCGTTTCCCCACGCGGCATTTTCGGCTGCCTGTCTACGCCGATGACCGAGGCCGAGCTGGACGCGTTCGTAGAGGCGTTAGACAGATCTCTCGCGGAGCTTTCGCTCCCATAAAAACTCAGTGAGTTATCGCCTTGCTTCAAGACTCGATAGCGCCGTAAGCACCCATATTCTTGCTGAAGGGTCGTGCGAGACGAATGCTGCGCGATGACCAGTTTGTTCGCTGAAGTCCCCAGAGCATCAAGTGCGGCATCGTATTCCTTTTCAAATTCATACGGCGGATCGAGGAATACGATATCGGCCGGCACACGTTCGAGAACCGCGATCGCCTTACCGGTGTAAACTTCGGTGCGATTAGCGAGGCCGAGCGTCGCGAGATTCTCTCGAATCACGTCCACGGCGGCACGATTCTTTTCGACAAATACGCACCTCCGCGCTCCACGACTCAACGCTTCAATGCCGACGGCGCCCGTCCCGGCATAGGCATCCAGAAACACGCACCCCTCGATGACCGGAGCGAGCACGTTGAATAGTGTCTCGCGCAGACGATCCGGTGTAGGGCGGGTCGCCAAACCTGGAAGGGTTTTCAACCTGCGGCTACGGAACTCCCCAGCGATCACCCGCATCAGCCCACCTGCACTAAGCCGTACCTACGCTGCCAATGTTGCCGGATATAATTCACAGCGCGCCGCAGAACCTCGGGCGATGGCGGGCTCGCAATTAACGCCTGGGCCTCGCCACGCGCGATCTCCAGCACATCCTGATCGCGAATGATGTTGCCGATCCGCAGCGCCGGCAAGCCCGATTGCTTCGTCCCGAAAAATTCGCCGGGGCCGCGCAGCTTCAGATCCATCTCCGCGATATAGAAGCCATCGTTGGAATCGACCATGGTGCGAATCCGTTCGCGGCCGGCATCACCGAGCTTATCAGTCACCAAGATGCAATAGCTTTGTTCAGCGCCCCGTCCTACACGCCCTCGAAGCTGATGCAGTTGCGCCAGGCCGAATCGCTCGGCTTGTTCGAT
>DATMMD010000006.1:0-2808 GCA_035569875.1 Bryobacteraceae bacterium
CAAACTCGATGATCCCTCGAAGCTTAAACGATCGCTGCGCAAACTGCTCGATTACGACTTTGACGTGCTGCTGCTCTGCGACGGCCAACCCGTGCTGAGAGGTGGCAAACTGAAAGTCGCCGAGTTTTTGAATACGCTCGCCTGAATCCGGAGGATCTCGGCTTTCGACCAATTCAAACCGGAAACCACGGTCCAATAGCTGGCTATATAGCGGCCGGCTCACGCCGGTCCATCATGTTTTAAGGCCTGGAGGCGGTATGAACCCACCGAACTCAGGTTCGATGAGTTCGGCGAATGTGATTGGCGTACGATCCTCCAGGT
Source organism: Bryobacteraceae bacterium (assembly GCA_035569875.1). GTDB lineage: Bacteria > Acidobacteriota > Terriglobia > Bryobacterales > Bryobacteraceae > Palsa-89. The sequence goes on from DATMMD010000006.1 coordinate 322, forward strand.
AGGGTCCAACGATCTGAATACCGATCGGCAAACCGGTTTCCGAACGACCCACTGGAACCACCGTTGCCGGGAGACCTGGGAGCGTAGCCACTCCGGGCCAAACCGCTTGCTCGTTGTAGTCGACCTGCTTGTCATCCACGTCGATTGTGCGCGGTCCTTCGGCGGGCGAATGGTCATGAGGAAAGGCCGGAGTCGACATGATCGGACACAGGACCACGTCGTACTGGCGGAAAAGTTCACGCCATTGCCGGCGCAGCCGATCGCGGGCCACGATCGCCGTTAGCCAATCACGATGGCTCAGGATTGCACCCCGAATCCACAACGCGCTGGAACTTTCGTCCTCCGATCTCAGCTTGGCCAAAGCCGCTTCCATCTCGCGATAGTAGTCGGCCGGCCTTCCATAGCTGGCGAAGGAGTACAACAAAAGCATATACGTCCGCCTGGACTCAGCCCAATCGGGAAGCAGCGGCGTTACGCGGGCAACCTTTGTGCCTGCTTTGACTAGCTGCTCTGACAGGCCGTCGAGAGCCCCGCGAATCGCAGCCGAGGTCGGAAGGAACGGGTTCGTATCAATGATGAGGACCCGGAAGTCCTTCAGCGCATTATGGCGCGGCGGCGGTAAAGCAAACCGATAGGCGGTTGCTTCGCGGTCCTCAGGCCCCGCCAGTACATCGAGTGCCAAGGCCAAGTCGGCGGCAGTACGTGCCATCGGGCCTAGGACAGGCAGATCGCTATCGGCGCTCAACCGTTGTTCGACGGTCGGGGGCGCGAATCCGCCCAGGGGGACGACTCCATAGCTTGGTTTGTGGCCGAACACGCCGCAGAATGCAGCCGGGGCGCGGATAGAGCCGGCTAGGTCTGAGCCGAGCTCCAGGGATACATAGCCTGCGGCCAACGCAGCGGCAGCACCGCCCGATGAGCCACCCGGGGTCCGGCTAAGGTCCCAGGGATTGTTAGTCGTACCGTAGATCTCATTGTAGCTCTGCCAGTCGCTGATGGCGAAGGGAACATTGGTTTTGCCGATAATGATGGCTCCGGCACTCTTGAGCCGAGCGATCACCACCGAATCTTGCTTCGGCATCCAGCCCTTGAACATCGGCATGCCCCAGGTAGTGGGCATCCCGGTGACGTTGAGGGCTTCCTTGACGGTCATTGGCAGGCCGAGGAGCGGAGCTCGGTCGCCTCGAGCCAATGCGGCGTCAGCGGCCACGGCAGCACTGTGTGCCCGCTCGAAGTCGCGCACTACGACGGCATTGATGCGCTGATCCAGCGCTTCGATCCGGGCGATCGCGTGTTCCAGCAACTCTACTGCGGAAATTTTCCGGTTCGCCAACATCGCGACCAGCTCCCATGTACTGCCATAATCCAAGGTGCTGTTTGTTCCCCTGTGGGGCGTCTGAGCGGGCTCGTCGGCCGCAAATGCGAGTCTGGATAACGTACCGCGACTGACCGCTGCTGTTCCGACAGCGGCGAGAAAATTCCGTCGGGTTAGTCTATCGCTCATAGGTTGTCTCCTTTTCGAGATTTTGCGGACACACCAGCTAGATTTTCGCAGTGGGAACTTGAATTTTCAGTGACATAAGAGTCGTCATCCTGGCGCAGGGGTTCTCCGCACTGCAGATAAATTTCGCGAATCGGACCTGATATCCGTTTCGCTTCGACCCATTTTAGAACCATCTGGTAGCTTTGCGGAGCGTGTTGTAGGCGAGAAGTCTCCGATCTTCAACATAGCGCCTCGTACGCCCTCCAGTGAGGGGAGAGTCAAGCGAAAACTAGGGATTTATTGCGAAACAACGATCCTGGGCCGCCAGCGCGAGTATGATGGTGCGCACGCCGCAGAGCTTGCACCTACCAGCAATACCTATTACCGGAAACACCGGGCCTGCATCCTGGAGTACCACCGCGCTACAGTGCGACATCTGATGCAGTGCTGAGATCTATCTGCCATTGGTAGACCAAAGGCCCGACGTGCGTAAAAGCGACCGAGGGCAGACAACGCCGTTCCAGGTCTTGAGTCGAGGGCGGAGTAAACAAATCCCGGAGCCACGTGCGCGCCGTAGTCAGGAAGCTATGCGATTCGCCTTGAACTGCCGCAGCCAGAACGATCGAAGTCGCCGAAGACTGCATTGACACGGCGCCGTCGTGCGACAAATCCTTGAGCGACTGTGAATTGCCGTATTGTTCCACAACGTCGCCGCGCTTCAAAAGAAGCATGAAGGCAAGCATGTGGGCGGTGAGCAGTATCGGGACAATAAGGGCTGGAATGTAGATTCCGGCACCGAAGAGTCCCACGTCGGCAACTTGAGTGACGCCTTTATAGTAGGCGTTCAAAAGATCGGCCGTGCCCCAGAGATTCAAGATCCAGACGATTGGAATTGCAAACGTCCAACGCCACGTGAGCGCGGCAATTGAAAAAAGCGCCAAGACTGCGGCGACGAAATCGCCCCATGCTATTTGGTCACCGACCGCAGAGCTGAGTGCGGGAGA
>DATMMD010000007.1:0-126324 GCA_035569875.1 Bryobacteraceae bacterium
GCGGAGGGGCTGAAGACTCAATGCGTGATACCGCTTGTGAGCCGCGGCCGAGTCGTCGGATTTCTGACTACTAACCGCAGCACCGATGATCCCTTCCTGCCAGATGAGATCGGTTTTCTCAAAGAAGCATCCGGTCAGATAGCCATCGCTATAGAAAATTGCCTGGCCTTCAGCGAGATTTCCGAGCTGAAAGAGAAGCTTGCGCAAGAGAAGCTATATCTCGAAGAAGAAATCCGGGCCGACATGAATTTCGAGCAGATTGTGGGGAACAGTCCGGCGCTCAAGCATGTACTCCAACTCGTCGAAACCGTCGCGCCCAGCGATTCAACCGTCCTATTGCTCGGTGAAACAGGAACCGGCAAGGAGTTGATCGCCCGAGCGATTCACGATCGTAGCCGTCGCAAACACCGCACCTTTGTAAAAGTGAACTGTGCGGCAATTCCTACTGGCCTGCTGGAGAGCGAATTGTTTGGTCATGAAAAAGGCGCCTTCACGGGCGCCATCACCCAGAAGGTTGGCAGGCTCGAATTGGCGGACCAAGGCACGCTGTTTCTGGACGAAGTCGGTGACATCCCGATTGAGATCCAACCGAAACTGTTGCGGGCACTTCAAGAGCAGGAGTTCGAACGGCTGGGAAGCACGCATACACGTAAAGTCAACGTTCGGCTGGTGGCCGCCACTAACCGCGATCTTGAAGAAATGATTGCGGCGCGTGAATTTCGGAGTGATCTGTATTACCGGCTGAACGTGTTTCCCATCCGTATGCCGCCGCTGCGGGAGCGTAAGCAAGATATTCCGCTGTTGGTGAGTTATTTCGTTCAGAAGTTTGCGAAGCAGATGCAGAAGGAGATAGAGAGCATTCCCGCGGCCATCATGAAAGCACTCACCGCTTGGGAATGGCCCGGAAACATCCGCGAATTGGGAAATTTCATCGAGCGCGCTGTGATCCTCACACGCGGCAGGTCGCTGATCGCGCCCCTTGCGGAATTGCGCAAGGTGAGGGCCGATGAATTCAAAGGGGCCTCAGCAAATCATGACGAGATTGCGCGGATCGTTAAGGAAACTCTTAACGCTCTACATGGCGAGAATAGTGCTTACGATGAACGTGCGAAAAGACAGCAGGATGAGATCGTGCGCGCGCTCACCGAGACGAAGGGACGAGTGGGCGGAGCCGGTGGCGCTGCCGCGCGCATGCGGATCAATAGAACGACACTACTGGCCAGGATGAAAAGGCTTGGTATCGATCCCCGCGATTTCGCCTGATATTCGATTCGACCGAGACTGTCAAACCCGCTTTGACATCCCAGCTCTCCACGGGCTGATGCAATTTCTCGCATTGGAAACTAAGTAGTTAGAGCCGCAGTTTTTTGGTGGTTGCGTTGCGCTCTCACTGCCAAGGACAAGTGCGGCATGTTGAAGATCACGGTTGTCGAGGAGCAACACCGGCGCCGAGTAATCGTTGAGGGCAAGCTCATCGCTCCTTGGGCCGCTGAACTCACGAGTGCCTACCAAACTGCCAGAACAGATCTTCAGGACCGCGAACTGATTGTCGATCTGAGGAGTCTGACGGCTATCAGTCCGGAGGGCGAAGCAGCACTGTTGCGGTTGATGCGCGAAAAAACCAAATTCCTCTGCGGTGTGTACATGAAGGAAGTCGTGAGGCAACTCGCCCGAAAGACCGGTGGAGACCGTGGTGATCTCTGAATGTCAAGGCCGCGTTGACAGTTTTGACACTACGCTCATCCCGAGATCGAGCCGCCAGCGTAGGTGTCACGAATATCAAGCGTTTATCGCAAGGGCAGAGTTTGGTCCGTGCTTTGCCTATCTTCCCATTGCGCGGCTTCCCCGCGAGATCATGAACGGACACAAAATATGAGCACAACAATGGAGACGACTCCTCGGTCCGAGGTACTCAGCCACGCTGAGACAGGGACGGGCCGACAATCAGGGACTTGCAGGAAACTGGCCCATAAGGTCGCAGTGATAACAGGCGGTTCGACGGGCATGGGCCTCGCGACGGCGAAACGTTTCGTTCAGGAAGGCGCGGATCACGTGTTCATCACGGGCCGGCGAAAGGACGTGCTGGACGTTGCGGTCGCTGAAATCGGCGATAAGGCGACAGGGATTCCGGGCGACGTTGCGAGCCTGATCGACCTGGATCGCTTGTACGAATCAGTGAAAGGATATGGTCGAAAACTCGACGTGGTATTCGCGAATGCCGGCATCGCGCGATTGGCGCCGTTCGGTACTGTTGACGAAGACTTCTACGATCTGCACTTCGACGCCAATGTGAAGGGTCTCTTCTTTACAGTTCAGAAATCACTTCCGCTGTTGAACGATGGCGCCTCGATCATCTTGAACGCATCGATCGCGACCGTGAAGGGCTTCCCTGGAATCAGCGTTTATAGCGCCACCAAAGCAGCCGTCCGGTCTTTCGCACGGACCTGGACCAACGAACTCCGTGAGCGCCACATTCGCGTGAACGCGATCAGCCCTGGCCATATCAATACTCCGATTTTTGAAACTTGGCAACAGGGCGATGAGCTCACGAAGATGAAGAGCGAGCTTGCGAAAAGCGTTCCGCTTGGCCGGCTGGGAGATCCAGACGAAATCGCCAAAGCCGTCTCATTTCTCGCGTCGGATGAAGCGAGTTACATCTCTGGGATTGAACTGTTCGTCGATGGCGGCATCGCCCAAGTCTGACATTACACAAAGAAAGGACCCAACCTCATGAACTGGTTGCTTCGTCAGCTTGCGAAAATACGACTCCTCCAGGGAGATTTCGATTACAACCTCGTCCGAGCGTCGATGGTGATCATCTTCTTTTTCTTCGGGTATCAGAAGTGGTTTGATTACGAGGCTAAGGAACTGATTCCATTCTTTACGCATGGCCCTCTCATCTTCTGGATGTACGCAGTGTTCGGCATCAAGGGCTCCACCTACTTCCTTGGCGTTTCGGAGTGGCTGTTCGGAGCGCTCTTGCTGGCCGGGTTCTGGAACAAAAAGTTAGGAGTTCTCGGGGCTTTCGGATCTGTTGCATCCTTTTTATGCACCGTCACGATCATTCCTTTCATGCCGGACGGCTGGGCTAAATCAGCCGGCGGGTTTCCGGCAATGGTTGGGAACGTTGCATTCCTGATGAAAGATGTGGTCCTGCTGGCTGTATCAGTGTACCTGCTCAAACAGGACCTCATGAGAGCCACGATTGCGGACCGAACTGCACAACACGAGGGCTCCTTTGCCGTTGTATCGTTCGGGGAGCCGACAGCAGTGCGAGCCGAAAGGACGACGAAATGAGCAGAGAGCCGGAAGAGTACGACCTTGTGATTCTCGGCAGCGGTATGGGTTCAAAATATCTGGCGTGGACATTTGCGGAGCAAGGACGACGCGTAGCCACGATCGAACGTAAATACCTCGGAGGCGCCTGTCCCAACATTGCCTGTCTGCCGAGCAAGAACATCATTCATAGCGCGAAGGTCGCATCGTACTGTCGAAGGGGCCAGGAGTTCGGTATCTCCACGGATGGTTTCACGGTAAATATGTCCGCCGTGCGAGACCGTAAACGCCGGATGGTTTCAGCGGATGTCGAGTTCCATAGCAACAAATACGCACAGAGCGGAGGGGAGCTGATCATGGGATCTGGACGCTTCGTCGGGCCTGGAACCATCGAAGTCAGCCTGGCCGATGGTAAGACGCGCCGCCTGCGCGGGACGAATGTCGTCATCAGCACCGGCACGCGAGCGCGGCTCGACCCAATTCCCGGTCTTGCGGAGTCGCGGCCTCTCACGCATGTCGAGGCGCTCGAACTGGATGAGCTACCGAAGCATCTCATCGTGATTGGCGGCGGCTACGTTGGGCTCGAATTATCGCAGGCGATGCGCCGCTTCGGAAGTGATGTCACTGTGATCGATCGTAACGACCGCCTGGCGCACCACGAAGATGACGACGTGACTGAAGGCCTCCGCGCGCTCTTCGAAGAGGAAGGCATCGAGGTTGTTCTAAATGCCCGCATTCAACGTATATCGGGAAAGTCCGGCGACCATGTACAAGTTGTGTTCGGGGACCGCGGCAGGGAGAAAACGACAGAAGGTTCCCATCTGCTTGTCGCGTCGGGTCGCGCTCCAAACACCGAGCGTATCGGCCTGGAACTGGCCGGCGTCGAGCTGACCAGAGACGGATACGTGAAGGTCAATGAGCGGCTTGAGACGACCGCGCCCGGAGTGTGGGCTGTCGGCGATGTAACGGGTGGGCCGAAGTTCACTCACATCAGTTTTGACGACTTTCGGGTGGTCCGCGACAACATCCACGGCGGCAATCACGCTACGACGGGCAGGCAAGTGCCATTCTGCCTGTTCACGGACCCGGAGTTTGCGCGCGTAGGTCTCAGCGAGAGGCAGGCTCAGGATCGGGGCATCGCGTACCGGTTGTTCAAAATCCCCATGGAAGCAGTGCTCCGAGCGCACACGCTCTCTGAGACGCGCGGCTTCCTGAAAGCGCTGGTGGAGACGGATGGTGATCGGATCCTGGGGTTTACCGCCTTCGGAGTGAATGGAGGGGAAATTATGTCCGCGGTTCAGATTGCAATGATAGCGGAGCTCCCTTTTACCAAGCTCCGCGATGCGGTTCTGACGCATCCGACGTTAATGGAGGGCCTCATCTCGCTATTTGCTTCCGCGCCATCAGTCGTTGCGCGAACGGCTAACGCGAGCGCCTGATTCCTGAGCGGAGCCAATAGCTCCGAGTGTCGGCTAGATGGAATCAGCATTCAGGAGGAGAAATGCCAATTGTTCGGATCGACCTCATCGAAGGAAAAGCAGAGGAATATCGCGCTCAAGTCGGGGAAATTGTCTACCAGACCCTGGTGGATGTTCTTAGCGTTCCCAAGGGCGATCGCTTTCAAGTGATTACCGAACATCGCAAGAGCGCCTTGCCGTTTGACCGTGACTATCTAGGCGTCCATCGCACCGACGATTGTATCTTCTTTCAAATCACGCTCAACGCGGGACGATCTGTAGAGCTGAAGCAAAGTTTCTATAAGGAACTTACGGAGCGCCTCAATCAGGGAGTGAAGCTTCGCAAGGAGGATGTGTTCATCAACCTCGTTGAGGTGCCAAAAGAGAATTGGTCATATGGAAATGGCCTGGCCCAGTACGTTTCGCGCTCTTCCTCAGTGTGATCAATCGCCAGGTGAGCAGACGCTGTTTACCAGAGAAAAGCTGTCCGGTGAAATTCGCGCGAAGCTTGCGGAAGGGTTGTCCAAATACCAGAATGACCGTCGAGACCGGAGGCCCGGCCGAGTCCGCGAAGATGATCGACTGGATGTGGTTCCTTACCTTGCCAGTCGCCAGTTGGGCGGTCGGTGGCCACTTTGACGATACCTACGTGAAGGGGCGGAAAATGGCGCTCGCGCGAATTATCGCGCCGCAAGGCTTGATGAACACGGAATTGAAGTCAAGAGTCCTGAAGGCTTCGCTGGGTGTCGGCAAGGAGGAAGACGATACCGGGAGCGCTGAGACGACGCAGAACGAGATCGCTCGAATCCTACATCAAAAGCACGGGAAAGGAGAAACACATGATCCGTACGAACGTTTGGATGAAGCTATTCACAACTGTTCTCTTGGGCGCGGCTAGCGCCTTCGCTCAGTCGTCTGATCGATTGCCGTTGACTGACGCGCAGAAGATCGCCGACGCATTGCGCGCCGGTCCCGAATTCATCACCAAGGACGCGACTCTGCTCGATTGGCCGTCCGCGCCTGCAGGCGAATACCGGGTTCTTCGTAAAGGCTCCAACGAATGGACCTGTCTCCCGGGTATTCCCGGGTATCCCCACGATGAGCCAGGGTGTTTCGACCCGGTATTCCTGCAATGGATTCAAGACAGCTTGGCCGGCCGTACACCTCGCATTGATCGTGTCGGCATCTCGTACATGTACGTGGGTGCATGGCTGAAGCCAGTGAAAGGCTCTTCTGGCCCGGAGTACCACGTCGGTCCGCACCTGATGATTGTGAGTCCTCATCAGAATGACTTCCAAGGGTTCAATCGCGACGGATCAAATGGCATGCCCTACGTGGCGCATCTACCAGGCCACCCGGAGCTATATCTGGTTATGCCAATGCGCCAGTGGGACGAACAGTAAATTCCTGAGCGGGTCCGATTCAGTACGAAGAGGTTATATCGGCGAGATCATGATACAAACACTTCGCGATAACTGTCTAGATGCCAACCGCAGCCAGAAGCTGGAATCATCAGCGTCGCCCCTCTGGGCTGTGCTCCTGGCAGGCGGCGACGGCGTTCGGTTGCGGGATCTAACGCGAAAGATCGCAGGCGACTCCAGGCCCAAACAGTTCTGTCGAATCATCGGTGGACAGAGTCTGTTTCGCCAGACGCGCGCTCGGCTTGACCCGCTCTTCATACGCGATCGACAGGTATTCGTGTTTTCTCGCGCCCACGAAAGATATTATGGTGAGGATTTAACCGATGCGGGCGATTCCCATGTCATCGAGCAACCACTGAATCGCGGCACAGGTATCGCCATTATCCTGGCCCTTCTCCGCGTCTTGCAGCGTGATCATGATGCCCTGGTTGCCTTCTTCCCTTGTGATCACTTTTACGCCGACGACGACTCATTTCGCTTAACCATCCAATCTGCAGTCGGATGCGCCGAGCAAAACCCCGGGTCGATCATCCTCGTGGGTGCCGACGCTGAGTATCCCGAGGTTGATTATGGATGGATTGAGCCCGGGGCAGTTGTTTTGGAAGCTACAGCAGGGCCGCTTGCACGCGTTTCTCGATTTTGGGAGAAGCCTGCCTTGCATCAGGCCTACGCGCTTTTGCGCCGGGGCTGCCTCTGGAATACTTTCGTAACTGTCGGCCGGGCGACGACATTCTTTGAGATGTTCTGTTCGCAAGTTCCCGAGGCAGTGCTTGCCGTATCGCGAGCTATGGCAGACAAAACACTCGATGTCGCGTACCCGCCATTAGACACCGTGGACTTTTCGCGCGATGTTATAGCAAATCTGCCGCATAGACTCTTGGTTCTGCGTGACCGAACGTCGGGTTGGGCTGACCTTGGTAGCCCTGCTCGTGTCCTCGACACCTTGAGTCGAAACGGTATTCAGCCGGAATGGGCCAGAGAGAGACTGCGTCTCTGATCGTCAATGAGCCCAGAGACCAAACATCAAAGAGTTTAGGTACATAGAGGTTAGGTACATACAGGAGAACATCATGCAGACACTTCGAGACAACTATTTGACTGCCTACCGCAGCTTGAAATTGACGCGAGACGCCAATGGCGTGCTGGTCGTTGAATTCCACAGCAACGGTGGCCCGTGCACTTTCTCGGCACTCCATCACACGGAGGTTGTTGATGCATTTCACCAGATTGCGCAAGATCGAGAGAACCAGATCGTGATCCTGACTGGCGCAGGCGGGGACTTCATTATTGGGGTCGATTGGTCATCTTTCGGGGAAGTCGCCGATCCAGCCGTTTGGAGTCAGATTCACGACGAGGGCAGCCAGGTTTTGGAAAACATCGCCAACATCCGCGTGCCGGTCATAGCAGCGATCGAGGGACGGGCGTATATCCACTCAGACTATGCGCTGCTCGCCAATGTGATTGTGGCGGCCGAGGGCGCGACCTTCCAGGACGTCGGGCATTACGCCGTGGGCGTCGTGCCCGGTGACGGAATCTTTACCACGTGGAGCTATCGCGCCGGGGCAGGCCGGGCTGAGGCCTTTCTGCTGAACCCGCAGCCGTTGACGGCGACTATTGCGCACCAATGGGGAGTAGTGGCTGAAGTCGTGCCGAACGGCAAGGCGCTCAGCCGGGCACGCGAGTTGGCCACGCTATACCTGAAGGCTCCGGAGGTAACGCGCCGCGATACGCGCGTACACTTTATTCAGCCTCTGAAAGAACGTATCGTGCGAGAAGTTGGCTACGGATTGTCGCTCGAGGGGGCCTCCTCGGCTGCCCTCGTAAAATCAAAACAAGCGAAGAGCAGCCTGGCGCACAGCAAATGATGTCTGCATAACATCCGAAGAACGCGTTATGGCCCGATCGATCGTCATTTAGCGGCGCATCGAAAGGAATTGGCAGGGCCGCGACCGGCTGGGAAGTGGTCGGGTTCGCGAGACATGCGCCGACGAATTTTCCGGGTGAATTCGTGACCGGCGGTCTCAGTGATCCGAAGGGACGGCCGAACTCGCTTCGAGACTCACGTTCGGCGGCTTCTCGCGCCATTATGGAATATCCGACCGGGCCGATTATGGGGCGCATGGCCGCTATTAATGACGACGTATCGGTGCGGCAGCGGCTGCACACAGTAGAGCAGCGCGAATGTGGAGAAGCCCGCCGAGAACAGGACGAGATTGGTGCAGCGGAACGCCGGTGTGCCGCGCCCGATGTAGGCGGCAGGATCCTGCGGTGCTACCAAGGAGCGATTACCTCGATCCACAATACTGTACTGCGACGTAACACGTTCGCCTCAGCCTGAAATGGCGTATCATAATCGGGTGGCGCGTTGCCAACTGAGTGCCGCTGTATCACTGGCGGATTTGTTAGCCGCCACTGCAGCAGGGCAAACTTCCGCAGGGAAGCCCAATCTCAATGGAATTTGGCAGGCAGTCAACACTGCGAACTGGGATATCCAAACTCATGGGCCGAGCCCCGGACCGCCGGCCGTGGGAGCGATCGGCGCGATTCCTCCGGGCCTGGAATGGATGGGCGATTCTCGTGGCCATTGGGAAGGCAGCTGGTGGTTGAGACCACAAATTTCCGGGTTGGCGACCGCGGCCGTTTTGGCGTGCAATACGACGGCATGACCGACAAGAATCTCCACATCACCGAGCGCTTCACGGGCACCAGTCCGGATTCGATTCTTTACCGCGCGCCCATCGACGATTCGACAGTATACCAGGCCGTGGACGATGGAAGTGTCGCTCGAGAAATCCGAGGGTCCGCTTTTTGAATACGCCTGCCACGAAGGGAATTATGGATTGGCGGGTGTCCTTGCTGGCGCGCGGGCACAGGAAAAAGGAGCAGCGGAACAGAAGGGAATAAATCGATGAGAAAGAAACTTGCGATATTTACATGGGTTGTGGGAGCACTGCTTAGCTGGGAAGGCCGCGCCGCCGATGATCCAGTGGGATCTGCCGATAAAGCGCTGATGGCAGCTTTCGAGAAGGGCGATAAAGCGGTGATCAATAAGCTGCTCGACTCCGATTTCACTTGGATCGATCACGACGGCGTCATGGTGTTTCGTCCCGACGCTCTGGCCCTGGGGATGAAGCCGCTAGTGGGGGAAAATGGCGATGTAGAGATCGTTAAGCATCCTTACGGCGATCAAGTGGTCTGGCTGCAAGCCCACAGCGGCAAGAATTTTGCGTCGCGATTTTGGGTGAAGCGTCCGGAGGGTTGGCGACTGCTGCACACCAGCGAGATTGCCGTACTTGAGCGGGGCGAACGTATCCGCCCTACCTACGATATACCGTGCGTGAATCCATGTAAGCAGTTGCCCATCAGAACCGTCGACCAAGTCCAGGAAGCAGCCATGGCGAATTGGCAGGAACAGGAGAGCGGGCGCCAGTTCTGGATGAAACATGTGGCCGATGATAATCAGACCGTCAGCACCTATGGCGGGCAGACTCTTCCAAAGAAGGATCGTCCGGCTCCGCCGGAGCCGAAGCCTGGAACTCCTCAGGTGGGCGCAACGCCCGTGTTGTTCGCGCGGCTATGGACGTTCGGGCCTGAGACAGTGGTGATGATTTCCTGCCAACCCAGCTATGGCGAGAAGGCTTACTGGGCCAGCCGCGTGTTTCATTATCAGCACGGCACCTGGCAAATGGCTGAGAGCTACCACAACACCATTGCGGCTTCGGGCATCATGACCGAAGTCCAGGGAAAGTAGGAGGCATCAATGTTGGATCGCCGGTCATTTCTCACCGCCGCTCTTGGCGGAGCAGCTCTGAAAGCCGCTGCCCAAACTCCCGCCTCGCAGCCTGTTTCTCCGAACGCCACGCCGCGCGACTGGTCGAATCAAGTACCGGTGCAATATCCCGATCCGGACGTGGTCGCACTCGACAATCGGTTTCGGCGCTACATAGTGGGCAACACCGTCATCAAGAAGTTGCACACCGGCACTCTGTGGGCTGAGGGTCCAGCGTGGAACGGAGTGGGTCGCTATTTGGTGTGGAGCGATATTCCCAACAACGTGCAGATGCGCTGGATCGAAGAAGACGGCCACATCACGGTGTTCCGCAATCCATCGGGATACAGCAACGGGAACACATTCGATTTCGAAGGGCGGCAGCTCTCCTGCGAACACGGCGGACGGCGAGTGGCGCGCTATGAGCCGAACGGGACCGTCACCGTGATCGCCGACAAATTTCAAGGCAAGCGGCTCAACTCACCCAACGACATCGTCGTTCATCCCGACGGCAGCATCTGGTTCACGGATCCGACTTACGGCATCAACGGCGATTACGAAGGCTTCAAGGCCGTCAAAGAGCTAAAGGAAGCGGTGTACCGTGTGGATCCGAAGACCGGGCAAATGGATAAGCTCTACGACGAGATGGACGGCCCTAATGGCATCTGCTTTTCACCCGACTATAAGAAGGTCTACATCTGCGATACCGGCACGGGACGCGAGATCCGGGTTTGGGATGTGGACGGCAAGACGATTCGCAATGGCAAGCGCTTCATCCAACTCGATGTTCCCGGCAGTGGAGCTCCCGCCGCGGCCGATGGAATCCGTTGCGACGTGGATGGCAACGTATGGGCCGGAGCCAGGCCCGGTGTGCAGGTGATCACTCCCAACGGCGAGCGAATCGGCATGATTCGGCTGCCGGAGAACTGCGCGAACGTCTGCTTCGGCGGCACCAAGCGGAATCGGTTGTTCATGGCCGCCAGCCAGTCACTCTATGTAGTGTATGTTTTGACTACCGGCGCGCATATCGCGTAGCGCTTCCTCACGGGCGCGGTCCGATAACTGAGCTCGGCGGAGCGACTTCATGGTAAGTTCGCAGAAAAAAACCATCCGTCATTCCGGCGATGTAATCGCAGACCACACGGTGAACGGGCCAATGCTCGAGCGGCTCGATGTAATTCTCGGGCAGTTTGTCAGGATGGGCGGCGTAGAATTCGAATAACTCGCCAATCATAGCCGCTGAGTGGCGGCGCTCTTCCACCATCGGCTCGGAAAAATAAACGGCGTGATGTAGAAACTGCTTGAGCTGGCGGTTGGTGGCCTGAGCTGCCGGCGTGAATGATGCCAAGCGTTTGGGATGCTCCCTCACCTGGTCTGAATCCGTGACGTTCGCCTCCAGGGCCGCATCCATGGTTCCTTGGATAAGCCCCGAAACGAGCCAGTCCACGAGGCCCCGCACTACTTCCTGGAATAGCTCCCGCTCGGACGCCGCCGGAAAATGGCCTTCCGCTTCTTGGTAGCGCTGCTCGAACTCGGGCACGGCAGTCCGAATGTCGCAGATCGTGAACAAACGCGCCGAAAACGCGTCATCCAGGTCGGCCGTGTTGTAGGCTATCTCGTCGGCGAAATCGATGAGCTGGGCCTCCAGGGGTGGGCGCAAACCGGGAAGGTATTCATCCAGCGCCGGATTCTCACCCTTTCCGAAGTCGCGCGAATGTTTGACGATCCCTTCCCGCAGCTCGAAGGTGAGGTTCAGCCCCGCAAAGCGCGCATAACGGTGCTCGAAAGTTTCGACCACTCGCAGCGCATGCAGATTGTGATCGAAACGTTCGCCAAACCGGCGCATCTGCCGGTCCAGTTCCTCCTCGCCGGCGTGGGCGAAGGGAGGATGGCCGATGTCGTGGCCAAGCGAGAGCGCCTCGGTCAAATCTTCATCCAGTGCCAACACCGCAGCCACGGTACGCGCGATTTGAGAAACTTCGATGGTGTGGGTCAGCCGGTTGCGGAAATGGTCGGAGATGCCGGCTGGAAAAACCTGCATTTTATTCTCCAGCCGGCGGAAGGCGCGAGAGTGAATGATGCGATCGCGATCACGCTGGAATTCGTTACGGTAGGGATGCGGAAGCTCGGGATAGCGGCGGCCGCGGCTCCGGTCCACCGGGAAGCGCAGGCGGGCGAGCGAGTTCACTTCTGGGTCATGTCACCAAGCGCGCTGATCGCTACCCGGCTGATACTGCTGCGCGGGCTGCTTCGCAACGGCTCCAGCAACTTGCGCGCACGCTGCGGATCCTTGGATTCGATCAACTCGGCCAGCACAATCGTAGCAGCTTCCTTGGAAACCAGAGGTGTAGGATGGTCGATTAACGACTGCAGGAGTTTCTCCCCATCCGCTTGTTTGCCCTCCGCGGCATATACTTGTGCGAGCGAAACTTTGGCCAGCGCGGAGTAAGGAGTGCTCGAATCGGCCACTTCTTTCAAGCGTTTATCAGCCTCGGCCAATCTGCCCTGATCGGCGGCATTCGTTCCGAGAAAAAATTCCGCGATAAGCCCTTCGTCGGTTCCCGGGTATTTTGCCGCCAGTTCGGTGAAAGCCTTATTGACGGCCTTGTCGCGCTCCCCTTGCGTCGGAAAGCTTATGGCGAACTCGTTGACCTGCGGACCGATGGTCGCGTTCTGAAGCTGCTCGGCGTTGTGCAATGCCTCTTGGCGGACAGTGTGCTCATGATTGCGATATAGCACTACCGCGATCACCAGGATGGCCACTACGCCGGCAACGGTTCCCCAGCGGGTAAGCTGCTGGCGATGGTCGGATACAACTTGGATGCTGTGCTGGACTTCCAGCGCAAAACGGTCCTTTTTCAGTTCTTTACGGGTAAGACGATCCACTAGAAACCTCGTCGGAAGGGAAAACTAATAATACCACAGGTACAAGCCTGGGGCCATGCTGGAGGTATGATGCGAGATAGCAAGGGCGAGCCGACGAAGCGGGGGTTAGAAAGAGCGGCGTAAATCCCCTGATATACGATTAGAGAGGCAAATGGGGAAAGGTCGAGACAAACGACGTCGCAACAAGCGCAAGGATGAAGTTCGCATCTACAAAAGTGAGCCGTCAGGCGGTGGTTTTTTGGACCCCTTTGATCCCTATGCCCCGGTTCGTGCGCCGCTCAAGCCGAAGCAACCTTTTCGCTCCGGCGCGATAGCTCTGCCTGAGCCGAACGAGCCCGAACCTTTTATTACAGAGTTTATAGGCGTACGATTTTCAAAATAGCCCACCACCAAATTGTCACGATTTGCTAGCGGCCGCCGAATGATGGCGCCGCCACTCGAACAGCACAATGCCGGCAGCCACAGACACGTTGAGCGACGAGATTGCGCCTGCCATGGGGATGCGCACCAGCAGGTCGCAGTGCTTCTTGACCAGTTGGTGCAGGCCCTGGCCCTCCCCGCCTAGCACCAGCACTGTTGGTTTTGCATAGTCGGTTTCGCTGTACAATTGGGAGCCGCGCTGGTCCAGCCCGTAAATCCAGAAGCCGCGTTTCTTGAGTGTTTCGAGAGTCTGGCTCACGTTGCCCACGCGAACCACCGCCAGATGCTCGAGAGCCCCGGCGGCAGCTTTGGCGACGATCTCGCTAAGCCCGGCGGCGCGGCGGTCGGGAATCAAAATGGCGGATGCGCCGGCGGCGTGGGCAGTGCGGACAATGGCTCCCAGGTTGTGCGGATCCTCAACGCCGTCGAGCAGCACCAGTAGTTGGACCTCGCCGCCCGAGAGTACGTCTTCAAGCTCGGCATAGCGCTGGGCGGCGCCGAAGGCCACGACGCCCTGGTGCGCGGCGCCGTTCGAAGCGCGGTCGAGTGCCTCTCGCGGCTCGAAGCGGACCGACACGGAACGCTCGCGGGCAAGATCGATGATCTCCTGAAGCCGCGGACCACCGGCTCCCCGGGCGATCAGAATGCGGTCGAGCGGGCGTACGGCGCGCAATGCTTCGCGCACCGGATGGATGCCGGCCAGCAGGCCGCGAGCCTGGCGTGGTTCGTGGCTATTGGGGGATTCGCGCTTCGTAAGCTACCAGTCTAGGACACGGCAGGGCTTATCAAAAATCGGATACTGTAGGATCAGAATGCCCGATTGGCTGAGCGTCCACAAACCGATCATTGTGAATACGATCGGGCACAGCGCCGGAGTCGTAATCTTCGGCATTTTGCTTTATCTCTTTCTGGTGAACTGGCGGCGGGCGCGTGAGGAACGCAGCATTTTGCCGGCGGTTGCGGCAGCGCTGGCGATGTTATGGAACCTTGGCTCACTAATCGCCCTCGCGAGCGGTCCCTCCAGTGGTCCGGTGGCGGACGTGATAGTCGCCGGTAGCTTTTCTGTACTCAGCGTCTTGCCGGCCGTGCTGCTTCACATTTCGCTCGGGTCGGATTATCCGCCGTTGTGGATGGGCGGTTATGTGCTGAGTACCATCGCCGTCGCACTGCATGCGGGCGATCTGGTGACCGGCGCGGCGCGCTTCCACTACGCCGCGTTGATTTTGGTGACGGCCGGCTTTGCATGCCTTACCATCATTTCCGTGCTGCTGGAATTGCGGCAAAAGAACCGCGCTGCGAGCTCACGGCTGGCCGGCGCCATGGGACTGTTTCTGTTTGCCATTTCCTTCGCTCACTTCGGCTCGGAACATGCGCGGCAAGCCTGGTCCGGAGAGATCGCCTTTCACCACGCTGGTATTCCGCTGGCGCTCCTGGTGCTGCTGCAGGATTATCGCTTCCTTCTGCTGGATACTTTTCTGCGGTTTGTCGTTAATGCATCGCTAGCAGCAGCGGCGGTGCTCATTTCCATTCCACTCATCCGATCGCCAGAAATCACTGAGCATTTGAAGCACCCCTTCGATGCAGGCTTGTTGTTCGTATCGGCGTGCCTGCTGCTTACTATCTTTGTCTACGCGCGGAACCGGATGCAGGGCCTGTTGACGCGGGTAATTTTCTTGCGGTCTAACGTCGACGATGCTTTGCGGGAGCTTCAACAGCTCGGCCGGGCGGCAGCGAGCGAGTCGGCGTATCTCAATCATTCTTCCGAAACAGTCGCGCACTTCCTGCACGCGGCACGCTTCAAGATGGTCGAGAAGTGTCCTTCGATGAGCGGCCATGCGATTCCCCTGGCTGTCCTGGACCCGTTGAGCTGGAGCCTGCCGGGCTGGGCTCAGGCCGTTGTTCCATTGCACTTTTCGCGTGGTGATGCCCGATATCTTCTGCTCGGCCCCCGCGACGGTGGACGGCGCTACCTTAGCGAAGACTTCGCAGTGTTGGCGCGCCTGGAGGCGGCGGTGGTGGAACAAGTGGAACAACTCCGCGGAGTGCAGATGCAGAACCTGGTCTCCGAAGCGGAGCTAAAAGCCCTTCAGGCTCAGATCAATCCACACTTCTTATTCAATTCCCTCAACACGCTGTACGGGACAATCGATCGAAGCAACGCCGAAGCCCGGCGCCTGGTCTTGAACCTGGCCGATGTCTTCCGCTATCTTCTTCGCTCCGACCGGACATTCATCGAGATCGAAGAGGAATTGAAAATTGTCCGGGCTTACCTGGAGATCGAGGAGCTGCGGCTGGGTACCAAGCTGCGGACCGAGCTGGATGTCGACGAATCCGTGCTGCGAGCCACGATTCCACTTCTGTCCATTCAACCGCTAGTCGAGAACGCCGTTAAGCATGGGGTGGCCTCCAAAGCCGGGCGCGGGTTTGTGCGCTTGAGCATCCGGCAAGAGCCCGGGGGCGTCGCTGTCAGCATTTCCAATTCAGGAGAATGCGACCCGGCAATTCTAGCGACCTCCGACGGCGGCGTTGGGCTGGCGAACGTGAGGCGCCGCCTGGCGCTGTGTTACGGCGCGCAGACGCGCATTGAGGCGAAAGCAATTGACGGCGTGACGACTGTGGGTTTCCTGCTTCCACGGACGCGCGTTCCCGGCTTGGCGGTCGCCGCCGCGAGGGTCTAATCATGTCCATTCACCCAATGTCCATTCACCAGGAATTTCAGATCGCTGATGTTTTATTGCCGCCCGCTCATCCGAATTCCGTGCGGCCATTCGATTCGAGCGTGTTAAAAGAGTCTCAGCCCACTGGCGCTAGCATGCAATTAAAGACGCTTATCGTCGATGATGAGCCGGTTGCCAGAAAAATATTGCGCGAAGAGCTGGAGTCAATCGACGACCTTGAGATTGTCGGCGAGGCCGAAAGCGGGACCGAGGCTTTGGACAAGATTGCTGCCTGCCGTCCCGACCTTGTACTTCTGGATTTGCAAATGCCGGGCATGGGCGGCCTCGACGTGGTACGGAAGTTGAAACACGGGCCGAGCATGCCAGTGATTGTGATCGTTACGGCATACGACAAATACGCTCTCCAGGCATTTGATGCGGGCGCCATCGACTATCTGCTCAAGCCGGTCGGCCAGGACCGGTTGGCGGAAGCGGTAGAGCGGGCTCGGCGTGTCACCGGACGGGAAGCTGCCGAGAAGGTAGCGCAGCTCCAGGAGATTGGGGAGCCAGCCCAAGGCCCGCGAACCCGGCGAATCGTGGGCCGCGTGGGCGAGGAATATTTTCTGCTGAGCGCCGATGAGATTTATGCGTTCCAAGCCGAAGGCGATCTGGTTTGGATCGTGACGGCGAAGCGCAGGTACCTGGCGACGCAGACCCTCAAGGTCCTCCAGGAGCGTCTGAAGAGTACCAGCTTTCGTCGAATTCACCGGAATGCGCTGGTGAATGTCGACCACGTGAGAAAGATGAGCGCGCTCAGCAGCCAAAGGTGGCTGATCACTCTCTCCAACGATCAAGAGTTCATTGCGAGCAAAAGACAGGCGCGGAGCGTCCGGCAGCTCCTGAACTGGTAAGCGGCAAGCTCACTTGAAGTACGCGGAGATCTCGGATTTATCCGCGCGCTTGGCCCGCGCCTCATCGAGATGATAAAGAGGCTGAATGCCGTTGGGATCTTCGGGCGACGCGCGGAGCGTTCCCCAGACCCACAGCATACTTCGGGGAGAGAAGTGAATCTGCTCGCCTTCGCGCAGCCGAACCTCGATCATCTGATCGGGTATCCGGTGTGCCGGGTGCAATATATTTCCAGATTCAGGGAGCAGGACGAAATCCCGGACTGGATCACCTGTGTGCAGCGGCCGATCGTTTTCCACCATGTATCCGAGCGCTTGAACCGGCGCCCCCGCGGAAAAACGGCCTTGCCGCAAAGCGAACCAATTGAGCAGCACGCTCTGACCCTGAGGATGCCTGATAGGCGTCAGCTCCGAAAGATCCGGCTCAGTGGTGAAGACGATCGCCAGCACGGTTCCCAAAATAGGGACGCACGTAATCGCGATCACGAGGAAAAAGGCCCGAAGTCCCTCGCTCCTTGAGACGCGGAGTTGTTTCGCGGTACTGGCCCGAGTGGCCATTCAAGGGGAACATTATGCGAAGCAGCATCCCGTCCCAAGAAATTTCCGACAGACGGGCTGGTTTGCAAGGTTAACGATCTAAGCGGCTTCCTTAGCGGACAGCGCGGAAGTGCCGACGGCTCACCCGTGAAGGCATGCGCGCCCCCCGGCTAATTTTGTTCTAGGTGCAGGGTATTAATGGATGTTAAACTTATTATCAGGACGTACCCCTAGCTGGCGATGTCTGTCGTGAGGCTTCTATGAAATACCTGCGGTTTGAATTCACTCTCCTGATTATGCTCGCGATCGCGGTCCCCAACGCGATCTGCGGTGATGATCCCAAGAAAGATCCCGATGAGATTGGAAATCGGAATGTCAGTGGGAAAGTAAACTTCTACTCGCTCGAAAAAGAGATCGCGCTGGGCAAGGGCCTGGCGCAGCAAGTGGAACGGCAGGCCAAGATTATCAACGATCCCGTGATCGCTGAGTACGTAAACCGTGTTGGCCAAAACCTCGTGCGCAATTCCGACGCCAAGGTTCCATTCACCATCAAGGTGATCGATAGCGAAGAGGTAAATGCTTTTGCCTTGCCAGGCGGATTCTTCTTCGTGAATTCAGGCCTGATCCTCAAGGCTGATAATGAGGCGGAGCTGGCGGGCGTGATGGCTCACGAGATCGCTCACGTCGCCGCGCGGCACGGCACACGGCAGGCCACCCGGGGTGAAATCGCACAACTCAGCATGATCCCACTGATGATCATGACCGGGGGCAGCTGGACCGGATACGGCATTTATGAGGCGGCCAGCATTCTGGTTCCGGTCGGGTTTCTGAAGTTCTCGCGCGGCTTCGAATCGGAAGCCGACATGCTCGGCCTGGAATACATGTACAAGGCCGGTTATGATCCCACGGCGTTCGTCGATTTCTTTGAGAAGATCGAGACGCTGGAGAAGCGCAAGCCGGGAACCATGGCCAAGGTTTTTTCCACGCATCCGATGACGGACGATCGTATTCAGGCGGCTCAGAAAAATATTCAGAATTACCTGAAAGCCAAGCCGGAGTACGTGCTCACCACCTCTGAGTTCAGCGACGTGAAGAATCGCCTGTCGGCTATGCACAACCGCCGCAAGCTCGATGATAAGGATGTCAACAAGCCGCAGCTTCGCCGTACTCCAGGATCGGGTAGCGGTCCAGTGGACGCCGATGAAAATGGCAAGACTCCCAAGAGCGACGAAGACGAGCGGCCCACGTTGAAGCGCCGGCCGGATTCCAACTAGTCACCGCGAATTGGAAACCTAACGCGACGAGAGAGCACCGCCCTCGTATCAAGCGCGGCTTTGATCGTGTAGCGGATGCCGATCACCATCGAGTCCGGTCCTGCCAGGTGTTCGACGCGCGTCTCGCGGAAGCCGGCTTCTTTCATCCAGCCCTGGCAGTCGGCGCCGGTGTAGTCGAATCCCGCGGGCGTTTCAATCAACATGTTGAGGCTCATCATCAGCCCGAACGCGTTCTTGGAGCGGTCGTCGTCGATGATGGTTTCATAAACGATCAGTGCGCCACCGTCGGGTACGGCATCGTAAGCTTTGCGAATCAGCCTGCGCTTGTCATCGATTCCCCAATCGTGCAGGATGTGGCCCATAAGAATCACGTCGGCCTGGGGCAGCGGCTGCTCGAAAAAACTCCCGGCGACAAAGCGCAGGCGGCTGGCGAGACCGCTCTTCTCGACGTGTTCTTCAAAGATTGGCCCGACCTCTGCCAAGTCGAAGCCGATCCCCGACAAGTGCGGATTGGTCAACGCGATCTGCACCGCCAGATCGCCCTGCGCCGCGCCGGCGTCGGCGAAGGTCTTGTAGCGAGCCCATGGAAAGTTCGAGGCTATGATCATGTTCGCACCGTGACTGATGGCGCTCATCGCTGCCAGGAACGACTTGAGGCGCGCAGGATCGGCATAAAGTGCCTCAAACAGTGGCACGCTGCCGCTACGCGCTTCGTTCTGCGGCAAACCGGTGCGGAGAGCTTCGGTGAGGTGACTCCAGAAGCCATAGAGGCGGTGGTTGGCCATTTCGAGCAGCCCGCCGATGTAGGACGGCTTGTGTTTGTCGAGAAACGTATCGGTGGCCGGGGTATTGGAATACTCGCCGTTCGCACGCAGTAGAAATCCCAGCGCTACCAGAGTATCCAGAAAATCACGTGCGGAGCGCGGATGCAGGCCATGCCGCCCTCGGATACTCTCCAGCGATTGGGGCCCTTTGGCCAAATCGGTGAACAATTCCATCTCCACCGCGCTTAACAGGACCTTTGAAGGCCAAAATCCCAAGCCCACCTGCAGAATAGATTCCGAGGTCGGATGCTCGCTCACTATGCTTCTCCTTGTTTGTGACTTCACGAATTGGACCATGCAGCAGCAGATCAGTATAACCCAGCAACACGTTTGTTCAGGGGCGCGGATGCGTATACGTCCCCCCAGTCCCATTCGAAGCGGCTCTTCAAAACGCCCCCGGGTCCGGTGCTTCCCAGATCAAATCCGATGCCCAAGTTCACGCTGACTCCCGGCGTCAGATCCCAATCGCCTCCTACGAACAATTGGCAGTCCTTGGCCAAAAACCCAATCATGAAATCCGACCGAGTCCGCTCACCGGATCAAATGAGCCGCTTACCGCCTCATTCAGATCGCCCGTGGGATTGTCCTAGTCCATCAAGTATCCCCATTCGATACTAGAACGACATGAGGATACTTTCCGTTTGCCTGGCGTTTCTGTTCGCTTCCAGTGCCGCCACGTACGCCCAATCCAGCGGAACCATTCGCGGTACGGTTCTCGACCCTTCTGGAGCCGTGATCGCTGGGGCCACCGTTACCGTCCAGAATCCGGTGTCACACTATAGTCAAGGCACCAAGAGCGATTCACAAGGAAACTTCGATTTCCCCAACGTCCCGTTTAACCCCTATCATCTGACCGCTACTGCTTCGGGATTCCAGGCAGCTTCGCAAGACGTCGACGTGAGATCCGCAATCCCCACGGATGTGAAACTCAACCTGAAACTGGGCGAAGCCACGACAACTGTGACAGTCGAGAGTTCGGCGGACTTAGTCGAGAACGATCCGACAACGCATACTGATGTGGATCGCAATCTGTTCGATAAGTTGCCTCTCGAGAGCCAATCCTCGTCGCTGAGTTCGCTCGTTACGCTTGCCTCGCCCGGTGTTAGCGCCGACTCCAACGGCCTCTTTCATGGGCTCGGCGATCACGCCTCAAACTCTTTTTCCATCGACGGCCAGCCGATTACTGACCAGCAAAGCAAAGTCTTCTCGAATCAGCTACCCTCCGACGCCGTGCAGTCGATGGAGGTGATCGAAGGCGCGCCTCCGGCTGAATATGGCGACAAAACTAGTTTGGTCATCGTGGTGACCACTCGCTCGGGTATGGGTATGAAGCAGCCGCACGGCGAAATCACCACCTCCTATGGCACTTTTGGGACCACCACTGGTGGGGCCAATCTCGGGTACGGAGGAGATAAGTGGGGTAACTTCATTTCTCTGAGCGGCTTGAACTCCGGCCGCTTTCTGGATGGCCCGGAGTATCAAGTCTATCATGACCATGGAAACGAGCAGAATATATTTGATCGCTTTGATCTGAAGCCTTCGCAATCTGACACGATCAGTCTAAATTTTCAGTTCACGAGATCCTGGTTCCAGACGCCCAATTCATTCGATGCGCAAACCGCGGACGCCTGGTCGGGGCTGGTGGCCGATAACGGTGGACTCGGCCCGAATGGCGAAGTGGTCGGCCCCGCTGATCAGCGATCGAAAATCCGGACATACAACATCTCTCCGACCTGGACACGCCTGATCAATCCCAACACTGTATTTACGCTGGGAGCATTCGTTCGCCAGGATCAATATAACTACTACCCTAGTCGCGATCCATTCTCCGACCTCGTTCCCGGTCTTCAACTAACCACCGTTGGTCAGAACCGGAGGCTGACTAATATTGGCGGGCGCGCCGAGGTGTCGTACTTGAAGGGCATCAACAATCTGAAAGCGGGAGTCATTTTCACCGATACCATTCTCCGCGAAAATACCAGCTTCGGAATCGTCGATCCGACCTTCAACGCTGTGTGTCTGAATCCGGATGGGAGCCCGTACACGGGTGCCACCCCGAACGATCCTAACAATTGCAGCGGCGCCCTTCAGGCGAATCCCAACTACGATCCTCTCTTGGCTTGTATCGATTTGACCAGACCGGGGCAGTTACCAGGCTCGAACGGCTGCCCCACTTCAAACGCCAGCCCGTATGCTTTCTTGGGGCGCGCCAATGTCAGGGAATTGGCGCTATATGTCCAAGACACCATCACCAAGAACAACTGGACGTTCAACGTCGGCTTGCGATTCGATTACTACGATGCCATCACTCACATGCGGCAGGTGGAGCCTCGCCTTGGGGTCGCATACAACATCAAACGCACTGGGACGGTGATCCGAGCGTCGTATGCCCGCACGTTGGAGACGCCCTTCAACGAGAACCTGGTCCTCTCGAGTCTGGGATGCAATGACGCTATCGTCAACGACCTGATGGCAGCCACGCAAGGTTATCCTTGCCTGAACTCTCCACTGCGTCCGGGCTTTCGCAATGAATATCACGCCGGGCTGGAGCAAGCTTTCGGGCGGTTCTTGGTGATCGATGCCGAGTATATCTGGAAGTACACGCACCGGGCGTATGACTTCAGCGTCTTCGCCAACACGCCCATCACGTTTCCCATCGAGTGGGCCCGATCCAAAATCCCAGGGTTCGCCATCCGCGCTAGCGTGCCGAACTACCACGGCTTCTCCGCGTTCGTGGTGATGTCCAGCGTGGCAGCGCGCTTCTTCCAGCCGCAGGTGAGCGGAATCGGAACCACGCCGACCAGCGTGGGTGGAACCGGTGTATTTCGTATCGATCACGATGAGAGCTTCAATCAGACCACTCACTTGCAATATCAATTCCCGAAGCGTGGACCCTGGATTGGTTTCAACTGGCGCTATGACAGCGGTCTGGTCGCCGGGCCTGCGCCGTGCGCGGGCGGCAATTGCAATAACGGGCCGAACGGGACTGACACGGTTGTGGATGTTTCCGGATTGACGCCGGATCAGCAGTTCCAGGCCGGTCTCTTTTGTGGGAGCACGTTTGCTACCCCTACCACTCCGATCAACTCGACCGGCCTCTGCCCGGCATCGCAATATGGATCCAAGTTCTTGAAAATCCCGGCGCCTGGCACCGAAGACGACGACCACAACCCGCCGCGCATCGCGTCGCGGAACCTGTTCGACCTGGCTGTAGGGCATGACAATCTATTTCACGGAGACCGGTACAAGTGGAGCGCCCGTATTTCAGTGGTTAACATCGGGAACAAAGAAGCGCTATATAACTTCCTCTCGACGTTTAGCGGAACGCACTATGTTACGCCCAGGACGATAACCGCAACCATCGGTTTCCATTTTTAATGGCCGATGCAACGCCGCTGGCTACTTAGCTATTGCCTTCGGCGTGAACCAAGGATATAAAAGCGGAAGAATGTAGAGCGTCAGCAGAGTGGAAGTGATCAGGCCGCCGATGACAACGGTTGCGAGAGGCCTCTGAATCTCCGCTCCAGTTTCGGTTGAGATCGCCATCGGAAGAAATCCGATGCTGGCCACCAGCGCGGTTATCAGGACCGGCCTTAAGCGGTCGGCCGCGCCTTCGCGGATCGCCGCTTCCATAACCAATCCGCGCTGCCTTAACGAGTTGATATAGCTCACCAGCACGATTCCGTTCAGGACGGCAACGCCGAATAATGCAATGAAGCCCACCGACGCGGACAAGTTGAGGTTCAGCCCGCGGACCCACAGAGCCCCAATGCCGCCCACCAATGCAAAGGGAACATTCAGAAGAATGAGGCTCGCTTGCCTTAGTGAATGGAATGTAGCGAACAGCAACGCGAAGATGATTGCCACCGAAACCGGAAGAACGAAAGTAAGCCTGCGATTTGCGCGCGATTGATTCTCGAACTGACCGCCCCACTCGATCTCGTAACTGGGGGGCAGCTTGATCGAGCTGTTGACTCTCTCCTGAGCCAGTCTGACGAAACTTCCTAGATCCGTTCCCCTCACATTGGTCTGAACTGCCACCCGTCGGCGCGCGTTCTCGCGCGAAATAACTTCGGGACCAAGAACAGTTCTTACTTGAGCCACTTGGTTCAACTTGACCAGTTCGCTCCCTGAGGCGCGGAGTACGATTTCCTTTAAAGCTTCAGGATCGTTTCTTAGTCTCTCCGGAAGGCGCACTGAGATTGGGAACCGTGCTTGTCCCTCAATCATCTCCGATAGCGGCCGCCCACCGACCAACGTCTCGACAACCTCCTCAACATCGGAAACGTTCAGTCCATATCGGGCCAGCGCGGGTCGGGTTACATTTACTTGGAGTTCAGCTACACCGGACAGCACTTCCATCTGTGGTTCGGCGGCGCCGGGGATGGAACTAATGAGGGCAAGCACTCTCTTGCCCAGATCTTCTAAAGTCTTGAGATCATCGCCGAAAATTTTGATGGCGACGTCGCCACGGACTCCCGTTACCGTTTCGTCCAGTCGCATTTCCATTGGTTGCGTGAAGTTGTAGGTCACTCCCGGAATCTTTTGAAGAGCTTCTGAAAGCTTCTCAAT
This sequence comes from Bryobacteraceae bacterium, assembly GCA_035569875.1. GTDB lineage: Bacteria > Acidobacteriota > Terriglobia > Bryobacterales > Bryobacteraceae > Palsa-89. Next base: position 24,002 of record DATMMD010000007.1, read on the forward strand.
CAGCTCTTCCTTGTTGTGGCAGCACTTCCATTCATTTCTTGGAGCGAGTTGAAGGTAGGAATCGGATTCATAAATCCCCATAGCCTCCGTCGCTACGTCGGGCCTTCCGAGTTTCGTCACAACTCCAACAACTTCCGGAAAGCTCCGGATGGTCCCCGCGATCTCTTTACTGATATCGATTGATTCGCTGAGTGCGATTCCAGGAAGCTTCCGAGAGGTGATCACAATCGAGCCTTCGTCCAGCTTAGGCATGAATTCGGTTCCAATGAAACGCAGCGAAGTGATGGCGGCAGCAACCAGTATCACCGCTAGTCCGATCAGAATCGCCCGATGCTTGCTAGCGCGATCGAGTGAGCGCGCGTAGGCGTCTCGCAAACGCCCTGGCTGTGCGTGCCAGATTTCGCTGATTCTGTTACGCTTGACTTCTCTATCCCTTAGAAAGTAAGTCGACAACGCCGGCACTGCTGTTAGCGCCAAAATAAGCGAGCCCAGAAGCGCTGAGCAGACAGTGATCGCCATGGGCCGGAACATACGCCCCTCCAGTCCCTGCAGCGTGAAAATTGGCAAATATACCGCGATGATGATTGCTACGCCAAACAAAATAGGGCGAGCCACTTCATGCGATGCCGTTCGTATGGATTCGACCAGGCGCTTGTCAGAGGATTTCTCCAGGTGGTGCACCGAATTCTCAATCATCACGACCGAACCGTCCACGATCATTCCGAAGTCGATGGCGCCCAGGCTCATGAGATTTGCCGTTACACCAAAGATCGCCATGCCGATGAAGCCGAATAGGATCGACAACGGAATCATCGCGGCGACGATAATCGCGGCGCGCAGATCTCCCAGGAAAAGCAGAAGAATCACTGTTACCAGCAGGCCCGCTTCGAGCAGATTGTGTAATACCGTATTGATCGTGCCGTTGATGATTTGAGATTGGTCGTAAAAGGCGCGTAGTCGATAACCTTCGGGTAGATGGATCTGGGCCAAACGTGTTTTGATGCGATCGATAACTGCCCTGCCGTTTTCGCCTTTCAAGGCAATCGCCGTTGCGGATACGGCCTCGTGGGTATCCCGCAACGTTGCTCCGTACCGCAGAAGGGGAGCTGTTGCAACTGCGGCTACGTCCTCAAGCAGGACTGGAACACCGTCATGGGCCAGCAAAACCGTGTTTTCAAGATCCCCTGGACCCGACGCGCGGCCCAGACCTCGAATGGTGTATTGCTGCTCGGCGTGCTCAATATACCCGCCGCCAAAATTGGAATTGTTGCCGGCAACACGCTCGATGACGTCATGCACCGTTAGCCCATATCGGCGGAGGCCAATAGGATCGATTTGAATCGCATACTGCTTGGATTGCCCACCCCAAGCGTTCACCTCGCTTACACCGGGAACACTGCGAAGTGCGTAACGGAGTGTCCAGTCCTGAAAGGTCTTAATGTCCATCAATGACTTGGCGCGACTCTCCAGCGTGTATTGATAGACCTCTCCGAAAGCGGTAGCCATGGGTCCCAGCGCGGGTTGCAGGTTACGTGGCAAGCGAGGACGGACTTCCTGCAACCGTTCGGCTACGAGTTGCCGGGCCAGGTATTGGTCGAACGAGTCATCAAAGATTACCGTGATCATGGAGAGGCCCAGTTTGGAGATCGAGCGCACGGTCTCGATGTGAGGCATTCCCGCCAGCGCACTTTGGATCGGATAGGTAACCAGCTCGTCCACCTCTGTGGAAGACATCGACGGACACTCAGTAACAACCACTACTTGATTGTTAGTTAGGTCGGGAAATGCGTCGATGGGAAGGTTCGAAAGAACATATCCACCAGTTAGTACCAGCGCGAGGAGCGCGGCCAAGACGAGCCACCGGCTGTCGAGAGCCCAGTCTACGATACGAGTCAACATCAATCGTTATTGATCCTGAATCATGGTCTTAAGCATTTGAGATTTGAGCGCGAAGGCGCCCTTCACCACCACAGTCTCACCACGCTTTAGACCCTCCACAATTTCGACTCCCCCGTCTGTGTGCTGCCCTGGCTCAACAGTACGAGCATGAAATGAGTTCGCCGAATTCTGTACAAATACAACGGGGACTCCGTCGATCTCTTGGATGGCTTGGTCGGGAACAACCAAGGCCGATCGCCTTCCGAATTGCTGCACGTTGGCGGTTGCGTACATTTCCGGTTTTAGTAGTCCATGCGGGTTGGCCACTACGATCCGGATCTGAAGCGTGCGAGTGACAGGGTCCAGCTGTTCGCCCAGCTTGAGAACGCGTCCGGCGAAGTCACGGTCGGAATAGGCGCGAACTTGGACCCGAACTGGCTGGCCTGGATGCATCTTGGACAAGTCCTCTTCGTTAGCAGCAGCAATCATCCACACGCTGCTGATATCGGTGATCACAAATATTTCATCGCCGCTATTCACGACGCTTCCTACTGTTGCTTTTCGTTCCAAGACCAGACCCGCGGCCGGTGCGGGAATCGGGATGTCGTCCTCCTCGTCAGTCCCCTCGATAGGTAATCCGAAAATGTTCAGGTGCGCACGCTCCTTTTCCACTTCGCTTTGTGCCTTTTCGATAGCAGCTTGGGCATTCTGCAAGTCCGCTTCCGCGGTCTCGAGATCCTGGCGCGAACCAGCTCTCAGCTCTAAAAGCCTCTGAGCCCGATCACGGCGCTGTTTCGCGTAGCCTTGTGCCGAGCGCGCACGCTCCAGTTCGCTCTGAGCCTCCTGATATCCCGCGCGCGCCTCATGCACTTCGTGGCTATGCAGGCGTCCCAGGACGTGGTTGGCCTTAACGATATCGCCGACTCGCGCGGATATCTTTTCGATTCTCCCGCTCGCGATCGCGCCGACGTGCCAGGTTTGGTCCTCGCTAAACGTGAGCCGGCCAGGAATCATAAGCGTACTGACAATCTCTTGGGCTCGGACGGGCTCCACCATCACATGCCCTTTCTGAAGCTGTGTCCGGTCGAGAACGATTACCGTCTCCTCTTTGGCGCCCTTTTGTTGTGCCTCGGATGGCAGCGCAGCGGAAGCGTTCTCTGGCGCCGCCGCTTGCGGGTTCCTGGATTCACAGGAGCAAAGGGTTATCATCGATACAACTATCGATACAACCATGACCGGAAGTATTCTCATGGCAAGTTGCCCTGCGCAGTTTGGAGGGCAACCACGCTCTGTTGAAACTCCGAAAGTGCCCGTGCGTACATGACTTCCGCGTCGATCTTGGTGCGTTCGGCGTCGAGGAGCCGGAGCAGGTCCGAACCAGTCTCTCGATAAGCCGCATCCACGATTTGATAAACCTCGTTGGCTCGATCGCGCATCGGCCGTAGCGTGTCGTTCAGAAGTTTCTGGCGGGATTCATACTCTCTTAGGGCACTTTCCAGTTCGGATCGGATCGCCGATTCCGTCGCAGCGACCGAGGACTCCGCGGCCCTCATCTCCGCCGCTGCAGCCTCGATCTGGCCTTGGTTGCGATTCCGAACTGGAAGCGGGATCTGGGCTGCTGCATATAGCGTGTCAAATCCCGCAATTCGCTCGTAACCCAAGTGGAGGTCGGGATCGGGCTTGGCATTAGACTGTTGAAGCCGAAAGTTGGCTCGAGCCTGCTGAATGGCCTCGCGGGCCAGGATCATCTCCACCCGCCGCTTCAGAACCATGTCTGGCGCGAGCAACTCCACGAGGCGCAGCTGTACCAGAGGTTCGGCCAAGACTACCGATGGAAATTCGAGCTTGCCCATTTCACGAAACAATGCGATTCTGGTCCGCTCCGCCTCCTGCGCGGCGGTCCTCGCCAGGCTGACCAACCGATCCCGCTCTACCTCGATCCGAAGCAAATCAACCTCGGGCGCGGCGCCCTCCCGGACTCGATCGCGGTGAAATTGAACCACTCGGTCGAAATTCACGACTTCTTCTTGAAGCAAATCTCGGACCTGAGCTTCTCCGGCCGCGGCCCAATACGCCAGGCTGACTCGACTTACGATCTGGTTCCGCTGAAGCTGCATCTCGAATTCACTGCTCCGGATGTTTTCCATTGCCAGTTCGACCCGGCGACTGCGCTTTCCACCGGTTTCCACAGTCTGAGCTACGAACGCATAAGTGGCCGTGTCTTGCGGATACGAGAACGGCGGATTTCCCCAAAACCGGGTGTTCTCCAATTGCAAAATCAAGCGGGGATTCGGGGATAGACCGGCCTGTTTGCGGAGGCCTTCAGCAGCACCTATCCGAGCTGATGCAACCGCCAGACGCGAATTGCCTGCCACGGCCTCTGCCACGGCGTCCGCCAGTGTAAGGCGCACTTGGCCAAAAAGCGCAGCTGAAAGCAGCAGCTGGACGCAAAATCGCGCGAAAAAACGCATTTTCACCTCGCGAATCGAATCAAAATTGAACATCAACGCGCCCGAAGGCGCGAAGAAATGGCGAGGGAGCTAGACGGGAGGAGCGCGCGGACTTTTAGGACATAAGAGCGGCGGATCGTGGCCGGTGCGTACAGGAGCTTCAATTGTCCAACCACTACTTTCGGGTATCGGGATTGATAAAGGCTCTGCACAGATTACCGGGACCGTCGTTCCAGAATCAGTTGTCGTGGCGGAGAACCATGCCTGGTATTGAGCGTCCTCGTTGGGGTCCAGATCACGGACCTCGGGGCTCCTACTGACGGGATGGGCCGATTTTAGATGGAAATGAAGGAAAGCGCCAGCATGTCGCTGAGTCGCTTCGTGCTGGTGAATGTGCTGAAACGGCGCTTCTATAAAGGCGACTAAAAGCGCCAAGCTCAGTAAGACTGAAGTAGAGATGCGCACCCGCACCTCCGCTTATACCATAAAGCGACCCGTCTACGGGCCTTTTCGCTATCTTTTAACCCTTTGGCGCGCAAGCCGGATGACCGCACTCGCAAAGGATCGCCGGCTGTTTATTCGATTCACAGTAGGCTCCGCAGTATTTGCTGTCTTTCGCGGCTGTGCAGTTGCATCCAGGGTGGGCGCACTTCTTAGTTGTTTCGGGCATTATTCGAGCCCTCCTTGCCGGTTAGACTCCTGGCTGGCGCCTTTGATTTCCGACATAAGACTAGGATTCGACATGTCTCTGCCCACTTTTTTGACTTGGACACTGACGTGGGCAAGCTTGCTAGAGGCCGGGAAGACGATGTAGTAAACCTCAATATCGGGACCCCGGAAAGGTAAAGAGACGGTGGCCTGCGACGACCCGCTACCGATTGGATTCAGCGTAGAATCCGTAACAATGAAGGTTTCACCTCTTAGAGTGATTTGGACCCGATCGCGACCATAACCGCTGAACACAAAGGCGCGGTAACGTGGCTTGGCGGTCCGATCGACAGCGCTTTGGACATGACCGTAGTCGACGACCCCGAGGACTTTAACGTCATCCGGCCGGTATTTTGCCCAGGTTGTTGTTACCGCACTGTTAGAGGGAGTTTTTTCCTGTGCGACCGCCATCATCACCGTCAAACAACTAAAAATAATGGCCTTCTTCACGACTTTGTGTCTCCTCGCTTAGAAGAACAGCAGTTGTTGTGCCAAACTAACTTGTTACCGCCGCAGCCCGTAGACGTTCAGCTCACCCTTAGCTCCGACGTACACTTTGCCACCGGAGACCATGGGGATAGTGAAGCGTAGAGATAGGCCCGCACGGTCGCGCCCCGGTTTCTGCTCGCTATTGTAAAGCTCGCGGGCGACATTGGCGGCGTCCAGCGCGTAGAGGACGGCCGGGCGGTCAGGCGCACGCCAACCTTTGGATTTCAGAACCCACACGATTCCGTTGGCGCTCCCATTCGCTGAGACCGTGGGCGTTGCTCCGGGATCGCTGAAGCGGGTTTCACCATGTGCCACCGGGGCAGACGAGAGTTGGCCCTGGTCGAGGCGAAAATCCTTTAGAACGTCATCACTCCACCAGAAGAAGACGTGCTGGTTCCAATAAGCCGGGGCGCTATAGATGCCCTCTGTTTTGGGGATCACTTGTACGGCATGGCTGTCGTCGCCGGAATGATAGTGGCCCATGTTATCGCGATCGATCAGGTAGATACCGCCGCCTTTTCCTCCAGCGATCAGGAGATGGGGGTGCCGCCCGGCCTGATCGGGGAGCAGGAGGGGGCCACCGGAGCCAAGGTCAAAGTCGTTGGCGTCGAGTTCCTGCTGATTAAAGGGCGTGAAGAAGTCGCGGACGGCTAAGGTGCGATTGCTCCAAACCAACTTGAGTACGGAATCGCCATAATCGCGGCCCCCTGTGAGGAAGGCGGAAAATTTTCCGTTACCGGTAACTAGGAATACGTGGCCCTCTGGGTCGGCAGCAGGACCTGTATCGCCCTGCCAGATTCCACTCTTTTCGGCATCGGGTGAAGTGTTGAAGACTGCCATCTGGGCCAAAGTGCGGGCGTCGTAGGCCATCACCCAGCCGTGATAGGGGTCCACGTCGCAGGATGAACCCCAGGTGAGATAGACGTTTCCTCCGGCCAGCAGCAGGGCGGCGCGGGGCAGTTCGCGGAGCGGGTCAAAATTGATGAGCCCGTTGGAACTCGATGCCCCGCGGCCTTTGACGGTGGCCTTGATCTCAGCCGGACCACCGAATTTCTCGGCGCCGGTAGTTATGGCCAACGCATGCAAGCGCTGCACGTAGCGGTCACGGTTGAGCAAACTCTGGCTTTCCTTGGTGCGGGCCAGGAGGTACAGCGTCCCGGTCATAGGATCGATCACGGGAGTCGGGGTGATCCCGATTTCGGGCGTAATCAGCGGGCAATCCACATCGCGTGCCGGGACGGGAGTGACGCCGGCGCGGAGAAAACTGACGTGCCAGAGCGGGGTAGACTGTGGGCCGTCGGCGTCGAAAGCATAAACGCTGTCGTGTTCGGTAGCGACGAAAACTACGTTGTGGACGCTCCTGTCCGGCAGCGTGACTCGGGGGAGGTACAGCGGTTGGGCGTAAACGTCACCGTCGACTTTGTAGGAGAAAATTTTTCCGAAGCTGCCGGCGTTAACGTTCGCAGGCGTAAGGATCGTTTCCTTAAGATTAGTGCCGGTTCGGGCGTTGTCATATTGCGAGGTGGTCCATTGGGCGCTCGCGGGCAGGGGCGCGGTAGCGAGCACGAGCAGTGCTGCCAGGATCGGCGTTTTCATGAGGACAAAGAGCCTTAAATGCCAGGATCGCACGGGGAGCTTCCCGTCTCAAGACTGCCCGGTCCGGTCCGATAAGCACAGGGTGGGATCTTGATGCCGGAGTCTATTCCAGATATGCGGGAGATAGTCGAGCAGGCCTTACGCGATGGCGACCTGTATAAGCTGCTACTCGACCAGATGGACGAAGGCATCTATATTGTGGACTGCGATCGCCGGATTCTGTATTGGAACGGTGGCGCGGAGCGAATCACGGGTTATTATGCGCATGAAATAATGGGGCGCTTGTGTCAGGGCGATATGCTGATGCATTGCGAGGAGTCGGGCCGGGTGCTATCTGGCAACGAGTGCCCGATCCAGGAAGTCATGGAAAATAGCGCACCTCACGAAGCCACGCTATACATGCGTCATCGGCACGGCCACAGGATTCCGGTACACATCCGGTCGCAGGCCATCTGTGAAGCCGGTGGCACGCGAGTGGGGGCGGTGGAGATATTCGAAGAGGCTGCGGCGCCCGCCCTGCCCGATCTTAGCAATCTGGCCGCTTATGACTGTCTGGATGAGACGGGCGCGCTAAAACGGCGATTTGGGGAAATGAAGGCTCGACAGGCAGTAGAGGCGTTGAATCTGTTCGGCATTCCGTTCTCGTGGCTGCGTATTGAGCTGGATGAGATGGATCGGCTCGACCACCGCTATGGTCACGGAATGGTGGAAGCGGCGGTGAAGATGATTGCAGAGACAGTTACAGCCAACCTTAAGACGTTGGACTGGCTCACATATTGGGATCGTGGAGAGTTTCGGATCGAGGCTCGTGGGTATTCGTTGATGGAGCTGGAGGATCTACGCCGGACTCTTCAAATGCTGGTGCGCAAATCGACTCTGGCGTGGTGGGGAGATCCGGTGCGGCTGACGGTTTCGGTCACGGTCCGGATGGTCGAGCGCGGCGATACGGTGGAATCATTGGAACGGTGGGAAAGCGAAGTGGAAGCGATAGGGAACGCACAGAGCCGAGGAGACGAGTGAGGAACCGATGTTCGCGATAGTTGGAATCCTGGTGGTATTCGGAGCGGTGGTCGGCGGCTACCTGATGGAAAAGGGAAACATCATGGTTTTGCTGCAACCGGCGGAGTTGCTGATCATCGGCGGAGCGGCCTTGGGAACAATTTTCGTCGCAAATTCTCCGACCGTGCTCAAGGGCATGCTGGGCGGCCTCCTGTCGGTTTTCGGCTCATCCAAATTTGGTAAAGGCCGTTACGTGGACACACTCAAGGCAATGTTCAACGTCATGCAAAAGGCACGCAAGAAGGGGCTGACGGATTTGGAATCGGACATCGAAAATCCAAGCAAGAGCGAGTTGTTTTCCAAGTGGGAGCATCACCTGCGGGACTTCGTGTGCGACACGCTGCGCATGGCGATGAGCGGAGCAGCGACGCCTTTCGAGCTGGATCAGATGATGGAGTTGGACATGGAGGTTCATCATCATTATTCACAACTGCCGGTGGCCGCACTCAACACGGTGGCCGACTCTTTGCCGGGCTTGGGAATCGTGGCGGCGGTGTTGGGCGTGGTGATCACCATGGGTGCGCTCGGGGGCCCGCCCGAGGAGATTGGCCACAAAGTCGCTGCCGCGCTGGTGGGCACGTTCCTGGGGATACTGCTGTGTTACGGGCTGCTTGGGCCGATGGCCTCAAGAATGGGCAAAGCGGCGGATGAAGAAGGACACTTCTATCACGTCGTACGTGTTGCAGTTATTTCATTCTTGAAGGGTACGTCACCGCTAGTGGCCATCGAATTCGCGCGGCGTGCTGTGCCAGGCCATGTACGTCCCAGCTTCCAGGAACTGGAAAACGCCTGCAAAGGTAAGGTTGCCGCTACGGCAACGGCCCCTGAAGTCACGGAAGCGCCGGCGGCCCCGGCGGCGGCATAGCGAATCATGCCGGTTCAGAAACCAGAGACGCAGCCCATCATCATCGTAAAGAAGATCGTCCATGGCGGTCACCACGGCGGAGCTTGGAAAGTGGCCTACGCGGATTTTGTTACGGCCATGATGGCGCTCTTCATCGTCTTGTGGCTGATGGGCTCCAGTGAGCCGGTAAAGAAGGCAGTTGCCGGCTACTTTCGGGACCCATCGGGCAAAGCGGCCGAGAAGGGATCCGGACAGGGCGGTGTGGGCGAAAACATCTCTATCCGCAAAGACGACATGGGCAAACTAAAAGAGAAGCTGGAATCGGCCATGATGCAGTCACCAGAGTTGGCGAAATTGAAGAATCAGGTGCAGATGACGGTGACCGGCGAAGGCTTGCGCATCGAGCTTCTGGAAAGTGAAGTTGGAACATTCTTTGAAAAAGGAAGCTCGCATCCGAGCGGCACCGGTAAAGCCATGCTGGACATGCTGGCTGGTCAACTGGGCAAGATGCAAAACCGCATGCTGATTGAGGGCCACACGGACTCCCAGCCATTTGCCGCCTCGGCGGCCGGCTATTCAAATTGGGAATTATCCGCCGATCGTGCTAATTCCGCCCGGAAGCTCATGCAGGAAAGCGGGTTGCGGGTTAATCAGGTGGCCGAAGTACGCGGTTACGCCGACCAGCGCCTGCGCAAGCCCGAAGACCCGAAGAATGCTTCCAACCGGCGGGTGTCGATCGTCGTGAAGTATATAGGCACCTAGGCACTTTTCGGTGGTTGCATCCATTCCCATCTGTTCTTGAAGTAAACGAAAGTGCACACCAGATAGGCGGCCGTGAAGCCGAGCGAGATAACCCAGGGAAAAGACATAGCTTGTCTGGCCAGGTCGATGATGGGAGACGGCTGGTCGCTTATTACGAACAAGAATGGCCAGTCGGGCATAGACGCCAAATACGGCGCGATTAAGATCAGCACCGCATATGCGAGCCCTAACGACACCACTCCGAGCTTCCTCCGCCGCAAAATTCCAAAACTGGCGACGGCAGCAAGTAGAGCATCGATGAACAGCACCGACCCTCCCAGGAGGTGGCCGCCGACGAGCGCTGGGACTGAAGAGACGATTAGCGGCAGGGACATCCATCCAGTGATCATGCCCACGTACACGCCCCAGCGGTAGGGCATGTTTCCCAGCGGCTTGGACTTCTGCGAGATCCAAATGGTAACGCCATAGAAGACCAAGTTTAGGATGCTGATGATCATCCTGCATATATGTTACAAAACGTGCTGTTGCCAATTTTCAACCGTCTGCTAAAATTGGGATAGACTGCTATAGCATGCCGGTTGTGAAGTCCTCAAACATCCCCCTTGATTCGAACAGCCGCGATGTTTATACTGGCTTTTTTCGTCGAGAAGCTATTGGCATGACACCCAGGGACGAATTTGATCCACTCGCCCCGCAACGCGAGGCGGCCATGTTCTATGGGCTTTTCCTGCGGGGTCATTCCGCGGAAACCCTGCGCCGTGATATTGATGTGCCGAAGGTACTGTTGCAGAAATGGCTCAGCCCGCGGCGCTACGAGAACAACTTCCGGGATTCTCTGCGGCGGGTCTATCAGTACCGCAAGCAAGTGCTGGCGATTTTCGATGAGCTGGTTCTGAACGAGAAAAACCGGATTCGAATTCAATAGCTCCTCCTGCCCTGTTCCCTTACACTAGAACCAAGCTGCCCTTACACTAGAAAAAGATGAAACATTCTCACTCGCCGTCCACCCAGACCGAAGAAGTGCCCGCGGACTCCAAGGCTCGCTTATTGTCTACGCCGACGCGCCCGTTCGAGCCAGTAGGCGCAACCAGCGCATCGGAAATCCTAACCCGCATGCAGGGAACTGCTTTTCAGGGCAAACAGCTCGGATTGGCATTTGAGGTTTGGAAAAGGATGCTGGGTGATCGCTGCACCATCATGATGGGCATGTCGGGCGCCATGGTGCCGGCGGGGATGCGAAGGCTGGTGGTGCGCATGATCGAGCACCGGCTGATCGATTGTCTGGTATCGACCGGCGCAAATTTCTTTCACGATTTTCACGAGACGATGGGAAATTTTCACTACCAAGGGTCGCCCGCGACTGACGACGTGTTGCTAGCGGAGAATCTGGTGGACCGGATGTACGATGTGCTCGCCGATGAAGAAAAGTTCCGGGAACACGATCAGTGGATCGGGCGGTTTGCGGCGTCGCTCGATCAATCGCGCCCTTATACAACGCGCGAGTTCCTCTATCTGCTGGGATGCGAGCTGGGAAAGCACGCCAAGGAGGACGGGATCGTGTCGGCGGCAGCCAAGGCCGGCATCCCGCTATATTGTCCGGCCGTGGCCGACAGCTCCATCGGCATCGGGATCGCGGCCAATCGGTACACAGGGGGCAATCGCTTCACCTTCGATGTGATCGGCGATGTGGTGGAAACCGCGCGCATAGTGGCTGAATCTCAGGCGACTGGTGTGATTTATTTCGGTGGAGGCACTCCCAAGAATTTCGTACAACAGACCGAGGTCACGGCCATCATCATGAACACCGGCGTCACCGGTCACAAATACGCGATCCAGTGCGTGACGGATGCGGCCCATTGGGGCGGCCTTTCGGGCTGCACGTTTGAAGAGGCGCAGAGTTGGGGAAAGATCGCGAAAGATGCGTCCATGGTAACGTGCCATTCCGACTCCACCATTGCGATGCCGATTTTGGTCTCAGCGCTTCTGGAGCATCAGGAATTGATTGCCAATCGCAAGCCACCGAAGTTTGGGATGGGCCGCGAATTGGAGGTGCATGCATGAGTGCGACGCGAATTCCTGTCTACCAGGTGGATGCATTTGCGAGCCGGCTGTTCACGGGCAATCCCGCGGCGGTATGCCCGCTTGAGACGTGGTTGCCCGATGAACAGATGCAGGCTATCGCCGCGGAGAATAACCTTGCGGAGACGGCATTCTTCGTGCCGAATGGCGATGGTTATCACCTGCGCTGGTTCACACCCACGGTGGAGGTGGAGCTGTGCGGACACGCGACTTTGGCGTCGGCCTTTGTGATTCTGAACGAGCTTACGCCACAGGCGAAGTCGGTCCGATTTTCGACTAAGAGCGGAAAGTTGGTAGTGACTCGCGAGGGCGATCTTTTGTCACTAGACTTCCCCTCGCTCGTAGCGGTGGAAGGCGAAGTCTATCCGGGGCTGATCCCGGCCTTGGGCGGCCGGCCTGAAAAAGTGTTGGCGGCGCGCGATTACCTGGTAGTGTACGCGACCGAGGCTGAGCTCCGAAGCTTGAAGCCCGACATGGAGGCGCTTGCAAAGGCGGATCGCTTCGCGGTGATCGCTACCGCGCCAGGGAAGGATGTGGACTTCATTTCACGTTTCTTCGCGCCCGCCCAGGGTATTCCCGAAGATCCGGTGACTGGCTCGGCGCACTGCACGCTGATTCCCTATTGGTCGGCGCGACTGGGAAAAAAGAAGCTGCACGCTTATCAGGCATCACCTCGCGGCGGCGAATTGTGGTGCGAAGATCGAGGCGAACGAGTGACGATCAGCGGGAAAGCGGTCCAGTTTTTGGAAGGTACGATCTGTCTGTGCTAACATCGCCCTTGTACCGATGAGAGGGACATACCGAAACTCATGCGGACGGACTCCCCTGAAATAACGATCCCGGTCGAGGTAACGGTTGGTGAAGGCGGCGGCGCGGGTGCCCCGGCGACGATTCTTTCCGACAACTCGGGTCGTGCCTGGCGCGGGGATTTGTTGTTCCTCCTCCAGAATTTGGTTCTGAAGGACTTCCGGATCCGTTACCGGAACATGTCATTGGGAGTTTTTTGGTCTCTGCTGAATCCCATCGTGATGATGGGAGTGATGACCTTCGTATTTACCAAGATATTTCCCAACAATTCCACGCCGCACTTTGCGGTTTTTATCATGTGCGGCTTGGTTCCATACAACTTCTTTTCGGGCGCGTGGCTGGCGGGAACCACCTCAATAGTCGACAATTATCCGTTGATCAAGCGCGTTCCGGTCCCTCGCGAGATCATCCCCGTCGCTTCTGTTCTGGCCACGTGCATACATCTACTCATACAGATTGGACTGCTTTTCGCAATGGTGTTTATTTTCGGGCTGCCCGTGACTCGCCATTGGATCTGGCTTCCGTACATCTGGCTGATGGAGATCGTTTTTGTATGCGGGCTCTCGCTGCTGACATCTGCGGTGCATGTTTACGTTCGTGACACCCGCTACGTGGTCGAATCGGCGAACACGATCATGTTCTGGATGGTTCCGATCTTCTATGGCTTCCCCATGGTTCCGGCTGCGTACCGCGATCTGTATCAGTTAAACCCCCTAGCTGCACTCATCCTTGTGCTGCGTAATGTTTTGCTCGAAGCGCAGCCGCCTCGCTGGCAGTTGATCGTCAAACTCACCTCGGTATCGCTGGGGATGTTTGTCATCGGCCTCTTGGTCTTCCGAAGGCTGAAGGCTCGTTTTTACGACTACCTGTAACCAGCCATGAGCGCCGTCCAATTTCAGAACGTCTCAAAGATTTTTCATCGCCACACTGGCAAGCTATTGCTGCGTTACAGGTTGAAGCAATTGTTTACCAGCGAAGTAGGCGAGCCGTTCTACGCGCTGAAAAATGTTTCCTTTCGGATGGAGCATGGTGAGAGCTTGGCTGTAATAGGGGCCAATGGGGCAGGCAAGAGCACTCTGCTTGGTTTAGCCGCCGGGCTGGCGCTTCCCGATGAAGGCCGGGTCACGGTAGACGGGCGAGTAGCGGCGCTTTTGGAGTTGGGCTCCGGATTCCATCCCGATTTGACTGGAGAAGAGAACGTCCGGTTAAACGCGTCGCTCATCGGTTTGAGCCGCAAGCGCACTAACGATATATCTGATGAGATCGTGGAGTTCTCCGGCATCGGCGAGTTCATCCGCGAGCCACTCCGGACCTATTCGAGCGGAATGATCATGCGCCTGGGCTTTTCGGTCGCCGTCACGATGGACCCCGAGATTCTGCTGGTGGACGAGGTTCTGGCCGTTGGCGACACCGCCTTCCAGGCCAAGTGCTTTGACAAAGTCCGCGAGTTTCGACGGCGCGGGAAGATGCTGCTATGTGTATCTCACTCCGCGTTGATGATCCAGGAGCTGTGCGATCAGGCGATCTGGCTCGATCACGGTGAGTTGGTTATGACCGGCGGCGTGGCGGAAGTGATGGAAGCATACGCCGAGCGTCCTACCACTGCGGCGGTGTGACGATCGCGACTGCTTCAATTAAGACTCTTGACGTCAATGGTCATCGGCGAAAAGCCGTCGCGATGGCAACTCCTAAGGCTCGGAGCTTCGCGCTAATCCCTCTCCAACCTTGTCGCTTTAGTAAAGTCAAACTTTCTGCTTGCATCGCCAATTCCGTTCCGCAATGCGTTACTCGCAAACGGATCGTCAGCATCGATTCTTGGTCCCGCGGGACAAATCCGCCAACTGGCAGATAGATCTGCGGATCGTCGCCCCAGGCTACGATTTGAAGCGGACGGCGTGGGGACAATGCCATCGCGGTTCCTTCAACGCGCACGGAGTCAGCTTGAGAAGCCAGATCCCAGAACGTTTGTCCCCCGGCTTCCAGCCGCAGCCAATCGATCTCAACGCTACAGCGAGCATTGGCGGGATCGAGCCGAAGTACGCCGTGCCATCCGGCTGGCAGTTCCATGCGAATGATCCGCCAGATGTCACGCTCAACCTCTACTTTCACGGAATGTTCTTCAGAATATATGTGACCGTCAGGAAGGAAAACCTGAAGGCACACGGCGTCCTCACTATCGATCGAGGCGGCCGGGTGCATTTTTTCCCATAGGCGGGCAAGGAATGAAACCGAAGCGGCAGTTTCGGTGTCGTAAGGACTCGCTCGGATCTTCATGGAGAGCCGAAGGGGTCCATCAGCGGTGAACTCCGGCAAATAGATTTGCGGGTCGGAGCCCCATGCGACAACGCTCAGCTTGTTACCCTCCGCTTCGGTCAATAGGGCTGTGCCGCGCACTTTCACCAGCCCTGGTTGCGATTTCGGCAAGACTCCAATTTCTCCTCGTCCAACACAAAGGTCCCGAATCTCAATTTCCCCAGCCAAGTTAGCGGGGTCGATGCGCAGCCGTCCCCGCCATGGCTCTGGGAGCGCGATGTCAATGTTCTCCCATATTCCGGCACGCAGTGTTTGTCGAAGAGAGTGAGCCTCGCTATATCCGCCATCCCGTGGCACGAACACTTGGAGTTGCAAGGCCTCGTGTCGTCGTTGGCTGGCTTCGTCATCCAGCGCAATGAGGCGGCCAAACAAGTGTTTTATATTACGTAGGTAGAGCTCTTGGTGACGGCGAAAGAGGAGATCATATAGATCCACGTCGTCCGTTTTTTGAGCCACCGCGATCATGCTTCCCGGTCGCTGGCGGTAATAGAAGAGCACTTCCGAGACTCGGTGTGGAATCCGTCCGCGCTCGATCAGTGAGAGCCAAAAGTCGTAATCCTCCCAGCGTGAACGGAACTCAGTAGAGTAACCACCGACGAGCTCCCAGTCGGAACGGCGGAAAAGAGCCGTGGCAACAATTACGTTGTTCAGTAGAATATCGGGGAACTTATATGGCGGCAAGTCCCATTTGCCTGATTTGGCGCCAAACCATTCTACTTCGCTGTAAACGATCCCAATGTCGAGATGCAGATTGAGTACCGGCACGGTTTTTTCCAGAAATGTTGGGGCCAGGCGGTCATCAGCATCGAGCGGAAGGATGTAGTCACCTCGGCTGTGGGCTATGGCTACGTTTCTCGCGGCAGCAAGCCCTTGGTTCTGAGTCTGGATAACCCGAGTCCGAGGTTTGTCATACCCAGCGAGCTTTATGTTTGTAGCGGGATCCGTGGACCCGTCGTTCACAATCACAATCTCTAGATCCTGGAAGGTTTGATTCAGGACCGAATCGACGGCTTCGTCTAAGTAGTGTCCAAGATTGAAGCACGGAATGACGACGGAAACTTTCGGCGGTGGCGATCCCAAGGGCCTATTCTGGCATTTTTTGGTTCGACTCTGCAGACCAGCTATGTGAGAAAAATAGGGCTGGATTAATAGCGGATATCCTTCCACAAACGATCGTTTAAGCGGCTATCTTAAAGCTGATCGACTGTGGCGACAAGTCCGGATCAGTTCATTAGAGGGCGACCCCGCACAGCCGGCCGAGTGGCCTTGCGACCATCGAGCGCCCGGAGTGAATCTTGCCTCGCCCCTCGGCGAGTCATTCGGTTATCATAGGATTTCTATCCGCACCAATTGATCTATCGTCTCAATGCATCCCAAGGGTAAACGCATACTAATCACTGGCGCCGATGGGTTCATCGGCTCGCATCTTACCGAACTCCTGGTTCGAGAGGGTGCTCGCGTAACGGCCCTTGTGCAATACAATTCCTTTAATCACTGGGGCTGGCTTGAAGACATTCCATGTCGCAAGGAAGTGGAAGTGGTTTCGGGAGATATTCGCGATCCGCATTTTTGCACGAGGCTAGTGAAGGACCAGGAGGCAGTTCTGCATTTGGCCGCACTGATCCCGATCCCATATTCCTACCTTGCGCCGGACAGCTACTTGGACACCAATGTCAAAGGCACGTTGAATCTTTGTCAAGCGGCGCTGGCCGGGAGCGTTCAGAAGTTTCTTCACACCTCAACAAGCGAGGTATACGGGACGGCGCAGCATGTCCCGATCGACGAAAAACACCCGCTCAGCGCACAATCGCCGTACAGCGCGACGAAAATCGCGGCGGATGCAATCGTGACGAGCTTTGTCCATTCTTTTCAGTTTCCCGCGACAATCGTTCGGCCGTTCAATTCCTACGGCCCGAGGCAATCCGCCAGAGCCGTCATTCCCACGATCATCACTCAGATCGCGTCCGGCGCCGTTAACGTGCACCTGGGGAACACAACGACAACTCGAGATTTTACGTTTGTCCAAGACACCTGTCTCGGCTTCCTGGCTGTGCTAGGCTTGGAGCCCAGCGTGGGCGAGGTTTATCATGTCGGCTCTAACACTGAAGTCAGCGTCGGTGATCTGTTTGGCCTCGTCGCTGGGCTCATGAACAGCCCCGCACGGATCGTCGAGGATCCCCAGCGCGTACGGCCGGGCGCCAGTGAGGTGCTTCGCCTGCGGTGTGACGATACCAAGCTAAGGAACGCAACCGGGTTTGTGCCGTGCGTATCTCTGAAAGAGGGACTGGCGCGCACCATCGCGTGGTTTTCCGAACCAAACCGGCTGCGCAGTTATAAACCGGACATCTACAATGTCTGATTTCGAGCACGGCTGCCGGGCAGTGATTCTCGCGGGCGGTAAAGGAACACGATTGCGGCCCTACACGGTGGTGATTCCAAAACCGCTCGTACCGGTGGGGGATTATCCGATCGTCGAGTTAATCATCAGGCAACTCGCGCGACTAGGATTCCGGCGTATTACCTTGGCTGTGAACCACCAAGCCAACCTGATTAAGGCGTTCTTCAACGACGGTTCCCAGTGGGGCGTAGAGATCGACTACTCACTCGAACTAAAGCCGCTTAGCACAATTGCTCCACTATGCCTCATTCCCGATCTACCGGAAAACTTTCTGTTAATGAACGGCGACGTCCTTACAGATCTTGATTTGCAGAGGCTGTATGGAGCTCATGTGCGCGACAACCGGCTGTTCACTATCGCAGCTTCCGAGCGCCGCCAGCACATTGATTACGGCGTTCTAACGACCGACTCCGGTAAGCTATTGACCGGTTTCTCCGAGAAGCCCCACATCGATTACTTGGTCAGCATGGGCGTGTATGTTGTAAATCGGCGTGTGCTGGAGATCGTGCCGGCCGATACGAAATTCGGGTTCGACGATCTGATGAATGCCTGCTTGAGGAACGGGACTCCCATCCATGTCGAAAGGCATGCCGGGTATTGGCTGGACATCGGAAGACCCGACGATTATGCGCAAGCCGTCAAAGATTTTGAACAAATAAAGCGGCAGTACCTTGGCGATGAGTCATAGGCGGATACTAGTCACCGGCACGAATGGTTTCATAGGCTCGCATCTTACGAAGGCGCTCGAGCGGGATGGATACAGTGTCATCCGATTCAACTCGTCGGACGGCGACATCGCACATGGCGTGCTTGACTATGCCGCTATCAACCACGTTTTTCATCTTGCGGCGCGGACATCGGTTCCCGAAAGCTGGCTCGCTCCCCGCAATTTCTATGAAACCAACGTCCTGGGAACGGTCAACGTTCTGGAGTTGTGCCGCAGCACGGGCGCATCTCTCACTTACGTCAGTTCGTACGTCTACGGATCCCCGTTGCGGTTGCCCATCGACGAAGAGCATCCGTTATGCGCCTTCAATCCGTACTCCAGCTCGAAGATACTCGCCGAAGAAGCAGCGCGGTTCTACGCCGGCTCGTTCGGCGTGCCGGTAACAATTATTCGTCCATTCAATATCTACGGTCCCGGCCAAACCAACACTTTTCTAATCCCCATGATCATCAAACAAGCTCTTTCACCGGACGCTCAATCCATAGAGGTAGCCGATGACCGCCCAAAACGCGATCAACTGTTCGTATCCGACCTGGTCGAACTACTGTTGCGAACAATGGATCGTGGCGTCCCACGCATATATAACGCCGGCTCGGGATATTCGGTGAGCATTCCGGAAATCGTCGCGCTTGTAAACGAGTTATTGGGTATTGCCAAGCCCTGCGTGTCACGTGGTGATGGCCGCCCTTCCGAGGTAATGGACGTTATCGCCGATATCGGCCGTGCCCAGGCCGACTTCGGGTGGCAGCCGCAGATATCCCTTCGTGAAGGACTGACACTTACCATCTCGGGTATGATGAAACAATCGCTCTAAATTCGGAGCGACTTGCGTGCAATGAGGCCGTGATATCGCAAACTAAGCCCGATGAATGCGGGCTTCCCGGTGCGAGTCGCGGGTCGTGCGTCAGCCTGTCGAGAAATGAAGAAAGTCGTACGCCAAGACCAATGCAACGTTTGTGGGTCGACTGATCTACGGCCGTTGCGCCAGCGGTCCGATGGGCGTTGGGTGCTAGCGTGCAACCAATGTCGTATGGGCGTCGTAGAGTTTCGTCCGGAAGACCTGAGCACGCTGTATGGCGACGATTATTATTGCTCCGAAGGTTCAGTAAGAGGGTATGAAGATTACGCGTTTACGTCTGAACATGGGACGGCTTGGGCCGCTGCGCTGATCCTCGCTCTAGCACCATCGGGCCGCGTGCTCGACGTCGGCTGCGCGGATGGCCATCTTCTGCGCAAACTGTCCGAATCGCATGAGTGCTACGGCATCGAGGTGAATGAGGCCATGGCCGCCAGGGCTGTGCGCAGCGGTGTCCAAGTCATTTCCCGCGACGTACTCGATCCGCAACTCCCGCAGCGATTTGCTGGATTCTTTGACGTGATTTCGGCCGTCGCCGTGTTGGAACATGTCGCCGATCTTCGTGGAGCGGCGCAAGCTTTGCTGGCGATGCTAAAGTCGGACGGCTTTTGCCTCTTCGAAATGCCGCTCATCTCAGAATCGAACAACAACGACGTCTGGTTCTGCTCGTCGCTCGAACATGTCTACTATCCGACTGAGAGGGGCCTGCGGTTCCTGTTTGAGGACGTACTGAACGTGCAGCTTACCGGCGGCGAGGAGGTTGTCAAAGGGTATGGTTCAACATACATCGGCGTCTTCGAACACCGCGGTGGCACGGCCGGTCTCGAATTCAAGCGCCTGAGGTCCTCACGGCCCCAAGACTTGAGTGGGGACCCGGAGAAACTTGCGCGTCTATTGCTGGACGTTTTGCACGCCGCGCAGACTGGTCCAGAGCAAGTGAAGTTGTTGCGGTCATTGCGGCCGGCGGACGTCAGTTCGCCATTAATCGCCCGTTTGGCGGATGTTTGGTCTCGCGATACGGCAGATCTTCAGGGTTTCGAGAAACGGCTGGTTGCAAGTGGGCAGGAATTGCAGCGCGGAGCTGATGAGAATCGCCATCTTAATCTGGAATTAAAGCACGCGATTGAAGCCTTTGAACAACAAAACTTGCGTGCACTGGAACTTGCGAATCAGAACGTCCGCCAACAACAACAGATCTCGGATCTTGAACCTGCGCTCGAAGGCGCTCGCCAGCGTGTGTCCGAGTTGCGCGTTACACTCTTTCAGCAATGCAAGGCCGCCGACCGCATTCAAGAAAATCTGCGCCAGCAGATGGCTTACTCCGCTCAGTTGGAAGAAGCCGTAGACCATGCGCAGAAGCATGTTGTCGTTCTGGAGGAAGAGTTGGCAGCGCGCGAACAACGAATCGCGGCGATACAGCGCACGCACCAATGGCCTGCTTCCGAATTAGCCGTCGGAGCAGCACGACGGATGCTGGGGCTAATGCGTTCGGCAGCCATTTTGTTCAATCCAGCGAGGTTTCGCAATAAACTGCGCAACTTGTATCTATTCGCAACGGCCAATTCGAAGCAGATCGAGCTATGGAAGAAGCATTTCAATTCGGAGTTTTACTGTTCCAATTATCCCGACGTAGCACGATCTGGCGTGCCGCCGACGCTGCATTACCTGCTGCTCGGCTTTCATGAGGGCCGGTGGCCGGCGAGTGGTTCCGATGCGCCCAGCTACCTGCAGCGCTATTCGGACGTGGCGCTGTGCGGCATCAACCCACTTCTTCATTACGTCCGTTTCGGCTCACCGGAGGGAAGAAGTTGGATTCACGCTGGGTCTCAATCGTTCACGAAAGCCGCTCCGCAAACCGCTACGATGGGGAACGTCAAACTCCCGTGGCGGGCGATGGTCGACAACGCATGGCCTGCGGACCGCCCGCTTATCTCCGTTGTCATTCCCTGTTTCAACTACGGCGACTACGTGGATGACGCTCTTCGATCAATCGAACGGCAGACCACTGCTGACCTCGAGATCATCGTGGTGGAGGGTGGCTCAACAGATGGAAGAACTCCGGACATCATCAGAGGACTGGAGAATCGCGGGATGCCCAATGTTCGATTCGTTTATCGTCAGGGTCGGCATCTAGTCGGAGACAATCGAAATTTTGGCATCGCACTAGCCCAAGGAAGATATGTTTGTTGCCTAGATGCCGATGACATGCTGGGCCCCGTTTACCTGGAGGTCGCGGCATTTCTGCTCGAGAACTACGGCTTCGATCTAGCCTATCCCTCCGTCCAGTGTTTTGGACAGTCCACGGCCACGTGGCTGGTGCAGGAAGCTCAGTTTCCAGATATTGCGGATGAGAATCGGATTTCCACCGCGGCAGTATTTCGCAAGAGTGCTTGGGCGCATGTGGGAGGCTTTCGCGATTGGGGCCTGGAGGAGTCCTATGTCCTTGAGGACTGGGAGTTCTGGGTCCGTCTTATGGGCCATGGTTTCCGTGTGAAGAGCATCCGCAAGGCCCTTATGTTTTACCGTGTCCATGGCAAAGGGCTATCTACGGGGTCAGAAGCCAGATACGCCTGGCATTCCACACAGATCAAAGTCGCAAATGCCGATTTGCTGGCATCGCGGCCGGAGGGCGAATCCCAAGTTCTTCGCCCAATAGAGGTGCGCAACCCGACGCTAAACCTTCTGCGCCGCAGCCGAAGCGAGGGTCCCAAGCCCACTGTGCTCTTCGCCCTACCCTATTTGTTGGTCGGCGGCGCGGAGAGGCTGTTTTTCACCCTGGCCAAAGGTATCGCCGATGCCGGAGGCGTTCCTATTCTCACCACGAGTATCGCCGTAGAGGCGCCTCTGGTGGGAAATTCGGCCCCGTTCGAATCAGAGTTTCGGTACGTGTATGACCTGCCGGCGCTATTTGATAACGACCGCCATCAACGGGACTTCTTCTTTTACCTCCTGGAACGGCGCGACGTGCGCACGCTCCTCCTGGCCGGCTCGGAATTTGTATACCACCTGTTGCCGGAGATTCGACTTCGTTTCCCTCACATTCGGGTTGTCGACCAGCTGTTCAATGATACAGGCCATCTGGCGAACAATCGCCGTTACGCAAGTTTGATCGACCTTACTGTTGTACCGTCGCGAACATTGGCCGATCTGCTAACACAGAAACATGGCGAAGAATCCAACCGAGTGGCAGTAATCCCTCACGGCATCGAGATCGGCGCGGCCGGATTGCTGCACGACGGCGCGTGCGCTGCTGATTCTGTCTTGCCTGCAGATTTTCAAGGTAAATTCCTGGTGTCCTTCTTTGGGCGATTCTCACCGGAGAAGGCTCCCCTGAATTTTGTTGAGATCGCGCGGCAGCTCGCCCGGCAAAGCGACGATTATAGATTTTGTATGACTGGCGATGGTCCCGAACGAACGAAGGTTCTTGATGCGATCAACCAAGCCGGACTTCAGAGTGTATTGCATGCGCCCGGATTCGTGCAGGACGTGAAGCCATTGCTCCAGGCCACGGATGTAGTCGTCCTTCCCTCCGTTTTGGACGGCATGCCTTTGATCGTGCTCGAAGCTCAGGCGCTAGGTAAATGCGTGGTTGCCTCCTCGATCGGAAGCCTGCCCGAGGTTATTGAAGACGGAGTCAGTGGTTTCCTTTGCCCGCCCGGCGCTATGGCAACTTTTGTGCAGCGGATTGAGGAACTGCGCTTATCTCCAAAGTTGTGTAGCCAGATGGCGCAGGCTGCACAAGTGTCCGTTCACGATCGTTTCGGCGCGGAACGAATGATTGCGCTGTATCTTAGGGCGTTGCTCTTGTCGGCGCCGCAGGAATCGAATGATCCCAGAACCTCGACGCTGAGCATTGGAGCCAACGTCTAGTGGGCATCCCACTAGAGAAGATCAGTCGCATTTCTAACCGCTTCCCGTTTATCTCAAACCAAACAACGTGCGGAAGGCTTCCTTCCGAGTATGAAGCTCCCGGATAGATTTCTCTTGATTTCGAACCTCGTTTTGATAGCGAGCGTTTGTTGATTCCAAATCGAGCATGTGTTGTTTCTGTTGTTCCAGTTGGTCCACAAAACACCGCTTCGCTGATTCCAATTCCCGAATGTAGTGCTTCTGTTGATCGAGCGCTTGGGCGTGCCGTTCCAATTGGTCGATCATGTACTGCTTGGCTGATTCCAGCTCGCGTATGTAACCGTTTTGTTGATCAACCGCGTTGGCGTGCTGTTCTATTTGGCCGAGGAGGTACGTCTTGGATGATTCTAGATCGCGTATACATAGCGCCTGTTCATTGACTGTTGTCTGCGCCTGTTGTTCAAGCCAGGACACTTTTTGAATTAGCTCATCCGCTTGGCGAGCGAGATACCCTGAGTAACGCTCTGAAGTAGGTGCGATCATCCGCACTAAGAACGGAGTACAATCGGGCTCATCGTCTGGGGACTTCACGAATTCCGCAAGATTGTTGAGGGCCGAGAGCTCGAGTCTCGGTTTTGCTTGTTCGAGATCGCGAGCAAATGGCATGTCGGCTCGACTATTCAGGCCATCGAAAAAGGAGGCGGGCGTTGGGAAAAACTTCGCGAACGATTCATGCTCCGCTGCCCCGAGGCCGAGATCGGTAAACTCCTCCCGATGGAAAGTGTTGGCTGTTTCCTGGAATCTCAACCTGTGGCCAAGGAAAGCTTCCAACGCAGTCTGGAGGCATGCGAGATTCTGATAAGCTGTTTGAGCGTAGAACACGTAGCACTGTTCGCGATGCCGCTCCACCACCTGCAGGATCTTGGAATGATATGCCGTATACGATCGGAACACTTGATCCGGGCGTCGCATTAAGCGTTCGTTTGGCAACCGCTGAAGGTAGGAATTGAATACCTCAATCGGATGGCGAAGTGGTATCAGCATCCGCACCGTCGGAAGCAGCGCGAGCCATAGATCGATGAATAATACGGTGCGGGGATCTTTCCAACCCCAAAAACCGGGTCGTTGGAGTGCTGCTACCAGACCCGCGGCCTCCGATCCGAGTTCATCAGTCAGTTCGAACGGTCGAATTTCATCTATCAGCGGATTGTCATAATCGGGATCAGCCTCGAAGCGCGAGTAGTTCAAACGTTTCAGCTTCTGATGCAGTGCTACCGCCAAGGCTTCCTCCGCGAATCCTCTGGGGTTGATTTCGCCCGGGGGCAAACTGTTGCGATACATCGACACGTTACTGGTTTGAAGCAGGCTCGCCAGAATGGAAGTGCCGCTGCGGCCCATTCCCAATATGATTACGGGCTGACCCTCGTAGTCCATACCCAATTCTCTCCTACCTATTCTGCTCGGCGGCAATGAGGCGCCGGTCGCGAGGTGGGCTATTGTGTCCACCCTGCTTCGCCGCGACGGTGCCTCGTTAAGCAATCTTAGTTCGTCGAAAACCCATTTAGCGTGCGTTTCCTAGGCACCAGGGGCTATTCGGCAAGCCACTGACGTGGTCAGATACTCGGGACGGTAACAAATGGCGTGCTACAATTTCTGTTCGGCTTTTGGACAACGTTTTGAAAAAATTCCTAGTGTCGTTCTTGCTGACTCACAGCACGGCCTCAGCGCGGGATTCGTGTCCCAGAATTCGCGCACGATGTGAGGTTTGTGCTCGACCTAGAGTGCCTCTTTCGAGGGGTTCCCAAGCGTTCCTGAATGTGGTTGCAACCGGCCGGGGCGATTGACGCGTGCGCCGGCCAGTCGCGGTCGATGTGCTATGAAGCGTATGGGATATCGTCCGTCCTCCGGTGATGTCGTTCGTCGTTACGAATGCCGCGGACTCTTCTGCTCATTGGCCCGACACCGGTCGTCGGTTTTGAAAAAATGTTAATCAGATACATTCGGGAGAACGATACGCTTGGAGGGCCCAATCTCTGATCAACGTGTAGCTCGTCGCACATGTCGTTCGGCCGCAATCACGGTCGCGCTCCGCAATGCGGCAGTCCTAATGTTCCTGATTCTTTCTGCGCTGCAGGCTGCCAGGCCATTGCATCTGGACAACATGGACTTTCCCGCTTTGGCTCAAGCGATTTCGGAAAGCGGAATTCCGATCTATTACCGAGGCGAAGACAACCCTCGACACATCGGCATCTACCATCCTCCGCTTTATGCCTATACTCTTGCTGCGTGGGTGAAAGTCTTTGGCAGGGGTGCTGTTCCAGTTCGTCTCTTCGGAGTGATATGCGCTCTGATACTCGCCTGGACGACCATTCTGACGTACCGCACGCTTTTCGGCAGGGCCGAGGCCGCTCGCGTGGCGCCGTGGTTCTGGGTGATTTTCTTATTAAATCCCTACACGTTGGAAAGTGCGGCGATAGCCGATATCGATACCAGTATTTACGGTCCGCTGCTTGTTTTGTTCTTGTGGTCGATTTTGCGCCTCAGCTGGCGTGACGGCGAGTGGAGAGTCGATGATCCTAGCTGGCCCGAGATGCTTCTACCCGCCGGCATTATGCTGCTGTGTTTATGGGCCAAGCTTACGACCATAATATTACTTGTGCCATTCAGTCTTATTTTGCTTTTCGGCCGCTTTCGTCTTCGCCGCGCGCTGGCGATCACGGCTTTAGTTAATCTCCTGGGCACACTTTCATTTCTCATCTCGTACCGCTTTTTTGGCTGGCTCACTCACCTCGATACGAATTACACTTTTGCATTCACATGGATGAGCTTTACCCAGCGTGGGTCTAGCGGTAATCCTGGTATTTACAATCGGCTACTAGATCGGATAGGTAATCTGCAGACCATGCTTCCAATCACAGTTACCTGGACAGGCTTAGTCCCATGGCTTGCGTTAGCTGTAGAACTGCCCCGCCGGGCTATCCTTGCACTCAATGGACGCGATAAGCGTTCCGAGCATTATTCCTATCTCCTCGGGATTGCTGCTCTAACGTTTGTTTACTATTGTTCGCAGGTTATGACCTTCGGCCATGCGCCATTCAAGTACACATTTGTGTTTTGGGGATTGGCCCTTTGGCCTCTGGCCGTGTGGGCTGCCGAATGCAACTTCACGGTTCGGAACAATGCGCTGATTGGAAGTGCAGTGCTTTGCGTCTTCTTGTTCCTCGGTTTTTACAAGATTAGGGATTATGTCGTCATGAGGGGGTTCTCAGAAATCTGGGCTTTGGAATACTGGGCGGTCGGCGCCCTATTTTGTGTCAGCATCGGCTTATTCGAATATCGTCCGAAATTAGGGATAAGTCGGTGGCTCCTCATCGTTGCTCTCGCCGCTTACGTAGGTACCCAATTCGGCGTTGCCGCACTACAGGCAAGGGCTCCCTATTCGACGACATATGATTATGGTCAAACCGGGTTTGAGGACACCGTAGCGTTTGTCCGCACAACCACGGGTCCTGACGATGTCATTGTATCGATGAAGGATATTGGATTCAGCGCTGAGCGACGGTATATCGAAAATTATTCCGGGCTATACGGCGATGAGGTTGCAACGCGTCATTTAACAGACGCAATCGCGTCCGGCAAGGTGAAATTGATCATCTTTACCGAGGGATTCGGTCAGGATCAGTTGATCGTTAACCCGAGGCTCCAATCCTGGATTGATCAGCACTGTTCGCGTATCGGAGCGATCGGCAATTACCGTCTGTATCGCTTCGACCGTTAGCTAGACGACTGAAAAGTGTGACGCTGCCGTCGCTCGGACTCCGAAAAAAACCTTGGCCGGGCAAAGTGTGGTGAGGTATACATAGTACATATAAGATCGGCTAAATACCGACTTGAGCATTTCGAAAGAACGATCGCTCTCGAGGAGCACTGTATTGAAGAACTTAGTAGAGCCAGCGCAAGGGATCCGGACTTTAGCGGACTCACGACACTACCGCTGTTTTATTGGGGTGTCATATCTCTTTGCATCGGACAGGTCCTATACTTCTCGGCGATCTTTCTCTCTTTGTTCAGGCTGGTGATATTCCAGACAGGATCCTCTCGTCCTCACCATCCGCAGCCTGCTGTGGATCAGTGGAGGACCGAGTACCCTTGGTGTGCTTCTGATCGCTCTGGACCTTGCGCTGATGTTCCCCCGCAAGCGCAGGTTTGCACGCCGCGAACTCGCCCCAGTCGCTCGGGAACCATCTTTCACAGTGGCTCTTACTGCTTATAACGACGAGGCGAGCATTTATAATGCGGTCAGGGATTTTCTTGCCATATGCCGGGACTCGTCGTGTCATTGTAGTTAACAATAACAGTCGCGACCTCACCATGGATGGCGCCCGCGAAGCTGGCGCTGTCGTTCACAATGAGCCTACTCAAGGCTAGGGCGCCTGCGTCTACCGCTGCCTGACTGAGGCTTTGAAATACGATGATGCCGAGCTCATTGTTCTCTGTGAAGGTGACATGACTTTTCGCGCTGCCGATCTGTCTAAGTTCCTAGCTTATCTGCCTCACGCCGAGATCGTGAACGCTACACGAATTGTCGAGCAGCTTCGCGCCTACCAAACCCAGTTGAGAACGTTCATGTACTACCGCAACTTCTTCGTCGGTAAACTCCTGGAGATTAAACATCTCGGCAAATGTACGTTCACCGATGTGGGAACCACATACAAGGTCGTACGACGGCAGGCATTGCGGGATTTGCTTCCTAAGCTAAATCCCTCGGTGAATCTTGAATTCAACGCCCATTTCCTGAATGTTGCCCTGGAAAACGGATTCACTATTATCGAGTGCCCGATTACCTTCCATTTGCGAGTCGGTGAGAGCAAGGGCGGAAACGTGAACAATTTTAGAGCCCTCAAAGGTGGTCTTCGCATGATCCGCGGATTGTCTTTCGGGTGGAGAGCAGTTCGATCGTGACGGTCGAAGCCTATCACCAGACTCGCCTTCCTTACGATCAAAGACACGAAATCCTCTGGCGCGCACTTTGGAAGTTCCATTTCTCCAAACACGTTGCCAGCTCCGATTGTGTTCTCGAGCTGGGATGTGGTTATGCGCACTTTATCAACAACGTCCAGGCTAGGCGACGAATCGCAGTAGACAGTTGGCCAGGCTTCTTGTAGCACCTTACGAAAGGTGTTGAAGGCCATGTTGCTGATGCAAATGACCTTTCCTTCCTCCAACGTGGCTCGATAGACTTCGTTCTCGCAAGCAACCTTTTTGAGCACTTGACAAAGGACTGCCTCACTGCGCTCCTGGCTCAGTTAAGCGATAAACTCACCCCTCGGGGAAAGCTGGTAATACTGCAACCAAACTATCGCTATGCATATAAGGAATATTTCGACGACTACACTCACGTAAGCGTTTACTCGCACGAAAGCCTCTGTGATTTCCTAGCCGCCCACGGATACGAGGTTATAGAATGCCTGCCGCGGTTCTTGCCGCTCACGATTAAGAATCGAAAGATGATCGTATCTGGGTCTCTAATCCGTTTGTACCTCAGCTTGCCGATGAAACTACTGGGCAAGCAGATGCTCGTGATTGCACGACCGATTAGGCCGTCGGTCCCGCATGCTTGAGACACATCGATCTGAGCAATCGTGAGCAAATCCGCGTGCTGGCTCTTTTTTTGTGGGCTCGACGAGACGAGCGGCGCGGTTTTCGTGAACAGTGTGGCCGACATGTTATCGTTTCTGGTTGAATCTGCGCAGCTCCAGTCGAAATGAGAGTTTCGGGCGAATGAAATCGGGACGTCGTCAGCCGCCTATAATTTAACCAAGCCGCCCTCAAACGTCCACGAATCAATCAACTCCGGAGCGTGAGTCTGGGGGAGAGCCAGGTCGCGATCTCACGAATATCGCAAAATACTGGCTTTGGGCCGTCCTGTTGTTTGTATGTTGGCAGCCATTTGAACTCTATCGTGGCACGTCATGCCCGAGCGTAAGATCCTCGGGTTCATTGGGAAAGCAGTCCAGTTTGTCAATCGCGAAACCTAACCGCCGGATATCAGCCGAGATGCCGAGCTCCGAAGGAGACTTCGGCGTTATTCCCCGAAACACAATAGACTTGACCGGCGCTGGCAGGTCAAAGTCGAGCTGCGAGGTAGTTTGCTCAGCACTTAGCCGTATAGGCTTCACGCTGTTGCCCATCTGCACCTGAAGCACTTGAGGCTTCTTGCCAAGTACGCTGCCGGCCAGCCGCAGGATGAATCGGCCTTGCACTTCGCGCGACAGCACGAGTTTTGCAGGATCCTCCGCCGACCAGATTCCCCATGATTCCGGTGACTGAAATCCAATCATTTGACCTCCCGCGCATGCGCCGGTCAAAAACGGATCGCTGGGGGCTAACTCCGTTTGCCGAACTGACGCCGTGCTACTAGGCTGCGCTCCACGCAAGTAGAGATGATACCTGCCGAAGACTAGACTCTCGCCATAAGGAAACGTGACTTGACGCGATGAGGTCACAAGGGCCCACTCCTGCTTCTCAAGAAGCATGTCAGTGGTGATTGGATCCTGATTAGTCACCACCTTGAGATCGTACGCGGCAGGAAGATCGAACAGCAGGCGGTACACTTCGCCATCGCCAGGTTCGGTGTCGAAAACGGTTCCGGCGTCTAGCCGTTCTCTGCCGATTATCTTTTCGAAAACCGCCGCGGCTCGATCTGTCACAGTCGCCGGCTGAATGACAAATCGAGAAATATAATAATTTCCCACGAGCGAAACGAATCCGAATGTGCACAAAAAAACCGCCGCGGACATCCTCCGCCACGCATAAGCCAAGAGCGTCCCGCACGCGCAGGCTAGGACCAGTCTTCGCCCGACGCCGGGATTCATGTTGAACCAGAAGCCGTCGGGAAAGTCCGGGAAGAACATGCTGTAGCGGCGATCCAGCACCAGAATGCAGACTGCCGTGAAGACGCACATCGCGATGCAGCCGCCCCGAAATACGTTCTTGACCCATGTTTTTGTCCAGTCCAGTCGTTCATAAACCGCGAGAAACAGAACAATCAATAACGGCAGGACAAAGAAGTAATAACGTACATGAACCCGGTTCAATTGCTCGTAAGGACCGAGACCCACAACGGACACCGTAAACTTACTGGTTGTAATTAGCAGCAGGCAGCCCGTTGAGACCACGAAGATCAAGAGCATCCTCAATTGGATACGTTCCGACAGGTCGCACGTCTCCACCGTGCCGCGCAATAGCGCCATTAGTATAACTAGCACCGGAAGAGCATAAAAAGAGAGCACGAGCGCAACATGCCCTCCCATGACCGAAAGGATTGGGGCTATCGACCAGGCGGCGCTGCTCTTGTTCACCAGCGTCGTATAAGTTGGGCCCAGCGAAAATCCAAACTTGCCCAAAATCAAATAGTCCAGAAGTCCGATGGTTGCGAACGCAGAGCCCACGACCGTGGCCCCCGAAATACCGCAAGTTGTCCAGCGGCACCATTCCGGCACAGACAGCTTCAACATCGCCAGCGCGAAGAGAACGACAGGAATCAGCAGCAGGCCATGCGGTTTGATTAGTGAAGCGGCGCCGAGCGCTATCCCTGACAACAAACCAATACAAATCGGATGGTCATGGCTATAACGAATAAGGACCAATGCCAAACAGAGGAACGCGCACAGGAACATCGTTTCGGGCATTACAAACGCCGTGTATATACTTATTGGGCCGATGCCCACAACGAGGGCTGCCAGTGCTGCTTTTTGGGAAGAGACGAACAGCGATGCGATAGCGTATAAAACGATCAGGCTGAGCACGAAGAACAGCACGTTGATCAGTCGAGCGCCGATCGCATAATTCGCCCCGAGGAAAAATATAGGATGATTTAGCCACAGATACAGCGAATTGGGAACCCACGCCGCCAGCTCGTCGCCTACGAGCATCTGTGGCCGTCCGGCATACTTTGCTCGAATGAGAAAAATGCCCTCATCGCCAAAGATAAGAGGATGATTGACGGCTAGATTCCGGATAAACGTCCCCAGGCCTACAAGAAAAATCAGGATCGTCGCCGTTGACCAGTTTGAGGCAAAGCTCGAAAGCTGCCGTAACGGGGCCTTCAGAAAGGTACCAACGCTAGTCATCCAGCACGTCGCGAAAAGCGAAAAACCTGGTTGGCGTGTCGCGCAGTACCGCGCGCAGCTTGTCCTCACAGCTGCGGATGCCCCAATAATGAATGAGCTTCTCGAAGCCCCGCAACGGCAGCTGCGGCTGATCAATATCGATCTCGCGTGGATGCAAGTAAAGAATAACCGGCTTTCCCATCCGGTTATCGTTTAACATCTTGCGGCGGATCATCCATGCGGGGAACAGTCGGAAGTACAGTCCCATCTGCTTGCCCAGGAACTCGACGCGGGACATCGGAAACTCCAGGATCTTTTGCGTCACACCGTTCACGACGGGGTAATGCGCCTGCTGCGGAAAATCGGGAATTCCGTATAAAAAGGTCTGACCTGGGAAGACCGACGATGAGTAACGAAGCCCCAGACTCTCCAACACTGGATAAAACCACGGGAGCGTCTCCTCTTTCACAGAAAATGATGGTGCACGGAATCCGATAACTTTTTCACCGGTCAAATTCTCCAAAATGTCGCAGGATAGCCTAAGATCGGCACGGAACTGGTCCGGAGTCATCGGATAGACGCTCGCATGGGCATATCCATGCGATGCGATTTCATGACCATGCGCCTGCAGCTTCTTCACAACCGACGGGGTTTGCTTTCCCACCGCGCCCAGAATGAAACAGGTCGTTGTCACTCCGTGCTGGCCACAGATGTCGATCAGCCGGTCCACCAGCGACTCTAAATGGGTGGGCTCGTCGCGATAGCACGACATGTCAATGCCTTGATAATTGACGTGATACCACTCCTCAATATCAAAAGTCAGGAAGTTTCTGCCCGTTAGATCGAGCGTTCTGAACGCTCCTGCTGAGGCAGGAAGCACTTCGGATTCAGGCGCAGTTCGATCGTGACCCGGCATTGCTGACAGCTTAATTCATATGAGATACTCATCGCAATGGTCGCCGAAAAAAAGTACCAGGGGACAGTTTCCAGCCACGGCGGCGATATTCCATGAGTTCCACCCAAGCCACTCTGGCTGTGGCCCCGCAAAGTTCCTCGACAACCTGCCCCATCATACTCTTCCCCGCGTATAAGCCCAGTTCAGAGCTAGCGGAAATGGTTCGTCAGTTGGCCAATGACGACCGCGTGGGTGCGGTTGTGGTGGTCAACGATGGGAGCGGACCAGCATATCAAAGTGTATTCGAAGCGATTGCAGCCACCAAGAAAACTCATGTGCTCACCCACATAGTTAATCTGGGTAAAGGGACCGCGCTCAAAACCGGCCTCAACTACGCGGCTTGTCAGTTTCCCGAGGCTGTCGGTGTAGTTACCGCGGACGCTGACGGGCAGCACGTTCCGGACGATATTCTGCTCCTGGCTTGCTCCCTGATCGAAGATCCAGCCGCCTTTGCCATCGGATCGCGGATGTTCTCGCGCGAGATCCCGCTTCGAAGTTATTTGGGTAACCGCCTTACTGGCTTCGTGTTTGCTTGTCTGACGGGACGGCACTTGCACGACACCCAATCCGGCTTGCGTGCGCTGCCGAAGTCGCTTATTCCTTCCGTTTTGCGCATTGAGGGACAACGTTATGACTATGAGATGAGCATGCTCTTCTACGCAGCCACAAAATATCCTGCCATTCGGGAGATTCCGATCCAAACTGTTTATCTGGAGCATAATAAATCCTCACACTTCAACCCCCTGGTGGATTCGGCCAAGATTTATTACAAGGTCTTACAGTTCTACGCTTCCTCAGCCCTCGCAGCGCTCTTGGACTTGATCGTGTTCGGGGTTGCGATGAAGTTGACTCGTAATCTCCTGCTTAGTTTTCTTGTAGGGCGCCTTCTCATTGCGGCCTTTGTCAATTTCAATATCAACCGGCGCTTGGTTTTTCAGAGCAAGGCGAATCTGTTCCGGAGCTTGGCAAGGTACTATTTCACTTTTGCAATTTTCGCCGCGGTGTCGTTCAGCGTCATTCGCGTACTCATTGCCGGCGGCATGCAGCCGGTATTTGCGAAGGCAATAGTTGAGACGGTGCTTTCAATCCTCAGCTTCGGAGTACAGGGGATCTACGTTTTCGCTGAAAGGAAGTTCAGGACCGATGATCGCAAAGCCGCCGGCGCAATTTGAAGAAATCCCGCCCGAGACTCTTCGACAAATTGCGACCGTCAGTATTCGAATGCCGCGTTTGTATTTCTATCCGATTCGTTTTGTGCGCAAGTTCTTCTGGGCCCGCCTCAAAGCCATTCATCGCAGCATGTTGAAAACCGTTCCCCAACGCGGGGTCGCTATCGACTTTGGCTGTGGGAGCGGCGTCTTCCTTCCCTCCTTGGCCAACACGTTCGATCTGGTTCAGGGAATTGACATCGAAGCCAACGAAGCGAAAGAGATCGTCAACACCTACAAGCTGGAAAATGTGCGGCTCATTAATGCCGACATCTATAATCTGAACGATGCCCAGATCGAAAAGGCGGATGCCATCGTCGCTGCCGACGTGCTCGAGCATTTCAAGGAACTGGACGTGCCCATCCGCCGATTGTACGAATGGCTCAAAGACGATGGTTACTTATTCACGTCCGGTCCGAGTGAGAATATCCTAACGCGGCTGGGCCGCATCATCGGCCGCATCGAGAAGCCTTGGGATCATTACCATACCGGCTACCAGGTCGAACAATTTCTGGAACAGCACGGGTTTCAAAGAACCTCATCGTCCTATCACGTGTACCGCATCATGCCGATGTACATTTTATCGGTCTGGAAAAAAACTGCCGGCTGGGCCGGGCCGCGGGAAAAATCCTGACTGCCTCTCTTCCATGTCTAATACCGACTTAGTGCTGATCACCGGTGCCAGCGGCGGCATCGGCAAGGTTCTGACCGCGCTTCTGATTGAAGCCGGCTGGCGAAATATCGTTTGCCAATACAGCACCCGCCCGGACGGGATAGCAGAAGTATTATCGAGCCACGGCCTCGATCCTCAAGAGCGGCTTTTCCATGCAGACTTAACTGATGAAACCCAAGCCGCCGAGTTGCACCGGAGAATCCGGAGTGCCTTCGGTTCAATCTACGGGCTGGTCACTTTGGCTGGTGGATCCAGCAATTCGATGTCGTGGAAGCTGTCCACCGAAGAGTTTCGAACAATCCTGGACGTGAATCTCACTAGCACTTTTTTAACCTGCCGCGAGTTCATCCCGGAAATGCGTGAGCAGGCGCGCGGGCGCATCATCAATATTTCGAGCATCGTTGCCTATACGGGCGCTGCCGGCACGTCCCATTACGCGGCCGCCAAAGCAGCCGTAATCGGCTTCAGCAAGTCTTTGGCGCTGGAGCTCGCTCCTAAGAAGATTGCGGTATCCGTCGTCGCGCTCGGATATTTTCAGTATGGGCTCATCAATACCATTCCTCAGGAACACCAGGACCGGATCAAGTCCCAAATACCGGCTCAACGTTTCGGCGCGGCATCGGAATTGGCCGGGCTGGTGTCTTACCTGCTGAACGAATCCGGCGCCTACTCAGGTGGACAGGTGTACCACCTGAACGGAGGGCTCTATACTTGAGCATCGAGCTAAAACGCTTGGTGCCCGCCAGTTCGGCTTCTGAATATCAGCATCTTTTCAAGGACTGCTTTCCCGAAACCGCAGGCACCTCTATCGAAACGTCCGAGCATTACCTGTGGAAATACGGCGGCCTTGGTAAAGCCGCCCCCGCCTTCGAGTTCGCCGCATATGAAAGCGCCCGCTTGGTGGGCTACTATGGCGCCCTCCCGTTCACTTATCACGTAAGCGGAAGCCCACACATGGCAGGCATGGTTTGCGACGTGATGACTGATTCCCACATGCGCGGCAAAGGCATTTTTACGATGCAGGGCCGATATGCGATCGAAAGGATGGCCACAGAGGGCGTTTCCTTCGTGACCGGCTATCCCATCCGGCCCTCCGTGCTGCCAGGGCATATCAAAGTCGGTTGGAAGGTGGCCTTCGAACTCCCCGTGTATTTCAAGCTCCTGGATCCGACCACGTTGCTCGCCGCCCGCGGCCTCCGCTCACTTACTCCGGTTCTGCGGCCGCTGTGCGCTGGGTACCAGGCGGCGGCGCGCGCATTAGCTCCAAGTAATGACGGCTCTATTTGCCGGCAATATGCGCCGGAAGAGTTCTTCGCCTTGCCCGAATACGAATCGTTTCAAAAAGCATGGTCTTCCCAGTATGAGATTTACCTTGTCCGCACGGCGGAGTTTTTCCGCTGGCGTCTGAGTGCTCCGGCGACCTCGTATCGCGTCCTGGCCGTGTACCATGGGCGGGACCTGACCGGCATGGCAGTCGTCCGGAACAGCACGATCAACAATCTCGATGTGACCGCCATCGTGGACCTGATGATCCCGTCCAAACATGCCTCGGCCGCCGCCGCACTTCATCGGGAAGTTGAAAGCTTTGCGCGGCAGTCGTGCACCGGTGTAATTGTCATTATGGCCACTCGTCCCGACGCGGCTCGTTTGCGCCTCTTTCGTTATGGCTTCCTGAGATCGCATATCAAATTCAAGCTCATTCTCAAGTGGCTGTCCGACGCGCCTGTGCCCGCTCCTTTCTGGGAAGCGAAGGCCTGGCATCTTTCCTGGGCGGATACGGATAATCTCTAAGTTGGTATTAGCATGGCGCGTCGCGCAATCCTCGAAACCGGCCGGATGGCGATCCAACTAAATGTGCGCGACGACGAGTATATATCCCGTCTCTTCCCCGATCCCGTCTTTCCGTTCAATGACTATCGCCTCCTCTGGAAGCAGGGCTTGGCGCTCCCCGGGCCAGATCCTTTGTCGAGTGCGGGAGACCGGCTAGTGACGAGTTACCAAGCTGCCCCTTCCGGCACGTGCAGTGGGACTGTGGACTCAAAGTCGGTCATAGGCGATATGGAGGTCGCTTCGGGGTGGGCATCGGATCGGAAAACCGGTCGGGCTGCCGCCGGAATCTTGTCTGCAGATTCGGCTGGCATCATCCGGGGCACTGGTGTCGCCGGACTTTCAAGGCCCGATGTCAAAGTGGCATGGTCCTGGGTGACGGCCACAAATGTGGGCTGGCATGGCTTCATCAGGCTTCCGGCGCAGCCGCTTGATGTCTACGCATTCGCCATCATGCCGGATCGCCGCTCGGTGTGTGGCCTGGGCGCCGTATGGTTGCGTTCGTCACAGCACGATTAGCTACGATAATGGTGACGCCTGTGAGCGTGGCGGAATAAGCGTTACTGGTGCTGACCAGCCCGGCGCGCCGGATTCCCAACAACAGTAAAGGTTGATGGCTCTCGAACAGTTTCACCTTTCACACCTCCGTCTCCTCGAAGCGGAGAGCATTCAGATTATCCGCGAGGTCGCCTCCGAATTCTCGCGGCCTGCGCTGCTTTATTCGATCGGTAAAGACTCCTCCGTCTTGCTGCGGCTGGCGCACAAAGCGTTTGCTCCCGCGCCCTTGCCATTTCCGCTCCTGCACATCGATACCACGTTCAAGTTCCGGGAGATGATCGAATTCCGCGACAGGACCTGCCGCGAGCTCGGACTAAAGCTGATTGTCCATACCAACCACTGCGCGATCGAAGAGGGAGCCAATCCATTCCTATTGGGAACCGCCAAGTGTTGCGCTCTGCTAAAGACCCGGGGACTGCTCGACGCGCTGCAAGAAAACCGCATCGACGCCGCCATCGGAGGAGCTCGACGGGAAGAAGAGCGCTCTCGAGCCAAGGAACGGATCTATTCGTTCCGCGACGTATTCGGCCAATGGGACCCGCGCAATCAACGGCCGGAGCTGTGGAACCTGTTCAATGGCCGCATCGAGAACGGCGAAAGCATCCGAGTATTTCCTCTCTCGAACTGGACCGAACTCGACATCTGGCAGTACATCCACCAAGAAAGTATTCCCGTAGTTCCGCTTTATTTTGCCAAAGAACGGGAAGTGTTGGTTCGAGGCGACCTTCTGATTCCCGTGGAGCATAATCCGCCCCTGCGCCCCGGCGAAGTCCCCCACCTTGTCCGCTGCCGGATGCGCACTCTGGGCTGCACCCATTGCACCGGGGCAATCCGCTCCAATGCCGACACCGTGCCCAAAATTATCGACGAGTTGGAGCGTGCCGTCCGTTCGGAGCGTGAAAACAGGATTATCGATCACGACCAGGATGGATCGATGGAACTGAAGAAACGCGAGGGCTATTTCTAAGTGAATGAAGCCACTCATCTAGGCGAACGCGATCTGCTCCGGTTCATTACGGCGGGCAGCGTGGATGATGGAAAGTCAACCCTCATTGGGCGGCTGTTGCACGACTCCAACGCCATTTATCAGGATCAACTCGGTTCCCTGCGCGCGGCGTCAACCTTGAACGGGACCCATGGCATCGACTTCTCGTTAGTTACTGATGGCCTGAGGGCGGAACGCGAGCAAGGGATCACGATCGATGTCGCATATCGTTATTTTGCCACCGCCCGGCGCAAGTTCATCATCGCCGATGCTCCCGGCCACGAACAATATACGCGCAACATGGCCACCGGCGCGTCCACTGCCAGTCTCGCCGTGCTGCTCGTGGATGCTCACAAGGGCTTGTTGAAGCAGACTCACCGGCATGCCGTCATCGCCTGGCTGCTCGGAATCCGCAACTTCGCGGTAGTGATCAACAAGATGGATTTGATCGGATTCAGCCAAGAAATCTTTCACCGTATCGAACGCGAATTTACCGAGTTTATCTTCCAACTCGGTCCGGCGCGGCTTCATTTCGTTCCGGCCAGTGCGGTGGACGGCGACAATGTGGTGCATGCCTCCGGACGAACGCCGTGGTACCAGGGCCCATGCCTGCTGGAACATTTGGAGACTGTACAGATCAACGCCCCGCGCGAGCATGAGCCCTTCCGGTTGCCGGTGCAATACGTGATCCGCGACTCCGGCGGTGCCCGGCGATATGCCGGCCAGATCGCTTCTGGAGTCTTACATCGGGGCGATCGACTGCTTATAGCGCCGTCGGGACGCACCACTCGTGTCGCTTCCATCCGGTTAGGCGAAGAGGAAATGGATTGTGCGATTGCGCCGCTCTCTATAAGTTTGGCGCTCGAAGAGGAAATCGACATCGGCCGTGGGGACATGTTGTCGGACCCGAGTTCTCCGGCCATGACGGCACGTCGTGTGGCGGCTACCCTTCTATGGATGGGTGACCAGCCGCTGGTTGTCGGCCGGCCGTATCTGATTAAACACACCACCCGGCAAGTTTGCGGCAGCGTCGTGAGAATTCATTGCGTTGTTGACCCAGCCACGCTCAGTCGCCAGCCCGCAAATACACTGACTCTGAATGAATTTGGCGAAGTCGAGATTGAGGGCCATCAGCCGCTGGATGCCGATTCATATGGCCAGAATCGCGTAACCGGGTCCTTTATCATCATCGATCCCAACACCAACGAAACCGTGGCCGCCGGCATGATCTCGGGCGAAACGCAGCGCTCGAACGGGGATACTTCCTCCCCGGGGACCGAACTTGCAACCGGTGGTTTGACGCTTTGGTTTACGGGCCTCAGCTCAGCCGGCAAGTCTACCATCTGCCAAGCGCTTTACGAAAAGCTTTGGGCACGCGGCTACAAGGTGGAATGGCTCGATGGGGACGTCGTGCGGCAGCACCTCAGTAAGGATCTCGGTTTCAGCAAGCAGGATCGCGATGAAAACATTCGCCGGATCGGTTTCGTGGCCGAGCTGTTGACTCGCAATGGCGTCATTGTGCTTGTCTCGGCCATCTCACCGTATGGCTCCGTGCGGGATGAGGTGCGGCGGCGTATCGGGAATTTCCTTGAAGTCTATGTCAATGCGCCGTTGGCCATCTGCGAGCAGCGCGACGTCAAAGGCTTGTATCGCCGCGCGCGGACGGGAGAACTTCATCACTTCACCGGCGTGGATGACCCCTATGAGGCGCCCCAGGCGCCCGAAGTCGAGTGCCGCACCGATCGGGAGACCTTGGCGGAGAGTACGGCCAAGGTGTTGGATGCAGTGGACCGTTGGCTCGCCGTGAGAGAATCCGGCAGCGCGCCTTAGACCCTCATTTGGCGAACTGGCCAGCCTCAGTCGCCAGTTTGGCGGCGCGGTAACGCGCGGCTTCCAAGGCGGACCGTGCATATTGGTCGGCGGGATCGAGAGCAGTAGCGTGGCTGAAGTAATTGATCGCCTCAGCGGGTTCCTCCGTCTCCATATAGAGATTGCCGAGGTACACGTAGGCTGGCTCATATGCATCGTCCATCTGGATGGAGCGATGCAGGAAATCGAGTGACCGGTCCCACGCGTGCAGCCCTTCATAAATCATGCCGATCTGGGAATACAACTGAGCGGTCGGATTGATGGCCGCGGCCTGCAAGAGTTTCGTGAGGGCCGGGTCGATCTGTTTGAGGCAGAGGCAAGCAAGTCCCCAGTTCCCAAGGATGTCGGCGGTGAACAGCGTAGGATGCTTGAGATCCACCGGCAGAAGCTTGGCTGCCGTCGCGTATTCTCGCTCCGCATCCTGACACCGTCCCGCGGTTAGCAATGTCATGCCCAGCATGGAGTGAGTCCGGGTCTTGGACGGGGATTTCAAGGCCGCGTCCTGCCACAGTGCGATTGAGTTCGACCACAGATTATTCCTCTGATAAGTGAGCAGTGCGCTGGTCCCCAAAATCGTCAGCAGCAGCGCGGAGAGCTCGGCTTTTCCCCACGACAAACGTCTCAGGAAGTCGAACGCAATCAACAGCAGACCGAGCATCGGCAGATACAACCTGCGCTCGTAGATAGGATCCAGGATTGGAACGAAGGAAGAGGTAGGTGCTAGCAACAGCAGGAACAGGAAGAATCCGTAGCACGCCAGCGGATAGCGGCCGCGGTACCGCCAGCTCAGCCAAATCGCAACTAACAACGCCAGCATCCCCAGCCAGGCGCCGTGCTGCAGCAATGTCTTAGAGATCGGAAAGTCGTAGTCTACATTCTGCCCGAAAGGAAATACGAAGAGCCGAAGATAAACCCACACCGCACGGCATTCAGTAAAGAAATATTGGTACCAGGTGAAACTCTTGATGCTGAAGCCAGCCGTTGGTGCCGACGCGATGATATGCCACACATAAGCCAGTCCCACGGCGCCCAGGACACCGACGGCCGAATACATCACGCGGTTCTTACGAATGGCGGCCCAAACTGATCCGGACGTCCAGAAGCAGTCGGTCAACAGCAGCATGGCAGGCAGCACCACGGCATATTCCTTTGCGCCGCAGGCTAAACCGAGGAACAAGAGTATCACCAGAAGCCAGCTTGTGGAAATACGAGCAGGCCAGCGATAGACGAAGACCAGCATTGCCGTCAGCATCAGCAAAGAGCTCAACACGTCCGAGCGGCCGGTGATGTAACTGACTGCCTCCGTTTGGACAGGATGCACCAGGAACAATCCAGCCGCGAACAGGGACAGGACATTCTTCTTCCAGGCATCCGCCTCCACCCAGCTTCCGATCCGTCGTACGATCAAAAATATCAAAGCCGTGTTGAAAAAATGTAACCAGATATTAAAAATGTGATAGGTTCGCGGGTCTAGTGCACTTTGCTGATAATTAATCCAATAAGTGAACATTAGCACCGGGCGCACTCCCGCCAGCCATTCTCTTAAGGGCTGGATGCGATAAGTCTGCAACGTAAACGGGAGCGCGAAATCGTCGAAGAAAAACGGACCTCGTACCGCTGGAGCGTACACTTCAAATAGAAGTAGAACAGCGGCGCAGCAGCATGCGAATGGCACCCACCAGGGAAACTCTGACACGGATTTTGTTACATCGGACTTTGTTACATCAAGGTTATGTGCCTTCCGGCCCGATGGCGGATCGCTGTCACGGGATAGTCGTACCGCGCCTTGTCCCATAAACTAATAATAAGACTTCTGGACTGATTAAGCATTCAATTTGTTTCACTAGCGCTTTCACTCTGCGAGGTCAAACATACCCGCGGATCAAATGCGATAATGAGGCTGATGAGCGTTGTCGAACAAGCTCTGTTGGAATTGACCACTCCGGCCTGCGACAAAGGCATCGGCAAAGTCATTCTGGCTGTGGATTCCAAAGACCTGATCTCCGGCGTTCGCGTCCAACCGTACTCCGTCTGGCCAGATGACCGCGGCTATTTTCTCGAAGTCGCCCGCATGGGCCTCGGGCTCATCACCGAATTTCCAAAAGAGACCACCCAGATCTCGGCTGCTCTGAGCTACCCCGGCACCATCAAGGCCTTTCACTTTCACCGTCATCAAACCGATTGCTGGGTGCCTGTTCAAGGCATGCTTCAGGTCGCGCTGGTCGATCTTCGCAAGCACTCGCCCACCTTCGGCGTTCGCAACACTCTTTACGCTGGCGCTCTGCGGCCGTGGCAATTATTGATCCCGCCCGGTGTGGCGCACGGCTACAAGGTTGTCGGTCCTGACCCGGCGTTCCTGGTTTACGTCACGGACCGCTTCTACGATCCGCAGGACGAAGGTCGCATTTCTTACAACGATCCCCAGATTCAATACGACTGGGAAACTCAGCACAAGTAACTCGGCAGCCGGGGCGCGTCTTCATTTATTCCATCCTGGTACGGTCGTACTTGATCGGAGGTACTAAGGCTAAAACCTTGGTCTAAAACAGTTGACCCGCGTAGCCGAAAAAGCTTACTATCGGGACAGAATTTAGTTCCTAGGTTGTTATCGTTTGGGGCACCGCGTCCAAAATGCCCGAGCGACACGAGGAAGAATTGCACCCGCTCTCTATCCCCATGGAACCACTCGTGTGATGACTTAGTCCGTAATATTCTTGCGTTTCTACCAGATTCGAGGAGAGGAATTATTAATTATGAAGTCAATCGGAGTCGTGCTGGCCTTGCTGACTGGTGTTTCGGCGATGGCGCAGGCGCCGGGTTCTCAGGCCACCCCGGATAAGCGGGCACAGATCCGGCAGGTTCTCGAAAATTTCTCACACTCGGCCCTCTCCCTCGAGCAGAATCGAGGCCAAGCTCCGCAGGGCGTCGATTTCATCGCGCTCGGATTCGGCCACAAGTTCTTGTTGTCGTCCGGCGGCGCCACTTTGGAGCTATTTGATACCGGAACAAAGAGTTCCCATGCCGTGCAGCTGCAGCTCGTCGGAGCAAATCCCTCATCCACCGCCGAAGCCCTCGATCGCGTCGCCTTTACCAGTGCGTACTTCACCGCCAATGATCCCAAGGGTCTGCTAAGAAATCTACCGAATTATGCCAAGGTTCGGTATCGCGGAGTTTGGCCCGGAATCGATGTCGTCTACTACGGCAATCGGGACCAACTCGAATATGACATGGTCGTTGCGCCCCAGGCCGATCCTCACTCCATCACCATCAAGCTCACCGGCGAGAGCCGCTTTGCCCTGAATTCCGCGGGCGATCTGGAGCTTCAGACTCCTTACGGCACAGTCACCCATCACCGGCCGCTGGCTTTCCAGCTTATCGATCATCGGCGCACAGAGGTTCCAGCCGGCTACAATCTCGTAGCTGCTAATGAAGTTCGCATCCAACTTGGAGAGTACGACCGCTCTCATGAACTTGTGATCGACCCGACCTTGGCCCTTTCCAGCCCGACCATCAACGGTGGGGGCGCTGCCATAAACTCCGTTCTCGTCGGCGTCGATAGCCCAGGCAACATATATGCTGCGGTGGCAGCTAACCTGGGCAGCATCAGCATCTTCGCCTTCGCAGTCAATGGCAGCGGGAATGTCGCCACTATTGTTGGCGCCGATACCGTGGGTGGAATGGTTGTCAACAGCAACAGCACCGTTTACCTGACGGGAGCCGCTTCCGGCGCCAACTTCGATGCGGCCAACGGCTATCAAACGCAACTCGCCGATCCCAACGGGCTGGGAACCGATGCCTATTTTCTGGATTACGTCGGTCTGCCTACTCAAGCCGTGCGTTATGGGACCTATTTTGGTGGTGTCGGCAACGACTCCGGTAACGCCATCGCTGTCGATGCTTCCGGCAACGCGTACATCACGGGACAAACCGTGGGTGGGACGGGATTCCCTCGCACTACTGGTGCCGCCTT
This sequence comes from Bryobacteraceae bacterium, assembly GCA_035569875.1. Classification (GTDB taxonomy): domain Bacteria; phylum Acidobacteriota; class Terriglobia; order Bryobacterales; family Bryobacteraceae; genus Palsa-89. Next base: position 66,973 of record DATMMD010000007.1, read on the forward strand.
TGCGGGTGGTGGCACCGATGCGTTTGTCGCAAAATTCAACCCCAACCTGATAGGTAAACCGTCGTTGGCTTTTTCAACATTCGTGGGTGGAAGCGGCGCCGATTCGGGCAATGGCATTGGAGTCGACGCCAACGGAAACACTTATGTCGGCGGTGCAACTACCTCCAGCTCTGCTTCGTTCCAGCCATCATCGGCCACCGGATTTAATACCTCCAAGACCACCACTACCAACGATGGATTTATCGTCGAGTTGAATTCCGCCGGCTCAGGCGCCTTTTATCTAACCTTCCTGCCTTCTGCGCCAGTGAGCGCGCTAGCGGTGGACTCGAGTCTCGCCGCCTACGTTACGGGCGCCGTCGACGGAACCACGAACGTGCTGGCCACCACGGCTGGCGGATTTCAATTGACTAATGGTGGCAACGGATGCGCCAACATCGCGCCGGGAGCGCCGTGTACCGATGCCTTCCTGTCGAAATATAACACCACGGTGAGTGGAAACGCGTCCCTGCTTTATTCCACCTACTTGGGCGGAAGTCTTTCCGACGCCGGTACCGGCATTGCGGTGGACAATTCCGGCAATGCTTATGTCGTGGGGCGCACGAATTCCAATAATTTTCCCACTGCCCGGCCGCTGGCCAACCTGGTAACCTACCAGGGCGGCGCAATCGTAGACGCCAATACATTAGCCACCCAATTCGACGCCTTCGTCGCCAAAGTCAATACCAATGACTCGGGAGCGCCTTCGTTGGTTTACTCGACATACCTGGGCGGGACCGATACCGACCAAGCCAGTAACATCGCCATCGACGCATCAGGCAGCGCTTTTATTGGTGGGATAACCTCATCCACCAACTTCCCGAATACGACTAGCGCGGCGCAAGCAACCGGAGCTCATGGCTTCTTCGCCAAAATCACCGACAGCGACGCCGGTCCCACATTGAGCGTCACTAAGACCCACACAGGCAGCTTCTTCAAAGGCCAGGCCAACGCCACCTATTCAGTGCTGGTCTCGAATGTCGGTACTGCTGTGACCAGTGGAACCGTCACCGTGACCGAAACCGTGCCCGCAGGTCTGGCGCTGGTTTCAATGTCGTCTGGATCGGGCTGGTCCTGTTCGTCCAACTCTTGTACCAACAGCAACCCGTTGTCGGCTGGCGCCGCTTATCCGCCCATCATCGTGACCGTCAACGTAGCGGGCAACGCCACGACTCCGCAGATTAACAACGTTAGCGTTTCTGGTGGAGGTTCACCCACGGCCAGTGCCAGCGATTCCACAACCATCCTGGGTGCCCCGGCCTTGAGTATCACCAAAATTCACTCCGGCGCCTTTACCGTAGGCCAACAGGGCGCTACCTACACTGTGACCGTCACGAATGCCGCCGGCGCCGCCGCCACTAGCGGAACCGTGACAGTAACCGACACACTTCCCGGGGGACTCTCACTGGTCTCCATGTTAGGGACGGGCTGGGGCTGTTCTTCCAATTCCTGCTCACGCAGCGATGCACTGGCCGGCGGCGCCAGCTATCCGCCCATCATAGTTAAGGTCAACGTCTCCGGTGGCGCAGCTTCGCCTCAGAATAACTCGGTTAGCGTCTCCGGTGGAGGCTCCGCGCCAGCCAACGCGAACGATTCCACGACCATCCTCAGCGCCAGCCAGCCTTCGCTTAGCATCCTCAAGTCGCACTCTGGCTCCTTCGCGCAAGGACAGCAAAATGCAACCTACACCGTAACCGTTTCCAATAACAATTCCGCGGCCACATCCAGCGGCGGTGTGACGGTGACCGACACCCTTCCCGCTGGCCTCACTTTAGTCTCAATGGCTGGCTCAGGCTGGAACTGTGCGTCCAACACCTGTACTCGCAGTGATGCATTAGCGGGCGGCGCCAGCTACCCAGCCATTATCGTCACGGTCAACGTGCTCGGCAATGCCACTTCACCGCAAGTCAACCAGGTGAGCGTGTCCGGTGGCGGATCGGCATCCGCAAGTTGGAGCGACTCTACCGTCATTACAATCGGTACGCCGACCCTTACCGTCAATCGCACCCGGCTGAATTTTGGCTACAGCGGCTCGTTGATAACCAGCCCGCAAACTGTCACCGTCAACATCTCAGGTGGTCTAAACGTGGGTTGGGCCGTTGCCTCCGACCGTCCCAACGTGACCGTCTCGCCTGCTACTGGAACCGGCAGCGGAACATTCCAGGTTACCGCCACCCCGCCATCAGGCGGTGGAACGGCCGGCGCCATCATCACCGTCACCTCAACGGGCGCGACTGGGTCGCCGCAGCAAATCCAGGTCAATGTGATCAGCGTCACTCCCGCCGCGCCCTTTGGTAGCTTCGATACTCCACTGAACAATACCACCGGGGTTACCGGTGCAATCGGCGTGACTGGCTGGGCTTTGGACACCATCGAGGTGCCTGGCATCAATTCGAATGGCACTAGTGGTGTCAGCATCTGGCGTGAACCTGTCCCCGGCGAAGCAACTGCCGCCAACGGCTTGGTCTTCATCGGCTATGCGAACTTTGTTGCCGACGCTCGGCCCGACGTCGCATCCATCTATGCCAGCTCGCCTTATCAATACCGCGCGGGCTGGGGCTATCTGATGCTTACCAATTTCCTGCCGAACTCGGCTGGCTCCGGCCCGCTCGGCAATGGAACCTACAAAATACACGCTATCGTGACCAACACTGCCGGCCGAGCCGTGGATCTGGGGACTCGCACCATCACGGTCAATAACGCGCAGGCCACGCTGCCGTTCGGCACCATCGATACGCCGATCCAGGGCGGCACGGCAAGTGGAAATGCTTTCGTGAATTTCGGCTGGGCCCTTACGGAAAATCCGTTCGCCATCCCGTTCGACGGCTCGACAATTTTCGTTTTCTTGGATGGAGTGGCTGTCGGGCACCCCGTCTATAATCAGTTCCGCTCAGACATCGCCACGTTGTTCCCAGGCTTGGCCAATAGCAATGGCGGCGTAGGCTACTTCTACATCGACACTACCAAGCTCCAAAATACAATTCACACCATCAGTTGGAGCGTCACCGACAATGGTAGCCGCACCCAAGGCATCGGCAGCCGCTTCTTCGAAGTGCTAAATGCCAACGGCGGCGGTGTGGCGGCGCCCCAGGAAGAACCTCCGACGTCAGAGTCGCTGGCCGGACCGGTCCGATTGCGCACCGGATTCGATCTCAATGCGCCCCAGGTGGTGATCGAGCCAGACACCTCCGGATCCTATTCGATCGAGATGGAGCAGCTCGGACGACTCGAGCTATCGCTCGGCGCTTCTCAAGGCTATCTGGTTGTGGGCGACCACGCAGAGCACCTGCCGGTCGGTTCCAGCCTGAAGGCCGGTGTCTTCTATTGGCAGGCTCCGCTGGCCTTCCTCGGCAAGTTTGATATGGTGTTTGAACGGCCCGATGGCACGCAGATGCGGGTCCGCGTCAACATCGTGCCTAAGCAGTATTCGCTGCAGTAGTAGTGGGGCAGGTCTCCGGCCTGCCTAGTCTAAGGCTTTTGGGCCGGCCCGTGGCGCACGCCTTGCGCGCCGCGCCGGCCAGGGGCATCATCTATGGCCCTGCTTATCGCGGGATAAAGCCACCCGTCTCCCATGCCCGTCGTCAACTCGTGCCAACGCTCGGTCGATCCTAACGATCTTGTCGCTCCACGAAGCCATGCCACCGCCGTGCCAAGCCTCCTAGCGACATGACGGCCGCCCACTCGCGAATGAATCGAAAAGGCCGGTCAACGTTGTAGCGGAGTCCCACCAACAGACTCAAAGCGTACTTGAAAATTGACGGACGCAGCGGCTCGAAGAACTGATCCCGACGGTCCACCAGATAGGAAGCGTAAGCGTGGACCGGTTGAAATGGCACGTAGCCATAGTGCGATTCGAGCAAGTGCAACGTCTCCCTCAGCACCTGTCGCCGCTGGCCGACGGTCTTGTTCTCCGTGTGCATCCGCGAAGTCGCCAGCACCGCATCGATCTTCCGCATCGGATAAAGCCTGGATGTACGTATCCACAGGTCGTAGTCGTACGCATATTGCAGATTGGGATCCATCCGGCCAGCCAGTTCGAAAGCCTCCCGCTGGATGAAAGCTGCCGGCTGCGAGATGAAGCACTCCTGCTTGAACAGCGCCGCATCGTACGGGCGTACCGGATACGACCCCAGCACTTGGCCGCTTTCGTCCACCCAGTTGGCTTCCCCGTAAACTACGCCGGTATCGGGCTCCACTGCCAGTGAACGCATTGCCGCCGAGATCGCCCCCGGCAGGTAAATGTCATCCGCGTTCAAATACGCGAACACGCTCCCATGCGAGCGCGCGAATCCCTTGTTGATCGCGTCCGCCGTACCTTTGTCCGGGCCGGAGTGAAACTCCAATCTGCCCTTATACTTCTCCAGGATCGCGAGCGTTTCATCGGTCGAGCCCGCGTCCATGACGATGTATTCGATGTTCGGATAGTCCTGGCTCAGCACGCTTTGGATCGTTTCTTCCAGGTATCGGCCCATGTTGTAAGTGGGTGTCACGATGCTGATCAATGGCGGGGCAGGCACGCCTTCTTATCATGCCTGAAGTGCTGCGGTTCTTTTCGCTATTGCAAAGGATACTCGACCCTGAGGCCGGGAAATCTCGCGAAGTCGCGATCGTTGGTGCAAAGCGTCGCGCCATGTTCGATTGCTAGAGCAGCCAGGTGCGCATCCATGATCAATGAACCACGCACTCTCGATCGGGGGAGCAGTTTACTGAAGATCTCCCAGTGCTGCTCTGTTGGACTGACGATCGACACATTGGGCCGGCGCAGCCAGTCAGACACAATTTCTGCAGCCACGTCAACATCCAACGGCTCACCGAATATGCGTGGAGTTGTAGAGACGCGCAGAAACGCCAGGATCGTGTCCCAAGACAGGCCGATCGGGACTTGGCCCCCAAGAATTTCTTCGATCCACGAAACTGTGGCTCGATGCTCTTTAGAACTGGTGTTGTGTGCGTAGAGAAGAAGATTCGTGTCCAGGAGAATCACCGATAACCCGGTCCTTCAATCTCCTCAATCAGGTCCCAAGGCTTATCGAGACTGTATCCCGGCTTCAATTTCATATCTTTCGCCCGGATCTTAAACGGTTTCGCCGCCGCCGCTTTCCCTTGAGCCAGCAGTCCGGAACGCAGCGTTTCGTTCACGGTCTCCTTGAACGACTTGCCGGACTTTCGCATGGCGGCCTCCAGCTTGGCGCGAACATCTTCGTCCAGCGTGATCGTCGTCCTTGGCACACCTTGATGCTATCACACTAGCATCATGATGCCTTTCGTTTCAAAATAAGCCCCTGTCCTGTGGGCAGTGACAGAACTTTGGCGCCGCGTGCGCCGGCAGCGTCATCGATCGCCTTCGCTAATGCATCGTACCCGTAGGCTGCGTAGTCATCCAGCAGCACCACGCCACCGGGCGAAAGTTTCTCCCAGAAATATTCCAAAGCCGCGCGCTCGGGTTTAGCGCAATTCATGTCCAGGTGAAGGAATGCAACTTGTTCCACCTTCACCTGTTCAAGCACATCCGGGACTACTCCTTGCACAATCTCGGCATTCGGCCATTCTGAGTAATTTGCGCGCACACGTTCGAGGTCCGTAACATACGACCCCTTCGCCCTCGCGTCTTCAGTTACCCTGCGTTGCTGCGCCTCTTCATCCGAATATTGTGAAAGGACCGGACCGCTAAACGTGTCGATCAGGACGAACCTCTTCGTGATCCACCGCCACCCAAGGTCGTGCATTATCGCGGAACTTGTGAATCCAGCATTCACACCGCATTCCACAAAGTCGCCCTCAACCTGCATCGCGGATCTCGCCGCCCAGAGTGCGATATGCACACGCCATTCGATTTTTGGATCTACTCCCCAGCTAGCCTGGACGCCGCGCTGATAGGCTGCTTTGAAGCTTGGGTCCTGCGCAAAGTGGGAATTGTTAAACGTGAAGATGCCATCTTGTCCGTAAAGTCCGGCCGTCCGCGCGTTGAAAACGAAGTAGCCGGCCGCTTCCAATTTCTGTCGTACCCAACGTTTAAGGATACGCATAACCTGATGATGTCAGAAGCGCTATTTCTCGGCGAGCCACGCCAGGAATAGGCCGTCCGGAGCCACATCCTCCCAATACGAAATCGGCCGGCTCGAAACCCGCCGGCAATGCCGCGCCAGCAGATCCTCCAGCTGCTTTCGCCCAAACCATTTCTCCCATTCCGGCGTCTTCAAACGGCCCCATTGTTCCGCATTCTTGTCGATGATCACGATGCGCCCGCCCGGTTTTACCACTCGGCACATCTCCTGGACGGCGGCCTCGATGTCCACGGCATGCTCCAGCGATTCAGTCGCGTAAGCGAAGTCGAAGCTTTCGCCACCAAAAGGGAGCGTCGTCATGGAACCCGCGCAGCGGCTGATTCCCGCCGGCACATTCCGCAGCATCGCCTCCGCCAGATCAAACGCCACGATCGCCGAAGCCGCGAACCGATCCGCCAACACTCGCGCAAATCGGCCCTTGCCGCAGCCCACGTCTAGCAACCGTTTTCCACTCAAATCACCGAAATATTCCAGGATCAACTGAACGTGATAAATTCGCGGATCGATGGTCGAAGGAAAGTGTTCTTCGTCCGAAGCGGCCTCGTTGAAGTGCCGAATGATCTCCGGCAGCGGAACACTCTCGGGAATAGATCGCGCGGGAACGGGTTGCGCCGGAGCCCGCCCGAACATCCGCTTCCAGAGCGAAGCCATCAGGCCCGGGTCAGGAAGATCGGAAGTCCAGTTTTGTTTTCGTAATTTGGCCGATAGCGCTCGGTGTTGTACATGGTCGCGACATCCACGTGCCGCGGGCCCAGTTTGGGATCGGGCAGCGGGACCATCGAGTAACAGCCATTCACCAGACCGGCCATCAGCCCGCTCTTATTAGAGAGCACACAGTCCAGCGCCATGGTTCCGAACGTGGAGGCGATCAGCTTATCGACAAAATCCGGGGCGCCGCTGCGAAGGTCATAGGTGAGGTCGCTCACAATGGTCTCTTCCTTGGTGCGCCTCTTGATCTCGTCGCTCAAGGCTTCCCCTATGTTTTCCTTCTTGCGATGACCGTATGCGTCTGGTTCTCCATATTCGCGCAACTGGTAGCCTTCCCACTCCGCGCCCTCCGAAAGAATCACCAGACAATAGTTGCTGGGATTGTGCTTCTTATCGTTGAGCAGTATGTCGATCAGTTTATCCAGGTTCACCTTGTATTCCGGAAGGCAGCAGCGAATCGACGCTACGTACGCCGTATAAAGCGACGTAAAGCCCGCGTCGCGCCCGAACACGCGAAAGATGCCGATACGCTCGTGCGATCCAACCGTGGTCCGCTGGCGATTGATAGCGTCCGTGGCGCGGGTGATTGCGGTTGAAAACCCGATGCAGTACTCCGTGTTCCGGACATCGTTGTCCATGGTTTTGGGCACCGCCACCACTTTCACGCCCATCTCGTGCAGCTTAGCGGCATAACTCAACGTGTCGTCGCCGCCGATCGGCACCAGATAATCGAGCTGTAGCGCTTCGATATTCTTGAGCACCTGCGAACTGACATCGTACGCCACCGACGTCTTTCCGCCTTTGGTGATCTGCTTCTGAGGAAAGCTCTGTCCCTTCAAGAAATCGGGAAGCTCGGTCATTTTGGACGGGTTCGTACGGCTGCTGTGCAGGATCGTTCCGCCATAGCGATCGATGGTGCGAGTGTTCTCGCGCGTCAACGGCAGCACGTAATGCGCCCGGCTCTGCTCATCGTCCAGGTTCAGGTGCGTGAGCGCCTCCCATCCACGCCGCAGCCCCACCACTTCACAGCAGTGTTCGGTGCTGCGATACGTGACCTCTTTGATGACGGAATTGAGCCCTGGGACATCTCCTCCGCCAGTCAGGATACCGATACGCTTAATAGCCATCTGTGTTCGCACCTTCATTTTAGCGTGGCTCGTAAATCTGAATTTGAAAAGAGCGCCTGACGATCTCGCGCGCCTCGCCGACACCCGAAACTATTCCCGCTCCTATGGCTTGTACCAGGACGTTGCCCGCCGCCGTCGCCTCCGCCGGGCCCGCGATCACGGTGCGGCCGGTAGCATTGGCCGCCAGCTGGTTCAGCAGTTCGTTACGCGAACCGCCGCCCACGATGTGTATGCGGTTTATTCGGCGACCGGTCAGAGCCTCTATATTTTCGAGCACCTCGCCGTAACGCGCAGCTAGGCTTTCGAGAATTAACCGCACCATCCCGCCCGGCTGTTCAGGTATATTCACGCCTCGCTCCCGGCAGTGCTCCGCGATCTGCTCCGGCATCTGACCCGGCTGCGGGAAGGCGTCAGGATCGAGGGTCAGCCCGGACGAAGGCGCGGCGGCCGCGAGTTCAACTAATTCCGCGTAGCCGTATTCACGCCCCGCCAGCGCCCACGCTCGGCGGCATTCCTGCAGCAGCCACAACCCGGCGATATTCTTCAATAGCCGGATCTTTCCTCCAGCTCCCACTTCATTGGTGAAGTTGAGCACCGCCGCATGCTCATTAATCACCGGCGCATCCAATTCCACTCCCATCAGCGACCAGGTGCCGGAGCTGATATAGCCCCAGTCCTGCCCTTCAGAGGGCACGGCCGCTACCGCCGATGCTGTATCGTGGGACGCCGTTGCAAAAACCGGCGTGTCAGCCGAAAGGCCGCTCGTTTCCGCCACCTCGGGGAGTAATGTTCCCAGCCGTGTACCGGAAGAAACGATCTCCGGCAGCAACGACTCTTCGATCCCCAGCTTCCGCAACAAACCCTTTGCCCAATCTTTTGTAACCGGATTGTAGAACTGAGAAGTGCTGGCAATGCTGACCTCGGCACGCACCACGCCGCTCAGCCAGTAGTTGAACAAGTCTGGCGTAAACAAAAGCGTTTTCGCCATTCCGAGCGCGGGCGACTGCGCCAGCTTCATGGCACTCAGCTGGTAAAGAGTATTGATCGGCATGAACTGGATGCCGGTTTGGGCGAAGATCTCCTCGCGAGGCGCCGACGCGAAGGTCTTGTCCATCGTTATCTGATTGTTCCGCGCATCGCGATAATGCCTCGGATTGTCCACCAGCGCCCCGTCGGCGCCCAGCAATGCGAAATCCACGCCCCAGGTATCCACGCCGATGCCATCCAGCTTGATCTTTCGCTCCCGCCCGCAAATCGCCAGCGAGTGGCGGATCTCGTGAAACAGCCGCAGCGTGTCCCAATAAAGGCCCGTCGGCAACCGGACCGGCGTGTTTGCGAAGCGATGCAACTCTTCCAGCGCGAGCCTTCCACTCTCCAGGCTTCCGAGCATGGCGCGCCCGCTTTCGGCGCCCAGATCGATCGCCAGAAACCGGTTCATGCCGGAAATTCAATCGCTAGTTTGCCGATTCCGTCGCGATACTCAGCTAGTATCTGGAATGCGGCGGGCGCTTGTTCGACATCCACGCGATGCGTGACGATCGCTTCCGGAATCGCGCCGGCAGCGAGGAGCGCGATGGCGGGTTTCGCGCGGTGATTCGATCGTTTCAGCGGTTGAATACGAATCTCTTTGGCCATGGCGCTGAACAGATCTACGCCGACAGGAACCTGACGCGGAATGCCGATCAGGACGAGTGTGCCGCCCAAGCGGGTAATAGCGAGCCCCGCGTTGATTGTTTCAGCAGCGCCCGCCGCATCGATCGCTAAATCAACGCCCCTCCCTCGAGTCTTATCGCCTACCAGCTCGGGGAATTGCTGGAGCGCCACTGCCGCCGTCGCGCCCAAGTCCTGTGCCATCTGGATGCGATGCGGAAGTTTGTCCGCCATCAGCACCTGACAAGCCCCGCAGTGGCGCGCTACAGCCGCCGCCAGCAGTCCGATCGGGCCGGCGCCTAACACGGCGACGCTGTCGCCGGGGTGAATCTGCACCAGCTCCAGCATGTGCATGATTACCGAGACTGGTTCAATCAGAGACGCTTGTGTGTAGCTGAAATTTTCGGGAACAAGCTCGGCGTTATGTGCTGGGACCAACGCGTATTCGCGCAATAAGCCGGGGTGTTGAGGCGACCCCATGAATTGCGACTGCACGCAATTGTTATGCTCGGCACGCAAGCAATATTCGCAGTGTCCGCAGCTAATGGTGGGTTCGATCGATACGCGATCACCGGCGCGCAAGCCGGAAACTAGTTTTCCTGCCGCTACCACTTCTCCCGCCGGCTCGTGACCTAGCACTAGAGGATAGGTGGCAGGAAAGCCATAGATGCTACCGTCCAGGTACCAATGCATGTCGCTGCCGCAAATCCCGACCGAACGGACTTTAACCAGAACTTCGTTCGGTCCGGGATCCGCCGGCAGCGGCATGTCCCTAGTCTCTAGGGTCTGTGGAGCAATCAGCTGGACTGATTTCAATCCACTACTTTACCGGATTGGACTACCGTCGTCCGCCACCGCCGTGGCCGCCGCCACCCCGCGCTCCGCCGCTAAAGCCTCGGGCGCCGCCGCTATAGCCTCGCGCTCCACCGCCGCGATATCCGCCGTATCCGCCTCGATATCCGTATCCGCCACGATAGCCGTAGCCACCGCGGTATCCGCCCCAGTATCCGCCATAAAATCCGTAGCCGGGATAACCGTAGGCGTAAGGATAATAGTAGGGATCATAGTAACCGTATGGGTACGCGTAGGGGTAACCATAGGCATACGGATAGGCGGGGTAGCCCGGGCCCACGTACACTCCAAAGCCGACTCTCGCGTCAGCATGCGTCGGCGCCACAAACATCAACATCGCCGTCAGCGCAAGTAAAGGAAGCCCGATTTTTCGTAACATATTTTCCCCCTCCACCCGTTAGATGAGCACCAGGGGACGGTGGGTTTCGTTACATACATTTCCTATTGATTTTCGCCTATTATTCGCCTATGATGGCAAAGTACGTCGATTACAAAACGAACCCGAGAAGGAACCGAACCCTATGACAATTAAAGATGCACTGCTCCCCGAATTCGATCAGGAGATGGTCAACACTCGCAAGACCCTCGAAAGAGTCCCGGAAGATAAGTTCTCCTGGAAGCCGCATCCAAAATCATTTAGCATGATCTCGCTCGCCACCCATATCGCTACCATGACCGGATGGGCCGCCGATACCATTAACAAAGACTCATTCGATATCTCGCCGCCCGGCGCGCCGCCCTACAAAGAAGAGCTTGCCGCGTCTACCAAACAGCTGCTGGAGAAGTTCGATAAGAGCGTCGCCAGCGCTCGGGCCGCAATTGCTGGCGCCAGCGATGAAGTCTTTCTGAAGCCCTGGTCTCTGATGGCTGCTGGAAAAACGCTCTTTACGATGCCACGAATCGCATGCGTCCGGACTTTTGTAATGAACCACGTGATTCATCATCGGGCGCAGTTGGGCGTCTATCTGCGGCTCAACGATATTCCAGTCCCGTCCATTTATGGACCGTCTGCCGACGAAGGCAACATGTAAGGGCGTTGTGCCGCTACAGCACATCGGCAAAGCCACGCTTCAGATGCCGAAAGAATAAACCACCCACCAGGAACGCGGTCACGGCATACGCGCTTACGATCGCCAGATCTTCCAGGTTTGGGACACGGTAGGAGAGCAGCCTGTCACGATAGCCCCGAACCACAAACGCTAGAGGGTTCAGCCTTAGAGCGAACCGCGCCCAATCTGGAAAGGACTTCTCAGGAATGAAGATGGGCGTTACCCAAAACCAGAAGGTTAGAACTACGGAAAGCACCTGGGCCGTGTCCCGCAGATAGACCTGCAATCCGGAGACGATCCAGCTCACCCCGATCGCGAAAAGCCCGATCAGCAGCATGTAAAGCGGCAGCAATAGCATCCACAGGCTGAAGTGGCCAACAGCGAATCCGACCACGGCAATCACCAGTGCCAGTGCCATTAAATGGCTGATAAGGGAAGAAAGAAAGATAGAAACCGGTACGACTTCGGCTGGAAACACCGTTTTCGTGATGAGGTTGGCGTTGTCGAGCATGGATACGGCCGACCGCGTTACGGTCTCGGTAAACAGCAGCCACGGCAGAAAGCCGCAGAACAGAAACAAGGAGTAGTTCTGCGTCACCTCATTACTGGGGAGCGTCGTTTTCAGGCAGACCTGAAAAACGAAGACCCAGCTCACCAGCAGCACTACCGGATGAATTAACCCCCACAGCCAGCCCGCCGCCGAGCCGACGAAGCGCTGTTCGAAATCGCGGCGGACCAATTGAAACAGGAGCGTGCGGCGCTGCACCAGATTGAACGCGAAGTTGCGGCCCGGAATAACCATGGAACCCTCAGGTTACTATAGTGGCGCAGGCCTGAGGCCTGTGATCAATTGCATGCAAGCCTGCATTCTCCGCTCTCCCGCTCCGATCGAGACCAACCCGCTCCAACTTGCCGAAGTCCCCAAGCCACTGCCAAAAGGTCAGCAGGTGCTGGTGCGTGTTAGCGCCTGCGCAATCTGCCGGACCGATCTGCACGTAATCGAAGGCGAACTACCGCCCCGCAAGTCGCCCATCACGCCTGGTCATCAAGTGGTCGGCGTGATTGAAGCCGCCGGAGACCGAGCCCAACTTCATCCTATCGGCGCGCGCGTAGGCATCGCCTGGCTGCATTCGACCGACGGCTCTTGCGAATATTGCCGCGCTGGCAAGGAAAACCTCTGCGATCACCCCAGTTTCACCGGGTACACCGTGGATGGCGGCTATGCTGAGTATGCGCTTGCCGAAGAGAGCTTCGTCTATCCAATCCCGGAAGGCTTTGCCGATCTCCACGCGGCTCCGCTGCTCTGCGCCGGCATCATCGGCTTCCGGTCACTGCGACTTTCGGGGATCGCGCGCGGCGGACGCCTTGGCCTTTACGGATTTGGAGCGGCGGCCCACGTCGCCATCCAAGTCGCTCGCTATTGGGGTGCCGACGTCTACGCCTGTACGCGTGATGAAAGACATCAGAAGCTCGCGCTCGAATTAGGCGCGGTCTGGGCCGGCGGCACGGTGGCCGAACCTCCCCAAAAACTGGACAGCGCGATCATCTTCGCACCCGCCGGCGAGATCGTTCCAGCAGCCTTGAAAGCCCTGAAGAAAGGCGGAACGCTGACCCTGGGCGGCATCCACATGAGCGCTATTCCGGCGCTCGATTACGACCTACTTTACCAGGAGCGTGTGGTGAGAAGCGTGGCCAACAACACCCGCCAGGATGGCCACGATTTCCTGCGCATCGCCGCGCGGATTCCGATTCATACTCAGTTCGAGGTGTTTCCGCTGCGGGAAGCGAATCGTGCGCTGAATGCGCTGAAGAACGACGCCATTCGCGGCGCCGCTGTGCTCAAAATTCACGATTGAGCGACTGCCCTACTGCATTCTCCACAGCAGGATGACGGAAAGTATCGCCAGTGCCACGGCCGCCGCTGCGATTGCGAAACGTGCCATCCGATTCGGCCCGGGCGGAATTACTTCGGTCTCATAGACTGTTTCGAGCCCGGGTTCCGGTTCAGTCTCGGGCTCTTCGGGATTCGCGGCAGCCAATACCGGCAGCGCCGCCTGAGGAGGCTTATCGCCATTTTCCGAATCGAACTCCAGAATCCGCTGTTCGATTTTCGCGCACAACTCCGCCGGCGTTTTCTTGAGCCGGGCTCGCGCGCGGGGTGGTAGTTCGGCCAACACAGTGTCCACGTCCTGCGGGACCAACGCGTGGACTATATCGTATCCGAGGATCTCCGCTAGCCGGCACGCGACGTGCACGATCCGTAACAAGTCGAGTTCAGAACCTTCGCTGGGATCATGATGGCGACCGGCGATCACGCGCAGCTCCAGAGGTAGGCCCCAACGTTCGGCCAGAACACGACCGGCCTCGGCGTGATCCACACCAAACTCCTCACGTTCGAAATCCAGGATGTCCAGACTCTGCTCGGCCGCACCGCGAATGACCTTCTCATACTCCTGTGGATAAGCCACCAACAGGGCCAGCCTGCCGATGTCATGCATGACCCCGGCTGTAAATGCCACGTTCGTAAAGGCATCGCAGGCGTGCGCGATCTCTTCGGACAAAACCGCGGTCGCCACCGTGTGCTGCCAGCAACGCCGCAACTCGGCAGTTCGAAGCGCGCCCTTGGCATACGCGGCCGTCGCGTGGGAAATAGTGACTTGCCGGGTCCGATCCAGGCCCACCAAGGCTACAGCTTGCTTTACATCACTTACCGGGTAGGACAGCCCAAACTCGTAGGAGTTCACGCACTGCAGCAGCCGCCCCGTAAACGTTGCATCCGAAGCGATTAGCTCCGCGACTTCCTTCACCTTCACATCCGGATGGGCTAGCAAGGTTAGTAGTCTTGCCGCGACGGGAGGAAAAGGAGGGACCTTCTTCAGACCTGCCGGGATAATCACAGGCGGGTTCATGCGTAGTTCAGCGTAGCCTCCCTTACCTATCGGATTAAACATCCATCCCGTACAGGTTAGTTACGCAAAAAAGTCAACATGCAATCGACTTTTCTACCTGCAAGATGGCGCGTTTATTTTCCATAGGTGTTGAATCTAAAGGAAATCCTGCGTGGGCCTGAAGCTGCATTTAGACCGGCGGAAGGGGGACTTCAAGTATGCTCTACTGGGCTCTGATGTTTCTGGTGATCGCGCTTATTGCGGCCGTCCTGGGATTCACTGGCGTTGCCATTCTAGCAACTGGCGTCGCAAAGATCTTGTTCTTTATCTTTATCGTGCTTTTCGTTATCTCTTTGATCGCCCATTTGGCACGAAGAGTCTGACGACTAAGCTCTGAACGCGGGAGCGTATTCGAGCGTATAGAGAAAGATCGTAATCGCGACCAGAAAGACAATCACTGCGATGCGATCCTCTACGAGCGAGCGCTCCATGCGTTCTAATGCCCCTTCATTGGCCGCAATCGCGGCGTTCCCTATTTTTCTCTGCCGCATCCGCGAATCGTAGTCGCGCGTCGATACAAGTCCACAAATCCAAGCTAGGCGCAGTATCATCTCGCCCCTCTCCATCGTAAAATTAAGGAATAATCTTTAGATTCTAGCACTGTAAGGAGTCGGCAAAAACATGCTCGGTAGCGAACTCCGGCACGCCGCTCGCGCCCTTCTTCACACGCCCGTTTTCTCTGCGACCGCGGTGATTACGCTAGCGCTGGGCATAGGCGCAAGCACGGCCATCTTCAGCGTCACCAATGCGGTCCTGTTGCGGCCCCTTCCTTATAGGAACCCGGACCGGTTGGTTTTGGCCTGCGCCGACATGCAGACGCGGAATGTGGTCGACTCACCCGTTTCCGCTGAGAACTTCATTGATCTGCGCAACGGGGCTAAGCGCAACTTCGAAGACTTCGGCGCCGTGTTCACCAATCGCGGGAATTTTCCCCGCGAGGACGGTACGCCTGAGCAGGTCCGCTTCGCTCAAGTGACCACAAATTTCTTTGCGTTGATGGGCGCGAAAATGGTGTTGGGGCGCGACTTTACCGATTCCGACGGCCAGCCTCAGCCAGCTGCCCAGCCGGGCGCCGCGCCACCAGCCACTCCCCCTCTTCCAACCATCGCGGTCTTGAGCTACGAATATTGGCAGCGACGCTACGGCGGAAATCCAGCCGTGCTCGGCCGCCCTATGCTCAACAACGCGCCGGGCTTCAATCCCCAGATCGTGGGCGTGCTTGCGCCTGGGTTCGAGCTTTTATTCCGGCCAAGCGCGGAGGTGGAGCGCCACCCCGACATCTGGATAGCGGCCCGTCTGCGCTACGACAATGCGAATCGCAACGCCTATTTCCTGCGGGCGATCGGGAGAGTAAAGCCGGGCGTGACGCTGCGGCAGGCACAAGAAGAAGTGGATCTGGTGTCAGCCGAGATCCGCCGGAACTTTTCCCTCTATCGCACCGCCCGGTTCCAATACCGGGCTGAGCCGATGAAGCAATATATGGTTGCTGAAGTCCGGCCGGCGATTCTGGCGCTCATGGGCGCGGTGATTTTTCTGTTGTTGATCGCCTGCGCCAATGTCGCGAACCTGCTGCTGGTGCGGGTGTCTCTGCGCGAGCGTGAACTGGCCGTGAGAGCGGCGCTGGGAGGCGGTCGATGGCGGCTGGTGCGGCAGATGCTCACCGAGGCTCTACTGCTGACCGGATTCGGTACCCTCTTGGGAGTGGGGCTGGCTTGGCTCGGCATCCATGAGTTGTTGAGGATTGCGCCGCCGAATCTGCCGCGCCTTGATTCGGTACCCCTCGATCCACAAGTGCTCGCATTTACGGTTGTGGTCGGCGCGCTAGCAGCGGCTATCTTCGGCATCGTACCCGCGCTGCGTGCCTCGCGCCCGGACGTGATGAATGTTCTTCGGGCCAGCGGCAGGACGGTCGCGCTGGGCTCCAGTCAGTTGCGAAGCGGCGTGGTGGTCGTCGAAGTTGCGCTGTCGTTTGTGCTGCTCATCGGCTCCGGCCTCATGTTCCGCAGCTTTCTGGCTTTGCAGCATACGAACCTGGGATTCGACCCGCACCAACTTCTGACCTTCGGGATACTCGGTGGCCCCGGCAACACGGTTCCGCAACAACGGGCCGCTCGCATGCGCGAGATTCAAACCCGGCTGCGCGCGCTACCAGGTGTCGAAAGCGCGACCGGCTCGTTTCCTTTTCCGTTGGCCGGGGGATTCTCTACAATTCGATGGGGAAAGGAAGAAGCGGTGGCCGATCCAGGCAAGTATCAGGCCGTCGATTGGCAAGTTGTGCTCCCCGGTTACTTCGATACGCTGCGCACACCTCTGCTGGCGGGCCGAACCTTCACTGAGGCCGACAATATCCCGGAGCGAAACCTGGTGGTGATGGATCAGGTTTTCGCCGCCAAAGCCTTTCCGGGCGAGTCGGCGGTCGGGAAACGAATTCTCATTCGACTCCGGACGCCAGAGCCGGAATGGGTAGAGATTATCGGGATAGTGGCGCATCAGCGCCAGACTTCGATCGCCGATCCAGGGCGCGAGCAAATCTATTTTACCGACGGATTTCTGCGGCACGGAAATGTCGGGCAATGGGCTATCAGGACTTCGGGCGATCCCGCCAAGTATGCGCCGCTGGTGCGCGCCGAGATCGCCAAGGTCGACCCGCACATGCTTATCAACGATATCGAGCCAATGGACACGCTGGTCGAGAAGGCCCAGGCCGGGACCCGATTTTCGCTGGTGTTGATCGGCGTCTTTGCAACGATCGCGGGGCTGCTAGCGGCGGTCGGGCTCTACGGCGTGCTATCTACTGTTGTTCGCCAGCGCACCGCCGAGATTGGTGTGCGGATGGCGTTGGGGGCCGCGCCGAGGAGCATATTCAATCTCGTGGTCGGCCATGGCTTGCGTTTGACCGCGCTAGGAATCGTGGCCGGAATCGCGGCGGCCCTGGGTCTTACGCGCGCCATGATCACCATGCTCATCGGAGTGAAGCCCACCGATCCGCCGACGTTCGCCTCTATTGTGGTGGTCTTTTTTCTGATTGCCGCCCTGGCATGCTTGTTCCCCGCGCATCGCGCGGCACGGCTGGATCCGACGATGGCGCTGCGGGAAGAGTGAGCACCAGGTTTGACCTATTCGCTCCGTCGGCGGTAGTATAGCCACATCGTTTGAAAGGCATTCTACGTATGAGGGCCCTTCCCATTTCCTGCTTTATTTTGGCGGCGGCCGGCACGCTGCTGGCTCAACAAAACTACTCTCCGGGCGATGTGGAGGACGGCCGTCGTCTATATGTAGCCAACTGTGCTGTCTGTCACGGCCCCGAGGGCGAATCGGTGCCGGGCGTCCAACTGGATCATGGAACGTTCCGCCACGGATCGTCCGATGATGAGCTAATAGACATCATTCGCAAAGGAATTCCTGGCACGGCTATGCCGCCCCATACCTTCACGGCGTTTCAAGCCAGGTCGGTGGTCGCCTACCTGCGCTTTATGGCCGGATCCCCCTCGCGCGGCCCCGTAGCGACGGGTGACCCCGCTCACGGTAAAGCGGTTTTCGAGAGCAAGGGATGTCTCAGTTGCCACCGCGTCAACGGTAACGGCGCACGACTTGGCCCCGAACTCACCGACATCGGTTCGCTTCGCCGCGCGGCTGAGCTGGAACGCTCCATCCTGGAGCCCGATGCCGAAGTTCTGCCCCAGAACCGCTTCATCCGCGTCGTGACGCGCGATGGCGCGACGCTTAACGGCAGACTGCTGAACCAGGACGCCTTTACGATCCAGCTTTACGATACCAATGACCGGCTGGTGTCTCTGGAGAAGTCGAAACTGAAAGAGTACGCCTTCACCAACAAATCTCCCATGCCGTCGTTCCGGGGAAAGCTGAGCCCGCAGGAACTGTCCGATCTGGTTAGCTATCTGGTCTCACTGAAAGGAATCGACAAGCAATGAATCGCCGTGCGCTGCTGCTCATTTCCGTTACGAGTTCTCTGTTCGCGCAGGTTTCGTTTGATCGAATTATGCGCGCCGATAAGGAGCCGCAAAACTGGCTCACCTATTCCGGTAGCGCCCAAAGCCAGCGCTACAGCACGCTGACCCAGATCACGCCCGACAACGTCAAGAATCTAGAGCTGCAGTGGGTTTATCAGGCGCGGTCGCTCGAGAAGTTCGAGGCGACAGCCTTGGTGGTGGATGGCGTTCTGTACACCGTGCAGGCTCCCAACGACGTGATGGCACTGGATGCCGCGACGGGACGGCTCTTCTGGACCTACTCGTACACTCCGGCGCCCGAATCACGTCCCTGCTGCGGCCGCATCAATCGCGGGCTGGCGATCCTGGGAGACACGCTGTTTATGGGCACTATCGACGCGCACCTGGTGGCGATCGACGCCAAGAATGGCAAGCCGCTTTGGAACACTACCGTGGCCAAGGCGGAATCCGGTTACGCGCTGACGCACGCTCCGTTGGTGGTGAAGGATAAGGTGATCGTCGGAACGGCCGGTGGAGAGTACGGGATCCGGGGATTCATCGCCGCCTACGACGTCCGCACGGGCAAGGAGATGTGGCGGTTCCACAACATCCCCGAACCGGGCGAGGCCGGCCACGAAACCTGGGGCGGCGACTCGTGGAAGACCGGCGGCGGCTCGGTGTGGGTGACCGGCTCCTATGATGCGGCCACCAATCTGACCTATTGGGGCATCGGAAATCCGGGCCCGGATTGGAACGGCGATTCACGGCCAGGCGACAATCTCTACACCGATTCGGTGGTCGCGCTCGACGCCGACACCGGCAAGCTGAAGTGGTATTACCAGTTCTCGCCGCACGACGAGTTCGACTATGACGCCGTGCAAGTCCCGGTGCTGGCCGACATGCAATGGACCGGCAAGGATGGGGTAAAGAGACCCCGCAAGGTGATGATGTGGGCTAATCGCAACGGCCTCTTTTACGTGCTCGATCGCACTAGCGGCGAGTTTTTGCTTGGCAAACCGTTCGTTGAGGTGAACTGGATGAACGGCTTTGATGAGAAGGGCCGGCCGATGCGGGTCACCGGGAAAGTTCCCAGCGCGGAGGGGACGCTCATCTATCCGGGCAACCAGGGCGGGACGAACTGGTATTCGCCTTCCTACAGCCCGCACACCGGTCTGTTCTATATTCCGACCTGGGCGAACTATTCCTCGATCTACGTCAAAGGGAAAGATGACGACTATGTTGAGGGCCGACGATACGCCGGTGGATTTCCGAGGTCGGCCATTCCCTTTGGGCGGGGTGGTCAGAATTTCAGGAAAGAAGAAGAGGGCTATGGCGCAGTCCGCGCGGTCGATCCGGCGACCGGCGAGAGGAAGTGGGAGTTCAAGATGAACGACGTCACCGACGCGGGCATCCTTACCACCGCTTCCGATCTGTTGTTCAGCGGCGGGCGAGAAGGCTACTTCTACGCATTGGATGCGCGTACTGGTGCGTTACTGTGGAAAACGACCGTGGGCGGCGCTGTGGCTTCGGGCACGATGACATATTCGGTGAATGGCCGGCAATATGTTGGCGTCGCCGCGGGCAACTCGCTGTTTACTTTCGCCTTGAAGCAATAACAAGAGGAGGCAGATCCATGCCGAAGTACAATTTCCAGTTAAACGGCCGTTCGGTGTCGATCGAATCCTGGGACCCGGCGCAACCGCTTCTCTACGTATTACGCAACTCTCTGGGCTTGCATGGAGCAAAATTCGGCTGCGGACTCGCCCAATGTGGCGCATGCGCGGTGTTGATCGATGGGAAAGCCCAGCGCTCGTGCGTTTTTCCGGTGCGGCAAGCCGCGGGCCGCGCTGTCTCGACTCTAGAAGGGCTCGGTACACCTGAGAAACCGGGAGTCGTACAAGCCGCTTTCGTCGCCCAGCAGGCCGCGCAGTGCGGCTACTGCACTAATGGCATGATCATGGCGGCGAAGTCGCTGCTCAACCAGACGCCTCGGCCGACACTCGACCAAGTGAAGCAAGGGCTCGCGGGCAATCTATGCCGGTGCGGGACTCACACGCGGATCGTCCAAGCAGTCATGCTGGCAGCGAAGGCGTGAGGAGGGATCATGAACAATATTTCTCGTCGTGATCTTCTTCGAGCCGGCGGCGCGGTAGTGGTGAGCTTTGCTTTGGGATCGCCGAAGCGAGCGGCGGCGCAGGCTTCTGGCGCGGGCGTCGATATTCGCAAGCCGCTGGACCCGCATGAAGTGGACAGTTTTCTCGCGGTACATACCGATGGCTCCGTTACTCTCTACACCAGCCATGTCGACGTAGGCGTCGGGCTTCGTATAGCGATGCGACAGATGGCCGCCGAGGAGCTTGGTATTCCGGTGGAGCGGATCGCAATGGTGGAAGGCGATACAGCTCTTACGCCGGATCATGGTGGAACGGGCGGCAGCACCGGCATCCCGCGCGGTGGCGTGGATGTACGCCAAGCTGCGGCCACAGCACGACAGGCCTTACTCAAATTGGGAGCCGTGCAACTCCAGCGGCCGGCGGCTGAACTGACGATTGTAGACGGTCAAGTACGGCCGTTGGCTGGTGGCGAAGGTGCCGACATCGGCAAGCTCATTGGTGACCGGCGATTCGGGCTTAAGGTAGACAGCAAAGCGTCGCTGCAGGATCCGGCGCGTTACGCGGTGGTCGGCAAACCGCTGCTGCGTCCCGACGTGCCCGAGAAGTGCACCGGCAAGCATGTCTATGTCCAGGATTACTCGCTGCCCGGCATGCTGCATGGCCGAGTGATACGGCCACCGGCGATCGGCGCGAAGCTGCTCTCCGTCGATGAAGGCTCCATACGAGCGATCCCGGATGTTCGCGTAGTGCGTATCGAGAATTTTCTGGGCGTGGTCGCGCCCGACGAATGGGCCGCGGTGCGTGCCGCCCGCGAGCTAAAGGCGACCTGGAGCGAGTGGCAGGGACTGCCCGGTAACGACGGATTGGAGCGCTTCATCCGCGAGGGCGCAGTTGACCGGCATCAGGATCTGGTAAGCCGGGGCGATCCGGCCGCGGCGCTATCCACAACCGACAAGCAGTTTTCCGCGACCTACGAGTGGCCTTTGCAGAGCCATGCTTCGCTCGGGCCGTCTTGTGCTGTTGCCGATGTGCGCGTCGACGGCACGACCGTTTGGACGTCCACGCAAGGGACTCACGGCCTGCGGGCGAACCTGTCGAAGATCTTCGGCATTCCGGTGGACAAGCTGCGAGTCATTTATCTGGACGGGTCGGGCTCCTACGGCGGTAATGGTAATGATGACGCGGCTGCCGACGCGGTGCTTCTTTCGAAGGCCGCCGGAAAGCCGGTGCGCGTGCAGTGGATGCGGCATGACGAACACGGCTGGGACCCGAAAGGTCCGGCGCAGCTTCTCGATTTGCGTGGCGGTGTGGATGCCGAAGGACGGATCGTGGCATGGGAGACGGAGATGTGGCTGCCGACCAGCACACCGGGCAACCGTCCCATCCTGGGCGTGGACGCAGCCGGGATCGCGCAGGCGCACGGACAAGGCGCGGGCCAGATCTCGCAGAACGGCGATCCGCCCTATGCGGCTCCGAATGTCCGGGTCACGGTGCACTGGACCAAAGAGACGCCGCTGCGAATTTCGAATCTGCGCGCGCCCGGCAAAATCGCCAATAGCTTTGCGGTCGAGAGCTTCACCGACGAGTTGGCATCGGCGGCTGGAATCGATCCGGTCGCATTCCGGCTAAAGGGTTTGACGGACCCTCGCGCCATCGAAGTGATTCAGCGCGCGGCCGACATGATCGGGTGGCAGGCGCGGCCCTCGCCCAGCCCGAGCGTCGCGTCAGCGCAGGGTAATTTGCTCACCGGCCGCGGGTTTTCTTATGTGCGCTACAAGCAGGCTGAGAATTACGTCGCGATGGCGATGGAGGTCACTGTCGAGCGCACCACTGGCAAGATCAACGTGCAGCGTGTCACGTGCGCACACGACTGCGGGCTGGTGATCAATCCCGATTCTTTGCGGAACCAGATCGAAGGCTCAATCGTGCAGACGCTCAGCCGCGCCCTGCATGAGGAAGTGAAGTTCGATCGCTCGCGAGTTACCAGTATCGATTGGGCGAGCTATCCAATCCTGACTTTCCCGGAGATGCCGGCCATCGAGGTGGCGCTGATCGACCGTCCCACGCTGCCGCCGCTGGGCGCGGGCGAGGCATCCACGGCGCCGGTCGCCGCCGCTTTGGGCAATGCTGTGTTCGACGCCACCGGGCTCAGGCTGCGAGCGATTCCGTTCACGCCAGCGCGGGTGAAAGCCGGGTTGATGCGAAGTTGAAGCCTAAAGTGCGATTTTGGTCAGTGGCAACGATCGAACGAATTGCGGCATGTCGTCATAGGTCCGGCCGTCCAGCAACCGTCCCGTGCGTTTCTTTTGCACTCCACCCCATTGCTTGAAGAAAAAAGAGATTCCCGATTGTTCGCATTGGTCACGGATCGAAGTGACCCACTCAGAGCGCATCGGTCTGGCGCCCGGCCCAGATTCTCCGCCTACGATAACCCAATCGATGCCAGTTAGGTCCAAATTTTCAAGAGGGCCAAGAAGGGGCTCCAAGGAGAGAAACTTAATTTGGGCCGGAGTTTTCCGCAGGTGATCAATTCGCCGGATGTACTCATGCGATTCGACACTAACTCCCATCCAGACATTACTGGGCCAATCGATTTGATCGGAGAACGCAAGCAGGCGCCCAGACCGTTTCGTAAGAACTTGGAACTGATGCCACGATGCCAAGCGCATGGTGTGAAAGACACGCTGGATGTACGCGAGGGGCACGCCATGATGAAACAGGTCGCTCATCGAATTTACAAAGATCATCTGGGGTATCTTCCATCGGAGGGGTAAGTCCAGAGTTTCTGGGTGAAGCGACAATTGAAACCCATTGGAGTATTTCTTTTGGCCCATGGCTTTCAAGCGAAGCGCCAATCGCTCGGCATAGCAGTTATCACAACCGGGGCTCAAACCATCGCAGCCGGTAGATGGGTTCCATGTCGCCTCGGTCCACTCGATGGATGACTTAGTAGCCATATCCTTAGCTCCTGAAGCTAATCTCGACGGTTTTTGGAAGACTTCGCTTTTTACGGCCCGCTAGGAATCGTCTATCCTCTGCTGGCGGAACAACAGTAATTTTGCCGTCACGTTCCAAGTTTAAGAGTGCATCCCGATAATTGCCTTCCGTGTATTTGGTCTGCGCTTCCTCGCGCAGTAGGCCATCGAACCGAATCTCGCGCCCAGCAAAGACGGCTAGCAGTCGCTCCTCGACTTCATACAATCCACCGAACAAGAGGCCAGGAGCACTTCGATCACGCGGGTTATGCTCGCCCGACCCCACACCCTCAGAGATAGTCGAACTGGCCGATCGCATGATGCTCTTCATCATGTTCGCTGCCCTGCTTTCTTTCGATGCGTAGACGAGATGATGACTAATCCGGCCCTGGTCGCTCCTGAACCTGAAAACGAGAGGAATTGCTCCGGCCTGCGTAATCGCAGATTTGACAGCGGTAATAATGATGCCTTCTCTTTCCGCAGCTCTTCGATTCTGAATTTCATTGCGCAGAGCGTTCGCAGCATCGCGCTCAAAGAATTCATCGATTGATCTATTCATGATTTCAAGGTCAAGCTTCATGTTGATGCGGCTGTAATTAAAAAAAAAGATACAGTCGTTTCCATAGCCGCGGAGAGCCGACGCAACGAGCTTCAGTGATAGCCCTTTGTACCCACACGGATCCAGAAACACCAAGGTCGGGACAGGAAGTTTCGCTAGGATACCCACCCACTGAGCGTTGATTATCCTGTTACGTATAGTGGGCGCGTATGTGAGGGTTTCAATACCCTGTACAGAAGCAATGGTACTTTTCAGCCGCTCGTGTGACTATGGTCTCCCTCATTGAACCAGAGGTGAACCCTTCTACGGAAGCGCTCTTCACGTACCGTTGCCTCACAGACTAGGACAGGAATCGATTTGTGAGCATCCCCGCTGCTGTCCGTATAGACCCCCGGTCCAGCGAATAGGTCCGCATAGCCAACTTTCTCTCGATTTCCGCGAGCCATGACATTGTTATATGCAATGAAATAACCGCTTACAATTTTCTGCTTTACCCGAGAACCTTCTCGGAGCTTGGTGAAGAATGCCTCCTCGACGCCGAGTTTTGTATATTCGGTCACCCGCTTGTCACCACAGTCAGCCGTTCATGCTGGCCGCAAAAACCATTTTAAATAGTTTTTGTCTTAAGTGTCCGGGCTAATGCGAAGCTAACTTATCGCTCCGCCACCACGGTGTAGAGCTTCACGTCCTTCTTACTCAGCTCAAACCTGGCTTGGTGGGTCTTCACCGAGAACTTATGGAATCCGAGTATGCCCAATAAGCTCTGCAAAAACTTAGGCGTTATATACCACCAGGTGTCCGAGTTCTTGTCGGTCGCAATCGGCCGAAAGAACAGGATAGGGCCATCCGCCGCGTGGCCGATGTTTTCATAAAGGTCGGTGACGATCACCTTTTCGCGGGTCGCCTGCGCAAATGAAATCAGAGCCTGCACTGGATTCTGGAGATGCAGCAGAATCGATCCGAAAAACGCGTAATCGAACTGGCCCAGTTCGGCGGGACACTGGTAAGCGGTCCCGCTATAAAGCTTCGCCTTGGACTGCAGGGCCCGATGCGACAGCCAGAAGCTATTCTGCGCCCTGTTCAGCATGTAGCGGCGTTCTTCCACCTGCTGCCGCGGCGTCATTCCGAATCGCTGGTCGAAGTCGGCATAGGGAATCCGCTCGATGATATTGTCGCCATGCTTGAAGAACAGATCGAAGGCCGTGACGTCGGCACCGCGCTTCTCCATCTCGAAGCACAAAAAGCCTGACGCGGTCCCAACATCGATAACGCTTTTGCCGCGGAAATCCTGCTTTCCCAGGTAATTATCGACGTCCTTGCGAAGGTCCCAGTGGCCCGCTTGAAAGCCATATCCAGGCAAATCCATGGCGTGATAGAACGAACAATCGCCCAGATTTTCGATCAGGCGTGGCGGCTGAAATCCCGGTGAGTCAATGAGTCCTGAGTTGTTAACCGGCTGCACGGAACTTGAACCGACAGCGTAGCACACTAGTGCTCAGTTTTCGATTTTCCGGCCAGCTCGCTTCTGCTAGAAAATGAACTTCAGCGCCAACTGAATCTGGCGCATTGTGTAGGCGGTGCCGAGCGTGCTGCCATTATCTCGAATCTGGCCAAAGCTGGACACCGGATTTGTTTGGCTCCCACCCCAGCTTACGTTCGGGTTACCTAATGCCGGATGGTTCAATACGTTGAATGCTTCCACGCGGAACTGCAGAGTCGTTCTTTCGGTGAAGCGGACATTCTTGAACACCGAGAAATCATCCGTCCACGTAGAAGGTCCGATCAAACCATTACGTTGGATATTGCCGAACGTTCCGGGCGCCAGATTTGAGAAGGCCGCGAGATTGAACCACTGGTTCTGGTTCGGGTTGGCGGCGTAGGGACTGATACCGGTGGAGTTCAGCCGGTTCGAATTCGGTTGAATAATCTGGCCGGAGGCATCCCAACTCACTGTATTCAGCGGGCGGCCGCTTTGGGCGGTAAAGATGGTGGTGACCTGCCAGCCACCTACGATTTGATTTGCGAAGCCGCCGCGATTGAGGAAGGCCTTGCCTCTCCCGAACGGGAGTTCATACAAAATAGAAGTCACCAAGCGAAGCGGCGTGTTGAAACCCGAAGGCCCCCACTCGCAGCTCAAGATACAGTAGGGATTTTCCGGGTATTGGTCGCCAGTCGTGCCGCGGATAGCGCTTCCATTATCGAGGGCCTTGGACCAGGTAAATGCAACCAAGGTGGTCAAGCCCGATTTGTATCGCTGGCTGAGCTTGGTGGACAATCCGTTATAGTTGCCGGTGCCCCAACCCTCCGTCAATTCGATACCGGAAGAGTACATCGGGAACGGAACCCGAGTTTGCGCCGCCGCAACTCCAGGAACCCCGGCGTCCATGTTGTATTGGTCCTGGAGATGACGATCCAACACGCCTTGGTAGCCGACCTCGAGCGTGGTGGACTGGCCCAATTGTCTCTGTACGTTGAACAGATACATCATCGACATGGGCGTACCAATGTCTCGCGCGATGGCCCAAGTCAATCCGGGATTGAGCTGCACCGGCAAAATGGCCGTGCTGAAGGAATTCCCATAAGTGAGGGTCGCCGGCGACTGCGTGTTCGGCAGGTCGGTCAAACGGCCAGCCGTGGCGCGGTTCACGTCAAACTTCGAGTTGGCGGTTTCCTGCGAATAGAATATTCCGAACCCCGTGCGGATGGACCATTTGGAAGAAGGACTGTACGCGATTCCGAAGCGGGGCCCAAAATTCTTGTAATCGGTGTTTACCATTCGAGCTCCAAGACGACCGTCCCTGGCGACCGCTACCGGTCCGCCGACTCCCGTGAGGTTGGCGTAGCGGTAATCCAGACCTTGGTAAAAATCGCCGGTACCCGCGCGAACTAAGACCGGATACAAGCTCGGATCCACGTTCGCCTGATGGGGAAGGTTTCCTTGGAACTGGAAGTTCGTCTCGTTGTGCATGGTATCCAGCCAGGGCTGAACCAGTTCCCAACGCAATCCAAGCGTGACGGTCAGCTTGGGTGTCATTTTGTACGTGTCGTCGACATAGAACGCAAGGCTGTTGGCTGTGTCATTCGCTTGGGCGAGTTGCAGCGCCAGGTCTATGCGGTACGGAGAGCCTAGGACGAAATCCGCGGCGGCATTCCCGCCCTTCAAAGTTTGCGGATCGGCGGTGTACTGGCCGTTGAACTGTAGCTGGCTGCGCGTATATTGATTACCGTACTGATTAAAAACGTCGTAGCGATACTCACCCCCGAAGCGGATCGAATGCTTGCCGTGGTTCCAGGAAAAGTTGTCCAACACCTGGGTGGTATGGTCATTGATTACGAAAGGACCGTTCGTGTTGTCGCCCCAGCCGCTCAGGTTATTGGTCGCCAATGCAATACCTGGCACTCCCCAGCTCTGAGGAATCTCCTGCGGAAATGGAAGCCCCAGTTGCGAGACAACGTCGGTCTTGCCGGCTAAGATATCAGCTACGGCATTGAAGATGGAGGTGTATCCAAAACGAAACTCATTCACCTTGCTGGGTGACAAAACAAAGGTATTCGAAACCATGTATTGCTTGGAATTAGTGCCGAGCGTCCCTCCCTGCTGGGGAAGAATGGGCGTAACCGTGTTTTCATTGGTCCAACCGAAGCGTCCGAACCATTGCGATCTCGCGTTTTGGTTGAAGTCTATGCGCTCGGTAACCTGATTCTTGTCAACTGTGATTTCTTCGGGAATCTGGAGGTTGCTGTTCGGATTTACGCTATTCATAGGGTTGATGTTCGGCAGAGGCAGGAACGCGAACAGTTTTTGCGAGGTCGGATCCAATCGATTGGCCGGGATCATATTTCCAGGGAATGGCGTCGCCGTCCAAATCCCATTCGAACCCTTCACGCGGGTGTTTGGATCAAGCAACGCTACGGGATAAGCAGAAAAGTCTCCGTTGCGCCATGCTGCCGTGGGAACGGTGTAATTGTTCTGGTTTGTAAGCCGGCTCTTGAATCCTTCCCAATTCGACATGAAGAAGAGCTTGTTCTTGCCGTTAAACAATTTGGGAATCCAAACTGGACCGCCCAGGTAATAGCCATACTGATTTTGTTTGAAGGGAGCCTTGGCGGGGCTGGTGCCAAGGAAATCGTAGGGCTTCGCATCCAGGTCGCTGTTGCGCAAGAAGTCGTAGGCCGTTCCGTGAAAGTCGTTGGTTCCGGACTTGGTTGACACATTGATCTGTGATGCCTCACGTCCAAACTCGGCGGGGTAAATGCCGGTCTGAACCTTGAATTCCTGAAGGGCATCGATGGAGGGAAGTTGGATATAGAGATTGAAATTAGCATCGAGATCCGAGACTCCGTCCAAGGTGTAGTTGTTCCACACGCCTCGCATGCCGGCGACCGAAATATTCTGATTTACCCGGTCGCCGCCTTGGCGGCTGGATGCGATAGAAGGAGCGGCAAATCCGTATGTCACGTTGGGAGCCAACGCGACCAACTGCAGGAAGTTCCGTCCATTCAGCGGTAGATCGTTGATATTCTTTTCCTCGATCACGGTGCCCACGGTCGCGTTTTCCGTGGTTAGAGTGGCTGCCAAGGCGCTGACCTCGATGGTTTGTGAGGATTGCCCCACGGTCAGTGTGATGTCCACCCGGGCGGTCTGTTGCACTTGAATTTCGACCGTGCTGGTGGTGGTCTGAAAGCCGGGCGCGCTAACCTTAACTTGATAGGTGGCCGGGTTCAGATCCGGAAAATTATAAACCCCGGAATCGTTGGTCGCGGTGGCTCGCGAAACGCTGGTAGCGACGTTGGTCGCGGTTACCGACGCGTTCGGCATAACTGCACCGCTGGGATCCCTGACCTCTCCCGTGATCGATCCAAATGTCTGGCCAAAGGCCAAACTAGCGGACAAGCAGAGTCCGGAAATGAGCAGTACGTGGCGCATTCAGTCTCCTCTTAAGCACACCCTTGCGAAGTGGTAAAAATTTATCACAAGACGTTGATTGATGCAAGGCCCTCGCGGCCCGTCGGCGTCCTATTAGGGTCGTTAGAAAACGTGTATACTACACAGCCGAGGATGGTCGTTATGAAAATTATGCTCGGCCTGTTGGCTGGATTGGTGCTCCTCGCGCCGGCGAACGCGCAGCTCGCTGCGCCTAACGAAGCCGGTGTCGCGATGGGCCACATCCATTTAAACGTCCGCGATGTAGAAGCGCAGAAGAAATTTTGGACCGAGCAATTCGCGGCGGTGCCTTTGAAAAAAGAGGGGCTGCAAGGCGTGAAGATTCCTGGGATGCTCATTCTAATCCGGCAGCAGGCGCCCACGGGCCCCAGCGAAGGAGCCATGATGGATCATGTCGGTCTGAAGGTGCCCAGCACGGCCGAAGTGGTCAAACGTTGCCGCGCCGCCGGCTATGAGATCCAGCGCGAGTTCAAAGGCACGGAAGGTTTTCCGAATGCCTATATAATTGGCCCCGACGACGTGAAAGTCGAGATCCAAGAGGACACGACACAGACAATACCGTCCATGGGTTATCACCTGCACTTCCTCAACAAGGCGGGCGATCAGATTACACTCATGAACTGGTATGCAAAGACCTTCTCAGCAACGATAAAGAAGCGCGGCATGCACGATGCCGCGGATATTCCCGGAATGAATCTTACTTTTGGAATCTCGCGAACTCCGCCTACTACTGGCACCAAAGGCCGATCCATCGATCACATCGGTTTCGAAGTGAAGAATCTGGAAGCTTTCTGCAAGAAGCTCGAGGCCAACGGCGTGAAACTGGACGTGCCGTACAAGAAAATTCCGGCCGCCGGCATCGCCATTGCGTTTCTGACCGACCCGTTCGGCACCTACGTCGAGCTGACCGAGGGTCTGGATCAGTACTGATTCGTCCCGCGATCTTGCCCTCCGGCTCCGACGCGCTACTGCCGCAGCGATTTTTCGCGGGCGGGCAAGAACTCGTCGCCCGATTTCCAGGTAGGCAGCTTGTCCTGATTAGCGACCGTGGTCCCGATTAGGAAGCCGAAGCGGGCGACCTCTTCCATGCCCGCGAAATCCCAATCGTCGTGATATTCGTCAGACGGCTGATGGTAGTGTTTATCGTTGTATTCTTCGAAGACCTTTTCGCCATAGCCGGCCGGTTTACCGTAATAATCGGTGCCCAGGCTGATTGAGAACGAAGGCACGCCGGCGTGCGCTAGCGAGAAGTGATCGGAACGATAATAATGTCCCTGCTCCGGATGAGCTTCCGGCTTGATGATGAGTTCCATGCGGTGCGCGGCTTCCTCCACCACCGGCCAAACGCTAGTGCGATCGGCGCCGCCGACTGAAACATCCTTGGTTCGTCCGAAGGGATAAAAGCCATCGAAATTTAGGTCGAGGGCAGTCTTACCCAATGGCACCACGGGATGCGCGGCGTAATATTCCGAGCCACGGAGGCCGGCCTCTTCGGCGGTGACCGCGGCAAAGATGGCTGAGCGGCGGGGTTTATGCTCGAGCTCCTGCCAGGCTCGCGCCAGCTCGATCAGAATGCCGCAACCTGTAGCGTTATCCACCGCGCCGTTATAAATCGTATCGCCGTTCACCGCCGGTCCAATGCCCAGATGGTCCCAGTGCGCGGTGAAGATCACAGCCTGCGATTTGAGGTTCGGATCGCTACCAGGAACCATCGCTACGACGTTGTGGGACTCGATCTGTCGAATGCTGGTCGGGATATTCGCGCGGATATGGACTCCCAAAGGAATGGGGTGAAAATCGCGTGAGTTGGCCGCTTTCAGTAACTCGTCGACGTTCTTGCCGGCCATGGCGAACAGTTTCTCCCCCGCATCTTGAGTCAACCATCCGGCGAGCGCTAGAGCAGGCTGGCCCGGGGGGAGCTTCAACTGCGGATCTTCCTTTCCCCAGGAGCTTCGCACCACGTCGTAGCCATAGCCGGCGGTGGGGGTGGTGTGAATGATGAGGACCGCTTTGGCGCCCAGGCGCGCGGCCTCTTCGTATTTATAGGTCCAACGGCCGTAATAGGTCAGCGCGCGGCCACCGAAGAACTTCGGATCCTCGGAAGGAGGTTCGTTTGTAAAAAGGACTAGGACCTTGCCCTTCACGTCCACACCCTTGAAATCGTCCCATTGGAATTCCGGCGCGATGATGCCGTGGCCGACGAAGACCGCTTCGGCGTCGAACTGATCAGTGGGCTGTTGCAGCTCGCTGACGCCAACAAAATCGTCCAGCCATCGAAACGATATGGTTTTATTGGCCGCGACAGCGGAGAGCGCCGCACCCGGATCGGTGGTGGCGCCCACCATGGGGACTCTCTGGAAATAGGTACCCTGGTCACCGGCCGGCTTGGCGCCGATTAAAGCGAACTGGGTGGCGATATATTCGGTAGCGAGCTTTTCGCCGCGTGTTCCGACGCCACGCCCCTCCAATAAATCGCTGGCCAGGAATTTTACATGGGCGCGAACGCGCTCGCCGGAGAGGTCGGAGATCTGCGCGAACGTCGCAGCCGCTGCTAGCAGCGAAAGGCTAAATTTCTTGAGCATTTTGTTCCATGATACAGCGTGTTCCAATGTAACTGTTAGCGCGGAATTGAGCGGGTAGCAAACAGCTTGAAACGCGGTCTAACGAGTGGGACGTAATGTTCCAGGAAGGGGATTCATGATTAAGAACAAGACACCGTGATCGTCTTGTTGGGTGTGGCTGTTTCAGGAATTGTTGTTGCCGCCGAAGGGAAGCTGGCTCCCGCCGATACTACTTTCGTTCACAAGGCGGCGGAAGGCGCAATGGCAGAGGTCAAGTTGGGGGAATTTCGCCAGGAGTCGCAGAGCGCGACCGACCCGGATGTTCGACAGTTCGCTACGCAGACCTTGCCGCGGGAGGAGCACCTCCGGTTGACGCAGAATACCAGTTCGCAGTGGAGGTAATGATGCCCGAAAAAAAGACAATCGAACGAGCTCGTGAGGATGCCCGGGAAGGTAAAGCGCCCAGCACGCAGGCCGGAGAGTTCGTACGCGAGGAGATGGATCACATTCGGGAAGGTAAGCATGGAGCCCGGTCGCCGCAACAGGCTATTGCAATCGGCTTGTCGAAGGCGAGACGAGCGGGCGTGAAACTGCCGCCTCCGAAAAAAGGTCGCGTCTCGAAAGAGACGAAAACCAGAGCCGAACGCGATTATGCTAGGGGACAAAGCGGGAGCCATCGGAAGCCATCCGCCAAGAGATCGCGCGCCACGCTGGCCGCTTTAAAGAAAGAAGGCCGGGGAGCTGCGTCGCATGCCGCGTTGTCACGACAGGCTAAGAGGGCGGCGAAGGCGCGGAAGAGCCGCGGGACGGTGGGCCAATCTGGAACCCGATCGAGATCGCGCTGAAGAGTGAAGGCGTTACTTGGGCGCCATGCGAATGGCTCCGTCGAGCCGGATCACCTCGCCGTTCAACATAGGATTCTCGATGATCTGGCGAGCCAGCAGGGCGTACTCGGCGGGCTTGCCGAGCCGTTTGGGAAAAGGGACCATGGCGCCGAGGGCCGTCTTCACGTCGTCGGGCAGCGATGCGAGCAGCGGAGTGTCGAACAGGCCGGGCGCGATGGTGCAGACTCGGATGCCAACGCTCGAAAGATCGCGGGCTAGCGGCAAGGTCAAGCCTACGATCCCGCCTTTGGACGCCGAATAGGCGGCTTGGCCGATTTGTCCATCGAAGGCCGCGACCGACGCGGTGTTGATGATCACGCCGCGCTCGCCGTCGGAATTGGTAGCGTTGGGGGCAATTACCCAGGCGGCGAGCCGCGCGACATTGAAGGTCCCGATGAGGTTTACGCGAATAACCTTCGCGAACCGAGCGAGGTCGGCGGGGCCTTCCTTGCCAATGGTCCGCTGCGGATCGCCAATGCCCGCGCAGTTGACGCAGATATGGAGAGCGCCAAAGGCACTCATCGCACCGTTAACGGCTTGCTCGACCTCCGCCGGATCGCTAACATCGGCGCGGGCGTAATGGGCAGCATCGCCGAGCTCGGCGGCAAGAGCGTGGCCTAATTTCTCGTTGAGATCGATAATGATGACCCGGCCGCCGGCAGCTACGATCATCCTCGCGGTGGCCGCGCCCAGTCCTGAAGCTCCGCCGGTGACCAGCGCGACTTTACCTTGAATATCCATTGGGTCCTTGAATGTCCATAGGGTCTTGGACTATCGTACCGAACGACTTGCGACAATTGCAGCATGAGCGCGGATTCCGCTGAAGGACTCAAGATCCTGCCGGCCACCGAGCGCGACGTCGCCGTTATTTTGAGCTTCATCCGCAAGCTGGCTGAATACGAGAAGCTATCGCACCAGGTGGCGGCCACCGAGGAGTTGCTGCGCGATACGCTGTTCGGCGCGCGGCGTGTGGCCGAAGTCCTGATCGCCTATCTGGCGGATGAACCGGCGGGATTTGCTCTGTACTTTCACAACTTCTCGACCTTCCTGGGGCGTCCCGGAATCTATCTCGAAGATCTCTTCGTCGAGCCGGTGCACCGAGGCAAGGGAATCGGGAAGGCGCTTCTGATTGAGATTGCCAAAATCGCTAAGCAGCGCGAATGCGGACGATTGGAGTGGGCGGTGCTGGATTGGAACCGGCCGGCGATCGATTTTTACCGTGGTTTGGGAGCGATTGCGCTGGATGACTGGACGTTGTTTCGCGTGACCGGCGCCGCCCTCGATAATTTACAGCTTTAGTTTGGCCGCGCCCACAATCCGGTGGCTACCGCGAACTTCGACTAACACGACGGCGTGCAGGTTTTCGCGGTTCCAGTCTTCAGAAAGCCGCAGCGGCAGGTCAGACGCGAAATCCGGTGATTTGCGGGCGTCCAAGCGGGCTACCGAGACCAGGCTCCGGACCACGCCGGTGTGAGTCAATCGGCGCCCGACGTTTTCTCCTCTGCGGACGTCGCTCGCCAGGGAATCTTCCGTGATCG
The DNA here is from genome assembly GCA_035569875.1 of Bryobacteraceae bacterium. GTDB lineage: Bacteria > Acidobacteriota > Terriglobia > Bryobacterales > Bryobacteraceae > Palsa-89. The sequence continues at coordinate 100,934 of DATMMD010000007.1, forward strand.
CCAGGAGGACTTCGACGTTCTTGATGCCGGCGGGGAAATGGCTGACCGTTAGCGCGAGATCCGAGGCATCTTTCCGCAATAGCGACACGCTCGCGTGAGGGGCATTCGCTGCCCGGCGAATCTCTTGAAGCGCGCGCGGCCCATCCGCCCCGTTGAATTGCGCCTGGCCATTTACTACCATCTGCGGCGTATAAACGTCCTCGATCGAGAAAGCGTAGGCATACTCCTGCTGCCGTTCGGTGTACAGATGGGCGGAAAAGCGATCCTGCCAGCCGAGTTGGTTCCAGTAATCGACATGCTCGCCCAGGACGATGATATCGGCCTCCGGCACCGGCTGGGCTTGTTCAAGACGGGCGAGTAACTGGTCGGCAGGCGGGCAACTCGAGCAGCCTTCGGCGGTGAATAACTCAACAATTACCGGAGTATGAGGGTTAGGGGAAGCGGCAACAAGTATTCCGCAAAAGGCGCTTACCGAAAGAATGAAACAGTATCTCAGATGAACCACTATCTCCAAAGATAAACCAATATCTCAAAGCCTGCGAAATGTGGGCGGCCCGCCATAAAAGACGGACCGCCCGGTGGTGGCAAATGCTAGAAGCGCCGCGTTCGGTGTCTAGATGTATTGAATGGTAATAGTCGCCGTGCCGGTCACGCCAGTCGCGTCGGTTATGGTCAGCGTGATGACATAGGTCTGCTTACCGCCAACGAGCTGGATCAGTGGTGTCGCGGTATTCCCGCCGGGGTAGCTGATGATAGCGCTAGGCGCGTTCGGTGCGATCGACCAAGCGTAAGTCAACGCTCCCGCGTTAGCCGACGTCGACTTGGAGGCATCCAGACTAACCTGATTTACAACGGTCTGGAAAGTATTGGAGGTGTTAGGGCCACCGGGGCCGTTGACCACAATGGTAATACCCGTACCGCCAGTGCCGCCGCCGCCTGTGGTAGGTGGCTGAACGATCGTGAACGTTCCGGTAGCGGATTGTGTATAGGCAACCGCGACCCCAGCGACCGTTTCAATCACGTCGTGAATTTTGGGCGGCGTGTCGGTTGTGTAACCGAATGAGGCAGTGGCAGGCACGCCCTGGTAACTCGCGGTTCCAAACAGAGGCGTGTTGCTCTGAGTGATCAATCCGACGAATTGGACTGCGCTCTTAGTGATATAGATTTTGTCGGGAGTCATCGCCACAATGGCGAGAATGCTACTGCCTGGAACCGTCCCCAGATTCACTGGAGGCGTCGTCCCCGCGGGCTCCAAGAAAAAAGTCGACGTTAAAGTGGACGATTGCGGGTTGTAATTCGTTTGTTCATGAATCTCAAGATTGCCGGACGCGATTGAGGCCAGCACGCTAGCTGGCAGGTTCGACGTCAGGCTCGATTGAGCAGAACTAAGTGTGAGGACTCGCTCCATAGTCAACGCCGTAAGTGTCTGCGCTCCGGCGGGAACCGCGGCCGACAGCAGTCCCAAGATCAATGCAACAGATAACGCACCACCCAAGCTTCGAAGCAATTTCATGTTTTCTCCTTTTTTTCATCACTCGCTGAATGATGACTGGCTCAAACACCCTGTGCAGGGCACAAACTAGCGGGCGCGGGCCGCATAGTACAAATACAATGATTTGACCCACGACGTCAAGGGCTGTTTCACTTTAATCTAACTTATTGCGCAGGAGTATTACGTGTTACAAAGAGGATCGTTCGCGGACGGCGGGCGGGCGGAGCTGGGCTTCTTCCAAGCGTTTAGCCTCTTGGTAAGTAAAAACCATACGATGGATTACAGTTATGTTGGATAGTACTGCAATTACCCAAAGGACCGGGGCCATTCGGTCAAAGAGTGCGCCGATGATGAAAAGTACGACTCGCTCCGGGCGCTCCATGAAACCCACCTTACAACTCGGGATAGTATTCTCGGCGCGAGCACGAGTATAACTGACCATGACGGAGCCGGTCATGACGATAGCGGTCAGGACGACATAGAACGGGCGGCTGATATTTCCGTAGTAAACCAACAAACCCATAAGAAGAGCGAGATCGGAGTAGCGGTCCAGCACGGAGTCGAAGAACCCACCGAAGCGCGTCACGCGATTGGTCTCGCGGGCCACCCGGCCATCGACCATGTCGAAAAGCCCGGCGCCGATTATCACCAGGCCGGCCGCGCGAAAGCGACCTGCAGCCAGCAGCACCGCGGCGGCGATGTTGATCACCAGGCCGAGAAAGGTGAGGACATTGGGATGAATCTTGGAAAGGGCGAGACCATGCACTATGAGGCGGATTACTTTGTTGCACGCGATTCCAATCGCGCGGGTGTATGTCATTATGGGACGGCCCCCCTTCGATTCTAACCCGAAGTTGAATCAGTCAAGTCATGCATCGTAGTCAATTGCAAAATCTCCATTTCGCGCGTGCCCCCTGGGATTAGCACCTTCACGGTCTCGCCCACCTTCTTGCCGAGCAGTGCGCGACCAATGGGCGAGGTCGTAGAAATCTGGCCCTTCGCGACATCGGCCTGTTCGCTGGTCACGAGCTTGTAGGTCATCTCTTCTTCCTTGGTGAGATCGAGTACTTTGACGGATGAACCCAGCCCTACGCGGTCGCGGGGGATGCGGGAGAAGTCGACCATGGACAGTTCGCGGAGCCGCGCGCGCAGCTGGCCGAGACGGGCGTTAACCATTCCCTGCCGTTCCTTGGCGGCGTGGTACTCCGCATTTTCACTCAAGTCGCCGTGTGCCCGTGCTTTGGCGATTTCTCGAGGGAGTTGAATTCGCAATTCGTTTTCGAGCAGTGCGATCTCATCTTCCAGCTTCTTTATAAGTTCCTGCATTTCGAGGCTGTTTACATTATAGGCGTCAACAACAGAAGCGGAGCGGTATTCTGTGAGGGTCGACAACGCGGCGGCCTCGTGCTAAACATCTAGTGAGATGCTTGACGAGACTATGAGGAGGCGGAAATGCGGAAGGCTAAATCTCTAACAATCGCTGGTTTGGTTGCTCTGGGCTTGATACAGATCGCGGCAGCTCAGACCGGCGAAAAAATCTATCGAATCGGTGAAGAAGGCGTCACGCCGCCAAAGGTCCTGTCTAAGATTGAGCCGGTTTACACCGACGAGGCGCGCAACGCGAAGATCGAAGGCACTATCGAACTCTCGGTGGAGATCGATGCGGATGGTTTGGCGCAGAATATCCAGGTAGTGCGGAGCCTCGATGAGGGACTCGATCAGAGCGCGATAGCGGCGATCCAGCAATGGCGTTTCAAGCCCGGCGAGAAGAACGGCAACCCCGTTCGTGTTGCCGCGCATATTGAGGTTAATTTCCGCTTGCAGTGACGCCGGCCGTTACGGCGATTGAATGACGACGTCGGTGGAAGCGAGCCCGGACGCGATGGTGAATGTGTTGCCGCCGGCCGCCAGACGAACGCGGATCTGGTATGCGCCAGGGATAGCGTTGTCGATGGACGATACGTCGATTGCGGTTCCGTTCCCGGAAGTGACGGTGACAGTGGGCGGGCCGGCGGCCGCCAGGCCCTGATCGTCATCCGGCCGCACCAAAATAGTCTGCAGCGAACGTGGATTTCCGTTGGTGGGCGCATCCAGGACCGTGACGTGAGTCGCAACACCGGAGGGCACTCCATACCAGTAGGAAACGTTGGCGGCCACGGAATTTTGGGTGCCCTGAATTTGCAGATAACCCTGATACGCACCGGGATTGAGTGCCGAGCCTGTGAAGGTCACTGAAATGGCCTGAGACTGGCCGGGATTGAGCGCAATGCTATTAGAGGAAAGCGTGGGAACCGGACCGTTGCCGATGGGCTGAACGTTAATCGAGAAAGTATCGCTCGCGGAGCCGATGTTGGTGATGGTGAGAGTGCTGGTCTGGTTTACCGATCCCGAACTGGCGCCAAAGCTGAGAGACGCAGGGGCAGCGACGATGTTGCTGTTGAGCGCATTCAACACATTTAGAAAACCCGCACCCGATTGTTGAATGGTGAGTGGCGCGCCCGAATCGCGAACGATGGGAACAGCGCTGTTCACCAGCAGCGACCGGTACTGGCTGAAACCGAGACCCGGCCGGGCCGCTTCTATCAGAGCCGCTGCACCCGCAACCATCGGAGCCGAAAAGCTGGTGCCGCTCTCGACCACGAAACTGGCGTTCAGCGAGGCCGTGTTGACCGGTTCACCAACGGCGACCATGTCCGGCTTGACTCCAAGATCGCTGTTAGGACCTTGACTGGAGAATGAACTGAGGCGATTGGGACTGACGGCGACAGGCTGCAGATTGAAATCGATGGTCACCTGGAATGAGCCACCGGCCAACTGTTGTTCGAGCGACGCGCCATCGTGATAGGTCAATAGAGCCGCGGGAAGACTGGCGGCGCCCACACTCATCGTGAAGGCATCGGGCCGGGCGGCGTCTGTGTAGACGATGACCGCCACCGCGCCCGCCTGTTGGGCGTTATCGATCTTGGTCTCGAAGGTGCACACGCCGCGAAAGATGAGAGCGATCATTCCGGTGAGGCTATTAGGCGGCAGAGAACTACAAGCCTGGTCAGTGGGGTCGAACTGTGTAACGTCGACTAAGGGGGCGGAAATTGGCGTGGTGGTATTCGGGCCGCTGCCGGGATAGGCAGCCAGAGCTGCTCCGGTAGCAGGCTGAAGCATTCCCGCAAAATCGCGATCGTTCCAGGTGCTGCCGACCGTAATGGCATCGGGCGCGACTCCGGGCGAGGCGATGGTATTAGGATCGGAACCGGCGTTGCCCGCCGAGACGGTCACGATCACGCCGCCTGCGGTGGCATTTTCAACGGCCTGTGCTAGAAGGTCGTCAGGGGGGCGCAAAGCGACAGATGAACCAAGGCTGAGATTGATAACGTTCATGCCGTCGGTGAAGGCGTCGTCGATGGCGCTAATGATCCAGTCTTCTTGAGCGCCTGTGGAATCGTCGGGAAAGACCTTGTAGTTGCCAAGAAAGGCTTTGGGAGCAACTCCGGAAATCGGTCCGTTGGGATCGGCCACGGGGGCGCCGGCTACGACCGTGGATGTACCGGTACCATGTCCATCGGTATCGATAGCAGGTGCATTTGTTCCGTCACTATTGAGGGCATAACTACGCGCGACGATGATCTTGTTATTGGTATACGCGACGTCGGAGGCGTGATTGACGAGAGGAAATCCGTTGGGGGGAGTGAGCGAAGGATCTTTTAGGGCGGGGTGTCCCGAATCCATCCCGGTGTCGATCATGCCGATCGCAATGCCGGCTCCGGCGCTCGATTGGCCGCCGATCTGGTTCCAGGCGTCGGGAACCCTCTCTAGGGGGAGTGCATGGTCCAGCGTGCGATAGAACATCCGCACGGGTTGAACTCGCAGTACGCCTGGAATAGATGCTAGGGCGGCGGCGCGCTCGGAAGGAATCCGCACGATCATCGCATTTGTCACTGCGGTGGTTTCTCCGATCACGACGGCGCCGGCGGCTTCGAGGGCGGCTCTCACTTGGAGATGCTGCCGCTTCAACGCGGATAAGCGTGCGCGAAACTCGGGATCAGCCGCACGAACGCGATGGCCGGGGACGGCATGAGTCGCCGCTGGTTCGCCGGCCAGTTGCACGATGAAGCGATCGGGTACGGTGGCTGCGACGGCATAAACGCTGATGAAAACCAGGCACAGAAATTTCATGGGAATCTTATTGGATAAATCGGCGAATCGGCCAAATCCCTATACAGCTGACTGCTTTGGGTTAACCCCCCTGGACACCAAAGGTTGTAGGGCGATGGCCTATCAGTACTAGGGACAAATCGCAGCATTCGACAAAAGGAAGTCGAAATGTTACCATATATTCAGAGGCGCTGAGGCGCCGATTTACCCCCCTTATGGCTAGCAAACCTCCCTTTGCGCAAGGCGCACAGATCGAACACGCCAAGTATGGCTTGGGCTCGGTGCTTTCTTGCACCGAAGAATATATCGTGATCAAATTCGACGATCACGGCGAAAAAAAATTCGTCCTGGCCATCGCCATCACCGCTCTTAAGAAGAGCGACCGGCAGCCGCCGGTGGAAAAACGCCGATCTGCTCGTAAGAAAGCCACTCCAGTAGCGGCGCACTGATGCGCTGTCCTAAAAGAAAGAAGCCCGAATAATTTCTACGCGAGTTGCCATGCGCGACTCGAAAGGTTCATAATAAAGCCCTAAACATTTGGTGCGCGGGTTGTTCACCCGCGCATTCTTCATTAGGGGGCTTGATCCGGGGATGGCGTCGAACGTAGGCTCCGATATCGCGGCGAGATTTGCGGAGATTCATCCAGCCTTCGATCCACAAGCGGCGGTCGTAGAGGCTAATCGTTGTCTCTATTGTTTCGACGCCCCGTGCGCCGCCGCGTGCCCCACGCATATAGACGTACCCCGCTTCATCAAGAAGATCGCGACTGGAAATCTGCGAGGGTCGGCGCTGACGATTCTAGAGGCGAACATCCTGGGCGCGAGTTGTTCGCGGGTTTGTCCGGTGGAGGTGTTGTGTGAGGGCGCCTGCGTGATGCACCGTTACAACCAGCAGCCGATTGAGATTGGAAGGTTGCAGCGTCACGCCATGGACTTCTTTTACGGAAACGGCGCCAAGTTGCCTTGGAAACCAGCCAGCGAGCGGCTCGCGAAGGTGGCATGCATCGGCGCCGGTCCGGCATCGCTGGCTTGCGCGGCGGAGCTCCGAAGACACGGATATGGCGTCACGATTTTCGAGAGCCGTCCACTGGCCGGGGGTTTGAATACATACGGCGTCGCTGAGTACAAGCTGCGGCCGGCGGATAGCCTGCGCGAGGTGGAACTGGTGAAGTCGCTGGGAGTTGAGTTTTTGTTCGGAGTGACTGTGGGCGACAAGATTACAGTGGAGGATTTGGAGCGGGAATATCAGGCGATTTTCTTAGCGATTGGGCTGGGCCCCACCGAGCCACTGAATCTTCCGGGCGAAGACTTGGCGGGCGTTGTGGACGCGTTACGTTTTATCGCCGATTACAAGACCGCGCAGACTATCCCCGTCGGCCGCAAGGTGGCCGTGATTGGGGGCGGCAACACCGCGATCGACGCCGCGAATGCAGCCAAGCGGCTCGGCGCCGAAGAAGTCACCATGGTTTACCGGCGCAGCGAACGGGAGATGCCGGCGTTCCTATTCGAATACGAGCACTCCAAGCTCGAGGGCGTAGAGTTCTGCTTTCAGGCCCAGCCCATCGCGATTCGATCTTCACACTCGGATCCGGGCCGAGTTGGCGGACTCGAGTGTGTGCGCGTGGAACTGGGAGCGCCGGATGCGTCCGGACGCCGTAAGCCGAAGCAGATACCGGGATCGCAGGTTTGGATCGAGTGCGACATGGTTATACCAGCGCTTGGGCAGTCGCGGTTTCTCGAATTTCTGCGACGCTGCCGGGGGATTGAAGTTCGCGACGGGTCGGTGGTCGTGGATCGACAAACCGGCCGCACTTCGAATCCGCGGTACTACGCCGCGGGCGACTGTGTAAACGGCGGACGGGAAGTGGTGGACGCTGTAGCGGAAGGAAAACGAGCAGGAGCTGGAATTGTGAGCTGGCTGGAGGCGCAGAATGGCTGACCTGACCACCGTCTTCGCGGGCGGCATCCGCTGTCCAAACCCGTTCTGGTTGGCATCGGGACCACCGGCAAATTGCGGCGAGCAGGTGGTGCGCGCCTTCGACGCGGGTTGGGGTGGCGCGGTGTGGAAGACGCTGGGCGAGCCGATTGTGAACGTCTCCTCGCGCTATTCGTCGCTGGACTGGAATCGCCAGCGCATGATGGGGCTGAACAATATCGAGCTGATTACGGACCGGCCGCTGGATGTGAATCTGCGCGAGATCAGCGAGGTTAAGAAGCGTTATCCAAAACACGCAGTGATCGCTTCGCTGATGGTGGAATCGAAGCGCGAGGCTTGGCGCCAGATCGTGCGGCAGTCCGAAGACGCGGGCGTCGACGGGCTGGAGCTGAATTTCGGATGCCCGCATGGGATGAGTGAGCGTGGCATGGGCAGCGCGGTGGGCCAAGTACCCGAGTATACCGAGATGATCACGGGCTGGGTGAAGGAAGCCGCGAGAACTCCCGTGCTGGTGAAGCTGACACCCAACATTTCCGATATTCGCATGGTGGCGCGGGCGGCCAAGCGCGGAGGTGCGGATGGGCTGTCGGCGATCAACACCATTAATTCGATAACGGGCATCGATCTGGACACATTGACGCCGCGGCCGGACGTGGGCGGGAAGTCATCGCATGGCGGTTATTGCGGGCCGGCCGTGAAGCCGATCGCGCTGCACATGATTCAACAGATTGGCGCTGACCCGGAGTCGAGGTTGCCCGTCTCAGGCATCGGTGGGATTTCTGGTTGGCAGGATGCCGCCGAATTTATCCTGCTGGGTGCGGGAACCCTGCAGGTGTGTACCGCGGCGATGCATTACGGCTTTCGCATTGTCGAGGATATGATCGACGGCCTGAGCAACTGGATGGACTCGAAAGGATTCCGGACCATCGATGATTTTCGCGGCTTGAGCCTTCCGCGCGTGGTGGAGTGGAAGGACCTCGACCTGAATTATAAGATCGTGGCGCGGATTCATCCGGACAAATGCATTGGCTGCGAGCTTTGTTACACGGCCTGTTGGGATGGCGCACACCAATGCATTCATCTGGACCGTGTCTCCACCGGCAATAGTAACGGCCACACGACCCCGGCCCAAGTGGAAGCGGAGAGCCGGGCAAGAATTACAAGCACGCCGATCCCGAAATTGGATGGCGCCAACGGACCGAGCGGCGGCCCCTATGCGACCCCGCTCGCGCGCATTCCTAGAGTGGACGAAATCGAGTGCGTCGGATGCAACCTGTGCGCGCTGGTTTGCCCGGTGGATGGCTGCATCACCATGGAACAGGTGGATACGGGCCGGCCGCCCGAGACGTGGTCCCAACGAGTGGCGGCGCTTGGCAAGGAAGGGCAGTGCTGATGAGCACGCTGATCCGGAACGGCACCGTGGTGAATGCGGAGTCGAGCGTTGCGGCCGATATCTTGGTAGATGGCGAAAAGATCAAGGAAGTGCGCAAGGGAATCCCGGTGAACGCGGCCGATCGCGTTCTGGATGCGTCGGGACTTCTGGTGATGCCCGGCGGTATCGACGCGCATACGCATCTTGACATGCCGTTCGGTGGGACCACCTCGAGCGACGATTTTGAGACCGGGACTCGGGCGGCGGCATTCGGCGGGACTACAACGATCGTTGATTTTGCGATCCAGGCACGCGGGACCCGCATGCGCGATGCTTTGGACACCTGGTGGAAGAAGGCCGAGCGCCGGGCGTGTATCGACTACGGGCTGCACATGATCGTCACTGACCTGGGCGGCGCGGGTCTTGAGGATATGGACGACATGGTGCGGGAAGGTGTGGCGAGCTTCAAGCTCTTCATGGCCTATCCGAACGTCCTGATGGTGGACGATGCGACTATTTTTCGGGCGCTGTCGCGCACTGCCAAGAATGGCGCGCTCATCTGCATGCACGCCGAGAATGGCGGCGTGATCGACGTGATTATCCAGCGAGCGCTCGCGGAAGGCAAAACCGCGCCCATCTATCACGCGCTCACCCGCCCGATCACGGCGGAAGCGGAAGCGGTTCACCGCGCCATTGCGATGTCGGAGATGGCTGGCGCGCCGGTCTATATCGTGCATCTGTCGTCGGAAGCGGCGTTGAACGAGGTGCGGGAGGCCCGCGACCGTGGGGTGAAAGCGTTCGCCGAAACATGCCCGCAGTACCTGCTGCTGTCGATCGAGGAGCTGGAGCGGCCGAATTTCGAAGGCGCGAAATACGTGTTCACGCCGCCGCTGCGCGAGAAGCAGAATCTGCCGAAGCTGTGGGACGGACTAAAGCACGATCATCTGCAAGTGGTTTCGACCGATCATTGCCCGTTCTGTTTTGAGGATCAGAAGAAGCTTGGCAAAGACGATTTCACAAAGATTCCGAACGGCGGCCCCGGAATCGAGAATCGGCTGCAGTTGATTTATCATCATGGCGTCAACGAAGGAAAGCTTACCCTGAACCGTTTTGTGGAGCTGGTGTCGGCCACGCCGGCCCGGATTTTCGGAATGTATCCGCGCAAGGGAGTTCTGGCAGCCGGAAGCGATGCCGATATCGTGCTGTGGGATCCGGCGGCGGAACATACCATCAGCGCCAAGACGCATCATATGCGCGTCGATTACTCGATGTTCGAGGGCTTCCGGGTCAAGGGAAATGTTCGGACCGTGATGTCGCGCGGCGAAGTGATCGTGGATCAAGTTCAATTCCTCGGCAAAACTGGGCGGGGGCAATATCTCAAACGGGCGGCGCGGGGTGGGGCATGGGCGTAGAATAAAGGCAGAACATGCTGACCAAGTACATCCAGGCAGCTATGAAGCGCGCGCAATACGAGATTCTGGACGACAAGAGCTACTATGGCTCGATAGCCGGATTCGAGGGCGTTTGGGCCAACGAGCCGACGCTGGAAACCTGCCGGGAAGAGCTTCAGGAAGGGCTAGAAGACTGGATACTACTTGGGGTCTCTCTGAACCACGACCTGCCCGTTGTGGAAGGGATCGAGCTGAAATATACCGAAGTAGCGTGATGCCTGCCTTCGGCGCGATGAAGCGAGCCAATTTGATTAGGTTCTACGGCAAGCTGGTTTCAACGGGCCGCGCGCGGGAGGCCGCCACCAGTTCATGCTGAAAGGTAGCCTGCGGCTGACTCTGCCTAACCCACATCGCGGCGATATTAGTTCCACTTTGCTTGGTCGACTGCTGCGCCAGGCTGGAATCGCACGTGAAGAGTGGGAGGCTTTGTAAGCCAGTCGCCCTTGTGCCATCATCCTTGATTAGTGGCCGAAACGCACGACCCGACCCTATTCAACCAGGACCTCGCCCCGATTCCATTCGAAAGGCGCACCTGGGGCCTCTACAATTACGCGTCACTGTGGGTGGCGATGAGCGTTTGCATCCCGACCTACATGCTAGCGTCGGGATTGATCGCGGGCGGGATGAGCTGGTGGCAGGCGATTCTGACCATCCTGCTGGGCAATCTGATCGTGCTGGTTCCGATGCTGCTCAATGCACACGCCGGCACACGCTACGGCATCCCGTTTCCGGTTTTCGTGCGGGCGTCATTTGGTGTGAAGGGCGCGAATGTGCCGGCAGTATTAAGGGCGCTGGTGGCGTGCGGATGGTTCGGAATCCAGACCTGGATCGGCGGACAGGCCATTTTCTCGATGCTGCGGATCGTGTGGCCAGCGGCTAGCGAATTCCCCGCCGGAATCTGGATTTGCTTCCTGGCTTTTTGGGCGCTCAATCTGTATGTGATCTGGCGCGGCATCGATACCATCAAGTTTCTGGAAGGCATCGGCGCGCCGTTCATGCTGGGGATCGGCCTGCTACTGCTGTGGTGGATCATATCCAAAGCAGGCGGCTTCGGCCCGGTGCTGAGCTCGCCGAGTAAGTTCAAGACGACCGCAGAGTTTCTGCACTTCTTCGTTCCCTCGCTGACCGGCATGGTGGGATTCTGGGCTACCGTGGCGCTCAACATTCCGGACTTCACTCGCTATGCGAAATCGCAAAGGGATCAAATGCTGGGCCAGGCACTGGGCTTGCCGTTGGCGATGACACTGTATTCGTTCATCGGCGTGGCGGTGACGTCGGCATCGGTGGTGTTGTTCGGTGAAGCGATCTGGGACCCGGTGGCGCTGCTCGGCCGGTTCCATCAACCTGTTGTCGCGTCGATTGCATTGGTTGCGCTGCTGATTGCCACCTTGAACACCAACGTCGCTGCGAATGTCGTCTCGCCATCGAACGACTTTTCGAACCTAAATCCACGCCTGATTTCCTTCCGCACCGGCGGATTCATTACCGGAGTGATCGGCGTCCTGATGATGCCCTGGAAACTGCTGGGCGATTACAGTGCCTATATTTTCGGCTGGCTCGTGGGGTACTCGGGTTTGCTGGGACCGATCGCGGGCGTCATGATCGCCGATTATTTTATCGTCCGGCGGCGTGAGCTTAACGTTGACGACCTTTACCGCAGAAACGGCGCTTACGAATACGACCATGGCGTAAATTATCGAGCGCTCTTGGCCCTCGCGTTGGGCATCGTCATCGCTCTGCTGGGATTGGTGCTGTCTCCGCTGCGCTGGCTGTACGACTACGCATGGTTTGTGGGATTCTTGGTAGCAGGCGCAGCTTACGTGATCCTGATGCAGCGAGCTCCGGCGCGCGCCGCCAATTTAGTAGGAGAAGAAACATGATTGCTACCGAATCGCCTCTCAAGACCGTTTCGTTCTACGTCAACGGCAAATGGACCAATGCGGAAAGCCGCCCAGTGATGCCGATCACCAATCCGGCTAATGGCCGCGAGATCGCGCAAGTTGCGTATGCATCCGAAGCGGACGTGAACCGAACGGTGGAATTGGCTCACCAGGCTTATTTGAAATGGCGCGACGTACCGGTGGTGGAACGCGTTCAGCCGCTGTATCGCTACAAGGCTTTGCTCGAAAAACACGCCAACGATTTGGCGGCTACGCTGACGGCGGAAAACGGGAAGACGGTGGATGATGCGCGAATGGAAGTGCGGCGCTCCATCCAAATGGTGGAAGTGGCGTGCGGGATGCCGAGCCTGATGATGGGCGATTCATTGAACGATATCGCGGCTGGAATCGACAGCCATACGATTCGCCAACCTATCGGAGTTTGCGCCGGCATCAGTCCCTTTAATTTTCCGGCGATGGTGCCGATGTGGATGTGGCCGTTCGCGATCGCGTGCGGGAACACGTTCATCCTCAAGCCGTCCGAGAAAGTCCCGATGACGCCTACCATGGCGACCGCGCTGCTGCATGAAGCCGGTGTGCCGGAGGGTGTCTTCAATCTGATTCATGGCGATAAAGTGGCTGTGGACGCGCTGCTGCATCATCCGCTGGTGCGCGCGGTTTCATTCGTCGGTTCGACGCCAGTAGCGAAGTACATCTATCAGACCGCGGCGGCGGAAGGGAAGCGCGTGCAAGCGCTGGGCGGAGCCAAGAATCACCTGGTAGTGATGCCGGATGCGGACCTGCCGAAGACCGTGGAGGCGATCATTGGGTCGGCGTTTGGCGCTGCCGGCGAGCGCTGCCTGGCAGGAAGCGTGCTAGTGGCGGTGGGCGAGGTTGCGGATCCCCTCCTGAAGCTGTTGTCTGACAAAGTAGGCGCGATGAAGGTCGGCGACGGCTCCCAACAAGGCATCGACATGGGTCCGCTGGTGACTAAAGATCATAAAGCGCGCGTCGAAGGATACATCGAGAAAGGTGTTGCCGAAGGCGCGAAGCCACTCATGGACGGCCGCAAGACTGCTGGCGATAATGGCGGTTTTTTCCTGGGGCCGACCATTTTCGATGACGTGCGGCCGGAGATGACGATCGCTCGCGAGGAGATTTTTGGACCGGTGCTCTCAGTGATTCGCGTGAAAACGCTCGATGACGCGATCAAGCTGGTGAATACCTCGCGATTCGGCAACGCAACGTCGATCTTCACCAACAGTGGGAAGGCGGCGCGTGAATACTCGTCGCGGGTCGAAGTGGGCATGATTGGCGTGAACGTGGGCGTGGCCGCTCCGATGGCTTTCTTCCCGTTCGCGGGCTGGAAGAATTCTTTCTTCGGGGACCTGCATGCGCACGGTAAGGACGCCGTGATGTTCTACACCGAGCAAAAAGTGCTGATGACGCGGTGGTTCTAGTTCGCTCACGTCGCGCTGTTCTTCCTGGCGGCGTCCAGGCTGCGTCGGTCGAAATCCGAGATGGCAGGATTAGGGCGATCGGACCGTTTGACCGGACGTTGGACGGTGCGCAGGTTATCGATGTTGGCGACAAGTACCTTCTTCCAGGCCTGGTTGACACGCACGTGCACATCAACGAGCCGGGGCGTACGGAGTGGGAAGGCTTCCGGACAGCGACGCGCGCGGCGGCCGCGGGCGGCTATACTACGTTGATCGACATGCCGCTGAATAATCTGCCGGAGACTACGACGGTCTCGAATCTCCGCTTGAAAGAGTCGGCGGCGTGCGGGCAGTGCGTGGTCGATTACGGATTCTGGGGCGGAGTGGTGGCCGCCAATCAGGCGGATGTGAGAGCGCTGGCAGCGGCGGGAGTGCTGGGCTACAAATGCTTTCTGGTTCACCCCGGCATCGACGGTTTCACGATGGTAACGCGCGCGCAGCTCGAGGCAGCCATGCCGGAGGTCGCTGCAACCGGCCTTCCGTTGCTGGTGCACGCCGAGCTTCCCGAGCCGGTCGAAAAAGCTACCGCGGAATTGAATGCTACGCGCCGCGATTGGAAACGCTACTCGACCTATCTTGCGTCGCGGCCGGACGCAGCCGAGGTGGAAGCGATTAGGCTGATGATCGAGCTGAGCCGCAAATATGGACGCCGCGTTCACATCGTGCACTTGTCGTCCGTTGAAGCGTTGCCTTATTTGCGAGCTGCGAGAGCGGAAGGACTGCCGATCACCATCGAAACATGCCCGCACTATCTGTATTTCGCCGCCGAAGACATCGCGAACAGCGCGACGTTATATAAGTGCGCTCCGCCGATCCGGTCGCGCATGAATCGCGAACGGTTGTGGCAGGCCCTCGAGAATGGTGATATCGATCTGATCGCGACCGATCATTCGCCGTGCCTTCCGGAGATGAAGACTCGAGGCGATGGAAGCTTTCTGGAAGCTTGGGGCGGCATCGCGTCGTTGCAAATAGCCCTGCCGGTGGTGTGGACCGAGGCAAGCAAGCGCGGCATTTCAATCACCCAAGTGGCGCGCTGGATGGGCGAGCAGCCCGCCAAGCTCGCAGGCCTGGAGCGCAAGAAGGGCGCGATCCGGGAAGGCCACGATGCCGATCTGGTCGTCTTCGATCCGGACGCAAAGTTTCCGGTAAATGCAGCCCGGCTGGAGCACCGGCATCCCATTACGCCGTACGCTGGTGAAATGCTCACCGGCGCTGTCGAAATGACCTTCCTTCGCGGCGAAAAAGTTTTTGATCGCGGAGCGTTTCGAGGTGAACCGAAAGGTATGCAATGCTTCCGGGCCTGATCGACCTTGCCTCAGAGCTGGTCGGCGGCAAGGCGCTATCCACGAGCGACGACTTTTTTGCGCCTAAGGAAAATCTACTCAAAGCGGACGCTCCGGTCTTTGTGCCGGACAAGTATACTGATCGCGGCAAATGGATGGATGGCTGGGAATCGCGCCGTAAACGCACGCCTGGACACGATTGGTGCGTGGTTCGGCTGGGGCTTCCAGGCGTGGTTCGCACGGTGGATGTAGACACCAGTTATTTCCTTGGCAATTTTCCCGAGCACTGTTCGCTCGATGGCGTCGCGGTTGGGGGCGATCCAGCGGAAAAGGATTGGACACCGCTGCTGACGAAAGTCCGGCTTGCGGGCGGCGGGCACAACTTTTTCGATACCCAGCATCCCGGAACATTGACTCACGTGCGTCTGAATATTTTTCCGGATGGTGGCGTGGCGCGGCTGCGCGTTTACGGCCAAGTGGCTCCCGATTTTAAGAAGCTAAAACGTTCGTCCGAGCCGGTGGATGTCGCATCGGTGGTAAACGGAGGGCGCGTTCTGGCGTCGAGCGACAACTTCTTTGGCCATGAGCAGAACCTG
Source organism: Bryobacteraceae bacterium (assembly GCA_035569875.1). GTDB lineage: Bacteria > Acidobacteriota > Terriglobia > Bryobacterales > Bryobacteraceae > Palsa-89. Next base: position 116,591 of record DATMMD010000007.1, read on the forward strand.
ATCCTGCCCGGCCGTCCGGCGAATATGGGCGGTGGCTGGGAGACGCGGCGCAGGCGCGGGCCGGGTTACGATTGGATCATTGTTCAGCTCGGGGCACGCGCGAAAATTCAGAAGATCTCGGTTGAGACCGAACACTATAAGGGCAATTATCCGGACCGCTGCAGTATCGATGTGTGCGACGCCGCGGGCACCCTGTTCCAGGATCTGATCACCGGCAAAGTTGCCTGGAGAGAAATTGTGCCGGCGGCGAAGCTCGAGGCCAATGCCGTACGGCAGTTTGAAAGCGAACTAAAGGCCGCACCGGCGGCGACCCACGTGCGGCTCAACATTTATCCCGATGGAGGCGTAAGCCGGTTGCGCGTCTTCGGCAAGATCGTAGAGTAAATGAAGATGTTTCAGACCGTCGGCCAACCGGTTCCGCGCAAAGAAGGCCGGGAAAAAGTCACGGGCGAGGCCCAGTACGTCGACGATCTGAAATTTCCCGGCATGCTGCATGGCGTGACGGTGCGCAGTCCGGTGCCGCGCGGCCGAATCCGTGGGATTGAATTTCTGCCGGGCCTGCCGTGGGACGAGTTCACCATCGTCACGGCGAAGGACATTCCGGGCGAGAATATTGTCGCTCTAATTTCCGACGATCAGCCGTATCTGGCGGCCGAATTCGTCAATCATCCAGAGGAGCCGGTTGTGCTGCTCGCACATCCGGATAAATATCTGGTGGAAAAGGCCCGCGGCGCTGTTCTTCTGGACATCGAGCCGTCGCCGGCGATCTTTACTCTCGAAGATTCCCTCGCAAAGAAAGAGATTGTCTGGGGCGAGGACAACATCTTCAAGAGTTTTCTGGTCGAGAAAGGCGCCGTCGATAGCGTTTGGGCCGAGGCCGAGCACATCGTCGAAGGCGAATATCGCACGGGCGCGCAGGAGCAGCTTTATATCGAAACCAATGGAGTCATTGCCGTGGCGAACGCCGACCAGGGCGTGACCATCTGGGGTTCGATGCAGTGCCCCTTCTACATCCACAAGGCTCTGCTAAAGGCTTTCCCGCTTGCGCCGGAAAAAATCCGCGTGATCCAGATGGAGACCGGTGGAGGATTTGGCGGGAAGGAAGAATATCCGTCGATGATCGCCGGCCACGCCGCATTGTTGGCGTGGAAATCAGGAAAGCCGGTGAAGATGATTTACGATCGCGCCGAGGACATGGCCGCGACTACCAAACGGCATCCCTCGCGGACGCGCGTCAAGGCGGCAGTTTCGCGTGAGGGCAAGCTGCTCGGGATCGACATGGATTTCGTCGTCGACGGCGGTGCATACGCCACCTTGTCGTCCGTGGTTCTTTCACGCGGGACCATCCACGCGGGAGGGCCGTATGTTTGCCCGAATGTCCGCATTCGCAGTCAAGCTGTAGCGACCAATGCGCCGCCGCATGGAGCGTTCCGAGGATTCGGCGCGCCCCAAAGCATTTTCGCCCTGGAGCGCCATATGAACAAAGTCGCGCGCGCCCTTGGCCTGACGCCCGAAGAGTTTCGCCGGCGTAATTTCTTGCAGCGGGGCCAGACTACCGCGACCGGTCAGGAAATCCGTGAGCCGGTGAATCTCGAGCGACTGCTCGATCGCGCGCTGGAACTTTCGGATTATCACGCAAAAACGAAGGCGTTCGCGCAGCACAATGAACACTCCGGCATCAAACGCGGAATCGGATTCGCGACCTTTATGCACGGCGCCGGGTTCACGGGATCTGGTGAGCGCTATCTGCAGTCGATCGCCGGCGTCCAGGCGCAGGCTGACGGGCGCGTCCGCATTCTGGTCTCGAGCACTGAGATCGGGCAGGGCACCAACACGATTCTTGCGCAGATCGTAGCCGAAACCTTGGGCATCGATTACGACCAGGTCGAGATCGCGCAGCCCGATACGAGTTTAGTTCCGAACAGTGGACCGACCGTCGCATCGCGAACCTGTATGGTCGTAGGAAAGTTGCTCGAATCGGCTGCGATGGGGCTAAAGCAGACCTTGATCAAAGCCGGATTTCTCGCTGAAAATTATCGTGCCCAGGAATTCGCCGACGCCTGTACACGATACGTCGGTGAGTTCGGGCCACTGAAGTCATTCAGCCAATACCAAGCCCCGCCCGGCATCTTCTGGGATGACGACACCTATCGCGGCGACGCCTACGGCGCGTTCGCGTGGGCGGTGTACGTGGCAGAGGTTGAAGTGGATACGGCGACCTATGAAATCAAAGTGGAGGATTTCGTAGCGCTCCAAGAAGTGGGACGCGTGATTCATCCCGTGCTGGCGGCCGGGCAGATCGAAGGCGGCGTGGCGCAGGGGATTGGCTTCGCGGTGTTCGAAAATGTCGTGTGGAAAGACGGCCGTATGGCCAATAATCAGATGACGAACTACATCATGCCGACATCGGTGGATGTACCACGCATTCGTGTTTATTTCGAAGAAATCCCATATGAATATGGACCGTTGGGAGCCAAAGGTATCGGCGAGCTGCCGATCGATGGTCCCGCGCCAGCCGTGGTCAATGCAATTGAAAGCGCGCTGGGGATAGCCGTGGATCAGATTCCTCTCCTGCCTGAGATGTTGATGGAAGAGGCGGGTGTTGTCTAGAATCACGGTGGAATTCCGAGTGAACGGAGCATCGCACAGAGTGGAGGTCTACCCCATGGAACGTCTGCTCGATGTGCTCCGGGAAAAGTTGAGCTTGACGGCAACCAAGGAAGGTTGCGGCGAAGGCGAATGCGGCGCTTGCTCGGTCTTAGTGGATGGCGACCTCGTGAATAGCTGCCTGATGCCGATTTTGCAAGTGGCCGGTTGCGAGATCTTAACGGTGGAGGGTCTAGCGAAGAACGGACATTTGCATCCTTTACAGGAGGCGTTCGCGAAAACCGGCGGCGCGCAATGCGGCATCTGCACGCCGGGAATGATAATGGCCTCGTATCAGCTTTTGGCGCGATGGCCGAACCCAACCGAGCAGCAGATCCACGAAGGGCTGGCGGGAAATTTGTGCCGCTGCACCGGCTATCAGAAAATCTTCGATGCGGTTCGGCAGGCGAGCGAAGCATGAGGGCGTATGTGCCGGAGTATGATCTGGTGGTGCCAGCCAGCTTGAACGAAGCACTGAGATTGGTGGCGGATCAGGTGCGTCCTATGGCTGGCGGTACCGACTTGATGGTACTGTTTGAAGCGGGCAAATTGCCGTACCGCAAGCTGGTCAGCCTATGGCGAATTCAGGAACTGCGCGGGATCGCGACCAGCGAAACGCACGTTACCTTGGGCGCTCTTACGACCTACACCGAAATTCAACAGAGCGCCATCATGCAGCGCGAGTTCGCCCTATTGGTGAAGGCCGCGAGCTGGACCGGCGCAGTAGCGACGCAGAATCGTGGAACGCTGGCCGGAAATATTGCGAACGCCTCACCCGCCGCGGATTCTCCACCGGCGCTCTTAGCCTATGACGCCGAAATCGAACTCTTGTCAGCTACTGGAGCACGGTGGGTGTCGTACGACGGATTCCACACTGGCTACAAAACCAGCGTGATGCGATCCGACGAGATCATCGGCCACATCCGGCTACCGCGTACGACTGCCGGGTGCCCTCAATACTTGCGCAAAGTGGGAACGCGGCGGGCGCAGGCGATCGCAAAAGTCGCATTGGCTGGCTTGGCGAAGACTAGCGGCGGTATGGTGGAACGGATCCGGATTGCTCTCGCAAGCGTTGCGCCGATGCCGATTCGCTGCGCTCAAACGGAGGATATTCTTGCCGGCCGCAAGCTGGATCGCGCGGTAATCGAGGAAGCGAAGGCGAAAATCGCGTTAGAAATCGCACCGATCAGCGATATCCGCTCGACCCAAGATTATCGCCGCCGAGTGACCGTGAATCTGCTGCAAGAATTCCTGGAAACTTTGCTCGCATGACTTTGAATGAACTGAACGTGTTGCCGCGCTACCGGGCCGAAGATGAGCTGCTGAAGTGTTGTAGTTCGACGGCTTGGGCCCAGTGGATGGCGCGGAGGCGGCCATTTGCCAATCCGGATCGCCTCCTCGACGCGGCTGGCGAGATCTGGTGGCGGCTGGATCCGGAGGATTGGATGCAGGCCTTTCGCGCGCATCCGCAAATCGGCCAGCGTCAATCTACAGCGCACAAATCAACGCAGGCGCAGGCCTGGTCGGCACAGGAGCAGTCGGGAATAGGCCACGCGGACCCTGAAGTAACGACGGATCTGGAAGAGGCCAACCGGGAATATCTGTCGAAGTTCGGCTACATTTTCATTGTGTGCGCCAGCGGAAAGAATGCCGAGGAAATGTTGGCGATTCTCCGATCGCGCCTGTCGAATTCAGCGGAGCAGGAGATCCGCGTGGCGGCCGAGGAACAGAATAAGATCACTTTACTGCGGCTGCAGAAGCTGATGACGGCATGAACGGTATCAGCACCCACGTTCTCAATACGGCCAAAGGCCAACCGGCGCAAGGAGTCCGCGTAACTGCCGAGCGCTTGTCGTCGGACGGAAACTTCGTGGCTGCGGGCGAAGGCATCACCGATGTCAATGGCCGGATTCCGCAATTGCTCGGAAGCGGCGCAGCACTCGAAGCCGGGGTCTATCGACTGACGTTCCATGCCGGCGACTATTTCGGCGACAACGCCGCCTTCTATTCGGAGATCACTGTGCAGTTCCTGGTGCGAGATCCGTCCACGCATTATCACGTTCCACTTCTGCTGAGTCCTTATGGATACACCACCTACCGCGGCAGTTGACCCGGTGCTCGCCGCCGACACCTACGGGAAGTCCCGCGTCCGCCTGATGAAACTCGTGCGGCGGGACGGCCGGCACGATCTCAAAGAAATCACCCTCGAGATCCTATTCCAAGGGGATTTCGCAAGCTGCTACGAGTCCGGCGACAACAGCAAGGTTTTGCCCACCGATACGATCAAGAACACCGTGTACGTGCTGGCGCGCAAACACGAGATCGTCGCGATCGAAGAATTTGCGCAGTGCCTGATCGAGCATTTTCTAAACAACAATCCACAGGTGTCGGAAGTGCGTGTGGAAATGACTGAGCACCTTTGGTCGCGAATCAATTCGACCTCGTTTACGCGCGCGAGCGGGAAGCGGACGGCGGTCGTGACCGGCACGCGCGATGGCATGACGATCGACGCGGGCATCGACGGCTTGCTGATCTTGAGGAGCGCCGGGTCCGGCTTCGAAGGCTATATCAAGGATCAGTACACGACACTCCCGGAAACTAAAGATCGAATCTTTCAGACCGAGCTGGTGGCACACTGGAGATATAAATCACGCTCGCTGGATTTCAACTCTCAATGGGAAAGTATCCGCGCCACGATTCTCGACACTTTCGCAACCCACGACAGCCGCTCGGTGCAGCATACTCTGCATGCCATCGGCAAACAGGTGCTGGCGTCGTTCCCCGATGTCACCGAAATCCAGCTCACCATGCCAAACAAGCACGCGCTGTTGGTGGATCTTTCGCCCTTTGGCCTGGACAATCCGAACGAAATCTTCCTGCCCACGGACGAACCATCCGGCTACATCGAGGCTAAATTGGTGAGACGTTAGGAAATCGGTGCGCCGCTAGTATTGAATTTTATTGGGTGACTTCTCCCACTCGCGAAATGCTACCAGCGCCTGGTCGTGCATGATCTGGATCATCGGAATCTTGCGTGATTGTACCGGCAAGGAGAGCTGATCGTAAATGAACGAATCGTCAAAGCCAATGCGCGCGGCATCTTCCCGCGTGTTCGCGTAATAGACTTTCGCTAGGCGCGCCCAATAGATCGCTCCCATGCACATCGGGCAGGGCTCGCAAGTGGTGTACAGCTCGCTGTCGCGGAGGTCGAAATGGCGGATAGTCTGGCACGCGCTACGAATGGCCACGATCTCCGCGTGCGCCGTGGGATCCTGCGTAGCCGTGACTTGATTCGTCCCGGTGGCGAGAATACTCCCCTCCCGCACCACTAGCGCCGCAAAAGGTCCACCCCAGCCGCCGCGCACATTGTCGAGCGAAAGCTGAATCGCTCGTTCCATAAAGTGATTCACTATTCGACCCGCGTCATGACTACCATAGCAAAGAAGCCATGAAAACTACGCTTACCCCCGAGATTACCGCACCGATTCTCGATTCGATGATACGGGCCAACCAGGCGCATGACGCGCTATTTCCGGGCGAGCCGGCCGAACGGCAGCCGGTCCACACGGTCTACGGAGGCGCGCATTTGTTCAAGGAGGACACAGCGGCTACGCTCGGCTCGATTGCGCTGAAATTGTTGAAGGATTATGCGCCGGACCCCGGGGCGCTCGCATCCTGCATCGGGTTGTCGGCCGGGGATCGTTTGGCGCGCACCGTCTACGAACGTGTGGTCGCCAAGCTGCAACGCGAGCCGGTAGAAGATTATCGCCTCGACTTCGAAGATGGTTACGGAAACCGGCCGGATGCCGAAGAGGATGGTCACGCGGTTTCAACCGCGCAAGCCGTGGCGCGAGGCAAAGACCAGGCCGGGTTTCCTGCATTCGTCGGAATTCGAATCAAACCGTTTACCGAAGCCTTGCGCCAGCGCAGCATCCGGACCCTGGATCTGTTTCTTACCGCGATGTTGTCCGAAGCGCGAAGTGTGCCGTCCGGCTTCGCCGTTACGTTGCCGAAGGTCACGGTGCCCGAACAGGTCACCGCTCTGGTGCGGCTGCTGGAAACGATGGAGCAGCGCCTCTCGATCCAACCAGGGTCGCTGAAAATCGAGCTGATGATCGAGACGCCGCAATCGATCATTGACGGGTCGGGCGCCATCGCGATCCCGAAGTTACTAGAGGCCTCGCGTGGCCGCTGCCGGGGACTGCACTTCGGCCTTTACGATTACACCGCCAGTTGCAACATCACGGCCGAGCATCAAACGATGGTGCATCCGGCCTGCGATTTTGCCCGCCATGTGATGCAGGTCAGCGCCGCCGGGAGAGGCGTCACACTCTCCGATGGGGCAACCAACATCATGCCCATCCCCCGGCATCGTGCGGCGGCAGGCGCATCATTAACCACCGAACAAGTTGTCGAGAACCGCACGGTGGTGCATCGCGCGATACGGCTGCATTTCGAGCACGTGCAGCGTTCGCTCATGCACGGTTACTACCAAGGTTGGGATCTGCATCCCGGGCAGCTTCCCACACGGTACGCTGCCGTCTACTCGTTTTTTCTTCAAAGCTTTGAGTCCTCCGCGGCGCGCCTCCGGAATTTTGTCGAAAAGGCCGCGCAGGCGACACTGGTGGGCGATGTGTTTGACGACGCCGCCACTGGACAGGGGCTCCTCAATTTCTTCTTACGAGGAATCAATTGCGGGGCGTTCACTGAAGAAGAAGCCTGCGCGACGGGGCTCACGCTAGAGGAATTGCGCGGCCGCTCGTTTGTGAAAATTCTCAACCGGCGGCGTAGTAACGCATAATCAGCTACGCGCGTGTCATCGCCAGATACATCATGCCGAACGCCAGGAACGTCACTGCAATCGAGACGCCAGCCAAGGCCCGCAGCAGCGGCTCTTTCCACATCTGGCGCGCGCGCGGAGTGCTGGCCAGCCAGCCCGCGACGAAACCGCCGGCTAATCCGCCGACGTGCGCCCAAAAGTCGACTCCCGGTATGAAGCTTAGAACCAGACCGTAGATCACCCAGCGCATATACAGACTCTTCACCATGGAACCGAGCGCCGAGCGGTCGCTGACACCGAAGGCCAGCATCGCGCCGATGAGCCCGAAGATTCCAGCCGAGGAGCCCACTGAAGGGTGCAACCCCAAATGAGAGCTGGCCCAGAAACCCGTCACGGTCGATACGAAATAGAAGACGATGAGCCGGCTGGTGCCATAAAGCTGTTCCACTTCCGCCCCCAGGTCGAACAGCACCCAGGAGTTCATCAGGATATGAAAAACTCCGCCATGCAGAAAGCCGGCTGTGATCAAGCGCCACCACTGGCCTTGCATCATCGGCGCCGGAAGGCTTGCGCCCCAATTTGTGAGACCCGCCGACGGATTTAGATAATCCGCCAGAAAAAGCGCCGTGTTGATGAGCAGTATCATCACCGTGGTAAAGCGTGCCTGCGGAATGAGTCCCCCCAGGATCTCTCCAGGAGCGCGGCGCTCGATCGCGCGCGGCCCGAGCTTCATTTCGCAGTATGGGCAAACCCGATCGCTGGTTGTCACAAAAGCCCGGCAATTCGGGCACATCCTTCGTTTATCCACTCGACCCTATTGTACAGCCGCGTCTGGAACTCGCGGATTGCTACAATTGAAAATTCCCATGAAAACGGAGAAAGAATATCGGCAAGACATTGTCGACGTCGGAAAGCTGGTTTATCAGAAGGGCTGGGTGGCCGCCAACGATGGCAACATCAGTGTAAGGCTGGAGAACAACCGGATTCTTTGCACTTGCACGGGCATCAGCAAAGGGATGATGACGCCCGGCGATCTGATCGTCTGCGACCTGGATGGCAACAAGCTGGAAGGCTCCCGGGAACGCACTACTGAAATCGCCATGCACCTGACGATTTATCAGATGCGGACCGATATCATGTCCGTGGTTCACGCGCATCCCCCGGTGGCTACCGGATTCGCGGTGGCGGGTCGCCCTTTGACTCAGGCGCTTTTGCCGGAAGTGATCATCGGATTGGGATGCGTTCCGCTGGCCGAGTACGGTTTGCCGGGTACCCCCGCGCTTACTGAAGGCATGCTGCCGTACATCCCGAAGTACGATGCCATTCTGATGGGAAACCACGGGTGCGTGAGCTACGGCGAAGATGTGTACAAAGCTTTTTTCAAGATGGAAACGGTGGAACACTTCGCGCGCATAGCGCTGGTCGCCGAGCTTCTCGGCGGCCCGAAGGTCCTCCCCAAAGAAGAGGTTGATAAACTGTTTGATTCTCGGACGCGGTACGGCGTGACGTCACGAGCCAACATCGAGCCGGGATGTCCGGTGGTCGCCGAGGACATGGAGACACGGCAGGAGCGGTTCCAGGTCACGCGCGAAGAATTGATCGCTCTAGTGGATGAAGCCTTGCGCGCGCGCGGCGTACTGGCATAATGTTAGTCCTGGAGGTCGAATGGGTGAAGCGTTAGGAATGATCGAGACCCGCGGTCTGGTGGCGATGATCGAAGCCGCGGACGCGATGGTCAAGGCCGCCAACGTCCGCATGATCGGCTGGGAAAAGATCGGTTCCGGCTATGTCACGGCGATGGTGCGCGGTGACGTGGCGGCCGTGCGCGCCGCCACCGACGCCGGAGCGGCTGCAGCCCGCCGGGTTGGAGAGCTGATCGCCGTTCACGTCATCCCGCGGCCACATCCGAGCCTCGAAGATGTTTTGCCGATTGGCAAGGCGTCGCACGCGGCCGCCAAGTAGGTTTCGCATGATCCTGGCCCGCGTTGTGGGCACCATCGTCGCTACCCGCAAAGATCCGCGTCTGGAAGGTTTCAAGCTGCTGATCGTGAAGCCGGTGGCGCCCGACGGTAAAGACGAAGCTGGCTATTTGATCGCGGTCGACACCGTCAGCGCGGGTTCCAAAGAAACGGTAATCGTTGTATCCGGCAGTTCGGCGCGAATGGCGGAGGGCTGCAAGGACAAGCCAGTGGACGCGAGCATTGTCGGCATCGTTGATACCGTGACTCTGAACAAGTAGCTATGTTCCTGGGTAGAGTGGTGGGAACCGTTGTTTCGACGATGAAGGATGCGGCTTTAACGGGCCAAC
>DATMMD010000008.1:0-61238 GCA_035569875.1 Bryobacteraceae bacterium
CAAATCGGAACGGGGGAACGCGCTGCTGGAGTTCGCGCTCGGCTGGTCGATCCTTTGGGCACTCTTCGCCGGGATTTATCAGTTCGGCTACAGCTTCTACGTATACAACACGGTCCTGGCATCGGTGGCCAATGCGGCCGAGCTCGGATCGAAAATGACTTACGACACCGCCAGCCCATCCACCTTCACCACCGCGCTAAAGAATATGGTGGTCTACGGGAACACAACGGCTGGAACCAGTTCCATCGTGCCGGGTTTGTCCACTTCCAACGTAAGCGTAGCCATCAATCCAGCGGGCGGCATGCCCACCGACATCACGATCACCATCAATAATTTCACGATCAACGCGCTCTTTACCAATTTCACGTTTAACGGAAAGCCGCGTGCAACTACGATCTATATGGGACAGATCACTTGCTCGACCTGTTAATACGCTCGAAGGATGACTGGATGCTAGCCAAACAGAATCAAAACGCTAAGACACAAGGCCGGAAGAAGCGCCAACGCGGCGCGGCGTTAGTGGAAACGGCCCTGGTATTCACCGCTGCACTCAGCATGATTGTGTTTATTGTCGATATGGGCCGGATACTGCTCACCCAGCAATATATCTCGGAGCGTGCGCAGGCGGCCGTTCGTAGCGCTGTCGTGAACAATTGGGACTCTACCTCTGTCAAGAACTACGTGGTCTACGGCAGCACAACCGCGCCCGATGGCGGAGGAGCCGGCCTCATGGGGCTAACGACATCGGAAGTATCGTTTAACAGCATCGCGGACTCCGGAATCGGCGACGCCCGCTATCAGGTAACCGTCTCAGGTGTCCCACTCCTCACATGGATTCCTTACATGGCGGGAAGATATACGGCGCCGACCGTCATCGCGACCGCGCCGGTACAGAGCCAGGGCGCAACCAACTAAGAAGGGCCCGATTCACTCGATCGCTACGGCCCGGTCGAAGACGACGTCCAGCGTCGCGCCCTGCGGCAGCTCAACTTCTTTGCCGCGCGTCATTAGCACGGTGGCAAGGCCAACGGCCGACCCCACGCCGGCGCCAATCCCGGCCCCTTTCCAATTCCCGCCAGTCAGGCCTCCGATGGCCGCCCCGCTACCGGCCAGGATCGCGATCTGCTTGGCGTCGTCACCACGGCCGGGCGCCTGTTCTACAGCGCCTTCTTTGCCAACCACTTTCTGGCCCGTCTCGCCCGACTCCACGGCGCTCAGATGCGGCGAGAACTTGAACACTTTGCCGCTGGCGAGCGTAAGCGTTTCCAGACGAATCGCCAACTGCGCGCGTCCTGCGACGCGGCCGCTGCGCTTAGACTCGGTGACCACGCCTTGCACGTAGCTTCCCACCGGCACGAGGATTTCATTGCCCGCGCTAATTGGGCTAGCGGTCCGCAGATAAACATAGTCGCCTTGCTGCGCCGTTCTAGTATTAATGGAATTCTCCATCCGAAGCAACAGATGAGCGCCCGGGGGAACTTCGGCGGCGGCGAGCAGCAAAGGCAGTGCCAAGAGAGAAGCTGCTTTAGCGAACATGGGATACTCCTGCCTGAATGATAACCCGGCGGGCCACCCCTGGCGCTAGATCGGCACGATGGTGCTGCGAACGGCCGACTGAATGGACGTCGCACGCAAGAGGATGGATTGAACATCCGACTGCGGCAGCGCTTGCTTCAAAGCGTTCTCGAGATCGCCCACCGGGTTCTGGCCCAACGCGGCGGCGCGGATGGAAGCGCGCCACTCTGCCACGTTTATTTCGACCGCGGTGGGATCCGCCAAAGTGCCCCAGACATTCACGGGTTGCGCCGGGCCGGCGTTCTGACGTACCTCGGATTCGGTGACGACGGCTCCGGTAGTGGTTTTGACGTATCGATTTCCAAACTCCAACGCAAGCGCGCCGGCTAATCGATCACGGAACTGGTCCGCTTCGGTGAGGCTGATATTTCGCGCCGGATCGGGCGAAGAATAGTCATTTGCCGTAGGATTCATTAGGCTCCCTTCGCTTTGATCCTGACAGGCGCCCTCACCTCCTGATCGCGGCCACGAGCCCAAGTTTCACGAACTACGGGAAAAATAAATTTGCAGGACCTGTCATTTCACAGGAAACTCCTCTCTACCCGCACGGATCAACCTGGCAGAGGAACCGTGAGAAAAATACGTTATGCGGTAGGGGAATTAGGACACCTCAGCCAAGCCGCACGGCGTAAGACCATCCAACTGCCTCCGTTCTAGCGGCATAAACGTCCTACCCAGCGCCAGCAATTCAGGAAGCGAGCGGTGCCAAAGCCGGAGATGGTACACGCTTCCTCGCCGTCGGGGAGGTAGTGTTAACCGCTCCTCGCAGTCACGGCCCAGGCCGCTCTCTATTTTTTCTTCTTGAACTTCTTAATTCCCGCGTCAATCAGTTGCGCCGCGCGCTTCGGCCCGTACCGGCCCTTCACCTTAAACTTTTTTCCACGGCTCTTGTTGTATGCGACGAAGAATTCTTCTAGTTGATCCAGAAGCGTCTTGTCGACGTCGTCCAGCGACTGGATGTGCTGGTGATTATAAGAGTGAATAGCGACGGCCAGCAGCCGGTCGTTTTCCGTGGCCTGGCCCTTCTCGATTTGCCGGGCCTCGATAACCCCGACGATCCGAACATCCAACAGACAACCGACATGCGCCGGCTCGTCCATGAGTACCATTACGTCCAGGGGATCTCCATCGTCAGCCAGCGTTGACGGAATGAACCCAAAGTCGAACGGGAACGCCATACCTTCCGGGAGCAGGCCGCCCAGCTTGAACATCCGGAAATCGGGATCGTAGTCGAATTTGTTCCGGCGGCCCTTAGGTGTCTCGATAATGGCTTTGCATTGACATTGCTTAGGGTCCCACTCATTCGGGCAGGCTGCCGCGTCTCTCATCCTCGTTTCTCCAGTTGTAAGACTGCTGTAATGCAGCGGCGTTTCGTGAACGGCGCGAAAACAATTTCGCAATCGGTCGTTTCGCCGTCACGAACCACGTTAGAATAGCGTGGGGGAAAGACATGGCACGTATCCAGGGCGTGGAACCGGCCGAAGCGGGACTGTTGACCCGTTTCCTGTATTGGATGACCAAGCGGAGGCTGGGACGCGTGATCCTGCCTTTCCGCATCACCGCACATCAGCCTCGGCTGCTGCGAGCGATCGGCGAGATGGAAATGGGGCAGCGTGCCTTAGAAACCGTCGAGCCTAAGCTCAAGGCGCTGGCGAGTATCAAGACGGCGCTGCTAATCGGCTGTCCTTTTTGAATCGACATCGGGTCTGCCGTGGGCAGACAGTCCGGTATTACTGAAAGTCAGCTCGCGGCGCTTCCGGATTTCGAAGACGCGATCGAGTTCAGCGGAACTGAAAAGCTGGTGCTCCGCTACGCAGTCGCGATGACCAATACGCCGGTCGAGATTTCCGACGATTTGTTCCAGGCGCTGCAGCAGATCTTCGATGAAAGGCAACTGGTGGAGCTGACCTCCGCGATCGCGTGGGAAAACTACCGCGCCAGGTTCGACCACGCCTTCGGTATCGAATCGGAAGGATTCTATAAAGGCGCTCTCTGTCTGCTGCCGCTAAACCGTCAGGCCTCTGCGGCCCGTCCTTCCTAGCGTGTTTTCAATCACCTAGGGTGTTTCACCGGGAAAAACTCGGAGGATTCACTTTAGCCACTATAAGGTTCGAGTACCGGTCCGCCGATAACTGAGCTTTCAGGCTGAAACGCGTGCTGAAGTCTTTAGCTCAGAAACTCATCGAATTGCGAGCAAACCGCATCGCCGATCCGGTGACGCGCTTACGCTACCTGAGGCAAAGCATCGGCTTGGCGCGGCCCGCTCGGAGGTCACGAAGTAAGGGCCCAATCCTGATCTTCCTGCTATTGCTGGCTTCACTCCTCATTGCATACAAGCCTTCGACCACGGAGGCTCGACAATCGTTCGTTCCACTGCCGCGCGTTACCGCGTCCGGCGCGGATGTTTTCGCCACGGTCTGGCTGGTCGAGCACACCAAGGACTTCGAAATCTACAGCAACGGTCTCCGAATTGACGATCGCTACACCGTTTCCAGCGACCCCCGCCCGGCCTACCAGGTATACCAACGAGCGGCGATCGATGCCCCTCAGCCGGAGTGGCGCACCGGGCCCGCGGGCATCGTCTATCACACTACGGAGAGCGATCAGGCGCGATTCGAAGAGGATGAGACGTCGAAATTGAAGCGAATCGGAAAAGGCGTACTGTCTTATGTGCAGAAGCAGCATGCCTATCACTTCCTGATCGATCGGTTTGGACAAGTCTTCCGCGTCGTGAAGGAGTCCGACGTGGCCGATCACGCCGGCATGTCCATTTGGGCGGATAATCGCGTCATTTATGTCAACTTGAATAGCAGTTTCTTCGGCGTTGCGTTCGAGACCCAGACCCAGTCCGGTCAGGAGCTGCCTTCCGCCAATGCCGCGCAGGTTCATTCCGCGCGGGTGTTGACCGAGATGCTGCGGGGCAAGTACCACATTCCCGAATCCAACTGCGTCACTCATGCGCAGGTTTCAGTGAACCCCGGCAACATGCTGATCGGCTATCACACCGATTGGGCCGGCAACTTTCCGTTCCTCGAAGTTGGCCTGAGCGATAACTATACCTCGCCGCCGCCTAGCATCTACGCCTTTGGGTTCGACTACGACCCGACGTTCGTGCATCACACCGGAGTCCGGTTGTGGGAAGGCTTGGCTCTGGCTGACGACGAGCTGCGCACGCAAGCCGCGGCGCGCGGTCTGGCAGTCGCGAAATACAGGTCGATCCTTCGAAAAAAGTACAAAGAAATTCTGGAAACACTTAAAGACAGCAAATGATAACAAGGAGAAAAGCAATGCAGCATCATAATAAGGCCAACGATTCCGCCCTCGGGTTGGACGTCGGCACCAGCCGGATCTGCCTGGCGAAACGCGCGGGCGACGACTTCCATTTCGACACCCAGCTCAATGCCTTCGTCACCATTCCGGCCTCCAAGATCACCGAGAACGTACTCGCGAAAGAGCGCGTGCCGCATACCGTGCGCGGGTCGCAGATTGTCGTGCACGGCAATGAGTCGGACCGGTTCGCCGACCTGCTGAATGTAGAGACGCGGCGCACCATGGACAAGGGCCTGCTCAACCCCGCCGAGCCCGACAGCCTGGACATGATGCGCAAGATCACCGAGTCACTCCTAGGCCCGGCCAAGGAAGGGCAGAAGCTATGCTTCACCGTTCCTGCGGCGCCGCTCGGATCGGAAGAGAACCTGACCTATCACGAAGCTACGCTGCACCAGCTTTTTGCCGACATGGGCTACGAAGTCAAGAGCATCAACGAGGGGCTGGCGGTGGTTTACTCGGAACTGGAGAGTTCGAACTTTACCGGCATCGGCATCAGCTGCGGAGGCGGGCTGTGCAACGTGTGCGTTTCATATCTTTCCGTTCCGGTGTCGAGCTTCTCGATTGCCAAGGCCGGCGACTACATTGACACCAGCGCTGCCGCGATTACCGGGGAGCGCGCCAATCACATTCGTATCGCCAAAGAGGAATCGTTCTATTTCAACGGCTTTTTCGCGGAGAAGCTGCATCAGGTAATAGGCGTTTATTATGACGAGATGATCCAATCGCTGGTGCAGGGCCTAAAGCAAGCGTTCTTGAATACGCGCAATCTGCCGAAGGCCGGCCGAGCGCTGCCAGTGGTGCTGAGTGGCGGGACCGCGCTGCCGACCGGATTCCGCGATCGATTTGAGAAGGCGCTGCTCGAAGCTGACATGCCGATCGCGACAACGGATATACGCCTGGCCGCCGATCCGTTGCATACCTCGGCTAAGGGCGCATTGATCGCGGCGCTGGCCGATTCCTAAATCGTGGTAGGGGTGGGAAGGTCACCGAGCAACCATTTGAGGTGAGTTGTGAATTCCAGGGTCAACCGCGGTGCAGCGCGAAACGCAGGAGCAGGAGCGCTGAAGTTTTCCTCACCCCGCGGTAGCAGCGACTTCTTTATGGGCCGGTAGAACTTGCCCACAACAGCGTTGCTCCAATCGCGGGCCAACGGCATATCCGTGAATCGATTTCATCGTCCTTCATTCGCTCCAGCGCGCGAATCTCTTTAGCTTGGCGTTTGATAAGTTTTTTCACGCCGAGCCTTCTTCCCTTTCTGGGCGCACTTCTCCATAAGCAAAGAACAAGGCTTCAAGCGTGTAGAGCAGTGCGACATATCCGCTGGTGACGATTCGAGAACCTCGCAGATAAATGCCGCTGCCCGTCAGAGATTGTCCGGACCATTGATTCCAGCAAAATAGCACTCCCAAAACAAACAGCGCCGCAGTCGCCGTTTTTCCCGTGGGCTCCAAAACCGCGCGCATCCATTTGGGAACTCGGCTCCAACCCAAGTCCGAATTGCCGATTGGGTTTGCAATCTTGCTTGCGATGGACTGCAAAACGACGGCTCCAATACCTAATGGCCACAAGAACCATCGCCCCGGCCAGTCGGTACCGAGGCACGCCTCTCCGAAGTACGCCAGAGATAACAAAGCGCCGGTTTGCGCGAGAACCTTGAGTTGGCGGCGACGACCTACAAAGAAGTGAGTACTCGAAGCTGGCTGCTTTTGGTTAAGCGTGTCAAGGTCCAATCGAAAGTAGTAGCAGCCAACCAGGATCAGAACAAAACCGAGACCCAATAAAAACCACGCTCCGAAATCCGAACTCCAGCCGTCCGTAACCGATTCGTAGCCGAGTATGGCAAGAAAACCCAGTCCGCAGAGGACCAAACCAGCGCCTATGATTCGGCTGGCAACCCGCATCTAGAACGGCACGTCGTCGTCCGTGATCCCCTGATCCATCCCGGGCTCTTCGACCGCCTTGGGCTTCTGGGCGCCTCGGGGCATCGAAACCGGTTGCGGGCCCGACGACTCCTGCATTCCGCCGCCGCCATCCCCACCGCGGCCACCCAGCAGGATCACCTCGTCGGCTACTACTTCCGTCCTATACTGCTTCTTACCATCTTTGTCGTCATAGCTGCGCGTTTGCAGCCGCCCTTCCACATAGATCTGCTTGCCCTTGGTTAGGTAATTTGCCAGGTTCTCCTGGCGCCACAGGACGACGTTCGCCCAGTCGGTTTCCTCCTTCCACTCCCCAGTTTGCTGGTCCTTCCAACGTCGATTGGTCGCCACTGAAAACGAGGTGACCGACACGCCAGCAGGCGTAAAACGAGTCTCGGCGTCTTTGCCCAGATGTCCGACTAAAATTACTTTGTTGACGCTACGCGATGCCATAATGCAAGCACTGTATCACAAACTCGGCCGGCCGCTACATCACACCAACTAACGTCTCAATTTTCTTAGAAATCTTGTCTACCAAATGGCATCCACCTAGTGAGTTCTCAATGGAGAGCCGATTGCTGAGCTACGCACTAATATGGCGGCACGTTAAATTTCTTATTTGCACAAAGCCCTTCCGGATGTACAATAGGGAACAATCCGAGTGGGGCAAGGGTACGGAGGGTATGCAGAGACCCTGCTGCTTGAAAGCCGAAGGAACTGTCGGCCGGTTGATCTTAACCGGTCTATTGGTAGGCGCTGGCCTTGGCCGCGCCCAGATTTTGATGCTCGGATCGAGCGCTACCGGCAAAGTCAACATCTTCAACACCGACATGGCTGTGCTGGAGGCGGGCGACCCTCGCAAGGATTTGGCCTGCACGGTCAATCCCACCAAACCCGCGCTCGGGTTCGATTTGCGATTTCACGCCGGCTACGAGGTGACTATCCCGCTCAAGGAATTGGTCGGCTCGGAGAATATGCTTAACATTCTCTTTCGGGTCTCGCCCAAGAATAATTCTGATCAGCCGGTGTACTTTGCGCAACATATCCGCGTTCCGGCCATTGAGGAAGATGCCAAGGGCGATGCCTATCTGCAGGGCGCGTTCGATGTCGGCGAAGGTGAGTACCATGTGGACTGGCTGATGCGGGACCGGGCGGAGCGCGTATGCTCATCCTATTGGGATGCAGAGGCTGCCGTGGCTTCCAAGGACCGCCCTATGTCGCTCTCGATCGCACCGGCCGCTATCCAGCGGGCGGATGGTGAGCAATTCAAGGAAGAACCACCGGTCCAGCGCGCGGCCGGCCAGCCGCCGCTGAATGTAAAGCTGTTAGTGAATTTTGCTCCGCAGAACGCTCTTTCCGCCGCGCTCCAGCCCGTCGACACCAGCGCCCTGGTATCGATTCTGCGAAGTATCTTCCGCGAGCCGCGCATCGGAAAGTTTTCGGTGGTCGCCTTTAATATGCAGGAGCAAAAGGTCGTTTACAGGCAAGACGACGCGGACCGCATCGATTTTCCGGCGTTAGGACAAGCGCTGACGGCCTTGAACCTCGGGACTGTCGATTTGAAACGCTTGAGCGAAAAGCATGGAGATACGGACTTCTTGACGAATCTGGTGCGGCACGAAGTCTCGTCTAGCCCGCAGGACCATCCGGATGCTTTGATCTTCGCCGGTCCGAAGGTTATGCTGGATGCCAATGTCTCGCAGGAAGCGCTCAAGGAAGCTGGCGACCTCAACTTCCCGGTTTTCTACATGAATTACAACCTGAATCCGCAAGCGACTCCCTGGAAAGACGCCATCAGCCACACCGTTCACTTCTTCCGCGGTTACGAATACACCATCTCCCGCCCGCGGGACCTGTGGTTTGCCGTATCCGATCTGGTCTCGCGTGTCGTAAAATCAAGGAACGGGAAACAGACTTCATCCATCTCAACTCAGTAGGGGCATGAGAAAGTTAAGCATATCGGCCGGGTTGCTGGTGCTTTGTGGAGTTCCGGCATTCCCGCAACCTGCTTTGTATGGACAGCAACGGGCCAAGCACTATGCCAACAGCCTGGCGCCCTATGTCGCGTCTCCTCAACAGATTGTGGACCGCATGTTGGAGCTGGCCGACCTGAAACCCGGCGAGATGCTGTATGACCTGGGCAGCGGCGATGGCCGGGTCTTGATTACAGCAGTGCAGCGCTATCACGCTAAGGCGGTGGGGATCGAGATTTCCGAGCTCTTAGTGAAAAATACCACTGAGCGTATTCAGAGGCTCGGCTTGGACAACGACGCACGAGTGATCCGTGGGGACCTGCTAGAGGTCGACCTGAGCCCAGCCGACGTCGTCACCATCTATCTTGCGACCGATTCTAACGAGATCCTGCGGCCGAACCTGGAAAAATACCTTAAGCCGGGCGCGCGTGTTGTCTCCCACGATTACGTGGTGCCTGGGTGGAAGCCCAAGTTTGTCGACAAGGACCTACCCGACGCCCACGGCCATGTGATTTACCTGTACCAGATCGCGGCCAAGAACAAGAAGAAGTAATTGCCTCCATTCGACGTGGTCGGTGTGGGCCAGAACGCCACCGACACGCTCATTCTGCTCTCACATTTCCCCGCCTATGCCGGAAAGGTATCTTTCGAGCGCGAATTGCTGAGTCCTGGGGGACAAGTGGCCAGCGCCATGGTAACTTGCGCCAAATTGGGGCTTCGGGTGAAATATATCGGCAGCGTGGGTGATGACGAGCGCGGCCGCATCCAGCTCGAAAGCCTGCGCGAGACGGGCATCAATCTGGACGATGTCGAAGTCCGCAAGAACTGTCCGAATCAGACCGCCTACATTCTGATCGACCAGGCCACCGGCGAACGTACTGTTCTTTGGCAGCGCAATGATTGCCTGCGGCTGGATCCGGACAGCATGACCGTGGAGAAGATCACCAGTGCGCGCCTGCTGCATATCGACGCCCACGACACCGCTGCGGTGGCCCGCGCCGCACAGATCGCCCGCGAGCATCGTATTCCCGTCACGGTTGACGTCGACACCATTTATCACGGGTTCGACCGAGTTCTGCCGCATGTCGATTATCTGGTGGCCAGCTCCGAGTTTCCAGTGCAGTGGACTAACGAGCGCGATCCGTTCCGCGCCCTGGAAACCATTCAGGATGAGTTTCACATTCCGGTGGCGGCTATGACCTTGGGTGCATTGGGGGCGCTAGCACGCGTGGACGGCCATTTCATCTACTCGCCCGCATTTGTAGTGAATTGCGCCGACACCACCGGCGCCGGAGACGTGTTTCATGGCGCGTTCTGTTATGCTGTGTTGCAGAACATGCCGATGCGCGAAACTCTCGAATTTTCGAACGCCATGGCGGCCATGAACTGCACTGCTTTAGGAGCGCGCGGCGGCATCTCCACCGTCGACCATGCGCGGGCCCTGATCGAACGCGGCGAGCGCCGATCGCATCCTGATTTCGAGCCCTACCGTTAGAGCCGGACTCCTGAATGATTCCCCTTCGATCCTCAGAGCGGCACTATACGCCGTCGACAGTCACCTTGATATTGATCCTCATCAACGTGCTGGTCTTCGTGTATGAGCTAACTCTTTCGCGCTACGGCCTGAACCGTTTCATCGGGACGTATGGCATGGTGCCGGATCGTTTTCACTGGTCTCAACTGCTGACCTCGATGTTCATTCACGGCGGATTCATGCACATCCTGGGCAACATGTGGTTTCTGTGGGTATTCGGCCGTGGGATCGAAGACCTGCTCGGGCATGGCCGTTTTGTGATTTTCTATCTGGTATGCGGAGTGATTGCGGGGCTCATCCAGATGCTGGTGAATCCTTCGTCACCCATTCCAACCGTCGGCGCGAGCGGCGCGATTGCGGGAGTAATGGGCGGCTACTTGGTGAAGTTTCCTCGCGCGCGCGTGGTAACACTAATCTTCCTTTTCATTTTTATCACTACGGTTGATCTGCCCGCCTTCGTTCTGCTGCTGTATTGGTTCGCCATTCAGTTTTTCAGCGGCTTCGGATCTATTGCGGATTCGCAGGCCTGGCAGGGAAGCGACGTGGCTTATTTCGCGCACATCGGCGGATTCCTGGCGGGCATGGGTCTGATCATGCTTTTGCCTACCAGACAGCGCTACCGTAGCTGGGACTGACGCCATGTGGGAGGAAGTGAATACCGGCTCGGCCGGAATCGAGAAACCGCTCGATATCCTGGCCATCGCCGCCCATCCCGATGACGTCGAGCAGACTTGTGGCGGCACGCTGCTCCGCATGGCCGAGATCGGATATCGCACTGGTGTTCTGGATCTGACTGCCGGTGACATGGGCACGCGTGGGACGCCCGAGACGCGGGTGAAGGAGTCGGATGCGGCAGCCGGTAAGATGCAACTGAGCTGGCGGGGCAATATGCGGCTGCCCGACGCGCGGCTCGAGAATACGGTCAGCGTTCGAATGAGCCTGGCGGTCGAGATCCGCAATTTGCGGCCTCGCGTGGTGATTCTGCCCTATTGGGAGGCCCGGCATCCGGATCACTATCGGGCTTGCGAAATCGGTTTCGAAGCCTGCTTCCTGGCCGGGCTGAAGAAGCTGGACGAGCAGACCGGGCCGCATCGTCCTACCAAGATTATCTACTCGTCGCTATATGCCAACGTCACGCCGTCCTTCGTGGTCGACATTTCGTCACAGTTCGAGCGCCGCATGGACGCGCTGTTCTGTTATGAATCGCAATATGCCGACGCGTCCGACGCCGCGCATTTGTTTCCGCAGCAGCAGGAGATTCGCGAACGCTTGTCGGGCATCGCGCGTTTCTATGGCAACTTGATCGGGGTGAAGTACGGGGAGCCGTTCGTGGTGAAGGAGACGATGCGCGTGGACGACATCACCGGCGGCTGGTAGCCCCCAAAACCTTCGCAGGTCGGAGACCTGCGCCACTTGCTACAACGGAATGTTCCCATGCTTCTTGCGCGGCATGGTATCCACCTTGGTCGCGAGCATCCGCAGCGCACGGATCACTTTCGGCCGTGTCTGGTGGGGCTCGATCACATCGTCGATGAAGCCCCGCTCAGCGGCGACAAAGGGATTAGCGAACCGCTCGCGAAATTCATCGATCTTTTGCTGCCGGGCTGCCTCCTTGTCGGCGGCGGTCGTCAACTCCCGGCGATACACGATGTTTACCGCGCCTTCCGCTCCCATCACCGCGATCTCGGCGGTCGGATATGCGAAGTTCACGTCCGTCCGCAGGTGTTTCGACCCCATCACGCAATAAGCTCCGCCATAGGCCTTGCGTGTGATGACCGTAATTTTGGGCACCGTTGCCTCGGCATAGGCATAAAGCAGCTTGGCCCCCTGGCGAATGATTCCACCGAACTCCTGGTCGGTTCCCGGAAGAAAGCCGGGAACATCCTCGAACGTCAGGATCGGAATGTTGAAAGCATCGCAGAAGCGCACAAAGCGCGCGCCTTTGACCGATGAATTGATATCCAGGCAGCCGGCTAGAAACGCAGGCTGATTGGCCACGATCCCGATACTCCGCCCATCCATGTGCGCGAGCCCGATCACGATATTCTTGGCCCAATGCTCATGGATCTCGAAGAACTCGCCGTCATCCACTACGCGCCGGATAATCTCCTTGATGTCGTAAGGAATATTCGATTCCGCCGGCACCAGTTTGTCCAATGCGAGATCGGCACGGTCGGCGGGATCACTGGTCGCGCGCATCGGCGCGTCATCGCGATTGTTGGAAGGTATGTACGAAACTAGTTCGCGGACCATCCGCAGGCACTCAGAATCGTCGTGAGCTAGAAAGTGCGCCACGCCGCTGATGGAGTTGTGGGTTTCGGCGCCCCCCAGTTTCTCTTTGGTCACGTCTTCGTGAGTGACGGTCTTGATCACATCCGGCCCCGTGACGAACATGTGGCTGGTATGATCCACCATGAACACAAAATCAGTCAGGGCCGGTGAATAGACGGCGCCGCCGGCGCACGGGCCCATGATGGCCGAGATCTGCGGAATCACCCCGCTGGCCAGCGTGTTTCTCAGAAAGATGTCGGCATATCCGGCAAGCGAAAGTACGCCTTCCTGGATGCGGGCGCCCCCGGAGTCATTCAGCCCGATCACCGGGGCGCCGGTCTTCAGCGCCAGATCCATAATCTTGCAAATCTTTAGCGCGTTCGATTCCGAGAGCGAGCCGCCGAACACAGTGAAGTCCTGGGCGAAGAGATAAACCAGACGCCCGTGAACGCGGCCGTAGCCGGTGACAAAACCGTCGCCGTCCACCACTTGCTGGTCCATTCCAAAATCGTGGCAACGGTGCCGGACCAATTGATCGACTTCCTCAAACGTGCCTTCATCCAGCAGCAGATCGATGCGCTCGCGGGCCGATAGCTTGCCTTCCTGGTGCTGGCGCTGCATTCGTTCTTCGCCGCCACCCGCTACGGCATTGGCGTGACGGCGGCGCACTTCCGCCCACGGGTCAAGAGACATAAGACATTACAGTAGCACTCAAACCAGCGGAGGCAGCATGCGAACGGCTACTCGGCGTAATATCCGTTGCGCGCCTTCAATTCCGCCAAGGGAAATCTACGCTTCGCGGTTTCCGTTAGAGCCACCCCGATGTGGCGAAACGTTCCTGGAGCGGACGGCGGCTCGTGATAGGCCAGACTGTAACGGCTGCGAATGTGCCCGATCATCTCGTTGAACGACTCATCGGCGCGCTCAGCCTTTACCCATTCACCGCCGGTCTCCTCCGACAGGTGAAACACGTCGGCAGGCGTGAAATCGGGGTTTCCGGGTTTGCCCGGATCGAGAGGCCGCGGCCGGATTGCGCGTCCGGTCACGATCGCATTGAACACAGTATCGGCTTTGTTCAATTCGCGGATTACCTGACCGTCCGTCAGTTGATAGCTCATGCTGAGGTTGTCGGTGAGAATCAGAATCGCCCGCCGTCCGTCCGTCCCCGCGTTCGCCTCCATGTAGTGCGCCGCGTCCATCACCGCCGAGTTGATCAGGGTGCTGGTGCCTACGTCCACCTTAACGGCGCTAGGGATCTGACGCGCAGTCTCGGCCAGATTGTCGCTGAACCCCTGGTGTACT
Source organism: Bryobacteraceae bacterium (assembly GCA_035569875.1). Taxonomy (GTDB): domain Bacteria; phylum Acidobacteriota; class Terriglobia; order Bryobacterales; family Bryobacteraceae; genus Palsa-89. The sequence continues at coordinate 13,905 of DATMMD010000008.1, forward strand.
GCGCTGGTTCGAGCAAACACCATAATGGCTACGCGGTCGCCGGGACGCAGGTGTTCCAGCGATTCGCGAGCCGTCTGCGCGATCTCGTCGATGTACTTTTGCATGCTACCGCTGATGTCGAGCAGCAGAATAATATTCAACCGCTCCTCGCCGTGCGAGAACGAAACGATGCTTTGTGGCTGATCATCGTCGGTAACGATGAAATCGTCCTTGGACAGGCCCTTGACCAGATTCTTTCCTTCCGTCACCTGAACGTCCACTCGAACGTCGGATACTCCAGCCTTAAATAGCGGCGTCGCCGTATCTTGCGCGGCCAGAGGCGCTAGGATGAAGAGCGTCGAGATGAAGAACATCATAATCGGCAGCGCGGGCCACATCGACCACGGAAAGACTGCTTTAGTGCGAGCCCTCACGGGCATCGATACCGACAGGCTCAAGGAGGAAAAGCAGCGCGGTATTTCCATAGATTTGGGATTCGCGCATCTGCAGATTTCGCAGAATGTGCGCCTCGGTTTTGTAGACGTCCCCGGCCATGAAAGGTTCATTAAAAACATGTTAGCCGGGGTAGGAGGCATTGATCTCGTTCTGTTTGTTATAGCTGCTGATGAATCCATCAAACCACAAACTCGCGAACATTTCGACATCTGCAGGCTCCTGGGTATTCGGAACGGCATTGTAGTTCTTACGAAATCCGATATGGTCGACGAGGACCTCATCGAATTGGTGCGGCTCGAAGTAGACGAATTCGTGCGCGGATCGTTTCTCGAAAATGCTCCCGTCGTCGCGGTCAGTTCCACCACCGGAGCAGGCTTACACGATCTCCGCTCGGAAATTGAGAAGATGGCTGCGTCGATTTCTGAAAAGGACGCCTCGCAATATTTTCGCCTGCCGATTGACCGCGCCTTCTCGATGCGCGGGTTTGGAACCGTAGTCACGGGAACGCTGGTCTCCGGCTCGGTGCGTGTCGAGCAGGAAGTGGAGTTGCATCCGGCGCGCCAGCGGGTGCGCGTTCGCGGCATTCAGGTCCACGGCGCGAGCGTGCCCCAAGCTACGGCAGGTCAACGGACAGCACTGAACGTGGCCGGAGTAGACGCAGTCGAACTGCGGCGCGGCATGCTGCTCGCTGAAGCCGGGAAGTTCCGCGCCACCACTCAGGTGGATTGCGTTTTTGAATTGCTCGCCTCCGCAAAGCCTTTGAAACATCGCGCACCGGTTCACTTTCACGCTGGAACGGCGGAGGTGGAAGCCGAAGTGCGAAGGCTCCGCGGAACCGAGCCGCTTGAACCCGGCGCCCGCGATTATGTTCGCTTCGTGCTGAGCGAGCCCCTGCTGCTCGTGCCGGGTGATCGATTTATTGTTCGTATGTTCTCGCCGGTGGTGACCATTGGCGGCGGCACAGTGCTGGACATTGCGGGGCCTAGAAGAGCCGCGTCCGATCGCATGCGTGTTCTGGAGTCCGCGCCGCTGGCCGATCGCATCGCGTTGCTGGTAAGCGAGACTCGCTACGGAATCGGAATGCCTGAGCTGGTGGCGCGTACGGGTTTGCAGGAAGCCAACCTTCGCAAAGCTGCTGCCGCCGCACCAGTGATCGCTTTCGAGTCCCCCCAGTTCTGGCTTCTCGATTCGAAGTGGGCCGGACGTCAGTTGGAAACGATCCATGAGACCTTGAAGCAATTTCATCGAAAGAATCCGTTGGTCGGCGGTCTGTCGAAAGAAGAGCTGCGAAGCAAGCAACTCCCGGGCGCGCCTGCATGGCTGATGGACGCTCTGCTGGCGCGCGTCAAGACGCTGGCCGTGGATGGTGAGACGGTGCGCCTGGCTTCGCATCAAATCTCGCTGAAGCAGGACGAAACGGAAGCCTCCGCGAAGATCGAGAACGCGTTTCAAGCCGCCGGCCTGGCAGTGCCCTCCGTGATTGAAGTGCTCGGAAAGTCGGGTTTGGAGGCCACCCGTGCGCGCAATATACTCCAGTTGCTGCTGCGGGACAAACGGCTGGTGCGAATCAGCGACGAACTGGTTTTTCACGCCTCGGCCATCAAATCGCTACGCGAACTGCTCGCAGGAAAGAGAGGCGCGCGCTTCGCCGTGCCCGAATTCAAGGACTGGACCGGGATCTCCCGCAAGTACGCCATTCCGCTTCTGGAGTTCCTCGATCGCGAACGAGTTACTCGCCGCGACGGCGATTCGCGCATCGTGCTATAACGCAGCGCCGCCAAGCGCGCTCAAGCGCGGCTCCGCGAAAAATGCATTACCAGGCTGAAGACAAAGCCAATCAGAAACACCCAGAACAAGACTTTCGCTATAACAGCAAACGTAGTTGCGGCTTCGGCCAGCCCTAATAGCGCGACGATCATGGCCGCCACGAAAAAGGCAATTGCCCAACCCAGCATATAACCAACCCTCGCACTCATTGGACGCTTTCACATCGAGGTTGTGACAGGTATGGGGTTAACCTAGGAGACTTTCCTAGAGCCGTCTAATTGAAAGCTCCGAGGTCACAGCAGATGTAACACTTGACAGTTGGGCGAAGAAAAGGCGAATATAAGAATGGCCGCGTTATGTTGTTTGACGACCACGACTCCCCCAAGCTCGTTGGCATCGCGCGTCTGGCCGCGTCCAGCGATCTACTCGAGGCCAAGAAGCACGTGGAATATTTTGAGCTTGAGACACGCCGCTTTATCGGGCGCGGCTCCGGGCGCATGCGCGAGATCTTCACAATCAATCCTTATCGCGGCTGCGAATTCGGTTGCAAATACTGTTATGCGCGCTATGCACACGAGTTCATGGAGTTGCGCGATCCCGAGCTTTTCGAGCGCAAGATTTACGCCAAGCGTTTCCATGCCCCCTGGTTTCGCGACGAATTGCGAAAGCTGAAGACGGGCGAAACAATCTGGATCGGCACGGCGACGGATCCCTATCAGCCGGCCGAGCGACGGTTTCGAATCATGCTGCAGATGCTGGAAGTATTCGCCGGTGAGCGCGGCTTCACTCTTGGAATCACCACCAAGTCGGACTTGGTCGCCCGCGACACGGACCTGCTAGCGCGGATCGGGCGTGCTAACTCCGTCAGCGTCCACTTAACAATTACGACGCTGGATGAAGCGTTGGCGCGGCTGCTGGAACCGCGCGCGCCGCGTCCGGCGCTACGTGTGGCCGCACTCCGCAAACTCACGGACGGAGGCGTCCGCGTGGGTGTACTTGCGCATCCCATGATGCCGCTCATCAACGATAGCGAGAAGAGTATTGAGGCCGTTTGCGCCGCGGCCGCCGTCAACGGAGCTTCTTCCTTCAGCGCCAGCCCGTTGTTCTTGAAGCCCTGTGCCCAGCAGGTGTTCTTTCCGTTTCTCGAGCAGCATTTTCCGCACTTGCTCCCGCGCTACAAGGAGCGGTACCAAGCGAACGCGTATCTGAAGGGCCACTATCCCGAAATGATAAGCGAGCGGGTGAAAAAGGTCTTGTCGAGGCACAAGTTCCGTCCGCGCGAGGTGGTGGAATGGCCGGTCGACGATCAATTGGATCTTTTCGCATAATAGGCGAATGCCTGACGTCAGTGCCAATCGCGAAACCAATGAAAAATGGGCGGCAGCCGCGCTTCGCATATTCAGCGAAACGTTTGAAGTTGAGCAGATCACTGCTCTGGTTGGCCTGAAGCCGACACGCTTCTACGCAAAGGGCGATCTTGTCAGCGCTCGCAGTCCACAGTTGCGCCGTACAAATGCCTGGCTCCTCAAGAGTGGGGTCGCGGAAGACCAGGGCATCGATGGCACTTGGGCTGGTTGCTCGATCTGGTTGGATCGAAGGCCGACGCCCTGCGAACGCTTCGTGAAACGTGCAAGGTCGATTTGTTCTGCGGTTTCTCGTCAACGCACGGACAGGGCGGCACAGTACTGGACAAGGACCTGCTTGGACGTTTAAGCGCACTTGGTCTGGACCTCAAGATCGATCTTTACCCGCCCGGACCTATACAGGACGAGGAGGTACTTTACAACGCAAAGTAGATCGCGTATAATCTCCACATGGCTTCCGTTCGCCCCATTCGGGTAGGTCCGCCTGAGACCGAGGCGCTGCACACGCGCGCGATGGACAACCTGCGTTTCATTCGCGAGACCATGGAGCGCGCTGGAGCGTTCACGGCGGTGCCAGGCTGGGGCGGATTTGCGATGGGCGTAAGCGCGCTCGCCGCCACCGTGTTCGCCGCCCGCCAATCCAGCGCAGGCGCTTGGCTGGCTATCTGGCTGATCGAAGGAGTGTTCGCAATAGCGCTGGGCGCGTGGACCATGAAGCGCAAGGCCGATTCCGCACAACTCCCGTTGCTGTCGGCACCCGGCCGAAGATTTCTATTAAGCTTTGCCCCGCCATTGTTGGTGGGCGCGCTGCTGACGTTGGTGCTATATCAGGCCGGGCTCACCCGCGTGATTCCGGGAAGCTGGCTGCTGCTTTACGGCACCGGCGTTGTGACGGGCGGCGCCTATTCCGTGCGCGTAGTCCCAATCATGGGGATGTGCTTCATGCTGGTAGGCGCGGTGGCGCTATTCTGCCCATTCTCCTGGGGCACGGCACTGCTGGGCGTAGGGTTCGGCGGTCTGCATGTTGTTTTCGGAATTATCATCGCTAGGAGGTATGGTGGCTAGACAAAACACAGCTCGAAAAGAAACGCCGCCGGAGAAATTGTCCGAAGCTCGCGCCATTGCAGGCGGCAAGACGCTGCCGGATCTCGACCGCTTGATCCACGAGCGCATGCGCCTGGGAATCGTGAGCGCTTTGGCCGCGAACCGATCGCTCACATTCAACGAACTAAAGAAGCTTCTCAAGACGACCGATGGGAACCTGAGCGTACATGCGCGCAAGCTGGAAGAGGCTAATTATATCGCCTGTACCAAGACGTTTCAGGACCGTATGCCCAAGACGGAGTATCGTCTGACCGAAGCGGGCCGGCGCGCGCTCGAAAAATATCTCAATCACATGGAAGCGCTGATCCAGGCCATGCGCGAGCTGTAGGTCCCTTTTTTTGGAGGAACGCTTTATGTCGCAAAGAACTTCCCGCGGTTTGCACGCCGCGATCATCATGGATGGCAACGGACGCTGGGCCACCTCTCGCGGTCTGCCGCGCATCGCCGGTCATCGCGCCGGCGCCGAGGCGCTCCGGCGTGCGGTCGAAAGCGCGCCGGACCTGGGCATCGGCACGCTCACCGTTTATGCTTTCTCATCCGACAACTGGCAGCGGCCGACCACGGAAGTTTCCGCGCTGATGAAGCTGTTTCACTCCTACTTGCGCCGTGAACAAGCCGAATGCCTCAAGAACGGCGTTCGGGTTTCGGTCATCGGGCGCCGCGACCGGCTGCCTCGCATGCTGCTGCCCGTTATTGAATCCACCGAGAAGGCCACGGCGCCCGGCAAGAAACTGCATCTTCGCATCGCCGTGGACTATTCCGCACGCAATGCCATTCTCAAAGCCGCGCGAAAGCTCAAAGACAAGGCCACGCGCGAAGATTTCAATTCTGCATTGGGAGCGCTGGATGTCGATCTGTTGATCCGGACCGGCGGCGAGAAACGTCTCAGTGATTTTCTGCTCTGGGAGTGCGCTTACGCGGAGCTAATCTTCACTCCGGTCATGTGGCCGGACTTCGCCGCTTCCGATCTGGGCGCGGCGGTGGCTGAGTTCCACTCGCGCGATCGGCGCTTTGGTGCAGTACCGGCGGCCGCGTTAGCGTAGACATTACTCGTATCTCAGCGCCGTTAGCGGATCCACCTTCGCGGCACTCCGGGCCGGCACGTAGCACGCCGCCAGAGCCACGACTGCGAGGAATAAGGGCAAGACCGCGAATGTCGACGCGTCGGTTGCGCGTACTCCATACAAGAAACCTGCCAGCACCTTCGAGATCGCGAGCGACCCCGCCACTCCGGCTGCCAAGCCCGCCACGATCATCGGAAGTGAATCGGTGATGGCTCGCCGAAGGATATCCGCCGGCCGGGCGCCCAGCGCCATGCGAATTCCGAATTCAGAAGTTCGCTGCGAGACGGAATAGGAAACAACGCCGTAGATCCCAATCGCGGCTAACGTCAAGGCACCCAGCGCGAACACAGCCAGGAGCCAAAGTCCCAAACGCCGGGCCGCAATCGAATTGGAAACGATCTGCTCGAGCGACGTCACGTCGTATACCGGTTGCTCTGGGTCCACTGCAAACACCGCCTTCCGCAGTCCCGCCGCCAACGCGTCCGGATCGCCGTCAGTCCGCACCACGAAACTCACAAAACGGTTCGCAAACTGCGCGTGCGACATGTAGATTTGCGGGGTCGCGGGCAGTCCCAATCCGTATTGGGCGACGTCTCCCACTACGCCGACCACGTCGCGGAAGGGTGAACTTGCAAACGATCCCGACGCCGAGCCAGCCTGGATCTTCTTCCCGAGTGGCGACTCGCCGCCGAACCACAGGCGAGCGGCCGTTTCGCTGATGACACACACCGGCTGATGATTTGCATCGTCGCGTGGTTCGAGCAGACGGCCCAGACGCAATGGAATGTGCAGAGCTTGAAAATATTCCGGACTGACGATGTAGCGGTCGGGGCTAGTCTGCTCGCCCGCGCCGAAGGTCTTGCCACCGATCGCAAAGCTGGTACGGTCGAAATCGCCGGACATGGGGACGACGCTGACGGTCGCCGCCTGCCGCACACCGGGCAGCGCGCGCAGATTCGCCAGCGCGCGCTCGAAGAACTGGACCACCGCTGCGTCGTTAGGATAATGAACCTGCGGAAGTGAGACGGAAGCAGTGAGTACGCCCACGGGATCGAATCCCGGATTCACGCTGCGCAAGCGCATGAAGCTTTGCGCGAGAAGTCCAGCCGAAACCAGCAGAACCAGAGCCAGAGCGATCTGGCTGGCGGCCAGCAATTGCCGGAGCCGGTTGCGATGATCGCCAGCCACGCGCATTCCGTACTTCAGTGCATTGTCCAGGCGAGTCGAGTCCAGATGAAGAATGGGCGCCAGGCCGAACAGAATTGCAGCCGCGAATGACAGTCCAATGGAGAAGCCCAGCACGCGAAAATCGATCGCGATGTGGCGGGCATCGGGCAGAATCCGTGATGCTACCGCGGTGAGCGCGGAAGTGCTCCAGGCCGCCAGCAGTAGTCCGCAGATTCCCCCCGCCAGTCCGAGAACCAGGCTTTCTGAGAGCAGCAATCGAGCCAGCTGGCCGGAATTCGCCCCCAATGCGGCGCGCACCGCCATTTCGCGGCGGCGAGCACTTGATTTCGCCAGCAGCAGATTAGCGATGTTCGCGCATGCGATCAGCATCAGCACCAGGACGGCGCTCTGCAAGGCGAGCAATCCGGCGCGGACATTACGGGTCATGTCCTCTCGAAGTGTGACGATGCGAGCGGCCAGATGCGCGTCCGCGTCAGGATGCGCGCGCTCCATGTCGCGCGAACGTACGTTCAACTCGGCCTGCGCCTGTTCGATTGAAACGCCAGGCCGGAGCAGGACGATCGATTCCAGATGCCGTCCATCGCGCGATCCGGCGTTGAAGGGTTCGCCGACAGGGCGATAAATCTGCGCCGGCTCTTGCGCCAGACTGGGAGGCAGGGGCAGGAGGTCCGGTCCAGCAACTCCGACGATTTCGTGCGGCCGCGAATTGAGCTGGATCTTTTTACCGACCACCTGCGGGTCGGCGTGGAACTGATCGCGCCACAGCGAATAGGACAGCACCACGACATCGTCACGGCCGTCCCGATCCTCCTCGGGCCGGAAGAAGCGGCCCAACATCGGTTGAACGCCCATCACTCTGAAATATTCGTGCGACACTAGCAGGGCCGAGAACCGCTGGGCTTGTCCGGCGCCGGTCAGGATGGGCTTGTAATAGGCCGAAAATAAAGCTCCACTTTCCAGCGTCTTGCTATCGCGGCGCCAATCCTCGAAGTCGTCGAACGACGAAGGCCCTCGGCTGCTGTTGTTCGATACCGACCAAATCATGGCCAGACGTTGGGCGTTCCTATAAGGAAGCGGCCGGAGAAGTAGAGCATTCACGATGCTGAACACCGAGGTAGCCATTCCGATGGAGACAGCCAGCGTTAGAATGCCCGCCAAGGCGAACGCGGGTGTGCGCAGCAAGGAGCGAGCGGAGACTCTGAGATTTTGCCAGATCATAATGCGCGGATTCCTGCTTTGCAGCCCGCTCGCCAGCCCAAGTCATTGATTCTCGTGCATCTCCCTTATAGCGCATGTCCGCTTTTGGGAATGGGCGTCTCGATTCTGCCTGCCACTGCCTCTTCACAGCCGATGCAGTTTATTGTACAGTCAGTTTGAATGACCCGACGACACTTTTCTCTCGCTGCATCAGGGCTCGCACTGACAGGACCCTTGGCCGCCGCCGCCCCGACCTCCAGGAGCATCCTGGAGCTGCGCTGGTTTCACATGCGCACCAATCCCGAGAATCAAATGCAAAGGACCACAGAGTTTCTGCGCGCGGCTGCGCCGGTGCTGAAGCGCTCGGGCGCCACTCAATTAGGGGTTTTCGGAAGCGTGATTGCCGACGAGAGCCCGTTCCTGCTGGCCCTGGCCGCGTTCCCCAGCATGGCGGCGATGGAAGCGGCGCGTGAAAAACAGGCGGCCGACAAAGACTACACACAGGCTCGCGACGCCTACAATGCCATGCCCGGCCTCGGTTTCGAACGCATGGAAAGCTCGCTGTTGCGTTGCTTTGAAGGCATGCCGCAGGTGGAACCGCCGCCCACCGATGGTTCGAGTGCCCCACGCGTTTTCGAGCTACGCATGTACGAATCGAACAACAGTTTCACGCTAGCGCGCAAAATCAAGATGTTCAACGAGGGTGAAATCGGGATCTTCAAGAGACTGGGAATGCGGCCGGTCTTTTATGGCGAGACGCTGATCGGATCACGCATGCCAAACTTAGTTTATATGCTGGGGTTCGACAATCTGGCGGCGCGTGAAAAGCTATGGCAGGCCTTCGGCGCCGATCCGGAATGGCAGAAGCTCAGGGTGCAACCGGGCTTTAGCGATACCGAGAATGTATCGAACATCAGCAACTCTATTCTGCGGCCGCTGCCCTTTTCGGACATTCGGTAGTCCGGCCCAAGCGTCCCATCAGCCCCAGAACTGAATTCTGGCCGCGATATCCGCTTGCAGCTCTCGCGGATCGGTAGTAAAGCGCAGGCAGGCGGCTTCCGGCAGATCCAGGATCACTTCAGCGAAGGGGCGATAGGTGAGTTCCGGGAGCACAGAGAAGCCTAACGTATCCGCTAACAGGCCGGCTATCCGGACCAGATGCACCATCCGAAACAGGCCGCTAGGCGGATCGTGATGCTTGGCCACTACCTCACGTAATTCTTGCGGGAAAGGCATTTTCCCCATCACCCAGGCGCCTGCCTGGCAGTGATCGATGTCGAATAATTCGCGCTCGGTGGCGATCAGGTCGAATCCCTGCTCGCCGGCGACGGCCAGCACGTTGGTATAAGAGTCGGGGTATTTGACCAGCAAGGCCAGCCGGCCGATGTCGCGCAGCAAGCCCGCGACATAAGCGAAATCGTTATCCATTTTGCAGGCTCGCGCGAGTTTTTCCGACAGCAGCGCGCAAGCCAGGCTATTCTGCCAGCAAGCACGCAGAGCTTTGTCGTTCAGAACGGGCCCGACAAAATCCCCCAGGGCGCGGGTCACCGTGATCGCCTTCACCCGGTCCAATCCCAGCAGGACGATGGCATGGGAAATAGTCTTCACCTGAGTCTGTAGCGCAAAGAGCGGCGAGTTGGCCATTTGCAGCACGCGGCCGGCAAACACGGGTTCGGCTGCGATGATGCGGCCTACGCCCGTAATATGGGTGTTGTCATGAGAAAGCACCTCCAGTAGCCGGGTCGCCACCGGGGGAAACGGCGGCAGGTCTTCCAAGGCCCAGGGGAGTTTTTCGCCTCCTGGCTTGGAAATTGGGGCTTCGGGCTCTGCAGTCGTCATGCGTCTCCTTTGGCTCTTGCCTTATCGACGAGGTCTAGCAATATGTGAGCGGGCGCCGGAAACCGAGCCGATAAGTGAATGGTGACCACCACAATTTTGGAGACTCCCGCGGAGTCCGAGATCCGGTTCCTGGAGTATCGGCTGGACGTCATCAGCCGCTGGCCGCCGTCAGAACGGAAGCGGGTAACGGCGGAATCCATCTCGCGCCGAATTACGTCCATTGCCCGGTCGTCTCTGGCGCAGCCTCAAATCGACCACTTAATGGACTCGAGCTGCCAGCTACTGGAAACTCTTTTCCGGGGTGAATAGCCGCGACGTCATTTGGAACAACCCTGCCGCGCCTCTTCGAACTGATTGAAAAGCCGAGCCGCTCCATCTCCGGCTAAGGTGTCCAGCCGATGGCTTTGTGCCTTCTCGACGGTGATTCGAACGGTCATCCCTTTAGCGCGAAATTGCGCGGCCTGCTGCTGCATTTCTTCTTTCCATCCCGTGTCCAGTTCTCCGACATGCATGTTGATGCACATCTTCGCCAGAGCGCCCAGACGCGCGGGTGTCGCATCCGGAAGATAGCCGGGAAAACCGGTGACGGACCAGAAATATTGTGGATACAGCGCCGCTACATGGAATGCGCTGATACCTCCATTGGACTGTCCGGCGATGTGAAACTTGCTGTCGGCGATCTTGTAATCAGCCAGAATCTTGGTTAAGAACTCGGGAAAAATGCGCTCGCCGCCTTCGAAGAACAACTGACCATCCGGCGCCGCGGGAATCACGACAATGTAGCCGCGCTGTTCCGCCTGATCCCGCCAGTTGCGCTGGATGGCGCCATCGACGATGTTCATAGTCTGAGGACCGCCGCCGAAAGCGAGCACGCCTGGATAAGCCTTCGCAGCATCGTAATGGCTCGGAAGCACGACTTTGTAGTGTACTGTGACGCCTGCGATGCTTTTGCTTTTTTCGAGTACTTCCGCCGCGGCGGGCCGGCTTGCGCACAACAAAATCGCCGAGCCTGCGAGCATCACCAAGCTGGCCGAATCAATATACTTCAAGGTCATGTCCGATCACTACCTTTCCCGAATACCCTTGGCCAATTTCTTTCAAGTACTGTTCGTCGGAAAAATTTGTCAATCCTCCGGTCCGGTGATAGACAATCAGAAGGCCAGGTTGGCTTTGGCTGGCAATCTGCGCTAATTCCTGAGTGGACGTGTGATATTGGGCGCGGTATTTCGGCCAGTCCGGCATGGTCGCTCGGGAGCCCATCGGATAAACTTCGTGGATAAGAATATCGCACCGGCGGCAAGCCTTCACCAGTTCCGGACTCGGGCGGGTATCGCCGGAAATGACGATGACGCGGTCCGGAGCATCGAATCGATAGCCATAAGCTTCGTCCCATTGCCCGTGCGGCACCAGAAAAGCCGTGACTCGAACCAACGCGTCGGTATAGACAATGCCCGGCTTGATTTCGTGAGCGACCACGCGTAGCGGCCAGCGCTGCTCCAAGCCTTTGGTGCGGACATCGATATCCTCTTGCCAGGCTGCCAGGATGTGATCCGTCATGGCCTGCAGTCCCTTCGGTCCGTAAACGTTGAGCGCATCTTTGCGCGCGATGACCCAGGGCGTGAAGATCAGATCGGGGTAACCGACGGTGTGATCGGAGTGCAGATGAGTGACGAACGCGGTCTTGAGATTTTCCGGCCGGACGGCGGAGATGCCTTTCGCGGCCGCGGCGGCTGCACGGCGAACGACGCCCGGGCCGAAGTCGATGAGATACGCTGTGTCACCCACAACGATGGCGGTCGCCGGGCCCGAACGGTCGGGATCTATTGCCGGAGTCCCGGTTCCCAGCAAGACCACCTGTGTGGCTGCCGAGACACATGCGCACTGGATTACAACCGCTACGATAATGGCGAGTGCTCGATTCGACATTCTGATCCTTCGCAAGATTATCACAGAGCTCCGCTGTGTCAGTATGGTGGTGTCTATGACGCCACAAGTACAGCCGAAATTTCAGTTGGTGAACACGCCGGAGTACCGGGAAAGTTACGCCAACAGCGTGCAGATTCGAGTGAACCTCTGGGACTTCTTCCTGATGTTCGGCACCGTGAATCAGACCTCGCCCGAGAATGTTGTGATCCACAACTTCCAGGGCGTTTACCTCAGCCCGCAGCAGGCCAAAGCTTTGCTCAATGTCCTGAACCAAAACATTTCGCAATACGAGGCGACCTTCGGCGAGATCAAGCTGGAGCCTCATAGCACCGGCCAGGCCAGCGCTATTCAATAATGACGGCGCCCTCCGAGGCCGGACTGAAGAGCGAGCGCGGCGTCCGGCTGGACACATATCTGTTTTTCCTGCTGTCTTTCACGCTGGTTGTTTATCTCACGCATTCAGCTTACTTCGGTCTTCCCTATTTTTGGGATGAACTGGGCCAGTTCGTGCCGGCCGCGGTCGACATCTACCATGATGGAGCGTGGATCCCACATTCCACGGTTCCAAACGCCCATCCTCCCGGCGTAATGGCATACCTCGCCGGCGTGTGGGACATCTTCGGGTACTCGATCCCGGCCACTCGCGCCGCGATGCTGCTGCTGGGGAGCTGCGCCTCGTTCTTCACCTTTCTGCTCGCCATCCATTTGTGCCGTGGACTGCGCGGCGCGCCGGCCTTCGCACCGGCCTTTTTGCTGCTGATCGATCCGTTGTTCTACACGCAGGCTATGATGGCGCAACTGGATATGCCGGCCATGCTTTTCACGGTGCTCGCGCTGCTGCTGTTTCTGCAGGACCGGCATCCTGCCGCCGCCCTGGCCTCGACGGCGTTGGTTCTTTCGAAAGAGACTGGCGCGCTATTGCCTCTGATTCTTGTCCTGGTGCTACTGGCTGATCCGCCGCGAAGTAAGTTCGCTATTTACTACATTGCGCCATTCGCGGTGCTGGCGGTGTGGTTTTTTGTCTTGTGGCGCGCTACTGGCCACGTCTTCGGCGATGCCGGATTCACGCACTATAATCTCGGTTATGCGCTCAATCCGGTGCGTGCATCGCTGTGTCTGCTGCGGCGTATTTACTACTTGTTCCTGGCTGATTTCCGTTGGGTGGGAACCGTGGCCATCGCGCTGGCGTGGAAAAAGACGCGGATCTACTCCACTCGCGCTTGGCGGATCACCTGGCTGTTTATCGCGGCTCACGTTCTGATGGTCAGTGTGCTGGGCGGCGCGGAACTGGAGCGCTATCTTCTTCCGGTGTTGCCGCTCGTCTACATCGCTATGGGAGCGGGATGGTCCCAACTGCGACCCATGTGGCGCAATGCGAGCATCGCGGTGGTCGCGGCCGGTCTTATTGTAGGGGCCGTGTTGAATCCTCCGTTTCCATTTCCGTTCGAAAACAATCTGGCGATGGTCGATTTCGTGGAGTTGCAGCGAACCGCGGCACAGTTCCTCGAGAAGACTTATCCGACCCGGCGCATCTATACTGCATGGCCGCTTACGCAGGCCCTGCGCGATCCCGCATTCGGCTATGTGAATACCAAGCAGTCACCATCTGAAACGGGCGATCTGCGGTTTTCAACTCTACGGGCTCTCGAACCCAAAGACGTCGATGTATTAGTGCTATATTCGCGGACCTGGGAGCCGGAGTGGGGCGTGCTGCGATTGGAAGCGGTCGAACGATTCCTGCGGCGCTTTTATGAGTATGAACCGCAGATGAATACGGCGCAGGTGCGTGAGCACTTCGGATTGATCCCGATCCAGCGTTGGACCCGGCGAGGCCAGTGGGTCGAGATATATTCCCGAGTTCCTATTTTAGCGCGAAGGTGATGATCGAGTCGCCTGCCGCGATCGCGATGTACTGCGTTCCCGCTACTGCGTAGCTAATGGGCGGGGCGTGGATCGACGCCCCGGTCTGGAATTTCCATAGCACTTTTCCGGTGCGGTCGTCGAACGCGATCAGGTAGCCCTGCGGATCGCCAGTGAATACCAAGCCGCCTGCTGTCGCGAGCAATCCCGCCGACGGAGTCGTGACCATGTCGAAGCGCCACTTGGTTTGAGCCGTGGTCGGATCGACGGCGAGAATCGCGCCCGTTCCATGCGTGCCTGGCGGACCTTCCACGTTGCTGGCCTGATACCATTGGCCAGCGGTGAATTCTTGCTTGCTTTTGTAGAACAGGTGGCAATTTTCGCTGGAGCTGAAATAATAAAGACCCGAACGCGGACTGTAAGTCGTGGCTTGCCAATTGTGGCCACCGCCCAGACCCGGACAAGCGTACTTGCCCTCTTCGGTAGGTTCTTGGCCTGCGATCAGAATGGGCCGGCCGTCCGGACCGATTCCATCCGCCCAGGTTACTTTCGTATACGCCCTGGCCTTCAGGACCTTGCCATTGGTGCGATCGAGCGTGTAGAAAAAGCCGTTGCGATTGGCTTGGATCAGAGCTTTCACCTTACGGCCATCGACGGTGAGATCCACCGGCAGAAGATCGCTGATCGCATCCCAATCGTGTACATCGTGCGGCGTGAACTGATAAAACCATTTCAGTTTTCCGGTATCGGCGTCGAGCGCGACCACGCTACAGGAATAAAGGTTGTCGCCGCGCCGGACATCGCCGTCCATATCGGGTCCGGGATTTCCAGTGCCCCAGTAAACCAGGTTCAGTTCGGGATCGTAGCTTCCGGTGATCCAGGTGGATGCGCCGCCGCGCTTCCAGGAATCGCCTGACCAGCTTTCGCCGCCCGGCTCGCCCTGACCAGCTACCGTATTAAAGCGCCACACCCGCTTGCCGGTCTGCGCGTCGTAGGCATCGACGAAGCCGCGCGTGCCGAATTCGGCGCCGGCGATTCCGGTCAATACCAGATTCTTGACGACCAATGGCGCAGCGGTGGCACTATAGCCCTGCTTGTAATCGGCCATTGGCGTTTCCCAAAGAGTGGCGCCCGACTTTATGTCAAGGGCAACCAGCGTTCCCTCGATATTCACGCGGAATAGCCTGTCGCCTTGCACCGCGAAGCCGCGATTCACTTCTCCACAGCACAGATCGAGCGGTCCCGGCGGAGTTTTGTGAACGTGCCACACCGGCCGGCCGGTGATGGCGTCCAGAGCCCACGAATTGTTGGATGGACCGGCGACGAACATCATGCCATCGAAGACCAGCGGCGTTGTTTCTGATCCGCCGACGTTGGTCTGATAAATCCACTTGGGGGCCAGACGCGCCACGGTGCGAGTGTCGATCTGGGTGAGGTCGCTGTAGCGCCAGCCCTGCGGGTTTTGCCCATAGGTCCGCCATTCGCCCGAATTAGTCTGGGCATTGACCAGCAGCGCCGTCCCCAGCAGCAATGCGAGCGGGGTGAGTTTCCTGGAAAGTTTCATCGTTGTCCTCCTCCCAAACTGGCCAAATAAGCGACCAGGTCGTCCAGTTCTTTGGCGCTGAACATCTTGCTATAAGTGGCCGGCATCAAGGATCGGTCCTCCCTCTGGATGGATGTCACTTCGTCCTTCTGAAATGAATAATAGTGCCCCGAGAGATCCATCAGTCGGGCCGAGAAATTATCTAATCCTTTGTCCAGGCCCGTGATTTTCTTGCCGTCGTGAGTAACAACGGTGAGGGTGTCGAAACCTGGAGTGATTTCGGCATTGGGAGCGACCACCGACTCGCGCAAGTATGTCACGCTGCGTTGGCGTCCTGCCCGGGTTAAGTCTGGTCCGAGCCCACTGCCGCGAGGGCCCACTCGATGACATTGGCCGCAGTTGCCTTTTTCCCAGAACAACCTTTCGCCTGCGGCCGGGTTGCCTGTGATGGGCGCGCTTTCGTGAGGGGTGAGCGAGCGAACGTAAGAGACCAGCCGCCAGCGCTGCTCATCTTCCATCCGGCCGCCGAACGCAGGCATTTCACTGCCGGGCACGCCGTCCGAGACGACGCGAAACAGGTCGGCATCGGTATCGCCGGCTGCAAAAGTACCGCGTGTCAAGTCGGGACCGTTGCGTCCACCAGTGGCATGCAGGCCATGACATCCAGCGCAGGACATCCGAAACTGCACGCGGCCTAATTCGATGGCCTGGGCGTCGCCCGCGTAGGGATTCTTAGGTGCCGGGTGCTGCTGAGCGAGGCAGCAGCCTGCCAGGATGAGCACGGTCGGGAGTTTTAGCTGCACGAAGGAAGCATACGCATAGAGGGGCCGGGGTGTCAATGGCATCGGGCTCGGCCTGTGCATCGGCTCGGCCACTAGAATGTGAGACCGACGAAGTCGTACGACGGTCGTCGTACGCTAGCCGGCAAGGTCCTTAATACCTCAAGTTCCGCCGACATGCCGCCGAACTGAACGCAGGTTCAATACACTCAATGAAACAATCATCTGTAATAGTGCTCATCAGCACCGCGCTGTTGTTGGCAAGCTCGGCGGCAGCTCAGACTTGCCCCTCTTCGTCGACCAACATTTCAAACTTCAACGGCACGCCGATCCAGCCAAACAGTTACATTTGGTTCAACGCCAACTTCACCGCGAGCGGGATTCCGAGTACCGGCGCGACGATCTCTTTCACTTCAACCATTACTTTCACCACGGATCAACCCTACATCGTGAATGTGCCAAATGCGCAGATCACGTTCGATCCCAACGCTACTTGTGCTTCTACATCGTTCGACACGGCTTCGAACACGTGGATGACGACCGTGCCTCTGGCCGGTAGCGATGAGATTTTTCTCGCAGGAGTAGCTTTTCCCGTACCGGTGGGCTTTTCTCGCGTGAACGGCCCAGTGACCTGGCAAGGTAGCTTCACCTCAAACACGGCGGGGATATCCGTGGCGTGGAAGTGGGGCGCGGCGGTCTACAGCGCTTTCAACATCGCGGATTACAACATGCTTAAGGTGAAGCCGACCCACACGCAGGCCTGCGGGTATCAGAACTCAGACCATGCCGGGACTCCCGAGGCGTTCAAAGCCTTTGTAGTCGGTGGCGCCAGAGGCGGCGGAGGTTCGAACTGGACCGGGTCATGGAGCGGTACGACGGGTGTCAGCGTCTGCGTCACTAGCGTCATAGAGCTACTGTGATGTTGCCATCTAGCCGATCTTAGCCAGCGCGGTCTTGATATTCTGGCGCAGGTCCGCGGGTGGATTCATCGAAAGCGCGGAGTTGAATTCCCGTTTCGCGGATGCGCCATTACCGGCTGCAAGCAGCGCCATGCCGAAGTGATAGCGAAAGTTCGGCCGGTCTGGGTATTTTCCCACCAGCCCGCGAAGTATCTGTAGAGCACTTTCGTTCAGGTTCTTCTTAACGTAAATCCAGGCCAGGGTGTCGGCCATCTCCGGTTCCTCTGGGGCCGCTCGGACGGCTTTCTGTGCGAGAGCCAAAGCTTCATCCAGGTTGCCGCCCGAATCGACGAGCAGATAAGCCAGATCGTTCATTAACGCGGCATTCTCGGGCCTCAATTCGAGCGCGTGGCGCAGACCGTTCATCGCTTCACGCGTTTGGCCCGCGGCAATCATCGTATGCGCGAGAAGAGCAGGCGGTACGGGATCTTTGGGCGCTAGCCGGCCCGCTTCCCGAATTTCCGGAATGGCCTTGAAAAGCTCTCCTTTTAGCTGGTACGCCCGCCCCAACGACAAATGGTATTGTGCTGAGCGCGGGTTCATCGCCACCAAGCGTTGATATTGCTCAATAGCCGGATCTAACTTGCCGGCAGAGACCTCTGCGTCGGCGAACAGCAAACCAACCACTTCCGAATTGGGTGATTTGCTCAATTCCTGGCGCAGTAATTGAAGCGCTTTTTCCAGCTGGTCTTGAGCTGCTTCGGTCTGCACGAACCCCGATAATGCTCGGGTGTTACCAGGGTCTTGCTGGAGGAGCTTTCCAAAACCGATCTCTGCCTCCTCGAATTTCTTCTGTTTCAAATCGAGCACCGCCAACTGCAATTCAACCTCTTTCGGAAATATCTGCTGAAGCTTCAAGAGTTCGCCACGAGCTTTCGCCTCATTCCCCGTATTGATTAGACTCACTGCGCGGATTAATCGGACGGCCGGCCTGTCAGGATCGATAGCGAGAACGTCGTTGGCGTACCGTAAAGCGCTCAGGTAGTCGCCCTCGGCCTGACTCTGCTCGGCCAGGGCTATGCGTGGCGGAAGAAAGTTCGGCTTTCTTTTGGCGGCCTCCAGGAATTCGCGCTTCGCTCCAGATGAGTCTGGCTGCGCCGCGAGCGCCCGCCCGAGGTTGAAGCGCCAAGTTGCATTTTCGGGGCTTCTTTTCACCAGGCCCTGAAAGAGCAACACGGCTTCCACTATCTTCTCCGGCTTTCCACTTCGAAGCAGCAAGGAAGCCTGCACCGCCTGCGCTCCTTCATCGGAAGGCTCCTGCTTGCGGATCTCGTTGATTTCTTGTAAGGCTTGCTCCCCTTTCCCTTGCGCCAGCCAGACATTCGTGATCCTCTTCAGATAGATGATCTTCTCTTTGGGATTCGCCTTGGCGCCCGCTTCGTACTGTTGAAGGGCGTCGTCCCAGTGCTGCATCCGTTCATAAAAATCCCCCACTTGAAGTTGTGCTTGGGGGAAGGCCGCCGGATTGTTCAGCATTCCCTTCAACACACCGTTCATTTCCGTTTCCCGCGACGCTCCCAGATAAAACGCCGCCAACTGAAGCGCGGCTCCAGCGTCCGAGGGATTGTTGTTCACTTTGGCTTTGAGAATTTCCTCAGCCTCAGTGGACTTCTTGACCAATAAGTAGTGCGCGAATAACTCGTCATAAATCGGCCCATAACCTTTGTTGCTGTCGATTAGTTGCCGCGCGAGTTTCTCGCCTTCGGCTTGCTGGTTGTCCTGAAACAGCACCTCGGTCCACATCAGCATCATTTCCGGCGACAACGGCTTGGCCGAATTCGCCCTGTGGAAGAACTCCTCGGCGTCCTTGAACTTCTTGTCGGAGGCCGCCAGATAGCCCTTCAATCGCAAGCCATCGTACGATTTGGGATTCGCGGCGATGAGCTGATCGGATAGCCGCGTCACCTGATCGTAAAGCATTTTGGGGCGCGTTCTGTCCGCGACATAAGCGTTAAAGCTGAAATCCGCCAGCGTCACTTTGACGCCATCCTGGCCCGGCAGTAATGCGAGTGCACGCGAGAGGTCCTGAAACGCTTCTCGGCGCTGATTCAAACGAATCTCGGTAAGCCCCAGCTGGTAGTAAGCTTCACCTGATCGAGAGTCTTTCTGAACGGCCTTGCGAAAATTGAGCGCGGCCTCGGCGTACTGCTGTTTAGCGGATAGCTCCCGTCCCTTGGCGAGATAATAGCTTGAGCTGCGTCCGCAACCTGCGACCGCAACCATAGCCGCCAACACCGGGAGGGCTTTTTTCATCTGGTTCTCATATTATGAGCGATGCCACGTACCGGCAAGCTGTCTGGAAGTACCAGTACTTTCCGATTGAGCATTCTTGTGTTTAGCCTTGCGGACGCAGAAGATCCGGCCTACTCTCAACTAGAGGAATAATAAGAGCTATGTCTCGGCGCGCTACCAGTGTAATTTATATTGCAATATTGTTCGCTGCGTTTGTCCTGCCACAAGCAGCCCGCGCTGGCTTCGTCCTTGGCGCAGCTTCAAATTTCGCGGTGTTGTACGAGGGAAATGGCAACAATACGCTCCAAATCACCAACATCACGGTGAACTTCAATGTCGGTGTTGGCGGCGTCGGTAAGCTGACTGACAGTGGTCCTTCGACCGTAAATGGCAACATCGACTTCTCTGCCGCCAACACAGGGCAATTCAGCAACAACAACTCTGGCAACATCATTAAGGGAATGGTCAACTTCAACGATGCCGATGTTACGACGGCTCTGAACACTGTCAACGCATTGAACACTTCGCTCGGTGGCGAATCGGGTACAACAGTAGCAATCAACGGGACAACCACCATCAACGCGAGTGCCGGTACTCTGGATTCTAACGGGAACAGAGTGTTTACCGTAACTGGGTTCAATACGACGAATGGAGACACCCTGACCATCAACGGCGACGCAGCCGGCGATAGCGTCGTCTTAAACTTCACCAACAGTGTCAATTTCAATAACCAGGTTGTACTCAAAGGTATATCGGAAGACAAGGTCTTGTACAATTTCGTTGGAGGAAGCAATCTGTCAGGCGGCCCGACATTGCAGATCAACGATAACGGAAGTTCCAACCCCAACAATCTCGTACAAGGCGTTTTTCTGGATCCGAATGGCGCGATTTCAGTGACGAACACCAACATCACCGGCCGCGTCTTCGGCGGCGACAGCCACGATATGCAAATTGTTTCCGGCGATGTGATCGACTCGCCGCCCGTTCCCGAACCGGCGCACTCGGTATTCGTCCTTGGCCTGATCATGGCCTTGGCCGTTGTGTTCCGGCGCCGATTTACTCCAGCGCAAATGCGTTAATACCTGAGCTAACGATCACCACATACTGCTTGCCGTTGCGTCCCATGTAGGTCATCGGGTTGGTATGTCCCTCGGCATCGAGCTTCGTTTCCCAAAGCTGCTTTCCGGTTCGCGAATCGAATGCGCGGAATCGCTTGTCGATGGTTCCAGCAATGAACACCAGCCCTCCTCCAGTCGTAATGGGGCCGCCTTGTCCGAACGCCCCGGTATTATGAATGCCCTTCGCCTCCATTTCATCGCTCGTGCCGAGTGGTATGCGCCACGCAATATCGCCGGTGTTGGCATTGACCGCCATCAATTCCGCCCAGGGCGGTTGCTGGCAGGGCAACTGCGTAGCTGGATCCCAGAAGCGGCTATAGAACGACCCACGGCCTAACGGGCTGAAGCGGCGATAGGCCACCTGGTCTCCGTCCTTCGTTTTATCCAGGCGGCCCATGCCCCCGACATTGCGCGAATTGACGAAAACGTATCCCAGGTCGGGATCTACCGAGACGCCGCCATAATTCGGTCCGCCCTGCTGGCCAGGAAAGATGACCCTGATCTCCTTGCTGCTATATGGCGTGTACGCGCCCTCGTTGTGAATGCCGCCGATTTTGTCTACCAATTCGCGACAGAATTTTTCGTGCTCCGGTTCGCCAGTGAAGATCTCATCGGGCTTCATGCCCAGGCGCGCGAGCGGAGCAGGCTTCAATGGAAATGGCTGCGTGGGCCAGGACTGTTCGCCCGGCACGTCGCTCTGCGGGACGGCGCGTTCCTCCACCGGATAAACCGATTTGCCAGTCTCGCGATCCAGGAAAAACATCAACCCCGGCTTCGAGACGGCCACTACCACGGGGATTTTCTTTCCGTCGCGAACCAGATCCATCAGCGCCGGCGCCGCTTCCGCATCGTAGTCCCACATATCGTGATGGGTGAGCTGAAAATACCACCGGATCTTCCCGTTGGTGGCGTCCAGCGCCACGATCGACGAGGAATACAGGTTCTGGCCGTGCCGCGCTCCGCCGTAGTATTGGGACGCGGGCTGGCCGACCGGCACGAAGATCAAGCCGCGCTCGGCATCCACAGTCGCGGCGCCCCAATTGGCGGGCGACCCTGCCGTGACCCAATTATTCTCGGGCCAGGTGTTGTAACCGGGTTCGCCGGGATGCGGAATGGTGTGGAAGGTCCAGCCCAGTTTTCCGGTGCGGAGATCCCAGGCCCGCACATCCATCGCCGGCCCGTCGGGATTCTCTTCCTGGCCCTGCGCTCCGGTGATGATGAGGTTGCGGTAGATCACTCCCGGCGAACTCATGTGATAAGGCGCGTTCGGAAATTTATCCGCGACTCCAGGCCGCAGGTCCAATGTGCCTTCCGAGCCAAAGCCCGGTACTAAACGCCCAGTCTTGGCATTGATGGCGATCAGCGTTCCGTCAGAGAGCCCAGCTAGGATCTGAGGTGGATTTTCCTTGTCGCCCGCCCAATACGTCACGCCGCGCAGCGGAGCGCCTGCCTTCCCCAAATCGTATTTCCAGATTTCCTTTCCGGTCTCTGGCTCCAGCGCAACGATGCTGCGATGGACGGTGGGCGTGTACAGGACGCCGCCAACCATAATAGGCACGGCCTCGGTGGACGTAATAGCGCGTGTCGCGGGGTTGGGATCTATGCCACCCGGATCGACGCCGTACTGCCAGGCCAGCTTGAGCTTCGCAACATTCTTGGTGTCAATCTGCTTTAAAGCCGAATAGCGTTGGCCGGTGGGATCGTGGCCATAGGATGGCCAGTCTCCCTGTCCGTAAATCACCGGAGCTACGACCGCCGCCCATAAGACGATTCCGAAAAGTCTCATCGCTACGCTCCTGACTCGACTTACTTAAACGTGATCCGGTCCTTGCGATCCTCCAACAGTTTCGCATCCAGACCTGGGACTTTCTTCAGGCCTTCCAGGTCCTTGAACTCCCCGTTGGCGCCACGGTATCGAACAATCGCAGCCGATTGCTCAGTAGAAATCCCGAGTCCATCTTCGATCTCTTTGGCCGAGGCCTTGTTGACGTTTACCACGCCGAAGTATTTCGCCAGATAATCGACAATGGCATCGAACTCCTGATCGCTGGCGCGCGCGCCGCGATTTACCATGGTGGCAATGACGGTCTGCCATCCAGCCTTGTCATGCCTTTCTCCGATGGCGGTGTCCAGATCGTGACAGCCGCCGCAAACACTTTCGACAGTCTTTTTGGCCGGTGCTTCCGGCAATGGATCCTGTGCGCTCGCAATCACGGCAAAACACAGTAGGATCACGGCAGTTCCACGAGCGGCCATAATAGTTGTTGAACGATTTTACCGTACTGCTCTTCACCTATTCTGAGTGCTTCCCGCCAATAGCTTACAATCAGTGTATCTCGCGGATTTGACCGCATGCGATTATCGGCGTTCCGTGCATCCGTCGGGCTGTCATGCTCGTTGGCGATTGGCGCGTTTGCGCAGACATCGCCACCCTCTGCCGCATCCGGCAACATCGCCGGGATTGTTCTGGATGCCGGCGAGAACTCGCCTCTTCGGCGCGCGGTTGTCACGCTATCTACGGTCGAAGCGCAGCCCCAGGACGCGGTCGCCTGGACCGACGCGAATGGCCGCTTTTCCTTCGGCTATCTTCCGGCGGGACGCTATCAAATCCGGGTCACGAAAGACGGCTATCAACCGGCCGCCTATAACGGTGCTGGAAACCCGAATCGGCCGCCGGAGACCATTCAACTTGCCGCCGCCGAATCTCGAAGCGGCTTGATGCTACGCCTGAAGTTGATCAGCTCGATCAATGGTGTCGTCCTGGATGAAGACGGCGACCCGCTGCCGGGCATTCAGGTGTTGGTTATGAGGCCGGAGTTCCGGCGCGGAAGGCGCAAACTGATGCCCGGACCCATGGCCATGACTGATAGGACTGGTCACTATCGCTTGAGCGGGCTGGTGGGAGGGCAATACGCGGTCGCTGTAAACAGTGTGAATCGTCCGGCGGTCAAGATACATCCCGAAGCCACTGCGGGCGAACCTCAACAGCAATACTCTTACGGCGCTCAATACTATCCGGGCGCCGATCGCGCTGAATCAGCGACGCTCATTGCGGTTCAACCGGGACAGGAAATCTCTTCCATTGATTTTCGACTCCGGGCGCAACCGGCCGTGGCAATTGAGGGGAAAGTTATGGTGCCGCCGGCGGTCTCGGTGAAAGATGTCTTGCTGAACATTGCGAGTGAGAGTTTCGCCAACAGAATGATGGGAACCAACGGGGGATCAACACCGGATTATCATTTCGTTAGCGCCCAGCTCCCACCCGGCCCCTATATTTTATTAGCTCAGGCGACTATCGACGGTAAACCATATCGCGGAGTGCAAAGAATCGACGTAGAGCCCCAAGGCCCTCACGATTTCGCGATCGCGCTCGAAGCGAGCATCGACCTTTCCGGAAGTGTGTCCGTCGAGGGACCGGACGCGGGGAAACAAGCGTCATATACTGTCAACCTTGCTCCAGGTGACGATATTCCATGGCGCGGCCAGCCACTGCGGGCTAATGTAAACAAGGACGGCAGCTTTAAGATCTCCGGCGTCCCACCGGGCATCTGGGATATCAATGCCGGGCCGATTCCATCCAGCGGCTATATCAAGTCGATGCGGCTCGGCGATCAGGATGTGCTAACCGAAGACATGACCATCCGGCCCACCACGTCAGAGCCTCTGAAGATTGTCTTCAGCACGCGCGCGGCGACTTTCCAGGGCGACGTGCTGCAAGGCGACCAACCCACTCGCGCCGTCGTCCTGCTGGCGCCGGAGGCGAAGCTTCGGCACATGATTGGTTTCTATCGTTTCGCCACTGCGGACGAAAAAGGACATTTTGAGATCAACCGTGCCAGGCCAGGGGAGTACCGGCTATTTGCCTTCGAGGACCTTGACCAGAGGTCGATTCAGGATCCGGACTTTCTAAAGCCCTTCGAAAGGTATGGTATGCCCGTCACTTTGCGGGAAGGACCCAACGATTCGCAAAAGCTCTCTTTGATTCCTGCCACGCGGCCAGCGGGAGCGCAACCATCTGGACCACAACCATGAAGCCGGTCATATTGTTCGCGCCATTTCTAGGGATCAGCCTGATTGCTCAAGTGCAATTCTACCCGGCGCAGCGGCCGGGGCTTCCTACGCAAATCCAGACCGGTAAAGCCTCCATCGAAGGATCCGTGCTAGATGCCGTCACGCACGAGCCCGTAAAAAAGGCGTCGGTTATGCTCAACGGCGGGGCTGGCCTTAGCGCCGTCACTGATGCGTCGGGTCATTTTGCATTCCGGCAATTGGCCGCCGGGCGATACAACCTCTTCGTACAGAACGATAAATATCCGGCGGTGCAGGATTCTATCGAAGGAAATCAGCAGCTCGCCGTTTCCCTGGCGGCCGACGAGCTGAAACAGGATATTACGGTATCGTTGACTCCGGGCGCGTCGGTGCGTGGGCGTATCGTCGATGACGAAGGCAATCCGATGTCCGGCTGCAACGCCATGGCCATGCAGCTTCGCGACGTTGGCATGGGCCGAACCCTGCAGCAGAATGGCAGTTCTCAAAGCGACGAAAAGGGTGAGTATCGGATTTCCAATCTTCCCCGCGGCAAGTATTACATTCAAGCGCGTTGTTTTAAGACCATACCCATGCCACACGCCTTCGTCCGCCGGGATGCGCTCATGGATGTGCCGAGGCTAACCTACGAGCCGCTCTTCTATCCTGGCGCCCCTGATCCAATGAGCGCAGCCAAAGTACAAGCAGCACCGGGAGCCGACATCTCAGGTATCGATTTCAAAATGGTCCCGGCGCGCGGCATCACCATTCGTGGACACGTCGGTTCCGCCTCCGATCGCATGATTCAAATCACGCTTACGCCCAAGGATCCACTGATGCGGGATTCCCGCACGCAGGGATTGCGAGTTAATGCATCCACCGGCGAATTTCGGATTCAAAACGTACTGCCGGGATCATATGACCTTTTCGCGGAAACTTTAGATGAACAGCGCTCCGATATCGCCAAGGCGTCGGTCCAGGTTGGCGACGCACCGCTCGATCCCATCGAGCTGACCCTTGCGGCGGCCCCCACTGTCAGCGGGACCATTTCGATTGAAGGCGATACGAACCTACCCATGACCAACGGAGATGTGTTGATGAGTCCGATAGATGGCCGCCCTATGCGGCAGCGGCCGCCGCAAGGCCACGTGCAGAGCGATGGAACGTTCGTCATCAACTCCGTCACGCCTGGGCGCTGGCGGGTCTCTCTGGGCGGCGTGCAGGGCTATATCAGGTCGATTCAGCAGGGCGGTCAAGAAGCGTTGCCCTGGGATCTTGAAATCGGGTCGTCCCCAAGCCAGTTGAAGATCCTGGTCGGCAACAAATATGCCAAGGTAGAGGCGACACTGTCAGCTTCGACGACCAGCACCGAACAAGTAGCCGGCATGCTTTGGGCCGCTAACGGCGATCCTAATTTCCTGCAAAACTTTTCGATGAACGCGCAAAACCCCAACACGATTCAGGTCCCTCCCGGAAAATATCACGTCTGTGCGTTCGCGATCGCGCAGCCTTGGATGCTGATGCAAAATCGTGCCCTGCGAACGGCGCTCGAGAGCCACTGCGAAACAGTGGACGCTTCCGAAGGGGCCAGCGTCCCCGTACAGGTCCCCGTCATCCCGGTGGCCGACCTGAAGCAGATACTCGAAAAGATCGAAGAGTGATTTCAAGATGGACGAGTAGATGAAGATTTTCTTGGCAGCTATTATTCTCGGCGGCTCTCTTTTGGACGCCCAGATGGACGGCATCTGGCAAGGCTATGATCCGGAGTGGGGTCACGTCTCCCACCAACTGGTAGCGCTGGCCGAAGCGACGCCACCCGAAAAATTTGCGTGGCGGCCTGGTCCCGGGGTGAGGTCAACGAGCGAAGTCTACATGCATATCGCCATCGGCAATTTCTATTTGTTGAGCGTCACCGGCCCGAAGATGCCCGCCGAGCTCTCGTCGCCCGACATGGAAAAAACCGTGACTGACAAGGCACAAGTGATCAACTGGCTAAAGCGCTCGCTCGATGCCGTAAGAATCGCTCACGCCGCGGCCAAGGCCGCCGACCTCCGGCGCAAAGTCAAAATCCAAGGCGTTGACGCCGACGTGGACGGCATATATCTGCGGATCATCGTGCATGCCAACGAGCACATGGGTCAACTGGTGGCGTATGCGCGGATGAACGGCATCGTCCCGCCCTGGTCTCAGTAGAAAATCGATGCATGAGCTTTTGCGGGCTCTTCCTCCAGGAGCAGTTGTCCTTGACCTCGGCTGCGGGGCAGGCAGTTTCGATTCAGCCGGAAGGCAATTCACCGCTGTCCGGCTTGACCTGGAAGCTAAATCCGGCCGAGTCTCCAATTTTGTCCAAGCTGATGCGGCCCGCTTGCCTTTTGGAGCCGGTTGCTTTGACCTGGTGGTTTCCAACCACAGCCTTGAGCATGTTGACAACCTTGCCAGCGCTTTGGAAGAAATAGGCCGTGTTCTCAAATCGGGCGGGTCCCTGTATGTTGGCGTGCCCGACGCTGCCACGGTTACGGATCGGCTCTATCGCTGGTTGGCTCGGGGTGGCGGTCATGTCAACCAGTTCTCCTCCGCGCGCGAACTCGCATTGAAGATCGAGCGCGCCACCGGGCTCAGACACGCGGCCACGCGCACTCTTTGTACCTCACTCTCGTTTCTCAACCGGAGCAACCATCGCGTTCCCAGGCGTCTGCTGCTGCTCGGCGGAGGCACGGCGGCATCATTGCGGCTTTTGAGTTACGCTTTCCGGCTACTGGATCGTTTTTTCGGAACCCGCACGAGCGTTTACGGATGGGCTTTCTATTTCGGAAACAATTGCGGGACGATCGATCGCAATCCGTGGACTAACGTTTGCATCTTCTGCGGAGCCGGACACCCGTCAGGTTGGCTCTTGAATGACCGCAGGGTTGTACGGCATTGGTTGATTCCTGCGTACCCATGTCCGAGTTGCGGGACTGTGAATCTATTTACGAATGATAGGCCGTCTGATCCGTCAAACTTAGGATTCTGCCACAATGAGAATCCGTGAACATGCGTGTCTCTCCTTGGTTGATTCTTTTCCTGCTTGCGCAGGCAGGTGAAGGCCAGCCTTCTCAACCGGCACAGGCCGCCCGCGCCTGGCGACAAGGTCACGAGCACGCCATTGTCGCAGAGTTTTTCAATCTGCTCGCAATTCCCAACCTCGCCTCCGATGTACCCAACGCCCGCCGCAATGCCGAGGCCATCGTCAAGATTCTCGAAAGGCGCGGCGTGAAATCGAGATTGCTCGAAGTCCCTAGCGCGCCACCGGCCGTCTACGGCGAGATCCGCACAGCCAACGCCCGGCGCACTATCGTCTTCTATGCCCATTACGACGGCCAGCCGCTCGATCCCAAGCAGTGGGCCGCACCGCCCTGGCAGCCGGTGCTGCGCGATCGTCCGCTCGATCAGGACGGCAAGGTCATCCCGCTGCCTGAGGCCGGCGCGCGCTTTGATCCGGAGTGGCGCATCTATGCACGATCGGCTTCTGACGACAAAGCGCCGATTATCGCCATGGCCAGCGCGCTCGATGCCCTCAATGCCGCCCATATCCCGCTGCAATCGAATATCAGGTTCATATTCGAAGGCGAGGAGGAAGCCGGCTCGCGGCACCTGGGTGACATTATCTTGGCCAACAAAGAGCTTTTGGGTGGAGATGTTTGGTTAATTTGCGACGGTCCGGTGCATCAGAGCCGCCGCCAGACGATCGTATTTGGAGCACGCGGCGTCGAGACGCTCGACATTACCATCTACGGGCCGGCGCACGAGCTGCATAGCGGTCATTATGGAAACTGGGCGCCGAATCCGGCCATGCTGCTGGCGCAGTTGCTGGCTTCGATGAAGGACTCGGACGGCCGCGTGCTCATCGATCACTTCTACGACGGCATCCAGCCGTTGAGCGAGACTGAAAAGCGAGCGCTCGCGGAGGCACCCAACGCCGACGAAGATCTGAAACGGGAATTCGCGCTCGGTCGCACCGACGGCGGCGGCAAGACTTTGCTGGAGCTGCTAAATCAACCCTCGCTCAATATTCGCGGCATGAGCAGCGCGCGGAGCGGGGCGCAAGCCAGCAACGTGATCCCTGCTACTGCGACAGCTTCGCTCGATATCCGCCTGGTGAAAGGCATCGATCATAGCGAGGCGGTGCGCCGGGTAATCGAGCACATCCGCAAGCAAGGTTATTTCATCGTCGATCACGATCCCGACCCGGATACGCGCAGGTCGCATCCCAAAGTGGCGAGAGTGGCGACACGCGAGTCCGGCTACAATGCCGTCCGTACGTCCATGGATCTTCCGATTTCCAAGGCCGTCATCGCCGTCGCCGAAAGCGCTCGCGGGCCGGTCATCAGACTGCCCACCATGGGCGGCAGCGTGCCGCTCGACGCCATCGAGACCATCCTGAAAGTGCCGACCATTTCCACGCCCATCGCCAACCACGACAATAACCAGCACAGCTACAACGAGAACCTCCGGCTGCAAAATCTGTGGGACGGGATTGAGTTGATGGCGGGGCTGCTCGCGGGGTTGTAGCGTTACAAAACCGTCAGCGCCGAATGCTCGCGCAGGCCAGTCGCGCTAATTGAGCCGATCCGAACATCAATGAGCTGATTGGCGGGTCTCGGCGAGGCCAGTTCCACCTTCAGGAAATTATCCGATAGAGCACCCTCACTGAGCGTCACCAGCGATAGCGTGCGGCCGATCATCCGCCGCCGGAATTCCAGGTTCTTGCGCGCGGCCAGTTCTCTCAGAATCCGGTTGCGCTCCTTGCGGATTTCGAACGGCACCTGATCGGGAACGGCGGCCGCCGGAGTTCCTGGCCGCTCCGAATAAGTGAACACGTGCAGGTAGGTGAACGGCAGGCTCTCTATAAAGGAACGGCTTTCTTCGAATTCTTCGGCCGTCTCGCCCGGGAAACCCGTCATCACATCGGCGCCGATGGCTGCATCTGGCATCAAGGCGCGCGCTTTCAGTATGCGTTCTTCATAGTGCCGCGGCCGATACTTGCGATGCATGCGCCGCAGCACGCCATCTGATCCGGACTGTAACGGTGCGTGCACGTGTTTTGCGATGCGCGGCTCGGACGCGACCAGACCGAGCAGATCGTCACTCCAGTCCATCGGTTCCACCGAGCTTAGGCGCAAGCGTTCGATCGCAGTCTCATCGAGCAGCCGGCGGATGAGGCCCGCCAGTCGAGTCGTGCTCCCAGGCTCGCGTCCCCAGCGGCCCAGATTAATACCGCTCAACACCACCTCGCGGTAGCGCGCGGCGAGATTCTGCACCTGCTCGATCACTCGATCGGCTGGCGCACTGCGGCTGCGGCCGCGCACGAACGGAATGATGCAGAAAGAACAGCGATTGTTGCAGCCGTCCTGGATCTTGAGGTTGGGGCGCGTTCGATCGCCGGCCGCGTCTTCCACTGGGGCGGAGAGGAATTCGTGGGTCGCGAATATATCGCCTACGTGAATCTGGCCCACGTGGATCTCACCCACGTTAGTCTGGCCATGATAAGGCGCGGCGGGATCGGTAACAATCTCGGGGATTTCGACCTTATGCGAGTTTCCTACCACCCAATGCACCCCGGGTAATACAGCCAGCTCCTCGGGGGCGCGCTGGGCATAACAGCCGGTGACGAGGATTCGCGCGCCAGGGTTTTCGCGATGCACGCGGTGAACTGCCTTGCGTAGGTCTTGATCGGCCAAGGCCGTGACGGTACAGGTATTTAGAACAACCAGCTGGGCTTCTGCCACGTCCGCGGGGCACATTCCCTGGCCCACCAGAGCCGATTCGATGGCGGCGCCATCGGCCTGCGAGGCACGGCATCCGAAATTGTGCACGTGGAAGCTGGGCACCGATCCGATTTTAGCAGGCGCTGAATATTACCCAATCCCGAGATTTATTTGGGTAAGAGAAAAGGCGAATGCTGCCGATGGACAGTTAGATGACGGATCGCGTTCTATCTCAGGATGAGATCGATGATGTATTTCGGCATCTGCGAGACACGCCGGAAGACGACGACCCGGCCAAGCGCGCACTGCCGTATGATTTTCGACGTCCGGACCGCATCGCCAAAGACCAACTCCGCGCCATTCACCTGCTGCACGAAAACTTCGCCCGCAGCCTGGCGGCCAGCTTGTCCGCTTATCTGCGCGCTTATGTAGCTGTAAACCTCGTATCGGTGGAACAGCTTTCTTTCATGGAGTTCTCGCAGTGCCTGCCGTCGCCAACCTGTCTGGTGGCGCTCGACATGAAGCCGTTCGAAGGCGCGGCGGTGCTGGAGCTGAACCCGGCACTGGTTTTTCCTATCATCGAGATGCTGTTGGGCGGCAACGCGCGTGTGCCGCTGAAGGTCAATCGGGAAATCACGGAGATCGAACAGAGCGTTTTGGAAGGCTTGTACCGAATTACACTGAACGACTTAAAAATGGCGTGGCACGCGGTCACGCCCATGGAATTCACGATACAGGCGCACGAGACTGAGCCGCAGTTGCTCCGCATACTCGCGCCCAACGAAGCCGTAGTGGCAGTCAGCATGGAAGTTCACATTGGCGACAACGCGGGGATGATGAACATTGGCATCCCGTCCATTGTCATAAAAATGCTGCGCCATAAGTTCGACCAGCAATGGTCGGTGCGCAAAAGCGAGTCCACCGAACATGAGCAGGCCCGCGTCCTACGGCTGATCCGGCCTTCTGCCATGCATCTGGACGGGCGGCTGGAAGGCCCCACCATGAGCATGCAAGATCTGATGGAGCTTAAGGAAGGCGATGTCCTCACGTTCGACTACCCGATAGGCCGGCAGGTCGATTTAATCCTCAACCGGAAACTGAAGTATCGCGGACATATCGTTACGGCGGGAAGGAAGCGCGCCTTTCAAATCGACGAGCTGTATAAACACGGATAAGCGCATTCTGGCAAGGGCGGGAAGTCTCGCGCCGCGTGCTACACTCGTCATCGCCATGGAGAACAAGTTTTACGAAGAATTCAAGGTAAAAGGCAAAGGCCTGGTGGACAAAGTCAAGGCCATCGTCCACGAAGGTAACGCCCGGCGCATCATTCTCAAGGACGAAAAGGGTCAAACCTTCCTCGAGATTCCGTTGACTGTCGCCGCGGTAGGCGCACTGGCTGCTCCGCTGGTAGCGGCACTAGGGGCCATTGCTGCGCTGGTGGCGAACTTCACGCTAGTCGTGGAACGTACTGAAGGCGAAACACCCGGGAAACCCGAAACCAAAAAATAGAAACCAGACAACGGCATCCGGCTTGCACTAGCATCGACCGGAAATGCTTTCGGTCCAGACCAAATACTTTGGAATCCTCTCTTGCCGTGAGGAAGAGGTATTCGAATTTCTCCGGGGCATGCCGGCTTTTGAGGATGAAAAGCACTTCGTACTGATCGAGCTACCCGAAAATGCCCCGCTGGTTTTCCTGCAAAGCTTGACCCACCCAACACTCTGTTTTCTTGCGTTTCCCATTCTGGTGGCTGATCGGGCTTACCAACTAGCAGTGTCAGTGGAAGATCTGACAGCCCTCAACCTCGATCGCGGACGGCAGCCGGAGCTGGGTCGCGAGGTGCTAGTGCTGGCGCTGGTTTCTCTCCGTGACCGTTTTTCCGCCACCGCCAATTTAATGGCGCCGGTGGTGCTCAATCTAAAGACGCACCGAGGTCTTCAGGCTATCCGCCAAGATCGGGTTTATTCTCATCAACATCTGATTGCCTCCCGGGGGCCCGTGGCGGGTGGTCCAGAGGTCTCATGTTAGTGCTGCGCCGCAGGCCGGGCGAGTCGCTGCTGATTGGCGACGATGTGGAGGTCGAAATCCTGGCGATCACGGCGCAAGGCGCCAAAATTGGGATCCGGGCTCCCCGCGAAACCGTCGTATTGCGCAAAGAGTTGAAAATTACTCAGCAACAAAATGAAGAGGCGGCTCATGGGCTTACGGGGGCAGACTTCCAACAGGCGCTAGAAAAACTTCGCGGCAACTCAAAGATCGACCCTTCTCTCCGATGAGCTAGGTGAGGGCTTAAGAGAGAGCCAGTTCCTGACCTACGCACGGGGGATCGGTCTCTTGAGTTCGCCAAAGGCGTTCCGAAGCCGTGAAGGTTCATGGACTCGAGTTCTCAATCTAGGGAGAAATCATGTCTTTTAGTATTAATACCAACGTTGCTTCGTTGCAAGCGCAGAATTATCTGCGCGTCAACAGCAACTTCCAAAGCAAAACCATTGAACAGGTCACCTCGGGCCTGAAAATCGTAAACAGCGGCGACGACGCAGCCGGCCTGGCCATTGCCAACAGCTATCGATCGACGGAAGCTGTGTTGACCCAGGGCGTTCAGAACGCTCATGACGGCTTAAGCCAGCTCCAGATCATGGATGGCGGCATAAGCAATATTTCGCAGCTTCTGGACCGCGCCCGCACTTTGGCGACGCAATCGGCATCCGGCACCTTCGCCGGCGGCACGGTTGGCCGGCAGCAACTGAATGGCGAGTTCCAAAGCGTGTTGTCGGAAATTGACCGGCAGGCGCAATCTATCGGTCTCAACCAAGGCGGACAATACGCCAAGACTCTGGGTGTGTTCATCGGCGGCGGCCAGGGCACCAATAGTGCGGCTGTCAACGCTAACGGCACGGTTTCGGTAGATCTCAGCCAGTCCACTGTGGACACGCAGGGCCTGGGCTTGAAGGGCTTCACGGCAGGATGGCAGGCTGCCCCCGGCGCGGCGGCCGACACGGGTTTGTACAACCTGAATGCTGGCGCGAAGAGCTCCGGTTCAGTAGACACCAGTGTATCGGGCATCCTTACAAATGCCACCAACGCCGGCATCGTGACCGGCAATGGCGGCAACATCAGCTTCACCATCATGGGACCGGGATTTTCTGCCGGCGCGGGTGGGGCCATTACGATAACCGCCAGTATGAAAGGCGTGGCGGATACGGCCACGCTCACCGCGGCCATCAATGCCGGCATCGCGAGCGCTGGACTACAAGGCAACGCGCAAGCTCAGGCATTCGCGGCGGCCAACGTTACCGCCCAGATTCATACCGGAGCGGATGGCGCCCAGCAACTCCAGTTTGTGTCGCCCAACTCCGCTTTTGAGGTGACCGCCGGCGACAGCGTCGCCAATGCCTTAATGGGCAACTTCCTGGCCGGTAGCGCCAATGGTAATAATGGCGCCACCACCAACGCACAGGGCGCCGCCATAACAGGGCACCTGGCCTCGTTTGTATCGCAGGGAACGCAGCAGATTTCCGGGACCATTAATACCACTAACTTGCAGGAAGGACCGGGGCTGGCTTTTGCATCCCTGGTTTATAGCTCTGCTGCGACCGTCAACGAGACTCAGACACTCACGTTCGCCATCAACGATTCCACCGGGACGCCACAGACCGCTAGCGTCACACTGAATGGCACCGCCGGTGCGGCCAATGTGACCGCGGCAGGAGCGATCCAACAGATCAATGCCGCGCTCCAATCCAGCAACAGCGCCGCGGTTCGGGGCATTGTTGCCGTAGTTGATAACCAAGCAGCGGGCAGCGAACATATTTCGTTCGCCAGCAGCACGGGATCGGCGTTTAACGTGACTATTGGCCAAGCAGCCACCAGCACGACCAGCGTCGCCGATGGCTTGGCAGGCTACAACACAATTGTCCAGTCGACCGACGTGGGCAGCGGTGCTTCGGCCGATATCAGCACGGCGGCCGGTGCTCAGGCAGCTGTTACGGCGCTCGCCAATTCAGTCTCGAACCTGGGCAATGCCCAGGCTGTGGTTGGAAGAGGCGAAAACCAATTTAACTACGCCATCAATTTGGCGCAGTCCCAACTAACCAACCTGGCGACAGCAGAATCCGGCATTCGTGACGCCAATCTGGCCACCGCCGCAGCCAATCTGACCAAAGCTCAGATTCTAATGCAAGCCGGCGTAGCCGCTCTCGCACAAGCGAATTCGGCCCCGCAAGCGATTCTTTCACTCCTGAAGGGCTAATCTCCAGGGAGCTAGAACTAAAAACGAGCGGAGGCGTCCTGCAGGGCGTCTTCGCTCTCTTTTTTTCTACTGCCGAGAATTATTCATCCCCGGCGTACACTTACCTGATAGTCACAGCTCGAAAAAACAACGTGCCAAAGCATATTACTCGTGTGCGCCGGCGTCATTCCGCGCTCCACCTGGTGCGCCGGGGGGACGGATTCCGCAAATCGGGCGACTTCCCGCATGCCGAAGAAGCTTATCGTAAGGCAGTCCGGATCGATCCGCGCTTTAACGACGCCTGGACGGAATTGGGCTGCCTGATGATGGATTGTCGCCGTTTCCGGGAGAGTACCGCTTGTTTTCGGCGGATCGCGGGAGGACGCGATGGAGAAGCCGAAGCGGACGATCCCGCTCAGACAGCAGTCGATCTCCTGCTGGGGGTGGTGTCTCGAAGACCTGATTGGGTAAGAGGGCAGTTCAGCCTTGGCTGCGCTTACGAACATTTGGGCGACAATGGACGAGCCCGTGACCATCTGGGCCACGCCTTGCGGCTTGACCCGTCACGTCAGGCCGCCGTTCAGGCCTTGTTGGCCCGCATGTATTGGTTTGAGAAGAATTGGAAACAGGGGATCGCGGCCGCCGACCGCGCTTTGGAAGCGAATCCCAAGTTCTTCCTGGCGCACATTGTCCGCAGCAAGTGTTGCTCGGAGCTGGGGGACATTCAGGAAAGCATCCCAAGCATGCTTCGCGCTCTCGCAATCCTGCCGAATCGTGAATTGCACAGCGGCTTACTGTTCGAGATGAACTATCTGCGGGAAACGACTCCGGAGAGCCTCTATATAGAAGCTTGCCGCTGGAATGCCTGGTATGCCGCGCCATTGGCGAGCCAAATCCGTCCACACTGTAACACGCCCGATCCGGAGCGGCGTCTCAAAGTGGGCTATGTTTCGCCGGATCTTTATGGGCATCCGATCTCGAAGTTCCTGATACCCGTCCTCGAATTCCACCATCGCTCGCGTTTTGAGGTGTTTGTCTACTCAGTCGGCTCCAAAGCGGACTCCATCACTGACGTTATACGCAACAGCACCGAAAACTTCGTGTCCACCGAGGTGCCGGATGTTAAACTCGCGGAACGCATCCGCGCGGATGGAATCGATATCCTGGTCGACCTGGCGGGGCATACGACCGGCCCGGCTCACCTTCTTTTCGCAGTGAAGCCAGCCCCGGTTCAAGTGTCCTGGCTGGGGGTTCTCAGTACGACCGGTATGCCGACCATGGACTACTTTCTCGGCGATGCACAGATGCCGTGTCCCGGGACCGAGCACCTGTTCACCGAGACTATATATCGGCTGCCACGCAGCCTTGGTTGCTATCGACCCACGGACAACGTTCCGGTCGCGCCGGCACCGTCTTTGAAGAATGGCTATATAACTTTCGGATGCTGCAATAATCCAAGCAAAATCAGTCGCGAGGTCGTGAGACTCTGGTCCGCCATTATGCATCTGGTCCCTGAAAGCCGAATGCTATTGAAGTGGAACGATATGGAAACGGAATCGAAACAGCGCCGGCTGCGGCAGTGGTTCGTGGAAGACGGCATCGGGCTCGAACGCTTAATCTTCGCCGGCGCGAGCAAAACGACCCAATATCTGAGGGAATACGGAGCTATCGACATATCGCTCGACCCGTTCCCGTACAACGGGGGCAGCACCACGCTGGACACACTCTGGATGGGAGTCCCAGTGGTCACGCTAGCCGGGCGGATGCCGGTGCAACAGATTGGCGCCAGCATATTGACCGCAGCCGGACTTTCCGATTTTATCGCCCAGACTCCTGAGCAGTATCTCAAGATTGCTCTATACCTGGCCGCGGTTGTTCCGAAAACGCCGAATCTGCGTCAGGAAATCCGTCGTGCTCTGGTCGCGTCGCCGTGGATGGACGAGATCGGGATTGTGCGAGATGTGGAAAACGCATATCGGGAAATGTGGCGCACCTGGTGCCGGTCCCAAGGGACGCTAAGCGATTTGGCGTCTCACACTAGTCCGTCCGCTCAACGCTTCTGACAAAAAGTTAACCACGGTGTCCACATCTTGTTTGCGCATGTCCGGAAAATGGGGCAAACCCAAAACCCGGCCGCCCAACTCTTCGGTGACCGGCAGAGTCCCGCGGGGACAATCCATAAAAGCCGGCTGGGTATGGCATCCGGTTCCCCACCATAACCTGGTCTCGATACCTGACTGAAGCAAGGTTTGGGCAACCCGCTCCCTGGTGCGGGGTGGTAATAGCACACTGGTTGTCCCGGAGACCCAACCGTGTCCGTACTTCGGTTGAAGCGATGCCCGGTCCAGGCGTGCAACGGCGCGCCGGTACCATTCCATTATCCGGATGTGCCGCTGGCGCGTCTCGGACCAGCACGCCAGGCTGGCCAACGCCACGGCCGCATGGTATTCGCTCATTTTTGCGTTCAAGGCGAGCAGCATCGCATTGCGCGAGCCTTGGAATCCGAAATTGCAGCTGGCCCTCACACGCTCCAGGAATTGCGAATCGGTGCTGGCGACGAAGCCGCCCTCGCCGGCGCCCAGAATCTTGGTGGCGTGCAGGCTGACGACGAAGGGAAGGCGGCTCGGGCGAGTAGTATCGAACGCAGCGGCAGCGTCGACAACTACCAAGACGCCGGTCCGATCCTCGAACTGCTCCCAAGCCTGGACGTCGATAGGCGCGCCGAACGGCGACACGACTATCAGAGCGCCCACCGGACGCGACATTCGCTTCAACATTTCAGTCACATGGTCGGGATTTAGCGCCCAGGTCCGCCGGTCCACGTCAATGAACCACGGAATCAACCCCGCAGCGCGCGCCGCATGCGGAGTAGCAGCGAAGGTCCACGAGGGCACCAGACAGATGGAACCTGGGGGAACCCTGCGCGCCATGAGCGCGACGCTAAGCCCCAGTGTAGCGTTGGCCGTAGTAATCACGCCGCCGCTCGAGAAGCCCAGGTGCCGGCTAAGTTGCTCCTCCAGCCGTACCACCAGCGGGCCGGAATTCGAATACCAGCGGAGCTGGTCGATCTCTGCGAGATAGGGTAGAAGATCCGCTGCGGACGGAAGCTGCGGTCTCAGGACCTGCAGGCGACCTGGGGGGAGCGACGCTGGTCGAAGCACCGGGCTGGTTGGCACTGGATAAGGTAACCGCCGCGTGGCCATCTCTGGTATCTCATCGACAGCTACTTCCGGTGAACGAGATAAACTCTCGACAATGTAGAGGTATACCCAAGGGGGATAGAACTCAACGCAAATAGCGCTCGCCCTTGCTTCGCGATCTGACGATACGGGCGGGCGTTCCGAAGGCTACCACTCCGGCGGGCAGATCGCCGAGCACAACGCTCCCAGCTCCAACCACCGTGTGAGAGCCGACGCGGACTTTTTCGGCCACGCAGGCTTGCAGACAGATGGCCGAATATGCTCCCACGCGGACGTTGCCTGCCAGGGTGGCGCCGGGACCGACGCTAGCAAAATCATCAAGATGCGAGTCATGGTCGACTGACGCGCGCGTGTTGAGAATGCAAAACGAACCCACCGACGCGTTGCTATTAACCACCGCGCCAGCCATGACCGCCGTGCCTGGGCCAAGACAGGCTGAACACGCCACTTGTGCGCCAGGATGGACGACAGTGATGGCCGGGAGCAAAGGGGCAATTTCTTTCACCTTCTCCGCGACCATGCCTCGATTCCAGTTGTCGCCAATGGCGACCAAGAAGCCTTGGGGGTTTTGGCTACGAACTATTTCAGGAAGGTCAGCTAATCCGCCTAAGATCGGATAACCGATTTCGACCATCCCTGGGGCCTTGGCATCGTCGAGGAATCCCAGGATGGTATGAGAGCCGCTCCGTTCGATGATGTCGACTATCACCCGTGCATGGCCGGATGAACCGACGATCAACACGCCGCTCATTTACGGTTTGAAATTGTCTGACAGGTATTTCAGAATCGCCTCGCGATCTTCGGGCTTGAGACGCGCTCCCCAGCCAGTCATTTTTTGTACTTCGCGGTCCCACTGCGCTGGGGTGAGGCGCTGCTGCGTCATCATGGATTCGTCATGGCAGGTGAAGCACGTGTTCTTGTAGCCGGGGGGCTGCTGGTCCGGATGAACGCCCGTGGCCGCGGGTGGCACTTCCTCGCCTGAGACTACGACTTCCATCGGCTGCGCGACATTCCACAAATATCCCGACGGGTTCCACTCTTCGCGGAGTGGCTGTGTCTGGCCGGCGGCATTGGTGGCACGGGCCATTAGCGTGTACTTGCCGGAGGGCGCCGGCCAATCGAGCTCCCACAGACGCCACGCGTAGCGGCTTTGATCCTTGCCAAGTTTGGCCGGCTTCCAGGTATTCCCGCCATCAATAGAAATGTCGACTTTGGTCACCGGCGAGCCATTCGACCAGGCGGTTCCGCTGATGCGAACCCGTCCAGGTTTAGCCCAATTGCCGGGCGTTGCAATTACCGACTTCACGCTCAGATCGGTGACGGGCACCAATTCGGATGGATCCACCGCAGCGCCGGGCTCGACGTGATGCGTGGGATGCCGGTAGGCGGTCTTCATCCAGAAGCCTTCGAATTCATGGTCCAGAACCTCAACGTGGCGCAGCCATTTCACCCAGGAATCCCCGGCCCAGCCGGAGGCGATCAGCCGTAGCGGAAAGCCGTGCTCGTCGGGCAAAGGCTGGCCGTTCATCTCGTAGGCCAGCAGGGTATCGGGATCGAGCGCTTTCTCCACCGTGACGGTCCGCTGGAATTTCGGCATGCTTCCGAGTGGAGAATCCGAACCATCCAGAAGAATCTCTTTGGCTGATTCCTTCAGGCCGGCTTTTTGAAGTACATCACGGAACCGGACACCGGCCCATCTTCCATTGCCGACGCTTCCGAAGGCCCATTGTGTGCCCGCGACATGCGGCTGATAAAAGGTGCGTCCGTTGCCCGCGCATTCGAGCACCCCTACCAGCTCGACACGCGGCATCTTCTTCAGATCGTCCATGGTCAACGCGAGCGGCTGGTTGACGACGCCGTCAATTTTCAACCGCCAGTCGGCCAGATTGGCTCGTTCCGGGAAGTAGGTGTGACAGCGGACGAAGAAGCGGTCGACGGGAGTGATCCATTTATTGAAACCATCCAACGGCATTTCGAGATCCGCTGGACGGGAGGATCGCGTGATCATTTTGGAAGGATCCGTGGCGGAAGCGAAGCGTGGCAACATGCCAGAGGCGGCAGCCAGAAAGAGTTTGCGTCGAGTAAGGTTCATCAAAAGGTCACATTTCTACTGATGAATTCACCATCGCGGAGCTGAACGTCGAAATCGAGGAACGCTCCATTCCTGGCCACGCGAACGTGATAAGTTCCTGGTGGGAATTTGAAGAGCGCTGGCGTACGTTGAGATTGCGGCTCCCCGTTAATCTCAACGGTTGCACCGTTGGGCGTGGACGTCACACTTAGTGAGGCGACAATCTTATTTAATTGCAGAAAGATGTCTCCATCCTGCGGGACATTGAACACCCGTGGATAAGCCCGGTAGCCGGCGAGCTGAACGTTTAACACATGCCGGCCAGGAGGGACCGGCAACAGGCAGGGCGTCTTGCAGGCCAGTGACGAGTTGTTATCGATGTTCACCTGAGCGCCGGGAGGGTCGGTCAGAAACTGCACGGTCTGGTCGGCCGTGGGTCGGGCGACCACTGGCGAAGGAATGGAGGAGACCTCGCGGCGTGGGGCTTCGCGCGGCGTGTCACGGGTTGGCAGGGACGTACCTTGAGCACTCGCGCTGGGCGGAGGCGCATTGGCCTTTTCCGAAGACGCAGTCTCGGGCTTGCTGGCTTCCGGAGTGGTCGTCTTGGGTGGAGGCTCGGGTTTTAGAGGTTGCTTGGACGTGTCTTCGGTGGCGCGCGCCTCGCCAACCGGACTGGGCTTAGACTCCGAAGTGTCGGGCGCTTTGTTCGAAGAACCAGGGGCGGGGGGTGGTAGCGCTTGAGTTTCCGCAGCCGGAGCGGCCACAGGTTCCGAATTCCGGTTGAACAAAAACTTTTGAGCGCCAAACAACACCAAGCCAACCAATCCAATGCCGACTAGCATCCACATCAGACTTCGGAGCAAGGGGTTGCCGGACTCCGCTTCATCGCGCCGGATTGGGCGGGCCGGCGGCATTTCGACGGGGATGGAAGGCGAGGGCGCCGGCTGCGGCTTTCGCACCGGAGGCGCGGGCGGGCGGGCGGCGGTATGGTCAATGGCCGCCCCGGCTCCGAGGGTCGGCAGAGTATGGGCAGTGGCTCGCGGCAGGGGCCGCCAGCTGGGATTTGCGTTGCACGCCACGGCCAACGCTTCGATGAACTCCATGCAGGCCGCATATCGTTCGGTGCCATTTTTCGAAAGCGCTTTACGCAGCACAACTTCCACTTGAGGCCCCAAACTGGGATTGAGCCGCTGCGGCGGTACTGGATCCTCGCGCACAATGCGATAGAGCAGGGACGGCAAATGGTCGGCAACGAAGGGCTTCTCGCCAGTAAGCATTTCGTAGGCGATCACGGCCAGCGAGAACTGGTCGGCCCGGCCGTCGACCGCATGCCCTTGCACCTGCTCGGGCGACATGTAGTTCGGCGTCCCCATCATGACGCCGCTCTGGGTCATCTGCTGAGAAAGAATTTTGGCGACCCCGAAATCGGTGATTTTCGCAAGCGCGCCCTCGTGGATCAGAATGTTGGCAGGCTTGATGTCGCGGTGTACGATCCCTTTTCTGTGGGCGTAGTCGAGTGCGGTGGCGGTTTGCCTGAAGATCGAGAGCACTACGTCTTTGCCCAGAACTTCATGGCTGTTGAGAATTTTTTCGAGGGGAGGGCCATCTACGTATTCCATGAAAATGTATGCCAGGCCGTTCTCTTCGGCAATGTCATAGATGGTGACGATGTTGGGGTGGGATAGTATACCGGCCGACTGCGCCTCGCGAAAGAGGCGTTCGCGCAGCCGGTCGCGCTCAGTTTCATCGGTAAAATCCGACAGCCGGATGGTCTTGATGGCGATCACCCGGCCGATGGCGGGATCCTGGGCGCGATAAACGATCCCCGTGGCCCCTCGTCCGAGTTCATCTAAGATTCGGTATCGGCCGATCTGCTCCACACTTCTCCAGAGGGGCAAGAACCCCTCGCGCACGGACACTTTCTTTCGCGCTGTGAGCTTTGGCTCGCCCGTGCGCTCGTGTGGTTATTTTAACAAGGTCAGGTTGGCAATAAGCCTATGCGCCGCCGAAGTGCCTGGAAACGCGCTACATTTGCTAATGGCTAGATGCCGATCTTCAACAGTCGTAGGGATGAATTCGACCAATTCTTCGCCGACGTCGTAGGGAAGTGATCCATCCGATAGAATGCGGCCCGACAACGGGGCCAACCTACCCGCCCGTATGTTCGAGAACTATGACGACGGTTCATTTCTTGTGTCCCTCCTTCCACACGTCTCGATAAGCACCTTGAGTAACGACAGATCTCCGGCGCCGCCGCCCCCATTCCGCCGATTACTTTCGCGGCGCCCGTTATTGAAGCCCACTTCGTTGCCCGAATGCCCGTATCCTTCGTAGGATGAATGTCCTGTTTGAAACAGTAAGCCGGATGGAGGAGGTTTCTGTACTGTCGGAGCAAGTCGGCACTGGTATACCCAGCGCTGGGGCGGTATTTGAAATTACTGTTATTGCTGTCAAAGTGTCTTGGCCTGCGAACTGCGCCAGCATTTTTGTCAAAAGGCTGGGAACACCGCAGGGCCGGAACCACGCAAGCTCTCTTGGCCATGTCAAAGAGCTTTCTCAGGTCCATCTCTTTTCGCGCAAGACTACCGAAGTCCTTGGTGCCACAACACCGTTTTGGGGAAGCGCTGGCCGCCTCTTTGCCATCTGTCGCGGCCTTCTTGGACCGCAGACCGACGATGGCCCCGGGCCCAAGGGTGCGTAACGCGCGTTTTGCGGACCCAAGGCGGCACCTCTCAGGTTTCAATGAGCATGCAGCAGTTTCAGCTTGCTTTACTCCGTCTCCGGGAAAGCCACGTTTTCGGCGACGAATAACGTGATTTCCACTTTTCCCGATCCGGGTAGTTCGTGATATTGCACAGGAGTCGCAGCACCGCGCGCCTGATTACTCCGCAAGGGAACGTTGATGTTCCCGCCTGCCCGCAGCATCATTTTTTGCAAAGCCACGGTCCCCGCGGCATTCGGGCTATTTCCAGCCGTGACTTCAGTCACCACTCCCGCCGCCACGTCGCCAATCCGTGCCAGATCTCTCCCGCTCTGCGTTAACTCCTCGGCCAGCACGAAGGTAACTGTTTGGCCGCCAATAATTCCCTGCGAACCGAAGCCATCCACGGCGATCAGCTTCACCGGAGTCCCTTCCCGTAAAGTCGGCACGCTCGCAGCCGGTCCGCGCGGCGCGTGGCTCGTAAACTTCTTGAGGAAAAATTCCTGGCCCAGGTTGAGGCCGATGAGCCCGCCCAAATGGAACATCAGGCCTCTGCCGAGCAACGTGTACTGTGTACGAGAACCCGGATAGTAAAGCTCTGAAAGTTCGGCCGCGACGACCGTTCCCAGCACGCTGGAGTAGGGCGGCTGCCATTTCCCGTTGTCTCCTTTGGCCCGAAACGCAGATTCGATGGCATACCATGCGCGCTGCTTCTTGGTTCCCTTTCCGCTATAGAAGTAGCGCGGATCCTGATGTAGCACTGAGGCCGCCAGAACGGACGTGAACACAAGGTTGGTGGCAGTGGTGCCGTAGGCCGCTCCAAAACGCTTGCTGTAGCCCTCGCTACCCTGGCCAAATTGGTAGTAGCTGTTCCTGATTTGCTGAATTCCAGCGGTAATCCCCACGGCAGCGAAGGTGGCCGGGTCGATAAGCGTCTTAAAGCTCAGATTGAATTTCTGCCAGGGCGATAACGGGGCGGCATGATTGTCATAAGCCACAAAATAATTCGGAATGATTCCGGCCACGCGCTGCTGCGTTTCACGCTTAACCTGTTCCTCCGCAAATTCTTTGGGCGACAGCCCGACCGTCACGCTCGTCACTGTCGGCGCCACCTGCATCACGGCCAGCAATGGTTTCGTGTCCGCGGCCGACACAGCCACACTCTCCGCGGTCCAATCGGACATACCACTGGCTGAAATCTTCACATTGAAATTGCCGCGCGGGAGGATGGAAATCTGAAACGCGCCCTCAATGTTCGTCACCGTCGTGCTCGAACCGCCGCCGCCTTCGACGGTGACCACTGCGCCGAAAATCGGTGCGCCGGACGAATCGGTCACCTTGCCCTGAATCACACCGGCTTCCTGCGCCGGAGCGCTCTGCACGCCGAATAGAAGAATCGTGAGCCAGAGCACGGCCCTTAGGTGGCGTGCGGCTTCGCTCGATGCAACCTTTTTGGGAATCGATCGCACATGACCTCCTGCTTCCGGCCCGCTTTCGACTCAGCCAAGCGCGGAC
The DNA here is from genome assembly GCA_035569875.1 of Bryobacteraceae bacterium. Lineage (GTDB taxonomy): Bacteria > Acidobacteriota > Terriglobia > Bryobacterales > Bryobacteraceae > Palsa-89. Next base: position 57,769 of record DATMMD010000008.1, read on the forward strand.
AGGACACCGGAGAGAAAACGGCAATTGACATTCCATTCCAGAAAACCGGTAATGCCCGCATTTTCAGTGTTCTTTTTGATTTGGACCTGCGACGAAATTGTCATCCCATCGACTCCTGTCGATTTTCGGGCATTTGCCGAGTATCCGGGCAGGCCTGCCAGTCTATCTGTTCGCGGATTCGCCGCCGCAAACAGTGCAGCTCATCAACCTGGCGTCGGAGAGATCGCCCCAGAGTTCCTCGCTCTCGCCGGGCGGCCTAAATCCGCCCGAGCAAATTGGTGGCCATCACTCGGTGCAACTTGGGCTGAAACTTATGTTCTCAACCTCGGGGACTGGCGCACCTGATATCGGCGTGCCCGGAGCCGAATACATCGCGGATCACTCGGAAGCGAGCCAAGTTGACGCGTTAAACCGCCAAGCCTAAACCGTCCGCTCAGCTGCCCAAGGACGATCCCAAATGGGTGATACAAGCGCAGTACGACGAGACAGTAGGATCTCGCCACCTTTCGAGGCACGAATTCTCAACAACTCTAACAACTACGCAGCGTGGGATCGCCGATCTGTTCGTGCCAGCGCGAGACCGGAGTTACGATGTTAGGGTTGGCAATAAGCCTATGCGCCGCCGAAGTGCCTGGAAACGCGGCTCATTTCGCAGGCTGTCGAACTCTGGGTTGAGCAATTGTACCGGTAGAGAGGGATCGTGAGCCTCGAGTGCCTGTTCGAGATAGCTCTGCGCTTTCTCTTTATCTTGCAGGCCGCAATAAATGCTCGCAAAGCTCACCGGCGAAACGTAGTGCGATTCGGATCGGATAGTGAGATTAGCGATTTCGCGCTGGGCCTCCTCGCGCCGATTGGCCATAGCGTAGCAGTAGCCGAGCTGGCCGCCCAGAAGCGAGCGGCATTTCAGCTGCGTCGCGTTGGTAAAGTGCGCGATCGCATCCTGGAACATGCCTTTACCTGCATAAGCCAGTCCCAGGCCGAAGTGAGGCAGTGCATAATCGGGCGCCAACTTGGACACTAGAAGGTGCTGCGAGATAGCCTCATCCAAGCGACGGCACACGCCGTAGAGCCATCCCAATACAAAGTTCGGGAACAGGGCAGCAGGGTCCATTTCGAGGGCCCGCTCCACCTCCACTACCGCGGGGTCAAACATTCCGCGGCAGGCGAGTTGAACTCCGTAGGCGATGTGGCCAATTGGATCGTGGCTATCCAACTGGATCGACTTTTGGAGCTCGCGTTCGCCGGCTTCCCAATCCCAATCGAGAATGGACAACACCGAGCCGAGCGCGATGTGAGTCTCAGGCAGGATGGTATTCAGCGAGAGAGCCTTCAGCGCGGCTTCTTTCATGCGCCCGCCGGTCTCGTTCGGGGCCAGGAAACCGAACATGGAACTCACCGTCAAGGCTTCAGCCAGGGCAGCCCAGGCCGCGGCATAATTTACGTCGCTTTCGACAGCCCGGGTGAAGCACGAAACGCTGTTGCGAATCGTATCGGGCGTAGCGAGCTTCCAGTAATAGCGGCCCTGCAGGTACGCATCGCGGCCGTCCTGATGGGAGGCTTGCCGCCTGGCCAGTGACTCGTTAGGAAACGCCGCTAGCTCTCGTAATAGGAGCTGAGCCAGCTGTTCCACGGGCGCCAAGTCATCCAGCCGGTAGTCGGCCGCCTCCGACCAAATGTACGAGTGATCGGGTGACTGGATCAGTTGCAGAATCAGATGAAAGCCACCCGGCTGAAATTCAATGCTGCCTTCCACCGAATAATCCGGTGCGGCGGCCGGGGCAGAATGGCCATTTCCATTTGTTCCGTTCGAATGGTCGTCCGGGTTCGAATGAGTATCCGGGCCGAGCTGGTCGCTTGTATTAGGCCGCGAATTTGCGATTACCTGAAAGCAGCCCTCTTTGATCAACACATGCGACAAGCGCCGCTGGATCTCGTCTGCGATGCCTTCTGAGCCGGCCGGCGCCTGCACCAGATTGAATGGAGCGATCTCCACCACTCGTCTTTGCGAGGGTGCGGCGGACGTGGCGCTGGCGTGGCGGTACTCGAAGATCGGGACGTAGCTGCCCTTCCGCAGCAGGACACGCACGGGATCTTCTTGCCCTTCGGTCCGATAATATTCCTCAAGTTTGTTGCGTAAGCGACGCGCTTCCACCCGAACGATGGAGTCCACGCGCGGATCGAACGCTTCCCGTCGGTCGAATACTTCAAGACCAATCAGGTACTCTTTTAGCCGATGCGGCTGGCCGAGTAGGCTTTCTTCCACTACGAATTGCAAGAAACGGCGGATCCTATGAGATTGAATAAATGCCCGGCTGCGCAGAATGCGATCCAGTTCCGACTTGATCTCAACGGCGGGAACGCCGTTCAGAGTAGTTGTGACATCGTCGATTGCTGTGGTGACGGCTGAATCATACATTTCATTTAGTTCGACACTCTTTCGTGGTAACTAGTTACAGGTGAATCTGCTTTAACCTTCGGAACTTTTACGTGGACCAGCTTACGGTTTCCTAGCGGTTGGATCGGTGGAGGGCCGAGACTGGAATCATCTTTGAAGGGTCGACGACGGCGTTACGGGTGCAGCATTCCGCATACAGAAAAGACAGGAGTTCCTCCAAAGCGGCAGTATTGGCGCTGTACCAGAGATAGGTACCGTCGCGCCGCACGCTTACCAGATCCTCGTTTTTTAGCTTATCGAGATGGTGGGATAGCGTGGAGCCCGGGATCTCCAGTTCTTCCTGGATCTGGCTAACCACCAGGCCGGTGGGGTGGGCCGTGAGAAGGAGTTGCATGATCCGCAGCCGTGACTCGGTTCCCATCGCGGAAAACATATCGGCGTAGCGCGCGACGTTTCCAGAGGACGGCTTTTTGGCTGGCGGGGAGGGCATCATCTAATTATGGCCCGTCCGTTTCAGCTCTGTTAATCCGTTATAAGTTCATGGCGGAAATATCGACCGGCGAACGGTGGCCTTCCACGACAACTATCCCGCTATCAGTGACATGGTAAAGTTGGCGGTCCCGATCAAGGTCAAAGCCGATCGTTGCATCTTCCGGGACGCGAACGTTCTTGTCTAGAATCGCCCGGCGGACCCGCGAGCGCCGGCCGATGTCGCAGTTGTCAAAGATAATAGAATCTTCAACGTAGGCGTTGGAGTGGATGCGGACACCCCTTCCGATAATAGAGCCGCGTACCAAGCCGCCAGAGAGGATAGCGCCGCCCGAGACGATGGAATCCAAAGCCTGGCCGCGCCGGCCATCGTAATCGAAGATGAACTTGGCGGGGGCGTCGAAGTAGCCGGCGGTTCTGAGGGGCCATTGACGGTTGTACAAGTTCAGCTCTGGAGAGACCGACCGCAGGTCCATATTGGCATCGAAGTAGGCGTCCAGGGTTCCGACATCTCGCCAATAGATCGGCGCGCCGGCCGGATCGCCGGGGATGCGGTTGGTTTGAAAATCGTAGGCGAACATATCAG
>DATMMD010000009.1:0-7284 GCA_035569875.1 Bryobacteraceae bacterium
ACTCTCTGCCCGTACGTTTTGCCGATGAAGCCATTTGCATCGGTCCGCCGCAACTCGCGCTCAGCTATTTGAACATTCCGGCGGTGATCAGCGCGGCGGAGATCGCCAACGTGGACGCGATTCATCCCGGCTACGGATTGCTGGCGGAAAATGCAAATTTTGCCGAAGTCTGCGAGACCAGCGGCATCAAGTTCATTGGGCCGCGGCCCGAAGTGACGCGGCTGATGGGCGAGAAGGAAAAAGCGCGCTCCGCGATGAAAAAGGCGGGAGTGCCGATTCTGCCGGGCTCGGATGGAATCATCGCCTCAGAAGGCGAGGCGATCGAGTGGGCACGCCAGGTAGGTTTCCCCGTTATTGTGAAGGCCTCGGCTGGCGGCGGTGGACGCGGCATGCGCATTGTGCGCAGCGAAGAGGAACTTCCGGGATTATTCAAGGCGGCGCAATCTGAGGCGGCTGGGGCTTTCGGCAATGGCGACCTTTACATGGAGAAGTATGTCGAACATCCTCGCCACATTGAATTTCAGGTGCTGGCCGACGAGCACGGCAATGTAGTGAGTCTTGGCGAGCGTGAATGCTCCATTCAGCGGCGGCATCAGAAACTCCTGGAAGAATCGCCGTCGACGCAAGTCACGCCGGAGCTGCGCGATCAGATCGGGGCGGTCCTCTGCAAGTCGCTGGCGGATATCGGTTACAGCAACGCCGGAACCATCGAGTTCCTGATGGATCAGGACCGGCGACTGCACTTTATCGAGATGAACACGCGCATCCAGGTCGAGCACCCGGTCACGGAAATGGTTACGGATGTTGACCTGGTGAAGAGCCAGATCATGATCGCGGCGGGAGCGAATATGCGCGAGGTGCTGACGGGGCCGATTGTGCATCGCGGTCACGCCATTGAATGCCGCATTAACGCAGAGCATCCCGAGAAGTTCACTCCTTCGGCGGGGAAGATTACGTCGTTTAATCCTCCCGGGGGAACGGGGGTGCGCGTGGATACGGCCGCTTATACCGAGGGCGTGATTCCTCCGTATTACGATTCGCTGATCGCCAAGTTGGTGGTGCGCGGCCGAGATCGCGGCGAAGCCGTTTCGCGCATGGCGCGGGCGTTGGAGATGTTTATCGTCGAGGGCGTTTACACGACGATTCCGCTGCACCGGCGGATCTTGGCGGACGCGGATTTTCGAGCTGGGAAGTTCGATACGGGATTTATTGAGGGATTTTTGGCGAAGACCAGCAAAGCGTAGCGCGGACGCGTCACCGGGCACCTGCTAACGAAGCCTTCCCCGGCGCATCTCACCATTTGGAAAGGACGAATCAAATGAAAGCTAAGGTAGTCCTCCCACTTCTCGTCGCGAACGCTGTCCTTATCTTTGCCCTCCCACTTCTTGCGCAGACCTCCGACAATCCCGCAAACCTGCCTCAGCGCGATGGCTCTCACGACTTCGATTTCCTCATCGGCGACTGGAAGGCTCACGTACGCCGCTTGCCAGATCGACTGAATAACTCCAATAAGTGGGACGAGTACGACGGCATTTCGAACCACCACAAACTGCTCGACAGCAATGCGAACTTCGAGCAGTTCGAGGTCGCCAGCGCCGACAAGAAGCTGCACATTAAGGCTCAGACGCTGCGAATGTACAATCCCGCGACGCGTCAATGGAGTATCTACCTGGTGGATCTGGATAATGGGACGCTGGACACGCCTCCCGTCGTTGGCGGGTTCAGCGGCAAGCGCGGGGAGTTTTATCATCAGGAGTTCCTCAAAGGCCGCACCATCCTGGTGCGCTATGTCTGGCTTGACCTCTCGCCGAACTCGGCGCGCATGGAGCAGTCGTACTCACCCGATGGCGGTAAGACCTGGGAAGTTAACTGGATTTGTGAGCTGTCGCGATAGTACAGTCGACCCGAATGCTGCTTCCCCGTTTGTATGCCATTCTCGACGCCGGTTGCTTCCCTGACGGTGCCGCGCTTTTCGATGCTGCAGAAGAGCTGGTGCTGGCGGGCGTGACCCTGCTGCAATACCGAAACAAATCAGGCCACGCTCGAGTAATGCTGGAGCAGGCGCGGGAATTGCGCCGACACTGTCGGACAGGAGTGTTCGACCCACACGTGCCGAAACTCATTATGAATGACCGCGCGGACCTGGCGCTGGTGGCCGAGTTCGACGGGGTCCACGTGGGGCAGGACGATCTGTCGCCAGAGTCGGTTCGGGCGATCATCGGTTCAGATCGCTGGCTAGGGGTTTCGACCCATAATCCAGAACAACTCCAAGAAGCGGATGCAACTTCCGCAGATTATCTCGCCATCGGACCGGTTTTCTCTACTTCCAGCAAAGAAAAGCCTGATCCCGTAGTCGGCCTCGAAGGGGTGCGCCGGGCGCGGCAATTGACGCGCAAACCGCTGGTCGCCATTGGCGGGATAACGCGCGCCAACGCAGCCTCTGTGATTGCGGCGGGGGCGGATTCGGTGGCGGTCATATCCGATCTGTTACGGGAGCCTCGCAAATCAGCAGAGGAATTTTTCCGCATTCTGAGGTAAAGTCATTTGACCCCGGATTGGGTACCAAGATTACCTCAGGGGCTAAAGCCCCGATAAGTGGCGAGTCTTAACGGCACGGCTGAAGCCATGCCCTTCCCGCTCACTCCAGGGCGAATGTGTGGTTGTGCAGGAGGCATCCTGAGTACACCGACAACGCGGCCACCCGCGGTCAGCGACTGGGAAATTCACAGCCATCAGGATAAAGAACTGGTCAAGGGCCTTGGACTGACCAGCGCCACCATGCTGGTCATGGGGTCGATGATCGGCTCGGGCATCTTTATTGTGTCGGCGGAGATTGCCCGGGAAGTCGATTCGCCTGCGTTGCTGATCGGAGCCTGGGCGGTTGCGGGATTCATGACCATCGTGGCCGCTCTCAGCTACGGCGAGCTGGCGGCGATGATGCCGCGAGCCGGCGGACAGTATGTGTACCTCCGAGAAGCCCTTGGGCCGCTGTGGGGCTTTCTTTACGGCTGGACACTCTTCCTCGTAATTCAGACTGGGACGATTGCCGCCGTGGGCGTGGCCTTCGGCAAGTTCCTGGGGGTTTTCTTTCCCGCGATTTCGTCGACGCATTGGATTCTGCACGTCTGGAAGGTTCCGCCGATTCCGATTGGTCCCATGGTCCTGGGCAATATGGATGTGGGCCTTAACACGCAGAACCTCGTTGCCATTCTGCTGGTCGTATTTCTATCCGTCGTGAATATCTTTGGCTTGAAGACCGGGGCGATTATCCAGAATGTGTTTACGGCGGCGAAAGTCTCAGCGTTGCTGGGGTTGGTTTTTTTTGGTCTCGCCCTGGGGCGAAATGCTCAGGCGATTGCGGCGAACTTCGGCGCAAACTTCTGGCACAACGCGGGACTCGGCGCGCAGCACGCCGTTCAGGTTGGGGTAGGCGGTCCGGTCGTTATGGTTGGCACGCTTACGATTCTTGCCGTGGCGCAGGTGGGCTCGTTGTTTTCTGCCGATGCGTGGAATAACGTGACGTTCACTGCCGGAGAAGTAAAAAATCCCAGCCGCACTCTGCCGCTCTCACTGGCACTGGGCACGGGCGTGGTGATTGCGCTCTACATCTCCTGCAACTTCATTTATCTAAACGCGCTGCCGCTGGATGGAAGTCCCGCGGCGACGACGATTCTCGGCCGCGGAATCAAATACGCCTCGGAAGAACGCATCGGCACGGCGGTGATGACGCAAATGTTCAGCGCTGCCGGTGGTTTGCTGATGGCGGGAGCAATTTTGATTTCCAGCTTCGGCTGCAACAACGGCCTGATTCTCTCGGGCGCGCGCGTTTACTATGCCATGGCGAAGGATGGCCTCTTTTTTCGGAATGTCGCGAAATTGCATCCTACATACAAGACGCCCGCGGTTTCGCTGATGGTGCAGATGGTGTGGACCTGCGTTTTGTGCATCTCAGGAAGCTATGGGCAGCTTCTCGACTACATTATTTTCGCCGTACTGGTCTTCTATATTTTGACGATTGTGGGATTGTTTGTGCTGCGGCGGACGCGTCCAGATGCCGAGCGTCCGTACCGGGCGGTTGGCTATCCCGTGCTGCCGGCGATTTATATTGTGATGGCTTTATTCATTGATATCGTACTATTGCGCTACAAGCCGCAATTCACGTGGCCGGGATTGATTGTGGTCTTGCTCGGAATCCCGGTATATTACGCGTGGTCGCGAAGCGCGGAGGCAAAATGAGTACAACTATGATCCCTCCAGGGGGAACCAAACGAAGGGCCAATCTGTTCGCAGTCAAGCCGCTGAACCTGCTGATGGAAGAGGCTCGCGAGACGGGTGAGCACAGCCTTAAGCGCACGCTGGGCGTTTTTCAACTCACCGCTCTCGGAGTGGGCGCGATCATCGGCGCGGGCATATTTGTGATGGTGGGGCTGGGAGCGCACTACGCCGGTCCCGGACTCACGCTCTCATTCGTGCTGTCCGGTCTGGGATGCGCGTTTGCAGGACTGTGCTACGCGGAGTTTGCGGCTATGATTCCGCTCGCCGGCAGCGCCTACACTTACGCCTACGCAACCTTGGGCGAATTGCTGGCCTGGATCATCGGTTGGGACCTGACGCTCGAATATGCCATGGGCGCCAGCGCGGTATCTTCGGGATGGTCGAATCACTTCATCGAGCTGCTGAATATTTTTCACATCAAGATGCCGCTGTGGCTGGCCTACGATCACTGGACGGCGCTGAAGACCGCCGAAAATATTGTGGCGCGGCAGATGGCACAGGCCGCGGATCCCTCTCTGGTGGCCGGAACGCAAACTTTCCTGGATAGAGTCAGCGCGATTATCAGCACGCAGTCTCCTGAATTGCTGCAACGCGCCCATGATCTGCTGGGTGCGCCGCATCTGTTCGGCACGGAGGTCGGCCTAAACCTTCCGGCTTTTATCATTGCCCTCATTATCACGGCAATTCTGGTCGTCGGAATCAAAGAGAGCGCGGAGTTTAACACCGGGATCGTCGTAATTAAGGTTTCGGTCGTGCTCTTTGTGATTGCATTGGGCGCACGCTACATCAACGTCAGCAACTGGGGTACGGACTGGCACTCCTACGCGCCCAACGGCCTCGCGGGAATCGGAGCCGGTGCGGCGTACATTTTCTTCGCGTACATCGGTTTCGACGCGGTCTCGACCACGGCGCAAGAAGCTAAGAATCCGCAGCGCGACTTGCCCATTGGCATGATCGCTTCGCTGGCAATCTGCACAGTCCTCTATATTGCCGTGGCCGGCGTGCTGACCGGGATGGTGCACTGGCAACAAATCAACATCGAGGCTCCAGTGGCTCGCGCATTCCTGGACCGTGGGCTTTCGACAGCATCGCATATCATTACTCTCGGCGCTCTTGCCGGGCTCACCAGCGTGATGCTGGTTATGTTGCTGGGCCAAACGCGCGTGCTCTACTCGATGGCCTGCGACGGACTTCTGCCCCGGAAGTTTTTCGCCGCGGTGCATCCCAGGTTCCGTACGCCGTGGAAGAACACCATTCTCGTCGGACTGCTGGCAGCGGTCGTTGGCAGCCTGACCCCGATCGACGATATCGGCCGGATGGTAAACATCGGTACGCTGCTGGCATTTGTGATTGTGTCGGTTTCGGTTCTCGTGTTGCGCCGCACAAACCCCGGACAGCCTCGACCGTTCCGCACGCCGTGGGTGCCGCTGATTCCAATTCTTGGCGTGGTTTCGAACGGATACATGATGTACAAGCTGGGAATGTGGAACTGGATCCGCCTGGTGGGTTGGCTGGCGATTGGACTGATTGTGTACTTCACTTACAGCGTGAAGCACAGCCGGGTTCAGGCGTTGACAAAAGACAATGGTCAGTGATGAGTGGCCGGCAAGTTCGACAAGGCTCTCCGCTCGCGCGGAGGGCTTTTCGTTTTATAGTGGAGGGCCGGTGGTAGTCAGCAGGGGCTAACGATGCGTTTCAATTGACTGCTGACTGCTAGCCACCGACGGCTGGATTTCCTATGAGGATCGTGACAGCGGAAGAAATGCGTTCCATCGACCGCGCGACTAGCGAGCGCTTCGACATACCCCCTCTCACGCTAATGGAGAATGCGGGAGCGGCAGTTGCAGACTATGTGCTCGAGCACCACGCCGCAGCCGATCGCATCGTGGTTTTCTGCGGTAAAGGAAACAACGGGGGCGACGGGTTCGTGGCAGCACGCCGGCTGTATGAGCAGGGGAAAAAGGTAAGGGTGATACTGCTGGCGGACCCCGCCGAGCTACGCGGCGATGCGGCTGTGATGCTTGGTAGCTTGCCGTACCCAGCCGTGACGGTCCATTCCATCGAGGAATTGAATACTGAGCGAGTGCGGCTAACCCAGGGCGATCTGGTGCTCGATGCAATTCTCGGAACCGGCTTCAAGCCTCCGGTGAGTGGACTTTACGCTGAAGCGATCGCACTCATGAATGCCAGCCATGCTCCAGTGATCGCTGTGGATATTCCTTCCGGCGCGGACGCCGACGCCATGGCCCCACAAGAAGGGATCATTGCAAGGTCCGATGCCGTGGTTACTTTTACGGCGCCCCGTCCTGCGCATGTCTTGAGTTCACTGACGAGCGGGCCCACCGTCGTCGCAGATATCGGCTCCCCGGACGAAGCGATTGTTTCGTCGCTAAAGCTGAATGTGATTACGGCGCGCGATATTGCTCCGCTCATTGGTCCGCGCCCGGCGGAGTCGAACAAGGGAAGTTACGGGCACGTCCTAGTGGTCGGCGGATCGCTCGGGAAAGCGGGAGCGGCGGCGATGGCGGGCATGTCGGCCTTGCGAGCCGGAGCTGGGCTGTCAACCGTCGCAACCGCAAAATCGGTCCTGGAAACTGTGGCCGGATTTCATCCGGAGTTGATGACCGAAGCGTTAGACGAGACGGAATCGGGTACGATTTCGGCCAGCGCGCTGGATCGAATCATCGAGTTGGCGCGAGGGAAGACCGTTGTGGCGATCGGGCCTGGGATCTCACGAGAAACCCAGACCTCGGCGCTGGTGAGAAGTTTGATTGCGAAGCTTGAGGTTCCAATCGTTGTCGACGCCGATGGCCTCAACGCGTTTGAAGGCCGAGCTGACGGGCTCAATGGCAAAGGCCGCACTGTGGTGATTACTCCGCATCCCGGCGAAATGGCCCGATTGGCAGGCATCACGGTGGCCGAAGTCCAAAATGATCGATTGGGCGTGGCACGAAGGATTGCGCGCGAGCACGAACTAATCGTCGTCCTCAAGGGCTATCGCACACTCGT
>DATMMD010000010.1:0-78515 GCA_035569875.1 Bryobacteraceae bacterium
CAAGTGGGCCTGCTGCTCGATGACGCCCTGCGACGTCAGCATCAAGCGCCTTTTCAGGGGCAGCGGCTTCGGCGTGCATTCTGCAAGCATCGTGGACGATTTCTCGACCTCAACGAAGTAGGATCGCATTAACTTTACAGAAGCTGCATGTAGATTCGTAAACTCGGTCTGATTCATTTAAGCCGCCTTTTTCCAACGACTTATCATACCATGTATGCGAATCCGGTCGGCGGAACCGCTTTAAGCGTCTCTCAACTTCACCCTCCTGCGAGGTATTTGGGTGGGCGATGGAATTACCGGAAACGGATCATTTGCAACGATGAATTGGTCGTGAAGGACAACGTTTAGCAGGGAGTTGTTAATCGTCAATTCACCGTTGTAGTCTATGAATCCCAATTTGCGGAACTTCTTCATGAAAAAGCTGACTCGTGAAATGGTGGTTCCAACCATCTGCGCCAAGGCTTTAAAACTGATCTTCGGAATAACGTTCTTCGGTCTGCCTTTTTTCCCAAAGTTGGCCAGCAGGAGAAGCACGCGCGCCAGCCGCTTCTCATTGGAGTTTAGGATCTGGTAAACCACATTCTCCTCCAGGCTGATATTACGGGAGAGCAGATGCGCGAGAAACCGCTCGGAAAAGGTCAGGTCCTTTCCTAATAGACGTACCACGCTCGACTTATCCAGCCGGAGGATTGAAGACTTAGCCAGGGCGGTAGCCGTTACCGCATACGGCCGTCCCCTCAGGCATGCTTCCCCAAGAAAGCTGCCTGCACCTAATATGCCCGCGACCGCTTGTTTGCCGAATTTGGAAACGGCCGTGAGTTTGACCCGGCCTTTGTGAATATAAAAGACCGCGTCCCCGGAATCCCCTTGCGCATAAATCACCTGTCCTAGACGGTAGTCTGAAAGCGTGATTCCATCATCAAGCGCGGCCAAAATCTTGGGATCGAGAGGCGGTGGGCCGCGCCTTTCCATTTCCTTCATCACCATATCATTGTTCTCCAACATCAGAGCGCGAAGAGCGGGCAGTTGTTCTGGAGTCAGCGTCGGGGTGAGATCGGCAAGCGCCGCATCTAGGGCCGCGATACACTCGGGGAAGCTGAGCCTGTGGTCGAGGAAGCGTCTTATCAACTCTTCGGTCTCGCGCTTGTACACGTCCATGGAGCTTAGATTATAAGACACTTTCGTTTAACTACTTATTCCTTCTTGTGTAAAATCTGAAATGATCTAAGGAATGACAGAGAGGCGATTCGTTGCACCTCTGACCGCACGTGTCATATTGTCCGATGCGAGGATGGACCTTGGATGTTCATGAGGACGAACAACATCGGGTCTTTCCGTATCGCTCCGCCGCGCGCAGGATTCTCACGCACAACCGCTTAACTTACGATGATGAACATTGCGAGCGTGTCAGTCCACCTCCGCGTGATAGATATCGTGCAGGCGGACCAAGCCCAGGCATTGGCCGCCGGAGGGGTCGACTACCGGCAAGACGGAGATCTGAGACGGGCGATCTTCCATGAGGCGAAGCGCGTCGAGCAAGAGCGCATCGGGGCTGATCGTAATGGGATCGACGGTCATGACGTCGGCTGCGCACAAGGCGCGGATGTCGTCATGAGCCTGGAGCGCGCGGCGTAGATCGCCATCGGTGATGAGACCGGCCAGAGCGCCGGCGGAATCTATCACACAAGCGGCTCCCCAGGGATGGCGAGTCATGGCTATGACGACGTGCTTCAGCGAGCTGCCGAGTTCGGCCCAAGCCACTTCATCGCGACCGTGCAAGACCTGACGAACGGTCATACGCAGGCTGCGGCCGAGATGACCGCCAGGATGGAATCGCCGAAAATCCGCGGGACTGAAATTTCGGGCGCGCATGAGTGCGACTGCCAGGGCGTGGCCGAGCGAGAGGGCGACGGTGGCGCTGGCGGTGGGCGCGAGGTTTTCCGGGTCGGCTTCCCTCTCGACGGAAGCGTCCAGCACCACGTCCATTTCCGCGGCGAGCGGCGATTGGACGGCGCCAAGAATGCCCATGCATTGCGAAGGAAGGTCGCGCAGGAAAGGAATGAGGTGCAGCAATTCTTTGGTGGTGCCGCTTTTGGAAACCATGAGGGTGAGGTCGCCTGGCGCGTAGATTCCAAGGTCGCCGTGGGCGGCTTCGGCGGCGTGCAGAAAGATGGCGGAGGTGCCGGTGCTGCACAGCGTGGCCGCGATCTTTCGGGCAACAAGGCCGGACTTGCCAAGGCCTGTCACGACCAGTTTGCCGGAGCCGTCCAGGATCAGATCAACGGCGCGGGAGAGATTGCCATCCAGACGCTCGGCAGAGCGGGCAATAGCTTCGGCCTCGATTTCCATGGCCTTGCGCGCGGCTTCTAGCCATCGGGACGGCTGTTCTTTGGCTTGCATCGCTCTGGTAACCATCATCGCATCTATTGCTCAATGCTCAGCCGTGGCGGGGGCTAAAGAAATTCGGCAAAAAGTCGATAAACAGGGCGAGGCAAATATGTTGCAAGCGCTCCAAACGGTTTCGCTCCCGCAAACTTATTGCCGGTCGTGCCATTTGTCGACGCGGTCGGATATCAGCCGCTGTCTGCATTGCAACAAACCTCTGGCGGCTCCAGCGGCTGTAGCGCGCAAGACGGCTCGACGGCATAAGGCGCGGCGGGCGTCACGGTAGCATCGTCAGATTAATTATTCGAAGACCGGCGGTCTTCGCCACCTATTCATAGCGGAGGGCGACGACTGGATCCAGGCGGGCGGCCTTGTTGGCCGGCCATATTCCAAAGAACAGACCGACGGCGACTGATACCACTACGCCCAGCACGGCGGCCCAGAGGGGAACCGCGGTCGGTAAAGCCGGAAATACCAGGCGGCAAGTGAACGAGATTGCCCATCCGAAGGTCATCCCGATTAGGCCACCCAAACCGGTCAACACCACCGCCTCGGTAAGGAACTGCAGAACGATGTCGGCGCGGCGCGCCCCGATAGCTTTGCGAATCCCGATCTCGCGCGTTCGCTCGGTGACGGAAACGAGCATGATATTCATGACTCCTATTCCGCCGACGAGAAGGCCGATTGAGCTCAACACCACCATGACCAGCGCGACCATGGCGGTCACATTGTGGAACTGTTCCACCATCTGCTCGGAAGTCGAGATGAAGAAATTGTCGGGCTTGGAAGGCGGAATGTGCCGCTGAATGCGCATTACGACGCGCGTTTCATCGATAGCCGCGGCCAGCTTGCCTGGTTTCGCGACTACCACGAGCATATTCTCCCGGGCGGCCGGAAACATCTTATGCATGCTGAAATAGGGCAGCAGCAAACGCCTGTCATCCTGGCCGGGAAACGAAGCGGCGGGCCGCAGCATAACGCCGATGATTTCGAACTTGTGTCCGTTGGCATCGATCCATTTGCCGATCGGATCTTCGCCGCCCATCAGCGCTCGTGGTACATCTTCACCGACCACGACCACCGGCATGCGATGCTCGTTCTCGACTTCGGTAAAGAAGCGGCCTTCCTTCATTTCGGCCTGACCGCCTTCCGCGTAAGAGGGGTCAGTGCCGCCAATGTCAGCCTGATAGAGTTCGTTGCTTTTGTAGCGGGCTACGGTGATTTGGGGGCCCCTTCCGAAGGCATTGGGAAAGAGATAAGGACTTACCGACTGCACGTCCGGGCAGCGCTCCGCTATAGCTACTCCGTCTTCATAATTGATCGGTTTGCGCTTCACTTCCTCGGCACTGACGCTATTGAATCCGATCGGGAATTTGAAAACGATGGCGGTGTTAGTTCCGAAACTACGGAGTACGTTGGTGATGGCCCCATCCAGCCCGGCGATAATGGAACCGACGCCGATGATGGTGCCGGTGCCGATGATCACGCCCAGCACTGTTAGGAAGGAGCGCAGTTTATGCTCGCGCACGGTGTTGAGCGCTAAGCCGATCGCGGAAAAGAGCTCAACGCTGGTCATCGTTCCACCCGCAAGGCTTCGATAGGGTCAAGCTTTGCCGCGCGCTGCGCCGGGTAGATACCAAAGAACAGTCCTACCACCACCGAGAGAGTAACACCGATCAGGACCGCTGAAATAGGCACCGCCATCGGCACGGGGGTGGCAATGCGTACCAGGACAGCGACCAGCCAGGCAAAAGTAACACCAATCAGCCCGCCGATTCCGGACAGCATGGAAGACTCGACTAAGAACTGGTTGAGAATGTCCTGGCGGCGCGCGCCGACCGATTTGCGGATTCCGATTTCGTGCGTTCGCTCGGTGACCGCGGCCAGCATGATGTTCATAATGACGACACCACCCACGACCATGAAAACCGAAACCACCGCTACGGCTGTTCCCGCGATGGCGCCAGTCAGTCTGTCCCAGGCGCCCACCAATGCATCCGAGGAGAGGATTGAGAAACTATCGTCCTGACCGGGCCGCAAATGGCGGTGGGCGCGCAGCAGCATACGCATTTCGTCTTTAGATTGCTCGAGCACGCTTTGGTCGACCGCCTTCGCGGCGTAATTGATGCCCTGGCGCGCGCTGTAGATTTGGAAATAGGTCCCGGCCGGGATGTCCACAAACGCGTCCTGCGACTGGCCGAAGACACTGCCCTTGGCAACAGCGACGCCGATCACGGTGAAAGGCCGTCCTTCGATCTTGATGGTCTTACCGACGGCGTCGGAGTCGCCGAACAGATTGTTCTTCACATCGGCACCCAAGACGGCGACGGTAGAATGGTGGCTGTCCTCAATCTCGGTGAAATACCGGCCGGCGGCGATCTGCGTGTTGCCGAGCATAATCCAGTTAGACGTACCGCCGGTAAGCCCGACATTGCTCAAAGTCTGGGTTCCGAGGGAGACGCTTACACTGCGGCCGGCAGCCATACCCAGCTCTTTTGTGAGCGTAACTTTGCTCTTGAGGTACTCAAATTCGGATGGACTGAGCTGCGGATTCTTCTTTTGCAGTTCGACGTATTTCTTAGGGTCGAAATTTCCGAGAAAGGCAATCCGGACGACACGGAAGCCATCCGAGCCCATACTGGAAACGCTGTTGGCAATGTAGAGATCCATGCCATGGATAATGGACATGACCGCGATCAGGGTAGTCGTGGCCAGGATGATGCCCAATAGAGTGAGGAAGCTGCGAAGCTTGCTGGAGCGCAGTGAATCTGCCGCCACAGCCGCCGCTTCGCGAAAGGACGCAGTTTGGGCCATCGCTTTAAGAGACGAAATTGGCCGCGGCTTTGTTCCGCACTTCGCTCGTCCACTCCCGGATCACTTGGTCCAGCCAGAAGCGGGGCGGTGTCTTCGATATGAACCCGACGTGGCCGCCATGCTCGACGGCCAACAATTGGAGGTGGGGATTTCGCGTAAACGCGGGATGATTGTAAACCTCAAACGGGATCAAAGGATCGTCTTTGGATTGGACCAGAAGGGCCGGCACGCGAATGCGGTCCAAGAACTGATTGGACGACTGGGTGGCGTAATAATTGTCCGCGGTGCCGAATCCGAAGGCTGGCGCCGTAAACTTATCGTCAAAGTCATAGATGCTCTTGACGCGATCGAGCTGGTCGAGTGCGAACAGGCCAGGTTCGCTTTGCGCCTTGAGACGAATGCGCTGCTTCAAACGGCCGAGAAAACGCCTGGAGTAAACGAAATTCGCTGGACTCGACAGCTTTCGGGCGCAGGCGGCGAGATCGATGGGCGTGGAGACGGCAATCACGCCGGCGATGAGCTCGGGGGCGTGCTCCCCCAGTTCTCCGGCCAGTTTGAGAACAACATTGCCTCCTAGCGAGAAGCCGGCCAGGAAGATGGGCGCCGCGGTCTTGATCTGGCGGATAACGGCCAGCAGGTCGGATGTTTGTCCGGAGTGATAGAGGCCGCGGCCGCTGAGATGTTCGGTGCCGCCGCAACTGCGCATGTTGAACCGGTGGGCGGCCCATCCGGCCTGAAGCAGTTCATGGGACAGACTTTGAGCATAGCCCGCCTGGCTGGAGCCTTCCAGGCCGTGTACGACGATTACTTCGGCGACCGGTGAACCGGCAGGACGCTGCGAGTGGACGAGTACGCGAACGCCCGGCTCAGTGTCATAGAGCTTAACTTCAACGGGAAAGCGTTGGGTATCCAGCGGCCGTCGCCAGTAATTAGCCGCGATCGTAACGAGGTGGGAGTTCTTGAAGAAGGGAACGAATGCTCTCAAAACACTATTCTAAGTGTTGCGAAGCGCAGGAAAGAAAAGGGCGGACAAGGAGACCGCCCTAGAAGGGGGACACAAGACATCGTTGAAAAAGGCCGCCGGTCAACTTTGTGTAGACGCGGATGTCAAGACTGACGATATCTGCGAAAAAATGGTGCTGATGCTACTAGCAACATTCGGCATGATCGCGCCCGCCGCAACCGCGACGAAGCCAGCCATCAGCGCGTATTCGATAAGATCCTGACCCCGGGTTTCCTTCCAGATTCCAAGCTGCAAGATTCGAAGCTGGCAAATTCGAAGGCGCGATAAGATTTGATTCGCTGTTTCCACTAGCACTCCTCTCTGCTTGAATTATGTGCTTAGATGCGGGTGATAGCGCTCGGCATTTTATTCTAGGTGTCTAGGAATTTGACCCTATTACTCTCGCGAAACAGGTTCCAGATCGAAATCAGTACAGGGCAGCTAAGTGCTTCAGGCGTAAGCGGTATCCAAGATCTTCTGGATCAAAACATCGTATTCGAGGCCGGCTGCCGAGGCCGCTTGGGCGAAGTCATCGTCCTGGGCCAGGGAGGGGTTGGGATTGGCCTCGATGATGGCGATTTCACCGGCGGGCGTCAACCTAACGTCGATTCTACCGAGCCCACGGATCTTGAGCACACGGTAAACTTTGCGAGCCAGGCGCGCGAGTTTCTCCTCAAAGCCTTCGGGAAGTTCGCTGGCCGCTCCATTGCGGATGCCCCACTTCTTGCGGTAGGCGTCGTCCCACTTGGCCTTGAATGTGGCGAACTTCGGTTCGTCGGCGGGAACGTCGTTGAAGAAAATCTCGCGGGGGGGAAAGACATTCAATTTGCGATTACCCATGACGCTGAGGTAAAGCTCGCGGCCATCGATGTATTCCTCGATAAGGGCGTCACAATGGAATTTTTCGTGAACGAAGCGGGCCCGGTCGAGAGCTTCCTCCTCGCTCTTAGCAAAAGATGCTTTGCTGATTCCGTCCGAGGATTCCTCGCCGACCGGCTTGACGAAAGCAGGATAGACGAAGCGACGAAGCCGTTTCAAGGGCCGCTGCTCCGGCGAGATGACGAAATGCGGAACCCGGACACGGTGGTAGGCCAGGATCTTTTTGGCCAGAGCTTTGTCTTTGCATAGCATCAAGCCTTCCGGGCGCGCACCGGTATAGCGGACCTTCATTAGTTCGAGTAGCGCGGGGATGTTGGCCTCGTGCGCGCGGTCGGAGTGGAACGACTCGGTGAGATTGAAGACGACTTCAGGCGCGAAGGATTTGATCTTTTCGACGATAGGCAGCACGTCATCGAAGACCGCCAGCGTTTCCACCTCGTGCCCCAATCGCTTCAGACAAGCCAAGACGTCGGCTTCGGTCTCTTTGTCTTCCTCTTCCTTTAACTCGCGCGGAGAAAAAGTTTCGCCAGCGGCGGCGCGGCGTGAAATATCGAAGACGACAAGAACTTTCACTCTTACACAGACCTCTTGAATCGGCCGGTATGGAGATAGTTGGTGACCAACGCGGCCAGATAGGCCGCCAGCTCGAACGAAACACGTGCCTGATCGGGCGGCGGAGGCGTAGTCAATCCGAGTTGCTGGCAACGCTGAATGAACTTACGCACCAACATGTCGACGGTGTACTTGCGTTGTCCCGTCCAGCGGACAATGGAACCGACGAGGGCGCTTCGATTCTTACGCATCACCCGCGCGGCGGATTCTCCGTTCGGATCACCATTTCCAAATATAACGCGCAGGTCGGCGTCGTAAAAGTCGGGGAACTCTTCGGCGTAGAGTTTTCTTCGCTCGGCGTAATGGCGGGCGAGCGTTCGTCTGAGTTTGCTGGCATCGGAAATGCGGCGCCCGTGCCTAACTTTGGGCGATTTGCCTTTGACCTCCTCCATCAGAGAGTGAACGAATTCGAGTTTCTCGAGGGCTTTCCAACCGCGATATTGTTTGCGCCACTCTTCGGGAGGCATGGAGAGCCAGACCGCGAAGCTTTCGGCGAAGTCTTCATCGGGATGAGCCTGCGCGTACCAATTGGGAAGATGGCGGACGAAGCCCTTGCTATAGGGGCGAGGCTGGTAGGTTTCGGGCGAGTACTCCTTTTCGGGGCTTCCGAAGATGCGGCGCCAATCGTCGCGCGACGAGAGCCGGTAAGCGTGATCGATGGCGTGTCCGCACTCGTGCCTCAGGAGCTGCTGGCACCATTCGGGAGTTCCACCTTCGACCTCCAGCATCTGGCGCAACTCGAGGGCTTTGAGGCGCGGATGGGCCAAGTAAAATGGAATGGCGATGGCAGGGACGCCAGCGGGCGAAAACCACTCGTCGCCCAGGTAACAGGCCGGCCGAAAGGCGAGGCCGCGCGCCGCGAGTTCGTCATTCAGTTGATTTACTCGGCCTTCGAGCTCGCTGCCTTCGATCCGGACACCGAGATCGCAGATCCGCCAGGTGAGCAGTTCGTCGTCCTTGAGACTTTCCCAGGCAGGATCGGGCGCGGGCTGGACGGCGGCCTCAGATCGTTCCACGGCATTTATCGTAGCGGAAATTAAAGGGTACCGTCCCTGATTTTGCGACGGACGTCGACGCGGTCGCCAGTGCCATAAACCATCCAGCCGGCAGCCAATTGGCGGAGGATGCGGGCGGGGGTCCGGTAATTGGGGCGGGCCTGAAGCCGCCTTTCTTCTGTCGCTAACAGCTTCGCAACCGCGGCGCCGGTGGGCCGGAAGCCGAGTTTTCGATAAAACCAGAAAGCGCCGGACTCAATGGCTTCCTCGTTATGAAGGCCAAGCTGGTAAGGATCGACGATGAAGAGCGTGACGCCGACCAGTTGTTGAAAGAGCCGCAACAAGCGTCCGTAGAGCCAGGCAGTTTCGCCCTCGCGGAAGGTGTAATAGAGGTTGAATCCTACCTCCATTTGCCTGCGAAAGGTGAGCGTCTCGATGTATCCGATAGGCACCGCGTTCTTGAAGAACATACCGGCGTGATATGTTCGCACCGGGAGGCGATGTTCAGGTAGAACTCCCGAGACGTAAACCTCGACACCTCGGCCCAACTCGGCGCGGTACACATTCGACTGGTCGCCATAGGTAAAGCCGTGGAGCTCACGGAAGCGCATGGCGGAGGTATCGCGGGCGAGATCCAACATCTGTTCACCGCGAGCGCGGTTAAGTTTCTTGATCGAGAGCGGCGGCGATTTCAGTTCAGCATCGAGCGACACATCGGCGCGCCGAAGCAGTGGCGCGGTGTGATAGAAGAATCGGCGCACACCGGGCAGCCGGAGATTGGTGCGAGTGGTGGGTATGTTGTCGAGTTCCCAGCGGAGGGCGAGTTCGGCATGCGCATAAAGATCGGCGATCACGTCTTGCGGCAGCGGGACCTTGTCGAGACGTGAAATCAGCCAGCGGAGGTCGGATGCCGTCACTTTAGCCTTGGCGGCGCGAAACCAATCCAGAAAGGGAATGTTCGCTTCGACCATGGCATCTTCGGCGAAATAGGGATGAAGGCGAGCCAGAAGCGGCCCAAGCAGGTTCGGGTCGGAGCCTTCCCAATCGATGTCGACTTCGTCCGGGTAGTGGCGCGCCAGCCAGCGGGCGATGTCATAAGTAAAAACGGCGGACAAGCCGGTGCCGGAGATACCGGAAACATCGGGTTGCTCAAATGGTTCAAGATCGGCTCCGGTGCGGCGAAGCAGCGCGATCCGCTGGGGAAACGACGCGAGCAGACGGTCAGTTAAGCGCAAAATCCGGGCACTGGAAGGATAGGCGCGGAAGAATAACAAGGCCTCATGGAAACGGATCAGCGAACGGGCGTCGGGGAAACGGCGGCGGCCTAAGGCAGTGAGAAGTTCGACGGTAGCGGCGTCCATGGAGCCGAACTGGCGTTTAGCGGCTTCCAGGCGGTCGAGCAGCCGCTCCAAAGAGTTGGACGATGACATGGAGATAATCGCAGTCTACAACTGTGCCAGAGGTTTTGTCTGAAACCCGTTTTCCGGCGGATCGTCTGTTACTATGACTAAAAGTGCGCGTGAAAGTCCTATTTTTCGGCATGTTGCGGGATATTGTGGGTCGCGCGGAGGAGGAGATCGAAATAGAAGCGGGCTCCTGCCTCGGCTGCGTCTTCGAGCGGTACGCTCGCCAGTTTCCAAGGCTAGGCGAGCTTAAATCGAGCATCGTATTGGCTCGGAATCATCAGTTCAGCGATCGGTCGGCCGTTATTGGAGCTGGCGACGAGATCGCGTTCCTTCCGCCCGTCAGCGGCGGTTCCGGACGCTATACGCAGCAAATAATGGATGCCGAGCAGGGTTATTTCTTTGCGTTGACGCGCGAGCCGATTGACACGGCCGGAATCGCGAAGCAATTACTGCGAGGCGAAGATGGCGCGGTGGTGAACTTCGAAGGCGTAGTGCGCAACAATACCAAAGGACGCCGCACCGAGTTCCTGGACTATGAATGCTACGAGGCGATGGCGGTGAAGATGATGGCCGAAATCGGGCGCGAGATTGCTCGCGCGCATGCGATCGGCCGCATCGCGATGGTTCACCGTTTGGGCCGCATGGAGATCGGCGAGACGAGCGTGGCGGTGATCGTAACTGCGCCTCATCGCAAGCCGGCTTTCGATGCCGCTCTGGAAGGGATCAACCGGCTGAAGCGGCTGGTTCCGATTTGGAAGAAGGAGCACTTTGCCGACGGAGAAATCTGGGTTGAAGGGGAGTGGGACGAATCGGTCCTCGAAAAGTGATCCGTCAAGCCGTTTGTTTTCTCCTGACCGCTCTGTTGGCGGCTGTGCCGGCGAGTGCCCAGCCGGATACCGTCATCCGCGTGAACGTACGGCTGGTGCGAATGCTGGTCACGGTGAAAGATGCAAATGGGCAATTGATCGGCTCGCTTAACAAAACCGATTTCACGGTTTTCGACAATGGCGTCAAGCAGGACATTGCGGTGTTTGAACGGCAGACCGAACAGCCTTTGTCGGTGGCGGTGCTGGTGGACACCAGCGCGTCGACAGGCATCGAGCTACGCTATGAGCTCGATTCGGTCAGTAAATTCCTGAAGGCCCTATTAGGCGAGGGCAACCCGAGCGACACCGTGGCGCTGTACAGCTTCAATTGGCAAGTGAATCTGGTCAGCAGCTACACGCGCCGCTTCGAACGCGTGGATCAGCGCTTGAAACAGCTCAGATCGGAAGGCGGAACATCGCTGTACGACGCCATTTATTTGGCGTCGCGAGAACTGGAGCTGCGCGATGGCCGGCACGTGATGGTGATCGTTACCGATGGCGGCGACACCACCAGCGTCAAGGATTTCCATCAGGCGCTCGAGGCTGCGCAGCTGGCCGACACGCTGCTCTACCCGGTGCTGGTGGTGCCAATCTCCAACGACGCCGGACGTAACGTGGGTGGAGAAAACGCGCTGACGACGCTGGCGGCCGGCACCGGAGGCCGAGTCTTCCTGCCAAGTCTGGGCGCTGAGCTGGATCGCGCCTTTTCGGATATCTTGCGCGAGCTGAGGACGCAATATCTGGTCGGCTTTTATCCGAAAGACGCGCCGCTGACAAAAGATCGATACCACAGCTTGAAGGTGAGCGTGCAAGGCCCGAATTTGCGGGTCGTCACGCGCAGCGGCTATTATGGGGAATCGAGCGAGCCCATCCGGCGCTTTGGGCGGTGAAGCGAACAATTGAATGAGTAAGGCAAAGACCAAAGCTCCTGAGCAGACCTTCGAGGAAGTAAAGTATCTGCGATACCTGATCGATCACGAGATTCCGGTACGCATCCGACTCAGTAGTAACGAAGAGGTAACCGGGCTGATCGAGTTTTACGACGCCAACTTCATCCGGCTCACGCGCGACGGCGAGCCCAACCTGTTCTTGTTCAAACACGATATTAAATATCTGTACGAAGAGCCGGAGTAAGGGGCCGATCAACAGCCCACTCGGATGCCTTCCTACGTCGAGACCAGCGTCGAAATCGCGCGCGAAGCCGGTGCGCTGCTGGCGAAATACTTCGAGCGCCGCGTCACATTCGAGCTGAAAGGCGAGTACGACCTGGTGACCGAGGCCGATCGTGCATCCGAACAACTGGTGGTGGATCGGCTGCGAGCGCATTTTCCTTCGCACTCGATCGTGGCCGAGGAAGGCGGCGGCTATACCGGCAAGTCCGAGTATTGCTGGTACGTCGATCCCCTGGACGGCACTACGAATTTCGCGCACGGCTTTCCGATGTACAACGTCACCATGGCGCTGGAGCTATCGGGAGAGCTAATCGCAGGGGTGATCTTCGATCCCGAGCGAAACGAAATGTTCACAGCCGAGCGCGGGTCCGGCGCCTATTTGAACAATCGTCGAATTCGGGTGTCGAAGGTGAGCAGAATCGAAGACACGCTGGTAGCGACCGGATTTCCCAGCCAGAAGCGCCATCAGAACGTCAACGTGCATTTCTACTATCAGCTCGCGATGCTTACGCATGGCGTGCGGCGAGCCGGTTCCGCGGCGCTCGATCTGGCCTATGTCGCGAGCGGGCGGCTGGATGGGTTTTGGGAATTTGGTCTCAAGCCGTGGGATATGGCGGCGGGCACGCTGGTGATCACCGAGGCTGGCGGCAAGTGTTCCGACATGTCCGGCGGACCAGTCACACTGCGGGGCCCGCACCTGTTGGCTGATAACGGGCTGGTTCACCAGCAGATCCTGGATCTGTTTGGCGAGATTTTCCGGGGCGAGTATCGGTATCCGATACCGGAAATCAGATAGCTTCTCAGCGGGGTCAGAAATAGATATACGACCGTTCAGGTCGTATATTTTTACCTCCAACCTAAGATGCAAGTGGTTTGCTGAAATCTAGTAGGCTAGCGTTTAAGTAATTGCTAAGATCCATAGCGATACTGCAATTCGGTTGCGACTGGAATGATCGGCAATCGGAAGAGAATGATAAGCCATGGTGCAAAGGTGGGCGTTGATCCTGGGATTGGGCACGATCGTGTTTCTATCCCGCTGCTGGGGCGACGAAGGCCCGTTTTTTATCACTTACACTCACCAGATGGAAGAGCCGGGGAATCTTGAGCTGGCGACCAAGGAGGTGACGGGAAAACCTGGCAATGGCAACCGATTCCTCGGCAGCACCACCGAACTCGAATACGGATTAAAGGGTTGGTGGACCACCGAGTTTTACCTGGATGGGCAAGCTACCTTCCGGGAGAGCAGTCTTTTCACCGGCTACCGCTGGGAGAATCGCTTTCGGCTATTGCCTCACGAACATTGGATCAATCCGGTGTTGTATGTGGAATTCGAGAACATCAACGGCGCGGACAAAGGTTTGCTGGAGGTAGTCGGCCATGACGGCAAGAATGATCTAATCCAACCGAACGCCGATGCACGAACGGAAAGGAAGCGGGAGATCGAGACCAAGCTGATCCTTAGCAGCTATTTTAAAGGCTGGACGATCGCCGAGAATTTCATCGCGGAAAAGAACGTTCGGCACGCGCCCTACGAATTCGGCTATACCGCCGGGGTCAGCCGGCCACTAGCGTTGGCGGCGAGACCGGACCGATGCAACTTGTGCCCGGAGAATTTTCAAGTAGGCGCCGAAATGTATGGAGGCTTGGGAACGCACCAGGATTTCGGTCTGGGGGAAACATCGCATTACCTGGCGCCGACGATTGCTTGGACGCTTGCGAACGGGACGTCGTTCAAAGTCTCTCCCAGTTTCGGGATCACCGGCACTAGCGCCGGATTCCTGCTGCGTTTTGGCGTGTCGTACGAGATCGGGCAGTTTGGCCGCGCGGCGCGCAGCCTGTTTCGAAAGTAGAGACTGTCCATGAAGCTGCTTTCCTTAAGCGTTGCTTTCGTTATGGCCGCATGGTGTCAAAACTGGAACCTGCTACATCAGGTTCCTCCTAAGGCCGCCGCCAAGAGTAATCCCATGGAAGGCGATGAGCGAGCATGGCGGGCAGGGGCTAAGTTGTTTGCGCGCGAGTGCTCAGCCTGCCACGGAAGGAACGCCGAAGGTTCCGAAAAGGCTCCTGCGCTCCGGAATGCTGACGTGCATCAGGCGTCCGCCGGCACACTATTTTGGATCCTCAAAAACGGATCGCTTCGTCACGGCATGCCATCCTTCGCTCACTTGCCCGAACCACAGAGGTGGGAGATCGTCACCTTCTTACATTCGCTGGGTCAGAAGGAGTGAGCCTCGACGGCGGCTTTGGTTCCGCGCAGGGTATTTTGCATGGATTCCTTGGGGAACTTACTTACGAAACCTTTGATCATCCACCCCAGGCCGGGCGGAAGATCGCGCGAGAGCGAGATGGCCCGGCATTCGGCATACACGCCGCCATCGGCCTCCTCGAATCGCCAGTAGGAATTCAGGCGCCACAGAAATCCGGAGTCGCGCCCGGGCGGCTCTTCTTCAGTGAGCGAGCGGTCAGCATCCACGACCTCGCCGATCCGAGTGGAACGCGAGACGACCAACATGTGCCGAGGGTCTGGCTGGGTGAAGCGGACGTGGTACTCGCTGTTCAGCACCACGGTCACCCATGCCTGTCTCTTCAATAGACGCAGGAAAATATCGTACTCGTCGCCGTGATGCGCGAGTTGCTTGGACTCGATTACTTCCGGCTTGTAGAACTGTTTATAGCGGTCATAATCCTGCAGGACGGCTTTGACTTTCTGAATGTTGGCCATGGGAATGAACATGCTGCCTCGCCAATCCTGGATCATTCCGCCGGGGACATCGATATCTTGGGGCGGAGCAGAATCGATCCGGACTTCCCCGCCCCGCAACTTGTTCTTTTGATTAATCTGTGGAAAGCTCCTAGCAGCGTCAGTCAGGGCGGCTTCGACCGACTCGACATAGCGATCGAACGCACGGGTTCCTTCTGGCGTGAGCGTGGGGAATGCGACCGCGCTGAGCGAAGGCAGCAGAAGCAAAACCAGCAGGCGCGCGGCGGTCACAATTATATGGACGCGCCAAGCCGACGCTTGGTTCGTGAAGCTAGGATGCGCACTTGGCTGGACAATCCTTTACTTTCAACTACATAAGATGTTACGCTGAAACCTCAAATGCGAACTGTCGATTTGATCCACCGAAAACGAGATGGAGAAGAATTATCGCCGGAAGAAATCGCGACTTTAGTGGACGGCTACAACCGGAATGAAATTCCGGATTATCAGATGTCTGCTTTTCTGATGGCCGTTTTCTTTTCCGGGATGACGGATCGGGAGGTCAGCGCGCTGACCGAGTGCATAATCCGTTCCGGAGAGTTGGTTGATCTCAGTTCCATTCCCGGCATCAAAGTGGATAAACATTCCACCGGCGGCGTGGGCGACAAGACCAGCCTTATCTCGGCGCCGCTGGCGGCGTCGGCCGGCGTAATAGTTCCGATGATTTCAGGACGGGGCCTGGGGCACACCGGCGGGACGCTCGATAAGCTGGAGGCCATTCCGGGTTTCCGCACCGATCTGACCATCGATGAATTTCGCGAGCAGCTCAAGAAACACGGCTTGGCTTTCATCGGCCAGACTCCGGAGGTGGCGCCGGCCGACGGCAAGCTGTATTCGCTGCGAGATGCCACGTCGACGGTAGAATCGATCCCGCTGATCGCTTCCTCCATTATGTCGAAGAAGCTGGCAGTGGGTCTGGATGCGATCGTGTTGGACGTCAAAGTGGGCAACGGCGCGTTCATGAAACGGCAAGTGGATGCGCGCCGGCTGGCGCAGATGATGGTGGGCATCGGACGCCGCATGGACAAGCGGGTGCAGGCGCTGATCACCGACATGAACCAGCCTCTGGGCTACGCCGTAGGCAACGCTCTGGAGGTGATGGAGGTTTCGCAGACCTTGCAGAATGCCGGTCCCACAGACCTGACACGAATCTCGCTCGAGCTGGCCGCGCGCATGATCTTCCTGGCCAAAATCGCTCCCACACTGGACGAGGCGCGCGAAGTGGCGCAATCAAAGCTTCTGGACGGCTCCGGCTATCGAAAATTCAAAGATGTCATCGAAGCGCAGGGCGGCAATCCGAACGTCCTGGACCGGTTCGAGTTGTTGCCCAATGCCACGGGCGTCCGCGAAATTGCTTCGCCGCGGGCGGGATACGTCAGCGCGATCGACGCCGAGGATATCGGGATGGCATCTTCCATGATCGGTGCGGGACGGAACACCAAGGAGGACACCATCGATCCTGCGGTGGGCGTGATTCTGGAAGTAAAGACCGGACAGAAGATCGAGGCCGGCGCGGTGCTGTGCCGGCTCTACTATACGCGCGAAGACAATCTGGAAGAAGCCGCTCAGGAGATCGAGGACGCGTTTCGAATTTCCGCCACACCGCCCGAGGAGCGTGAGCTGATCCTGGAAGTGGTAAGCTGATCCGGGAATGGAGCGGTACACCGGGATCCTCGGAATCGTAGCGATCCTGGCAGTATGCATCCTATTTTCCAAGCATCGGCGCGCCGTTCGCCCTAGTCTGATTCTGTGGGGTGTGGCGCTGCAGCTCACCTTCGCCTTTATCGTGTTGCGCACGCCGGCGTCGTGGGCATTTCAGGCCGCCAGCGACAAAGTGAACGCGCTGATCGGATACTCGCAGGCGGGGAGCAAATTCGTTTTCGGCGATCAACTGGGCGGAAGCCAACCGGTGGTTTTCGCTTTTCAGGTGTTGCCGATCATAATCTTCATATCCAGCTTGTTCGCGATCCTCTACTACTTCGGCGTGATGCAGGTGTTTGTGCGCGCCATGGCGGTGGTGATGCAGCGGGTGATGGGCGCTAGCGGGGCGGAATCGACCAATGTCGCGGCCAGCATTTTCATGGGCCAGACCGAAGCTCCACTCACGATCCGGCCTTTTCTGGCCGGGCTGACCGAGAGCGAGCTGTTCACTGTCATGACCAGCGGGATGGCGCACGTGTCGGGCGCGGTCATGGCCGCGTATGTATTAATGGCGCACGTTGAAATCCGGCATCTGTTGACGGCGGTGATCATGACCGCTCCAGCCACCATTATGCTCGCCAAGATCCTAATGCCGGAAGTGGATAAGCCTGCGACAGCGGGCGGTGTGAAGATCACGGTGGAGAAGCCCGGAATCAATGTGATCGATGCCGCCGCGCGCGGCGCCGGGGACGGGCTGCATCTGGCGCTCAATATCGCGGCTATGTTGATCGCCTTTATCGCGCTGATCGCGATGTGCAACGGCATCCTGAGTTATTTCCATATTACGCTGCAGGAGATTTTTGGATATGTCTTTTCTCCCGTGGCGTGGCTGTTGGGGGTGAAGTACAACGATTGCGCGTCGATCGGGAACTTGTTAGGCACGCGCCTGGTGCTTAATGAGTTCATCGCTTTTCAACAGCTCGGGCCCATGAAAGATCATCTGGATCCTCGGTCTTTCACCATCGCGACTTATGCATTGTGCGGATTTGCGAATTTCAGCTCGATCGCGATCCAGATCGGCGGGATCGGCGCGCTGGCTCCTACGCGCAAATCGGATTTGGCCCGGTTGGGATTGAAAGCCGTGGCGGCCGGGACGATGGCAAACTTTATGTCGGCCTGCATCGCCGGCATGCTGCTGTAATGCAGACCTCGGTCGATTATATACGCTCCAGGACGAATCGCGAGCCGCGTGTGGCCGTGGTGCTGGGCAGCGGATTAGGCGCTTTCGCCGATGAGCTATCTCAGCGCCTCGAAATCCCGTACGCCGGAATTCCGGACTGGCCGGTTTCCACCGCAGCCGGCCATGCGGGCAAGCTGGTATTCGGCCAGCTGGATGGGCTCGAGGTGGTGGCGATGGCCGGACGCAGCCATCTGTACGAAGGCTACTCGCCGGGGCAAGTGACCATGGGAGTGCGGGTGTTAAATCGGCTGGGCGCGCGGTCGATTATTTTCACGAACGCCGCCGGTGGCATCAACCTTTCGTATTCCCAAGGCGCGCTGGTGCTGATCTCCGATCACATTAATTTGCAGGGGTCGAATCCCCTGATCGGTCCTAACGACGATTCCGCCGGGCCGCGTTTTCCCGATATGACGGATGCTTATTCGGCCGCTTATCGCGCGATGGCGCACCGGGTGGCGGGCGAGTTGGGAATTCCGATGCCGGAGGGTGTGTACGCGGCCCTCACTGGGCCCAGCTACGAAACACCGGCCGAAATCCGGTATCTGCGCACCATCGGCGCCGATCTGGTAGGCATGTCGACGGTCCCGGAAGTGATCGTGGCTAATCATCTGGGGATGCGCGTGCTGGCGATCTCCTGCGTGACCAATATGGCAGCGGGCATCCTGCCGCAAAAGATCAATCACGAAGAGGTGCTCGAGGCCGGCCGGCGGGTGCGCGACACTCTGGTGGCGTTCTTAAAGGCGGTGACACCTCGATTATGAATAAGCTGCTGGAAGCGGCCTTAGCGGCGAGAGACAACGCGTATGCGCCTTTCTCCAAATTTAAGGTGGGCGCCGCGATCGAAGACGAGACCGGGCGCATTTTCACGGGCTGCAACATCGAAAACGCGACCTACGGGCTGACGATCTGCGCAGAACGGGTGGCGGTGTTCAAGGCGATTTCGGAAGGCGCGCGCAAATTCAAGCGGATCGCGGTGGCGGCCGATACAGACGTCCTAACGCCGCCTTGTGGGGCATGCCGACAGATCCTGTGGGAATTTTGTGGCGACGTGGAGCTGACGCTGGTAAATTTGCACGGTAAGAGCGAAACTTTTCATTTGAAGGAACTGTTCCCGAGGCCATTCGATGCGTCGTTCCTTTGATACACGTGGCACAGGCATTCGTGCCTGTGTGATTCTGTGTACGCTAGCTGTTTGCGCCATTGCTGAGCCGGCGGACTGGATCTACAGCGCCCGCTATGTGGTCACCATGGATGCCCAGCATCGCCTGATCGACGACGGCGCGGTGGCGATTCGGGGCGATCGGATTGTCGGAGTGGGACCGCGCGCGGACATCAATCGCCAGTTTCAAGCCGCCCACCATCTCGACCGGCCAGAAGCCATCCTCATGCCAGGGCTCATCAACACCCATACGCACGCGGCTATGTCGCTGCTGCGAGGCATCGCCGACGACCTTCGTTTGCAGGACTGGCTCGAAAAATACATATTCCCGGCCGAGGCCAAGAACGTCACACCGGATTTTGTTCTTTGGGGCACGCGGCTGGCGTGTCTTGAAATGATGCTCTCAGGCACCACCACGTTCGTCGACATGTACTATTTCGAGGACCGCGTCGCGCAGGCCGCTAAAGAAGCCGGGTTGCGCGGCGTCCTGGGCGAGACGATCCTGAAGTTCAAGAGTCCCGATTCGGCCACGCCCAAAGACGCGCTTCAATTCACGGAGAAATTCATCCAGCAATACAAGAACGATCCGCTGATTGTTCCCGCTCCCGCGCCGCACGCCATCTTTACCAACGAGGACCGCGATCTGAGGGCCGCGCGCCAGTTAGCCGACAAATACGGCGTGCCGGTGGTCATCCACCTTTCCGAAACCAAGGTTGAAAATGATGACGCGCTGCGGACGCGCGGGATGAGCCCCACGCGGCTGCTGGACACCCTGGGAGTTCTGGATGGCCCGACCATCGCCGCGCACGGAGTCTGGCTGGACGACGCGGATATGAAAATCCTGAAGGCGCACGGCACCGGAATCGCGCACTGTCCTTCCAGCAACATGAAACTGGCTAGCGGCATCGCGCCAGTGATGAAGCTGCTCGGGCTTGGAATCCCAGTCGGGCTCGGCACCGACGGCCCGGCGGGTAGCAACAACGATTTCGACCTGATGGAAGACATGAATCTCGCGGCCGACTTGCAGAAGGTAACCACGGGCGACCCCACGGCTTTGAATGCCGAGCAGGCCATCGCGATGGCGACAATCCAGGGGGCGCGCGTCGCGGGGCTCGATAAGCAAACCGGGTCTCTCGAAACCGGTAAGCGCGCGGATCTGATCACGCTACGGCTGGACCGGCCACACGCGGTGCCGCTCTACAACGTCTATTCGCAAATCGTGTATGCGCTCAAGGGGTCGGATGTCGAGGATGTGATGGTGAACGGGAAGCCCATCGTGCGCGACGGCCGGTCGTTGACGCTAGATGAAAAACTGATTCTCGCCAAGGCGAAAGAATATGGCGCCAAGGTCGCGGCGTCGCTGAAGTAGTTCTGAGCGAGAAAGCGTGTTGCCCCGTGGAATAGGCTCTAGCGCTACGGAATAGTCTGCCGCAAAAAGTTCTCACGATTTTTCACTTCACTTGGAGAGCAGTAACACTTCGTTCGCACTTACCAGTTTCAATCTGCAAATATCTTGATGCAGTGAAGACTGACTGCCTGGAGAGTTGTATCTCGAAGGGCATATTCCATCGCCGGATGGAAGCATGCAAACGGAGACACTTCATGTTGAGAAAATTTCGAGTACTGATTCTTTTCGCTCTGGCAGCGCTGGCCTGGAACGTCACGCCCGCGTATTCGACAACACTCACCCAGTACAACGACTTGGGTAGCTTCAACGCCGCAACCAGCGGAGATACAACGATTAACTTCACTGGAATGGCAGGGGACTACAGTGGGACTGGTTTGGCCGTAGGCAATGTGGACTTCCTCGGTTACGCGTCGCCAACGAGCTGGCTTCAAGTCTGGGATACGAGCAGTCTGTCCTGGGCCAACTTCGGCACCGGCGAGGCCTTGGTGCAACAAGCGTACCCAAGCAGTGGCGCCCTCATACGTGTCGCTTTCACAACGCCTGTCACAGCCTTTGGCACCAATCTGTTTACCGCGAACACCAGCGGCCTAGGCTTTGTCGTCACGGTTCTAGGAACGCCATTCACCGTGACGACTAGCGCAACCGCACCGCCGACGTTCTGGGGCGTCACCTCCGACACACCGATTTCTTCGGTAGATTTCACGCTGCAACCTTTGTCCAGCGGTTCGCAAGGCTTCCTTGACAATTTCACTTACGGCACCGCCCAAGCACAAGCCCCCCCACCCCCGCCGGACGTTCCCGAAGCCGCCACGTTCTTGCTGATCGGCTCCGGCCTCCTCGGCCTCGCGATCCTTGGGAAAAAAATGAGACCTGCGCAATTCGTCTAGACCGGCGCGAATGATTGCCAACCACTACTTGACGGTCATGGCTCCGAATAAGCGGTGACCGTCAGGTCTTCACCCGGCCGAGCCAGCGCAACCGCACCACGAAGTGCCGGCCGGTGCTGCCATAAAACGTTAGAAAATTCGGTGAGCCGAACACATTATTCACCACCGTGTAGTTCTTGTGATCCGTAATATTGTTCAACCCGCCGCGCAGCGCAAACCGGTAGCCGAAAAGATGGGTGGTCCACTCCAGATGCAGATTCAGATTGAGATACTCCGGGAAGCGATCGGAATTCGGAGCGCCCAGCACCCGGCCGATCTCATCCTGGACCGAGAATGGAAAACCGGTCCGGGTTTCGAAAAGATAAGCGACCGCCCAATTCTTGAACTTGGTCGGAAGATAGCCCCAGGTCAAGAACCGATTGGGCGCATCCCAGGCCAGGGGGCCGGCGTTGCTTGAGATCAACATGGGCTGGTCCACGGTGACGTCGGCCACGGCGTTGGAATAGGCGCGCGAGCGGGTATAACTCGCCATCCACTCATAGCCTTTGCCAAAGGCCTGATGCAGCGCGATCTCGGCTGAGTCGTACTGTTGCGTGCCCTGATTCTCGAGCTGATAGATACCCTCAAACTGCGTGGTCTGATAGAGCTGGACGAATGCAGGAGGCGGCGGAGCATTCGGATTTAGAACATTCACGTACGTGAAACCATGCTTGCCCCGGCGGCGCAGAAGATTGACGCGCAGCAGGATTCTCTCGGGCAGCATCTGCTCCAGACCCAAACTCCAGTTCTGGTAGCGCGGCATCTGCAAACCACGCGGGTCAATAGTGAAGACGGTAGCGGCGGGACCGCTCTGAACCGTGCCATCGGGATTGTAGAGTGTGGTCAGCGAATATTGGTCCTGGGGACGGCTGAATAACTGCGGCGTGGTGGGATCGTAGAGAACGGCGTAGCCTCCGGAAATCTTGGTGTTCTTCCAGCCGAAAGGCGCGTATGAGAAGGAGACCCGCGGCGCCAGTACTGTCTGACGCACCAGCTCATCCCAATCCTGTCGCAGCCCCAGCTCCAGAACCAGATTGGGTTTGATCTTCCAGTTATCCACGATGTAGGACGACGCCTCCAGGCTGGGGCGAGAGAGTGTACCGTTTCCAGCAAAGGTCACCAGACGCAAGAGGTTGTTAGTGAGCCCGACGTTCTCAAAACCGCTGCGGCGAGTGTCCTGCGTGTAATCCAGACGATCCAGATCGATCCCCGTCTTGAACTGATGGGTTCCCAGCCAATGAAAGGACGGCAGAAACAGGTTCGCCAAAGCCTGTTTCCTTTGGGATGTCTGGGTGGTGTCGAGATAATAATTCCCCTGGCGCCCATTGGGCGTGAATACATAGAGCGCGTTCCCTTGAGGGGTCTCGCGGGAGAAGGTGCGCAAGTCCGAGAATCCAAACTCGAGCAACATTCCGCGCGTGAGATACACCTGGTCCTTGGCGCTGATGAACCATTCGCGATTGCGAAGATCGACAGTGGTGGGAATGGGGTCGAGCGCACCCAGGTTGGCGTTGGGGTTGACATTAATATTGATCAGAAAGTCAGTGAAGATGATGTTCGAGGGCGTCAGGTTGACCTGGGTGTGCAGCAGATTGCTGCCGCCGTAGCTGGTCCGCGTATTTTGGCCCCTGGGCAGGCCGGGAACGTAGAGCTGGTTATAGGTTCCATCGACGCTGTCGGAGAACCAGGCGCGGTCCTTGACGATGGGCCCAGAAAAATTCAAGCGGGGCGTGTAGGCTCCGATGTGCAGCCCTCCGCTAGTATCGAGCCCGGGGACGAAGTTGGTGCCGGAGTAGCGGAGAGTGTCATCTCCGGTCTCAGTGTGGATGGCCAGGACGCCAGAGGAGCCTTTTCCATACTCGGGCGAATAGCGGCTATTCAAGAACTCCATCGATCGCACGCTATCGGCGCTGAGATGCGTGTTGAAGGTGCCGGTAAGCGGATCGCTGATGTTGAAGCCGTCCAGATTGTACTGCACTTGATTCTCGGAGCCGCCGTCGAAGTGCAAATCTCCCGCCCGGCCTTGGACAACTCCAGGGATCAGCGGCATGGCATTGCGCAGGTCGTGAGTGGAAGGATATGGAATATCGAAGATTTCCTTGCCACTCAGCCGGCGCTCGGAGTCAGTCTGGTCGACGTCGATGGGCGAAGGCGCGGACTTCACGTCGACCGACTCGGAAGTGTTCCGGACGTGATTCAATGTCAGCACGATCTCGTTGGGGCCTTCGTGGATGTCCAGCGGGCGATTGGTGAGCGGGAAGAAGTCCGCCTGGGCGACCGTAATCAGGTAGCTGCCCGGCTCCGGTAAGCTCGCGTGGAAGGCACCGGTCGGATCGGCGGTGGTCTGGATTGCGGGGCCAGGGGAAGGAAGCTGACCGGCTGGCCGCAGGGAGATAATAGCTCCAGGAACTGGGGCGCTGGCTTCGTCGACCACCCGGCCGCGGAGCGTCGCCTCGGCCGCGAAGAGCCGGACACCCAGGAAGCATAACGCCGTGCACCGGAATGCACGGTCGTCCACGGAAAACATCTTATTTAGCACTATACTCTCTTGGGCGGCGGCTAGCTAGAGATAACCCTAAGTAGATTTATAAGCTGCTGATAATAATGTGGTTGTATGACAGAATGGTTACCCTATCGCCCCTTGCCAAAAATAGATACTGATGGTATGCTTATATTAGTTGATAACCAAGCGCTAAGATCTAGCGTCTCAGAGAGTAGGCCATGGATTTCAATCGTTTCACCGAAAAACTTCAGGAGGCCGTGCGTGCCGCACAGTCCATCGCCGCCAGCCATGGCAACCAGCAGGTGGATACCGAGCATCTGATGCTCGCCCTTTTGGAGCAGCAGGGGGGCTTGGCGCCTTCAATTTTGAACAAGGCGGATGTCAAAGTAGACACCCTGCGCAGCCGGTTTCAGCAAGAAGTGGACCGGTTGCCCAAGGTTTCGGGGGCCTCCGGCGGCCCGGATCAGGTTTACGTCACCACCCGGCTGACGAAACTGCTGACTCAAGCCGAGGAAGAGGCCAAGCGGCTCAAGGACGAGTTCACCTCGATCGAGCACGTTTTATTAGCCGCTACGGATGACTCGGGGCCCACGGGCAAGATTTTCCGAGAATTCGGAGTGACGCGGGAACGGCTGATGCGAGCTCTGCAGGATGTGCGGGGCAGCCAGCGGGTGACCAGCCAAAATCCGGAAGCGACCTATGAGGCATTGGAGAAATACGGGCGGGATCTGACGCAATTGGCAGCGCAGAACAAGCTGGATCCGGTGATCGGGCGCGATGAGGAGATTCGGCGGGTGATCCAGGTGCTTTCGCGGCGCACCAAGAACAATCCGGTGCTGATCGGCGAGCCGGGAGTCGGAAAGACCGCGATCGTGGAAGGCTTGGCCGGACGGATCGTGCGCGGCGACGTGCCCGAGGGACTAAAGGACAAACGGGTAGTCTCGCTCGATATGGGCGCGCTGATCGCCGGGGCAAAATTCAGGGGCGAATTCGAGGAGCGGCTGAAAGCGGTCTTGAAGGAAGTGCAGACGTCGGAAGGCCAGATCATTCTGTTTATCGACGAGCTGCATACAGTGGTGGGCGCGGGCAAAGCGGAAGGCTCAATGGACGCGGGCAATTTGCTCAAACCCATGCTGGCGCGCGGCGAGCTGCATTGCATCGGCGCTACCACACTGGACGAATACCGCAAATATATCGAGAAGGACGCGGCGCTGGAGCGCAGATTCCAGACTGTCTTTGTGGATCAGCCGAGCGTGGAGGATACCATTTCGATCCTGCGCGGCCTGCGTGAGCGATACGAGGTTCACCACGGCGTTCGGATTAAGGATTCGGCGCTGGTGGCCGCCGCCGTTTTATCCAATCGCTACATCAGCGACCGTTTTCTGCCGGATAAGGCCATCGACCTGGTGGACGAAGCGGCTGCCAAGCTGCGCACCGAGATCGACTCCATGCCTTCGGACCTGGACGAGATCATGCGGCGGATAATGCAACTCGAGATCGAACGCGAGGCGCTCAAAAAGGAATCCGATGCCGCTTCCAAAGACCGGCTGAAAAAGATCGAGAAAGAAATAGCCGATTTGAAATCCGAGGCAGACGCGCTGAAGGCGCAATGGCAGGCTGAAAAGCAGGGCGTGCAACGACTGCGAGGGCTGCGCGAGCAACTCGAGCAGGTCAAGATGGAGATCGAAAAGGCCGAGCGGCAATATGACCTGAACAAGGCGGCCGAGTTGAAATACGGCACACTCACCGAGCTGGAGCGGAAGCTGAGGGCCGAGGAATTGCGCCTGGCGGAAAAGCAATCCACGAAGCGGCTGCTGAAAGAAGAGGTAGATGAGGAAGATATCGCCGCCGTGGTTAGCCGCTGGACGGGAGTCCCGGTTTCCAAGCTCCTTGAGGGCGAAATGCGCAAGTTGCTGCATTTGGAAGAAGAGTTGCATCGCAGGGTGATAGGGCAGGACGAGGCGGTGAAAGCCGTGAGCGAGGCGGTGATGCGCGCGCGCTCAGGGTTGAAGGATCCTAACCGCCCGATCGGCAGTTTCATATTCTTAGGGCCGACCGGGGTGGGCAAAACCGAGTTAGCGCGCGCTTTGGCAGAGTTCCTGTTCGATGACGAAAAGGCCATGATTCGCATCGATATGTCCGAGTACCAGGAAAAACATACAGTGGCCCGGCTGATTGGAGCACCCCCAGGTTACGTCGGTTACGAAGAAGGGGGGCAACTAACGGAGTCCGTGCGACGTCGTCCATATTGTGTAGTCCTTTTTGACGAAATCGAAAAAGCACACTCTGACGTGTTCAACGTGTTGCTCCAAATCCTTGACGATGGGCGTCTTACGGATGGGCAGGGTCGCACGGTGGACTTCAAGAACACAATTGTGATCATGACCTCCAACATTGGCAGCCCTCGAATCCTGGAATACCGGGGCACATTCGCGGGCGTGGGTTATGACCGGATGAAAGAAACGGTCCTGGATGAATTACGCCATCATTTCCGGCCGGAATTCTTGAATCGCGTGGACGAAATCATCGTTTTCCACGCGTTATCGGAAGAGCATTTGAAACAGATCGTCGAGATCCAGTTAAACGGGCTGCGCAAGCGGCTGGCGGATCGGCATATTGAATTGGAATTGACGGATCGGGCTCGCGGGCATTTGGTCCGCACGGGCTACGATCCAAATTACGGCGCCCGGCCGTTGAAGCGGGCTATCCAGCGCGAAATTGAAACGCCAATGGCGCGCATGATCCTGGGCGGCGAGATTCGTGACGGCCACCGTGTTTTAGTGGACCTCGATGCGTCCGGAAAATTGAAGTTTGAATCCAAAATCGCGAGTCGTGAGCGTGAAACGGCTCTAAAGGAAGCATAAAAACCATGAAAGGTCACATCCGTACATCCACGGTTGTTTTGATTGCAGTGATTGCGATGTTGGTTGGCGCGCTAGGCGTGACCATCCATTCTCGTAACGTTCCCATGTTTATCGATACCGCCCACGCGGCTTCAGTTGAGTCGGGGCCTCTTGTCAGCTTTGCCCCCATGGTGAAGAAGGCGATGCCGGCGGTCGTAAACATCTCATCGTCGAAGGTCGTGAAGGAGCAGGGAGGCTCTGGTAATGGCATGTTCGACGATCCATTTTTCCGTCAGTTTTTCGGCGGCCGCATGCCCCAACAGCAGCAGCCTCGCTCGCAGCGTGAGACGAGTCTGGGCTCGGGCGTAGTGGTCAGCCCGGATGGCTACATTCTGACGAATAACCACGTGGTGGAAGGCGCCACCGACGTGAAAGTTTCGTTCGCCAACAAGGAAGAGTATCCCGCCAAAGTGGTCGGGGCTGACAAGTATTCAGACGTGGCGGTTTTGAAGATCGACAAGCGTGGTCTTACAACGCTGCCCTTCGCGGATTCCGCGCATGCCGAAGTGGGCGATGTGGTTCTGGCGATCGGCGAGCCGTTCGGTCTGGGCCAAACGGTAACGATGGGCATCATCAGCGCCAAGGGGCGCGGCGGCCTGGGGATCGAGCGCTTTGAAGATTTCATCCAGACCGATGCGGCCATCAACCGGGGCAACTCGGGTGGAGCGCTAATCGACACCAAGGGCGAGTTAGTTGGGATCAATACCGCGATTCTCTCCGGTGAGACCGGCGGAAATCAGGGAATCGGTTTTGCGATACCGGCCAACATGGCACGCAACATCATGGATCAGATCCTGAAGAAGGGCAAGGTAAGCCGTGGATACATGGGAATCCTGCCGCAAGAGTTGACGCCCGATATGGCGAAGGCGTTCGGCATGACCGGTCATGGCGTGGCTGTCGCCGAAGTAACCGCCAACAGTCCGGCGTTGAAGGCCGGCATGAAAGTTGGCGACGTAATTACCGCCATTAACGGCAGTCCTGTTGAGGATGTGAATTCGTTCCGGCTGGCCGTGGCTGGATTTGCACCGGGCACGACCGTGCATCTGAAAGTCGCACGAAACGGACAGAATTTGGACATCCCGGTCACTCTGGGCGAATACAACCTGGACGCAGAAGGCAACGGCAAAGGGCAAGACAATAACCTGCCCGGAACCGGAGAAAAAGGCGCTCTGCGTGGAGTTTCGGTCCAGGGCCTGAACTCCGACCTCCGGCAGCAGCTTCAACTGCCCGAAGGAACTAACGGCGTCGTCATTACGGACGTGGACAGCGATTCGCCAGCAGCGGCAGCCGGACTGGAGCAGGGCGATGTTATCGTCCAAGTGAACCATAAGCCGGCTAATACTGTGGCGGACTTCAACAGTGCTGTGCGTGCAGGGGCATCGAAGGACTCGACCCTCCTTTTAGTGAAGCGGGGAGCAGGAACCCGGTTCGTGGTGGTGCCTAACAAGTAAACGTTCGTAAAGTTGAGTCTCCAGGAAGCAGGTCCTTTAAGTGGGCCTGCTTCTTTTTGTCTCGACGAGCATCAAAAGTATAGAGCCTTTATGAGCAATCGCAGTAGATTCTGGCCCTTGTTCCTGTCGGAAATACCGGCGCCCTGGGAACCGTCCGCCGATGTTTATCAGACTCGGGACGGCTGGTTGTTGAAGCTCGATCTGGCGGGCGTCCGGCCGGAAGATGTGACTGTCAGCGTCAGCGGCCGGCGCGTGACAGTGAGCGGTATTCGCCGCGACACGATTGTGGAGGAAGGCTGCAGTTATTACGCAATGGAGATCTCCTATAACCGGTTCGAGCGTTCGCTGGAAATGCCGGTCGATCTCGCGAAGGCGCGGGTGACGATCGAGGCGCGAAATGGCTTGTTGCTGGTGAGGATGGTCACCGAAGGGAATGAATATGTCTGACGAACCTGTTGTCTACACGCTGCCGGTATTGCCTTTGAAGAATGCCGTGCTATTCCCGTACCTGATGATGCCCTTATCGGCGGGCCGGGCGGGATCGATTGCCGCTGTCGAGGCTGCCCTCGCGACCGAGTCAAAAGAGATTGTTGTCTTTACGCAGCGCGACGCCGACGTGGAGGTACCGACACAAGAGGATCTCTACAGCATCGGCACCAAGGCGGTAATCCGCAAGATGAATCGCGCCAGTGAGGGTCACATCGAGCTGCTCGTGCTGGGCATGGAGCGCGTCGTGTTATCGAAGCTGGACAACTCGGAGCCCTTCTTGCGGGCGCGGGTGACGCCGCTCGCCCTGCCGGAAGATAAGAGTTCGGAAGTGGAGGCGCTTCAGGGAGCCTTGATCGAGCTGGCAGGCGAGGCGCTTACTTTGGCGCAACCGAATGCTCCGCAGGAATTGCGGGGGTTGTTGGCCGCCAACGAGGATCCGCTGCGGCTGACGTTCGTCTTGGCTTCTATGTTCAGCCTGGACTTTGAGAAGTCGCAGTCTTTGCTGGAAGCGCCCAGCCGGGTGGAGGCTTTGCGGATGCTGCATCGGTACCTCACGCACGAGGTGCAGGTGTTGGAATTGCGAAACAAGATCAATACGGAAGCGCGCACGGAGATGAGCAAAGAGCAACGGGATTATCTGTTGCGGCAGCAGATGCGCGCCATTCAGCAGGAACTCGGTGAGAAGGGCGGCGAGCAGGCCGAGGCCGAACAACTTCGGGAGCGGCTCGAAAAAGCCGATCTGCCTGAAGAGATCCTGAAGGAAGCCAAGCGCGAACTAGACAGGCTTGAGAAGCTGCCTCCGGGAGCGCCTGATTACAACGTCATCCGGACCTATCTGGATTATGTGCTGGAGCTGCCCTGGCGGAAGAGCAGCGAAGATTCGCTCGACATCGCGCGCGCCCGACAGGTGCTGGATGAGGATCACTTCGGTTTGAAGGATGTGAAGGAACG
This sequence comes from Bryobacteraceae bacterium, assembly GCA_035569875.1. Lineage (GTDB taxonomy): Bacteria > Acidobacteriota > Terriglobia > Bryobacterales > Bryobacteraceae > Palsa-89. The sequence continues at coordinate 29,565 of DATMMD010000010.1, forward strand.
GATTCTCGAACATCTGGGCGTATTGAAGCTCAATCCAAACGCGAAGGCGCCCATCTTGTGTTTCGTCGGGCCTCCGGGCGTCGGCAAGACGTCGCTAGGACAATCGATCGCGCGGGCGCTAAACCGCAAGTTTGAACGGATGAGCTTAGGCGGTCTGCATGATGAGGCTGAACTGCGCGGTCATCGCCGGACCTACATCGGCGCATTGCCGGGTCGTGTCATTCAGGCTATGCGGCGGGCCGGGGCGAACAACCCGGTGTTGATGCTCGATGAAGTGGACAAGCTGGGCCATGACTTCCGCGGGGATCCGGCGCACGCTTTGCTCGAGATCCTGGATCCCGAGCAGAACAAGACTTTCCGGGATAACTATTTGGATCTGCCATTCGACTTGTCGAAAGTGCTGTTTGTGACGACCGCCAATGCGCTGGACACGATTCCGCGCCCGCTGCTGGACCGTATGGAGATCCTGCGGCTGGCCGGTTACAGCGAAGAAGAGAAGTTGGAGATCGCCAAGCGGTACTTGATTCCGAAGCAGCTCAAAGAAACCGGGCTGACGGCGGAGCAGTGCACTCTGCCGGATGAGACCGTGAAGCATATCATTTCAGGGTATACGCGCGAGGCCGGTCTCAGAAGGCTGGAGCGGGCCATCGGCACGGTCACGCGCAAGGTCGCGCTGCGTTTCGCCGAGGGCGATACTGAATCGGCCACAGTGAAACCGGACGATCTGGCCGATATGCTGGGACCGGAGCCGTTCAACCAAGAAGAGGCGCGTCGCAATCTGCCTCCGGGCGTTGCGACTGGACTAGCCTGGACCGAAACCGGCGGCGATGTGCTCTATATCGAAGCCACCCTGTTGCCGGACGGCAAGGGACTGACGCTGACTGGACAATTGGGCGAGGTGATGCAGGAGTCTGTCAAAGCGGCTCAGAGTTACATCTGGGCGCACGCGGGCGACTTCGGAATCGATCCGGCGCTGTTCAAAAACGCCGGAGTGCACGTGCACGTTCCGGCCGGGGCTATTCCTAAGGATGGTCCGTCGGCGGGCGTGACGATGGCCAGCGCGTTAGCATCGCTGTACACCAAGTTGCCGGCGCGGAGCGATATCGCCATGACCGGCGAGGTGACGCTGACTGGACTGGTGCTACCGATCGGCGGCTTGAAGGAAAAGGTTCTGGCGGCCCGCCGTGCCGGGATTCTGACGGTCATCATGCCGAAGGCCAATCAAAAGGATCTTCGGGATCTGCCGGAAGGGGTCCGCAAGGAGATGCAATTCCTGCCGGCCGAACGGGTTGAAGATGTGCTGTGCGCGGTGATCCCGAAATTGAGGGAGCGCATGGACATGCTCAAGACGCGGCCGATAGACCACGCGGCGTAGAGTTCTGCTAAGCGACAAGCGGCGAAGAAATTTTTCGCCGCTTTTTCTTTTTTGGCCGGTCGACAGACCGACTGGCTTGGTTCGTCCTTTACCTTCGTACGTCTTGCTCTGAGATGGCTCGATCAGGTTGTTCTTGACTGAGCTGCTTCAGGATGCTTTCTATCCTGTCGAGCCGCGCCCCCAAGTCTTTGAACTCAGTGTTCGCTGTTTGTTGAACGAAGTAGCTGGTGATCGACGCTGCCAATGTCGATACCAATCCAATGCCGACCAGCATCAACAGAACGGCGATGATTCTGCCCCACAGCGTGCTTGGAGAGATATCGCCGTAACCGACCGTGGTTGCCGTGACGATGGCCCACCAGATTCCATCACCGTAGCCACCCTTTACCGTTTCCGGTTCAAGGATCGATATGCAAGCCCCGCCGACCAAAATTATCAGCGTAGTGATGGCGCCCGTGTAGAGCAGACCGCGACGTCCGAGAATTTCTTTCAGAGCCGCAAACCCCCGGGCGGTTACGCCGGCGAGTCGGGCGAGCCGAAGCAGCCGGACTAAACGTGCCAGGCGTGTTAGTGCTAGCAAGTTGGGAAACAACGGAAACGAGAGGAGAACGACTGCGAAGTCCGCTGCAGTTGAGACCTTTGATATTTGCGCTCGGGGCCCAAGCGACACGATGAACAGGAATTCGATCACGAAGACGCTCCACACGGCCCAGTCCAAAGTGTTCAGAGCCAGTGACCTCGTGCCGTGCTCCTGAAGAAGTGTCAAAGGAATCGTGGCGAGCGATCCAAGGACGATGGCGAAGTCGAGCGCTGCCCGAAATCGAGGATGCGAGGTCATCGTGGGACGATGCCGTTCGCTGTGGCGATGCCGTAAGCGCTGCCTGCGGCTGCCTCCTGCAGAGGCCTACCGTCGATGGTTATCGACACATGAACGTAACCGGTCCCAGTTTTGTTCTGGGCCGACAGATAGACGAAGGAACCACCCGTTGCATAGAAACTGAAAGTTTTGGGCAGCGACACTTCGTTCTGCTCTGTTCCACCGGTTGCATTCCTGTATGTCAGGCCGGCTGTTCGAGCTGACCCATCTACGCTGTATTCGACATGATGGACTCCGGGTGGCGGCCGGCGTGCCGATGTCAGCTGGGACGAAGCGTATTCGGAGCGTTGAATTCCACCCGTCGACGATGAGGTCTCCAGAGGAGTCGGTTGCAGAGAGACCGCCTCCGCAGGTGAAATCGGCGTGACTGCGCACTTGACGTTGACGTCTGTATCGGCGTCTGCTTCCCTAATTCGGAGAACGCAACTTTTGCCCGCCGCCGATGTTTGAATCGTCGTGCCGATGCCATTGAAGCTCTCGCGGGCAGTGACATCTGTCTTGCGAAATTGCTCTTCATAGAAGCCGACGACTGCTGGCGCCGAGGCGTGCGCCTTGTAATCGATAGTTACTTCGGCGTGAGTAGCTGTTTTGACATAATCGGCACTTCCAGGAAATATCACAATCCATGCGGGTAGTTCGAACTGCTCACTCTGAGAGCTCGAAGACGCAACGACGACTGAGGCGGCAACCGGCGTACTCTTGCCGGCTTCTTCGCCGTTCGGTTCCGAGACGATCCGTGAACTGGGTGACGTTACAGGCGGGCCAGTTGTCGAAGCACTGGCGGCCGAAACCGGCTCTAACTGAGGGGCGGCACCCGGAGTCGCTGATGCGATAAAGTCGTTCAACCACCATTGCCGGTGGAAATCGTTGAAGTCTTCCGTTTGCTTCCCGGCGACTCCAAGCCAACCACCCGTCCATGTCGGGTAAGCGTGAGATCCATCGGGCCTCAACAAGTTCTCTGGGAACGTCCGAAGCATGTAAACCGCGTTTTCAGTACCGAACTGTTCTCCCAGCTGTTTGAAATATTTACCGCTGATCCCGAATCGCGGTTGCCCGCGGAAGGCCAACTTTACAGACTCGAACTGTCGCGACTTCTCGATCTGCGCGAACTGCAGAAACACTCTGAAGACGTCCGCCATGCTGTTGGTAGCTGCTACCGCCCGCAGGTCGTAAAACAGCACCGAAGCATTCGAACGATATTCGACGGATACAGCGATTCCGCCATTTCGAGGGTCCTTTTTCAGCACGGCGTTCATTTCCGCTTGAAGCGAAGGCTCCGCTGCAGCCAAACTGGACACCAAGGAGGCGAGCGGGAGGAGCACGGCGGCAAACTTACGAAGCTCCTGATGTTTCTGCATTGTGTCTCCTCAAACGGCCAGCCGGAATATAGCCCGTCGGCTATCTATCGGCGGGGCGATTCTATGGCTGTAGTGCGTGAGCTGCACAGCTCCAGACTCTTGATAGACGCAAGACGTACTGATAGTTCTGGCAATCGGATGTGTGAGATTCCTACGGCTAAGCAGTGGTAACAAGAGCCCACATCAGCGGATTCCATCGGACCTACATCGCCCAGATCGAGGGCTGCGAATGCGAGGCCGGCGCTGTTGCCGCGATGGCAGCCGACGGAACTCCCCAGACCGCGGGTTAGTGTCCCTTGCCCCGCATTTGCGCGAGGCTGGAATCAACGACCTAGCCGCGATTCACTTTTTGTCTCCAAATAGTGCACCCGAACTTCACTGATCTCCCTCTCGAAGTGTCCGGCAACCTCGCCGACGATTCGGTGGAGCGTCCCTAACCGAACAGCGCCGTGGCGGGGGACTACCAAGTGATGTTCCCCTTTTTGCGTCCTGGTCAGTTTTCATGTGGCTGCCTTTTTGTTTAGCCAGTCGATAGCCGAACCGCTGAAGGAGTTTGACCAGCTCATCGCCCGAAATCGCCCGCGGCGTTTTCACGACGCGATGATCTGATCGCGGACCAAGTGAAGCCTGATAACCGGAGGAAGTTGTCCTTCTTCGAACGCGCAATGTACCGCGTCTCGAACCATGGTCTGGAGTTCGTCCCAGGTGTCGGCTTCCGTGACGATGGAATATCCAAGAGCATGAGCCGTATACCCGCCTTCCGGGGCCTCCTCAACGGCAAAATGATTTCTTTCGGTACGGTCGCCGGCACAACAAGAGTTTAACATTCACTCCAGCAGCATGTAAGTCACGATCGCCACTGCTGCTAACTGGCGCTTGGCATCGAACATGTCCACTCGACCGACGCACAGGCGCTTACCGACGCGCAGCAGGTGCGATCGCGCAACGAGCTTGCCGTTCTGGATCGGGCGCAGATAATTGATCTTCATATCGGTGGTCGTGACAGGGCGCGGGCCATCAAAGTGGCTGGCCAGTCCGACTCCCATCGCCACATCCGCAAGGGTAGCCATTACGCCGCCGTGCATCACTCCGGCGCTGTTGCGGAGCCGTTCACTCATCGGGCAAGCGATGGTGACGCCATCCGAATGCTGGCGGACGACGCGGATGCCAACCAATTTGTTGAAGGGCATGCCTTCAGAGAGTTCACGAAGTTCTCGTAGGGTCAAGGAAGCTCATTGTATCATCGAGGTGCAAAAGGAGAATCGGATGGAACATGAACAACACAAATGTCCGGCCTGCGGAGGGAGCGGGGATTGCCCGGTTTGCAAGGGAACCGGCAACGGTGGTCAGTGCGAGAAATGCGCCGGAACGGGGCGCTGTCCGAATTGCGCGGGAACCGGCCGTAAAATTCACGAGCCAGCTCGCTGAACGCTCGTTATCGAACCTGTTGAGTTTTGGAGTGAAAGATGCTTCCCAGTTCTTTGGCGACACCATGCCAGAACGCGCGCCCAAAGATCCCGAGCGCCAGCAGTCCTCCAAAGAGCGCTAAGGCCTCGAAACTCTCCCGGCCTTCGCGCTCCCAATAGACATCGCGGAGATTGAGCCAGAGCGCGAACTCATCCAGGGTTAGAGCCGCCGCGACTCCAAAGAGCATGGAAGTAAAGCGGCCGCTCCAATGCGAGGATGAAGGGGCTCCCGTGCCAAATTCGACCAGCCACGCATAGCCGACCAATAAAAGCAGAATGATGCCCCACACCAGATGGTGGATGTGGCGGCCGTGCATGTCGATGTCGTGGAACGGTCCAATATCGTGGTGGATCGCGATAGTGATGGACCGAACGACCAGTACGGTGGTAAAGAACCCGAGCGAGGCCAGGAACAGCCGCTCGCGCCGAGGCTCTATGAATCTGTGCTCGTAGACCTTTCGCAGCCGGGTGTGGGAGATGATCGCACTGAGACTACCGAGAATCGACGCTATGATGATCGGCAGAATCCAAAAGCTGCGATGCGTCCAGAACATTCCTATTTCGATCTTGGCACACCGATGCTAAGAGAGACGAGTAGCGTTGTTATGATCGAGGAATGAAGCTCCAGGACAAAATCGTAGTCGTGACCGGAGGCGCGAACGGCATCGGACGCGCATTATGCAGACGGTTCGCAGCGGAAGGCGCAAAAGCGGTGGTGGTAGCGGACATTGAAGAGAAGGCCGCGCGCGAGGTGGCTGCGGAGGTCGGCGGCTGGCACGTCGAGGCCAACATGGCCGAAGAGTCGGAGGTGCAGCGGTTGGTGGATCAGGTGCTGAAAAAGCACGGCCAAATCGATCTATTCTGCTCGAATGCCGGAATCGGAATAGAAGGCGATCAATGCGTTCCAGACCGGGAGTGGACGCGAATTTGGAACATCAACGTCATGGCCCACGTTTATGCCGCGCGCGCGGTTTTGCCTGGAATGCTGGCCCGGAAAGACGGCTATCTCTTGCAAACCGTGTCGGCGGCGGGACTGCTTACGCAGATCGGTTCGGCTCCTTATGCCGTAACCAAACACGCCGCTCTGTCATTCGCCGAGTGGCTCGCGATCACGTACGGCGACCAAGGACTTAAAGTATCCGCGCTTTGCCCGCAAGGCGTGAAGACGCGAATGTTGGAGAACGCTGAATTCGGTGGTGGAACGTTTTTATTGGAGGGCGCGCTGGAGCCTGATCAAGTGGCGGAGGCTGTCGTGAAAGGGCTGGAAGAGGAACACTTCCTGATCCTCCCCCACGCCGAGGTTTTGGAATATATCAAGCGCAAGGCTACCGACTACGATCGCTGGATACGAGGGATGCGGCGGTTGCAGGCCAACATGCAGCCACTCAAAACTTAAACTTTAGTCGGCTGCAGTTTGCCGACCGGCCTCTCGCTGGCTGAAGCGCTCGCGCAGGATATTCTTTTGTACCTTGCCGGTTCCGCCCTTGGGCAAGGAATCGGTGAAGAGCACGGACGTCGGGCACTTGAAGTGCGTCAGCCGTTCGCGACACCATGCGATCAGCTCGTCTTCAGAGAGGCGGCCATCTGGACGCATGACCGCGATGGCGCGGATAGTTTCACCCCAGGTCTCGTGCGGCACTCCGATGACAGCCGCCTCGAGCACCGCGGGGTGCGCGCAAAGAACCGATTCCACTTCCGGCGAGTACACGTTTTCGCTGCCAGTTTTGATCATGTCTTTCTTACGGTCGAGAATATAGAGAAAGCCCTCTTCGTCTAACGCGCCCAGGTCGCCGGTGTGCATCCAGCCACCACGCAGCACTTCTGCATTGACCTCTGGCCGATTCCAATAGCCCTTCATAACATTCGGACCGCGCGCGATCACTTCGCCGACCTGACCAACGGGAACGTCGTTGTCATGGAGATCCACCACGCGAATTTCAACGCCGGTCACCGGCTTGCCCGCGGATTTCACCGGTGCGAACGGGCGCTCACTATTTTCGAAACAATGGTCTTCGGGAGCCAGGACGGTAAGGACCGGGCTAACCTCCGTCATACCGTAGCCCTGGGCGAATTCACACTGAAATTTGCCACTCGCCTGCTTTAGCAGCGGCAGCGGCATCGGGGACGCGCCATACATGATGCGCTTCAGGCTCGATGTGTCGTAATTGTCGAAAGTGGGATGATTCACCACCATGTTGATCATGGTTGGAACCAACACGAGACTGGTGATTCGGTAGTGCTCGATTGCGCGGAGCGTCGCTTCGGGATCGAAGCTGCAGAGGAAACAGTGCGTGGTTCCGCAGAGCGTCAGCGCGGGGATGGCGCCGCAGTCGGCCAGGTGGAACATGGGCGCCGCGTGCAGCCACTTGCCTTCGATCAGCAGGCGGTTGGGTGGGAGCAACGAATGGATCGCGTTGGAGTAGATGTTGCGATGGGTTAACATGGCGCCTTTAGGCCCGCCGGTAGTGCCGCTGGTGTAGAACAGGCCGAAAAGATCGTTTTCGTCCGGCTCGGGGAAAGCTGCAATCGCCTCGCCGATGGCGACGGTCTTCCAATCCAACAAACCTGGCGGACAGGAGGCGCCTGGGCCCACGAAAATCAATTGCTCGAGGCCGGGGATGGCATTTCGAATCTGCGGCGCGATCGGAGCAAATCGTTCATCGACAAACAGGATTTTGCTGCCTGAATCGGTGAGCGTATAGATGATTTCATTGATGTGCCAGCGGGTGTTCAGGGGCACGATCACCGCCCCGGCCATAGCGGTCGAATAATAGAGCTCCAGATATTCGGGAGAATTCAACATCAGAAGCGCGACGCGATCGCCCTTCCCTGCCCCGAGCGCGGCCAGCTTCCGGGCGGAGTCTTCCACTAGCCCGTAGAAAGCCTCGTAGGTAATCTGGCGATCTTCATGATGGATCGCGAGGTTGCGGCCGTAGAATGATTTGGCCCGGCGAAGGCAATAGTTGACGGTCATGCGATCACTCCCTGACGCTTCAGTTCTTCGATCTCGGCGAGCGCGAAGCCGGAGCGGCTCAGTACTTCAGCGGTATGCTCACCCGGAGCCGGCGGGGGAGGCCCGTCGCGATCAGGTAGTTCGGCGGCAACTTCGCTGACTGTGCGCACCGGCGTCACACAACAATCGGAGTCGCGCAGCTGGTCGAACCAGTCGTGCGCTCGCTTGGTTTGAAATATGGACGCAATTCGCGCCTTCACGGGCTTTTGTGGCTCTTCGAACTGGCGCGGAATCAAGTCCTCGCAACTCAGGCGGCGGCAAAGCTCGGCCCAGAACTTCGGCTCCAATGCCCCGACAGCGAGCCATCGTCCGTCGGCAGCTTCGTAGATGTTGTAGCAGGCGTACCGTCCGCTCAAAGTTTCAGCGCCGGGTCGCGGTTCGCATCCGGCATCGCGGTAGGTGGCTAGTGGAATCGTAAGCAACGAGGTCACTCCATCGTACATGGAAACGTCCACGTGACGGCCCTCGCCGGTGCGATGACGCGCCACCAGAGCCAGCAAAATCCCCATCACGGTTTGCATGGAGCCGCCCACCAGGTCGGCGATTTGGACGCCGGGAATCACCGGGAGATTCAAGCTCAGAACACCGCCCAGCGCCATATAATTTATGTCGTGGCCGGCGAGGTCGGTGTAAGGTCCGCGCTGCCCGTAGCCGGTCAGGCTCACATAAATCAGTCGCTTGTTCAACGCCCATAGCTCGGAGTAGCAAAGACCGAGGCGCTCCATAACGCCCGGCCGATTTCCTTCGATCAACACGTCGGCGTCGCGTGCCAGCGATTTCAGGATCTCGCGGCCACGCGGATCTTTCAGATTGAGGACGATGCTCTTCTTGCCGGCATTGGTGCGTTTGAAGACCGATGCACTCATCGTGCGCGCGTAATCGCCCACGCCAGGCTGCTCGATCTTGATGACCTCGGCGCCCCAATCGGCCAGGTACTGCGTCGCAACCGCGCCGGGAAGCAAGCGCGTCAGATCAAGCACCACTATCTCTTCTAAGTCCATCATGCGCGGCCTTGCAAGTCCGTCACGCGCGCGCCTTAAGCAGGACTTTGTCGTAGTAAACAATCACAAGTTCATTGAACTGGTTGAGCACGTTTGTTTCGAAAGTGACCACACCACGGTCGTCGTCCTTCTGTTGTTTGTCGATCACCTTCTTAACCACATGGATGGTGTCGCCGATGAAAACCGGTCGCGTGAACCGCAGCTTGTCGATGCCATAGAACGCGATGACTGTTTCCTCGATCTGGCTTAGTTGAATACCCAAACCGGTGGAAATACTAAATATCAAGACCCCGTGAGCAATGCGCTTCCCGAACGGACCTTTAGCGGCGTAGGTCTCGCTCATGTGCAACTCCACAAAGTCTCCCGAGAGGCCGGCGAAGTTCACAATGTCAGCCTCGGTGACGGTTCTTCCGCGCGAGGTGCTGACGCTATCCAGAGCGAAATCTTCGAAGTAAGAGCTCAAGGCGTTCCCTTTCTGCTTGACAGAACCACGTGCGTAGCCCTACCTTGAGAATTCTATGCGAAAAAAAGTCACAGTTGTAGGAGCCGGCAACGTAGGCGCTAATTGCGCGCTTCGGATTGCCGGCAAAGAATTGGCCGACGTCGTGCTGGTGGACGTCATTGAAGGAGTTCCGCAGGGTAAAGGACTCGACATATTGCAGTCCGGCCCCGTAGAAGGCTATGACGTCAATATCGTCGGCGCCAATGATTACGGGCCGACGGCCAACTCAGACGTGGTCGTGATTACGGCCGGCTTTCCGCGCAAACCTGGCATGAGCCGGGACGATTTGCTGCTGGCCAACTACGAAGTCGTAAAGAGCGCGACCGAGCAGGCGGTTAAACACTCGCCCAACTCGATTCTAATTCTGGTAACCAATCCGCTGGATGCGATGTGCTGGACTGCGTACCAGATTGCCAAGTTTTCGAAGAACCGGGTGATCGGCATGGCCGGTATTCTGGATACGGCGCGGTTCCGGACTTTCATTGCGCAAGAGCTGGACGTCTCGGTGCAGAACGTAACCGCGATGGTGCTGGGGGGGCATGGCGACACGATGGTCCCGATGGCACGTCTGGCCAGCGTGTCGGGCATCCCGCTGAGCGAACTACTGGATCAGGCGACTATCGATCGGCTGGTACAGCGCGCGCGCGACGGGGGGGCCGAGATCGTCAAATACTTGAAGACCGGCAGCGCCTATTATGCGCCGTCGGCCGCGGCGACCGAGATGGTGGAATCGATTCTGAAGGACAAGAAAAAGATTCTGCCATGCGCGGCGTATCTGGAAGGCGAATATGGCATCCGGGATCTGTTCGTTGGCGTGCCGGTGAAGCTTGGGTCGCGCGGGATCGAGAAGATTTACCAGATCAAGCTTGATCAGTCCGAACAGGCGGCGTTGCAGAAGAGCGCGGCGGCGGTGAAAGAGCTGATCGATGTGATCAAGCCGAAGATGGGATAGCAGAAGCGGGGAGACAGAAGGCAGAAGGCGCAAAACGGAAGGCCACAAGAAACGCATCCCAGCGTAATTCGCCCGCTTGGAGCAGCGCCCGCTATACTTAAGTAAAGATGCACGAAATGGGCGTTTTGTGGCTGCGTGTGGCCACCGTGCTATACGGGGTCGGGTTGATTCACGCGATCGCTGTCCTGCTGCGAAGAAAATCCGGCTTCCTGAAATACGCCCTGTTCGCCTTCCTAGTCGGCGCAGTCCTCCACTTGGTGGCGATCGTCGAGCTGGCCATGGCTGTCGGACATCTTCCAGTCGACAATTTCTTTGAAAGCGCCACGGTCTGCGCATTCCTAATTGCGGTGTTATTCCTGTACGTTTACTGGCGATACGATTTCGCCAGCCTCAGCATCTGTATTTTTCCACTGGTCTTTGTACTCACCCAAATCGGCGCCATGGAGACGCCCATGCTCAGTTGGCCCAGCTCCGGCGTCCGAAATGCGTGGCTGCTGTTGCACGTGATGATGGTGCTGCTCGGCTACGCGGCTTTGTTATTAACCGCCGTAGCGTCCATTTTTTACCTAGTGCAGGAACGGCAGCTCAAACAGAAGAAATCCGTGGGCGTCTTCAAGCGCCTGCCTCCGCTCGGGACGCTCGATAATTTGATCACCAACTCGATGAGCTTCGGGTTCGTATTCATTACGCTGGGCGTAGTGGCGGGGAGTGCCTGGGCATTTATCGAATCCGGCACAGCCTGGATCAGCGATCCTCGTGTGGCGCTGGCGTTCGTTACCTGGGGCTTTTACCTCGTAATGGTTTTCCTCCGGGCGACGGCGGGATGGAGAGGGCGCAAAGCGGCATTCATGGCGCTGGCGGTATTGTGCTGCTCGGCGTTCACATGGGCCGCCCATGTGGGTCTACGGTCGCTGCTGACCAAATGAGATTCTCGATCACAGGCGTGAACCACAAGAGCGCGCCGGTTGAAGTGCGCGAGCGCCTGGCTTTCGACGAGCCTTCCATCGCGGCTGCATTGCTGGATCTGAAAAGCCGGCCCGGTTTTTGCGAAGGCATGATTCTCTCGACCTGCAATCGAGTGGAGGTGGCGCTGACTTGCGAGGACGCCACGGCGCTCCTGGCAGTGGACGAATTCCTGGCGGATACCCGCCATGTGGCTCGGGATTGGGTGACTCCGTATCTCTACCGTTACGAGGATGGGGACGCGATTCGCCATTTGTTCCGCGTTGCATCAAGCCTGGACTCCATGGTGGTAGGCGAGCCGCAGATTCTCGGCCAGCTCAAATCAGCCTATGCGCTGGCCAAAGAGCATGGCGCCGTCAGCGGGTTCCTCGACACGTTGCTCACCCGTGCCTTTAACGTCGCCAAGCGCGTACGTTCGGAGACGGAGATCGGCGCCAACGCCGTTTCCGTAAGCTACGCAGCGGTGGAGTTAGCGCGCGACATCTTCGGGACCCTAGACGACAAGAAAGTGATGATCGTCGGCGCGGGCAAGATGTCCGAGCTGGCCGCCCGGCACCTCCGCCGCAGCGGGGCTACGCACATTTTCGTCACCAATCGCACCCCAGAACGAGCGGTCGAGATGGCGCAGGTTTTTGACGGGAAGATCATCGAGTATACGAAGCTCATGGCGTTCTTGCCCGAAGTCGACATCGTGATCACGTCCAGTGGCGCGCCGCACTACATCCTCACGCGCGACGAAATGAAGAAGGTCATCGATGCGCGGCGCAATCGTCCCATGTTCTTGATCGACATCGCCGTGCCTCGCAACATTGAACCGTCGGTCAACAAGCTGGACAACGTGTTCCTGTATGATATCGACGACTTGCAAAAGGTGGTTGACACCAACCTAGTAGGCCGCATGGAGTCGGCCGAAGAGGCCGAGGCGATCATCCGCGAGGAAGTAGAACGGATGATGGCGCGGCTCAAGACACGCGAGGTGGTCCCGACCATCGTGAGCCTACAGGAGCAGCTCGAAAAACTGCGCATCGGCGAACTGACTCGTATGCGCGGCAAATTTGGAGCGCTCACGCCCGAGCAGGAGGAGGCGCTGATCGCCCTGACCAAGGGCATCATCAACAAGATCGCGCATGGCCCGATTTCGGAACTGCGCCGGCAGGCCAACGAACCCGACGGTCACCAGATCGTGCTCGCCATTCGAAAAGTGTTCCGGTTACGCGATTAGAATGCTGACCATCGGCTCACGGGGCTCGCAACTCGCTTTGTGGCAGGCAAACTGGATACAGGCGCGGCTGGAAAGCTTAGGCGCTAAGTGCCGCCTCGAAATTATCCATACTACCGGGGATAAAATTACGGACGTCCCTCTTTCCAAGGTTGGAACCAAGGGGCTGTTCACTAAGGAAATTGAGCAGGCGCTGCTGAGCGGCGCGATCGATGTGGCGGTGCATAGCCTGAAGGACATGCCTACCGAGTTGCCGCCCGGCCTCACGCTATCGGCGATTCCGGAAAGAGAAGATGCGCGCGATGCGATGGTCGGCGCGCGGCTGTCGGAGTTGGCGCAACAAGCGCGAGTCGGAACCAGTTCACTGCGGCGGGCAGCGCAACTGCGCGCGATCCGGCCGGAGCTTCAAATCGAGAATATTCGCGGGAATCTGGACACTCGGCTGCGCAAGCTGGACGAGGGGCGCTACGACACGATCGTGCTGGCCGCGGCAGGCTTGCGGCGGCTGGGCTGGGAGAATCGCATCAGCGAGCTGCTGGAGCCTGAGGTGATGTGTCCCGCTGTCGGACAAGGGGCGCTGGCTGTGGAGACTCGCGGGGATGGCGGCGAGGCTTACGATCTCTCCAAGCGCCTGGATCACACCGAGAGCAGAATCGCCGTGACGGCCGAGCGCGCCGTGCTCGCATCCTTAGGCGGTGGCTGCCAAGTCCCGATTGGAGCGCACGCGACGGTAGAAAATGGTCGGATGGTGCACATCCGTGCGGTAGTCGTGTCGCCCGACGGCAAGCAAGTCATACGAAAAGAGGCGCGCGGGCTAGCGAACGAAGCCGCTGCTATCGGCCGCGTGCTGGGTGAGCAGCTCCTGGCCGAGGGCGGCAGACAAATCCTCGAGACCGTTTACGGTGCGGAAGCAGATCCGACCCTGCGGACATGAGCAAGGTTTATCTGGTGGGAGCCGGACCAGGCGACCCTGATCTCATCACTTGGAAGGGCCGTAAACTGCTGGCGATCGCCGACTCCGTATTGTACGATCACCTGGCCAGCGAGCATTTGCTGGAGCTGACTCCCAAGAATTGCGAGCGCATCTACGTCGGCAAGAAGAAAGCTGTACGTGCGTTTCCGCAAGAAGAGATCTGCGCCATGATGATCGCGCGCGCGCGCCGCGGCCTGACGGTGGTCCGTCTGAAAGGCGGCGATCCGTTTATCTTTGGCCGAGGTGGCGAAGAACTGGAAGCCCTCGCGGACGCAGGTATTACGTTCGAGGTGGTTCCGGGAGTGACGTCGCCTTTAGGCATTGCCGCCTATAGCGGCGTGCCGCTGACGCATCGCTCGCATACGAAGCTGGTCACGTTTGTTACCGGGCACGACGTAGACGGCGTTGATTGGAGCAAGGTGGGGCAATCGGAGACGCTGGTCATCTTCATGGGGATCGCGTCCATTCGGGGAATCGCTCGAGAGATTGTGGCGCATGGGCGCTCGGCCGATACTCCCGCTATTGCTGTGCGATGGGGCACGCGTCCCGATCAGGAAACGGTGTCAGGGACGGTCGCGACCATTGCCGATCGGATCGAGCAGGCCGATTTGAAGCCTCCGGCCACGGTGATCATTGGCGAAGTAGTGGCGTTGCACGATCGCTTTAACTGGTTCGAGAAACTACCGCTGTTTGGACAAAAGATTGTGGTGACCCGATCTTCTGATCAGGCCGCCGAATTTTCCGAGCGGCTCCGCTCGCTGGGCGCCGATGCGATCGAGCTTCCAGTGATCTCCATCCAGCCGCCCGAGGATACTGTGCCGCTCGATCAGGCCCTTGAGCGCCTCGCCAGTTATGACTGGCTGATTTTCACCAGCGTCAACGGCGTCCGGTTTTTCATCGACAGGCTGGACGCCTCGCGGCACGATCTACGGTTGCTTAAGGCGCGAATTTGCGCCATTGGTCCGGCAACGCGCCGAGCGGTCGAAAATCTGCACTTCAAGGTGGATCTGATGCCGGAAAAGTACGTAGCGGAAAGCCTGGTGAAAGCTTTCGCCGGGGAGCAACTTGCCAGCCAGCGAATCTTACTGCCGCGTGCCGCGGTGGCCCGGGATCTGATTCCCACTGAACTTGGAAGGCTTGGCGCACACGTGGACGTGGTAGAGGCGTATCGCAACGTCGTGCCCGAAGAAGCCGCCTCGCGCGCGCGGGACATCTTCTCTTCCGGCAAGAAACCCGATTGGGTTACATTCACCAGTTCATCGACGGTGAAGAATCTGCTGGCCATCGCTGGACGCGATGCCTTGCAGGGCATGCGCATCGGTTCAATTGGACCCGTTACATCGGAAACCGCACGCTCACACGGCCTGACCGTTGATGCCGAAGCGAAACAATACACGCTGGACGGCTTGATCACAGCGATTCTGGAACGAGAAACGAGAAACTAGCAACCAGCAACTACCAGATGTATTCTTTGGCCTGATCGCGCCGCTCATAGCTATCCAATACGTGCACGACGCGGATCTTTTTCAGCTTGCCGGGGTTCAGCGCGCCGATCGGAATATACATGATGCGCCGGTTCAGGTGCGCGGCAATGGAGCGGAAAATCGAACGCGGCGGCTTGGCGGCAACATACACGACATAACGCTGCGTAGAATAGTCCAGACCGGCGAGCAATAACCGCTCAGGCTTGTTCTGCGCCACGTCGTAATCCGGATCGGACCACACGTCGATCATCCGCCGAGGCGGAAGAGTCATCAGAAATCCGCCATACTCAGCCCGGCCGATGCCAGGCCCCACCACGTGGTCGAAGGGGTGCGTTGAGTAAAATGCCATGTCCGATTCGTTCTGGTGCTCCCCCAGCCAGGTGGTCAAATATTGATAACGATCGCCGGCGTCTTCATCGAAAATGACGACGGCCGCCCCTACTTCGCCGGTGATTCGGTCAAGCTGCCGTACATAGATCTTGTTCTCGTGCCAGTTGCGGATCGTTTCCCGCAGATCAATGCCGTCGAGGATCGATGTGGTGAACGGTTCGGTTCGCATGCGCTCTTCCGACAGCATGCTCTTCGCTTTTCTCTTCAGGAAGCGGCCGTAATCCTCGATCACCAGGTCTTCGGGAGGATACGAACAGATGGCCGTGCCATCAGTTTGACGCGCCCACTCGCCCTGGACCTTTTCTTTCTTTCGGGACTTTAGAACCTTCGGCACCAGGCGCTGTTTGGGCCGCGGAAGACGCCGGCGAAGCCGAAGCTTCTTGGTGTTGATCCACACCTCTTCGCCCGACAAGTTCACAGTTTCGAGCAAATCGCTGGCGTCCTTCTGCCGCGGATAGCGGTTAGCTATCTGCCAGACTTCGTAGGCGTAATTGTCGTCGACCACCGAGCGGGCCGCGACGGTGAGATCGAAAACGCCCGCTACCAGATCGCCGTTAATAGAAGCCAGGTTGCGAGTGAATCGCGCCAGCATGCGGCGCTGCCAGTACTCTATTTTGTCGCCGGTGTTCTTGACGTATTCTTTTTCGGCCTCGCGCAGCAGATCGAATTGCACCTTGGGTCGGTCGACCAATTCGTCCGCCGTCATCTCGATGCGAAACGTCTCATACCGATCCTGCAGATACGGATACTCGATGGTGATCTCGGCCAGGCAATCGGGATGCGGATTAAGGAGCCGGAGATCAGCCGGTTTGCGGCTCCGGGGCTGGTCCTCGGGCACTTCCATGGCGTCCAGCAGGGGATCCAACAAATTCAACGATACGACCACGAAAACCTGCGCGAGCGGGTCGGTTCCTTGCAACTTCCAGGCCATGCCGGCCGCATGCGCCGTAATATCGTCGTTGCGCTCCTGCGGATAGACCCGGTACGCCTCGATGTACTTCTCCATCCCGATGTAGTGGATCGAATAGGGATCGGGGTAGGCATCCGGAAGATGCGGGCGGTCACCCGAGTCCGGTTCAATGAAAATCACTTCGGCATCCACTTCTAGAGCCGAGCGCACGGCCTCCGTGAACGGATCGCACGGTTCCACCGGAACGTAGATGGCGCGCTCTTCGTCCTGGGGGTCGGGGTACAGAATAACCGACATTTCAGGCAGCCGGGCCAGTGCTTGCAGGTACACGTCTTCGAGCGAACCGGGCAGCTCAACCGCAACTATCTTAGGACGGTCGCGCAGAATAGCGCGGCGTAGCTGGATGCTAAACTCGAGCCTTCCGGCAATGACCGGAAAATACGTGAAGTTGCCGCGCCGCAGGCTGGCGGCGTCTTCAGAGATTTTAGGCCCTTGGGACATAACGCAACGCTTCATCCCCCAAAGTTTCGAGAATCGCCGTACGCATCAAGAATCGTTCGTCAGTTAGGGTCTTCAGTGCTAAGCCATCTTCCATGCACTTCAGTTTCATGACGAAACGGGCGATGTTAATACCGTCCCGAACCGTGTAGCGCTCATCGGCCGAGTGCGCCTGCTGCAGGAAGTCGGTGACATAGTTCAAAATCTGCTCGTCGCCGAAAGGCACATTTTCCTTCAGGATGGCATACTCCTCGTGGCGCTCCGGAAAATCGATTGTGATCTGGGGTTGCAAACGCGAGTGGATGTACTCCGGCAGGTCGAACGTGGACGCATCGTCGTTCATGGTCGCCACCATGCGAAACAGCGGATGGGCCTTGATCTTGATGCCGGCCACAATCGATTCGACGTAACGCCGATTGTCCAGCAATGGCGCGAGACTGGCCCAGCTTTTCTCGCTCATGCGATTACCCTCGTCCAGGATCGCAACGCCGCCACGGACCATGGCAGTCACCAATGGAGAAGCCACGTAGCGCAGCCGGGAGGCGCCTTCAATCACCGGCGTGACCAGCAGGTCCTCAGGGCGCGTGTCCACTGTCGCCTGCATGATATAAACTTCGCGCTGCAGCCTTTTCGCCGCGGCGTATGCGAGGGTGGTCTTACCGACGCCCGGTTTACCGAGCAAGCGCGGGTTCATGGGAACATCCTGAGGATCCACCACCAGCCACGAGGCCAATAGTTGGCGCATGACCTCTTCCTGGCCAACCCAGGTTACGGTGAGTTCGTCGGGATGAGCCAGATGAAGGGTGGTCCCTTCGATCTCCACCATCATATGATTGCTATTTTACACGTCCGACGCGCTTAAATTCGCGTTGCGATGGATGTTATGCGGCTGCCGAGGTGAATTTGATGACAGTCTTGAGCGTGTTGGATGACTCGCAATATGCCATTTCAAAGGCGCGAGCCATGGGACGGCACCCAGGAGAAGGATAAAGCTGGAAAAAGATCTGCTGGACGCCATGCGGCTCGAGACGGCTGATTGTAGCGACCATCGCTGCAGCTTGATGAATGCAGGTACCACAATCAAGCCCCAAGCTCGAACAAGTTTCCGGGTTGTTCTCTATCAACAGGTCCATGTTCTTTCCGCCTTCGTACTAGGTAAAGGTAATTATTATCGTTTAGGGGAATTTTTCCTATAGTACCGGTGAGTGGTTCACGCACCTCTTTTGCGGGTATCGGGGGGTGGGGTACGCGGGGGGTGAAGTTTTACTTAAGGAATCCGCTAGTTCGTACTACGTAGGAACTGAGTTCATCATTCAGGGCGTCGTCTAAGGCTAGAAGCTTCCGCAGTTGCGGTGTCAGCCTTTCCTGAATCTCTGGACGAAGCAGTTGTTTTTGATACTGTTGCTGGGGTTTGTCCCAGCGAGCATAGAAGGCGTGCATGGCGCAGCGAGGCTTCGGCGTTCGGTTGGCCGTGCCCCCATGCCACATGTGCGCGTTCATCACGACTACGGTGCCAGCTTTGCCAGTGATCAAGCGCTCTTCCGGATGCGGGGCTTGCGGATCGCCCAAGGCTTGCTGCGGCAATTGGCCCCAGCGATGCGATCCAGGAATCATGCGAATCGCGCCGTTTTCCTCGGTAAAGTCATCCAGCATCCAGACCGTGTTGCATACCCAGTAGCCTCTCTCGTCGGGTATGGCGCCCATATCGGCGTGTAGAGGCTGCACCCAGGTGGAGTGGGGATTGGCCGAACGAGCATTCAGGCTGCTTAGCTTGAATTGGGGGCCGAGGACGTGACCGATTCGCGCCAGAATCTCCGGCATGGCGATGGCGCGCTCGAAAACTTCGCCTTTGTCGACCAGATTGGCCAGCCTCAGTGTCTGTTCCTCCTGTTTGAACTCCGATCCGGCCTGTTCGCCCTCGCTGAGAAACAATTGTTCGATCCGTTCACGCAGCTCGCCCAATAGCCGAGGTCCCATGTAGTCTTCGAGAATCAGATAGCCCTCGCGATCAAGCTGGTCGCGGTCGTCGGCGGTCATCGTTAATTCAATTGTAACCAAGCCTCTGCGCGAGACGTTGGCAAGCGCTCATTCCGCAAATTGGAGGGATTGATCAAGAGCCGCCACCAGAAGTCCGCGATGTAAACTACGGGGCCATAGGACGGCGACGCCAACGATCTTACATAATCCTGGAGTCGCCGAAATTCTCGTACCGGACCTCCAACACTCTTAGGGAGGAGCCAGGTGTGGAGTTGAATGGTACTCTGTCCCAGTGCGAAGCCCTCTAATCGAATCTCTCAAGTCAGCGCCACCTCAGTATTTCCCGCCTGAGTTTATATGTGGACTCGCGGAAATGCCCTGCCTGTTCAGATCGTTGTTACCCTGTCAGATACGCAGAACGAATATCCAAACTCATCCCAAGGACCATACAGAACCTTCCGTGTTTTCTAGACAGGTTAACCGGAATATGGCGATACGAGTACGGAAAGCCGATTAGGCTACAAACGAGTGGGACAATCGTTGGTACGCCAATGTTCCCCGAAGTTGAGCGGCTATTTGACGTGCTCGGGCGCAGCGATTGGCGCCTCAGCGCAGAAACTCCAAGCCTATCTAGCACGCCTAACTGATCCGACTCGTCATGAGGACGTGCTGGTTGAATTTGCTCCGATTCTGCGACTCCTCGACGGTGTCCAGCACGAGGTTAACGGGCATGGGGACAGCGCCGCAACGGTGGATTGGAGGATCGAAGCTCCGGGGTATCCAGTACTTCTCCTCGAGGTCAAGAATAGAATTTGGGATCTTATCGAATCGTTCGAAACGCTGGAACATCTAGATACGCACGAGGCTGTCCCTCCGCCGCGGCACGATCATGCCATGCTTTTCAGGAGTGTGCAGCACAAGTTTAAGTCTCGCCGACCGGAGGAAACAATCCAGGGTGTGTGGATTAAAACGGGTCTGATGCAAGAAGAAAAGGAGTTTCGATCTGCGTTCGACGCCCTCGAGCTCGGTCGTGTCCACGTTGCAGTGCTTGGCGATTGGGGGGAGGATGCCTACGTTGTCGCCACCGACAATACAACAGAGAAAATTGTGCTCAAGATCCTTCGCTTGAAGCAATCCACGCGGCTTGTATTTAACCGCTAACTCCACACCTGAGATTGCCTAGTCGCTGGGCTTGTTCCTCCAGCCTAATTCCGATCGGCTCCTCAAATGGCCATCGCGCTCGATATGGTCGCTGTCTTGCGGCGCAATAGTTATTGAATTACCCCAAAGCCTCTGCGCTATCCTAGTGGCTTCAGGAGTCATGAAACAGCTCGTTGTAGCTATAGGTGTGGGTGCGTTTTGTATCGTTTCGCTCGCACAGGAGCGGGACAAAGAATTGGACGATAGGGAGGCCGCGCGCGACGACTGGTTTTACAGCCAGCGCGAGTACCCGGTTGGCCAGATTCCGGCCGGCGCCAGGCTGAAGGCGATCGCCGACATCCAAAACATCCAGCGCACCGTACGAGCGCGCAGGCAGACCGCGTCCGCCGCTGGGAACAGCTTGACCGCGTCCCTTGCCGCCACGTTAGACGCTGCCAACTGGACCTCGATTGGACCGCGACCCACCGATGGCGGCTCGACCTATGTCACGGCTGGCCGTGTAAACGCAGTCGCGGTCGATCCTCGCGACAATAACACCGTGTACATCGGCGCCGCTGAAGGCGGGGTGTGGAAGACTACCGATGGCGGGGCCAGTTGGACGCCTCTTACGGACAACCAGGCTTCGCTGGCGAGTGGGGCGATCGCAATTGATCCGGCGCATCCCGATACGGTTTATGTCGGAACGGGCGAAGAGAATTTCGCGCAGGACAGCTATTACGGCGCGGGAATCCTGAAATCCACCGACGCCGGCAATACCTGGACGAATATCGTCGGGCCGTTTCTGCGAGCCACTATCGGCGCGCTGGCTATCAGCCCGAAGGACAGCAAGGTACTGCTCTGCTCCAGTAATCTCGGAATTTATCGATCGACCGATGGCGCAGCCACCTGGACCAGCGTGCTGGCGGGCACGGGCACCTCCGTCCTCTTCGATCCATCAAATGGCGATATCGCCTATGCAGCGTTAGGAAACATTCATGGAAACGCCATCAATGGTGTGTATCGGTCCACCGATGGGGGCCAGACCTGGACACTCCTCACTGGCTCGGGCGCCAATGCCCTGCCCACAGCGAACGTTGGACGCATTGAGATCGCAATTGCACCTTCCACACCCACCACTCTCTATGTCGGTATACAAAAGTCGCCGCCAAGCATGGCGGGAAATCTGCTGGGAATCTACAAAACAACGGATAGCGGTGCCACTTGGAACAACCTGAGTGCTCCCGACATTTGTGCCAGTGTGGCACAGTGCTGGTACGACATGACGATCCGGGTGCATCCTACCAATCCGGATCTCGTCTTCGCGGCCGGTTCGCTATCTATCATGAGGACGATGGACGGCGGTGTGACTTGGAATCAGCTTAGCTACATCGGCCCAAACCAGGTCCAGATCCACGTCGACGAGCACTATCTGGCATTCACACCGGATGGGAGCAAGCTATATATCGCCAACGATGGCGGCGTGTACAGCACTACCGACGTCACGAATCCAGCCGTGAGCTGGACCGAGCTGAATGATACGCTCTCGATCACCCAGTTTTATCCCGGGCTCTCCATTAATCCAACTAACGCTAGCATCGCATTTGCCGGTGCGCAGGACAACGGAACCCAGCGTTACGGCGGAATCACGAATTGGAGCTACGTTACTTGCGGCGATGGGGGCTTTACAGCCATTGACGCGGCACTTCCAGGACTAGCCTACGCTTCCTGCGATTCTATCCAGAATGCGTCGATTCCTGTCCTGAGAACGGCCAATGGCGGCAATAACTGGTCCAGAAGCGAATACGGGATCAATGCGCGGGACCGCGTTCAATTCATTCCTCCTCTGGCGATCGATCCTTCTAATCCACAAACCCTGTATTTCGGAACCTATCGGGTCTGGCAAACGCGTGATGGCGCCGGCAAGTGGGTGGCAATCTCGCCAGACCTCACGGGCGGGTCTTCCGGCGGATCGCCTACGATTAAGGCTATCGGTGTTGCGACTGCCGATCCGAACACGGTCTATGCGGGGACGAGCGACAGCAGAGTCCAAATAACCAGCAACTCTTTGAGTGGGACGGGAGCTTCCTGGACCGACCGTAGTGCCGGTCTGCCGACGCGTACCGTCACTCACATAGCCGTGGACCCGATCGATCCCGCTACGGCGTACGTCACATTCTCTGGATTTTCCACGAACAACCAAGGTCACATATTTCAGACCACCAATAGTGGCGCAAACTGGACCGATATCAGCGGCAACCTTCCCAATCTCCCAGTGAATGATGTGGTGGTGGATCCCGATATTCCCGGCACTCTGTATATCGGAACCGACGCGGGCGTGATGGTGACCACCGATGGGGGCGCTACGTGGACCACTCTCGGCAATGGATTGCCGCTAGTTGTGGTGGACTCGCTGGTTCTGCACCGCGCGTCCCGAACGCTGCGCGCAGCCACCCACGGCCGCAGCATGTGGGACATTGTCGTTCCGCTGCCTTCCTCATCGCGCCAACCGATCGTCAACTTCGTTTCGCCGAACAGCATTAACGCCGGTGGGGCCGATTTCTCGATTTCGGTTACCGGTGCGAATTTCGTCCCTGGTGCGGTGCTCCGCTGGAACGGATCGATCCGCCCGACCACGGTCATTGATAGCGGGGATCTTACAGCTCAAATCAGCGCCCTGGACATCGCTCTGGTGGGGCGGGTTACTATCGACGTGTTGAATCCGTCGCCCGGCGCAGGAGGGTCGAATTCGGTGAATTTCAACATCGGACCAGCCCCGGCAACATCTTCGCAGGCATTTGTGAATTCGGCGTATCCGACGGGCGGCAATATCCTCGCGCCCGGGAGCCTGGCGTCGCTGTATGGAACGAATCTGGCCGGCGCCACCGTCGTAGCCGACGCTGCACCTCCGTGGCCGACACGCTTGGGAGGTAGCTCGATGACGATCGGCGGAGCGAACGTACCGCTTTTTTTCATCTCGCCGGGTCAAATCAACTTCCAGGTTCCGTACTTCAATGGCGCGGGACTGACTGCGGCTAACCTGATCATCACCGAGGGAACGTTGTCCACGACCGTCACGGTCACCGTAACGCCCTACGCACCGGGAGTCTACACAACCAATTCGCAGGGGACAGGGCAGGCAGCGGCCATCATTGCTGGAACGGCGACCATTGCCGCGGCGAGCGGGGCATTCCCAGGGTCGCGACCGGCACAAAAAGGGGAGTTCGTGTCGCTGTATTGCACCGGACTCGGCGCGGTGAGGAACCGTCCGGAACTCGGGGCGCCGTCACCTAGCAGTCCTCTTCCTCTGGCCCTCACCACGACCATGCCGCTAGTCACCGTCGGCGGTATGAATGCGAGCGTGAGTTTCTCGGGACTGGCGCCCGGCTACGTCGGTCTTTATCAGGTGAATGTTCAAGTGCCTACAAATGCACCCAGCGGCGATGCCGTGCCCGTTATTCTCAACATCGGCGGAGTCACTGCGAACACAGTTACAATCGCGGTGCAATAGCGCGCCGTGGAGTTTTCAAATATTCTCGTCCGCGCCACCAACTGGGTGGGCGATGCTGTTATGTGCCTTCCGGCACTGCGCGCGATACGCGGCCGCTTTCCTCGGGCGCATATCGCCATTCTCGCCAAGCCAGCTGTGGCTGACCTGTATGTACGCGAATCCTGCGTGGATGAGGTCATCCGGTTTAACGGGAAACTCCGGCAAGTGGCGCACGAGCTGCTCTCCCGCAATTTCGATTGTGCGATCCTCCTGCAGAACGCATTCGAAGCAGCCTGGATCGCCTGGCTGGCCCGTATCCCGAATCGCATCGGTTACAATCGCGATGGCCGTGGATTGCTACTCACGCAGGCGGTGCGCGTACCCAAGCGAGGCGAGATTCCGCAACACGAACGTTTCTACTATTTGGAACTACTCCACCGAGCCGGGTTAATCGGCAGCCTGCCTGAAAGCCCAATCATTCGCCTGGAGCGCGCTGTCACAACATCCGCTCGAATTATCGGCGTCAGCCCGGGTGCGGCCTATGGCAACGCGAAACGTTGGATTCCGGAACGGTTTGCCGAGACCGCCGGGAAGCTCGCAAACGCTCGAGGCGCATCGATTGCACTCTTCGGATCGGAGGGTGAGCGATCCGTCTGCGAACAGATCGCAGCATTGCTTAACGGCTATACCGTGGTCAATCATGCCGGCCAGACCACGCTCGCGCAGTTCATCGACCTGGCTGCCGAGTGCGAGCTATTCCTGACCAACGATTCAGGCGCAATGCATATAGCTTCGGCTCTCGGCGTGCCGACGGTGGCTGTTTTTGGCGCGACGGACGACCTCGGCACCGGGCCGACGGGGCAAAAGGCGCGAGTTGTCCGCGAAGTCGTAGAGTGTAGTCCCTGCCTGCTACGCGAATGCCCCATCGATCATCGCTGTATGCAGCGTGTCAGTGCGGATCGAGTTGTGAAGGAAGCCCTCGCCTTGTTGATAGACTAAGCATCTTGGACACGCGATCGAAAATCATACCGCTCGAAGAAGCCCGGGAGCGCCAGCGCAACCAATCAACTTCTTGGCTGGCCGGTCACTTTGATCCCCTGCTAGCCGAGCATGTCCGCCGATTGCGTGAACAGGCCGCGCCGGGGCGTTTGCTTATTGTGGAGGTCACCAATCCCGAACGGCCATTGTTGCCGCAGCGGGCCCGGGCAGAACTGGTCGCTGCTTTAAGCATGGTGGATTATGTTGCGCTGGGCAACGGCGCGGGTGAGTTGCCAGGAATCGACGGCTCCCTCACCCAGCGATTCGTCGAGAATGTGCTGAGGCGTCATCGTGGGGAAGGCGTGGGATGACGGGGCCGCGGATCCTCGTCATCCGTCTGGGCGCCATGGGAGACGTAATCGCCGCGTTACCTGCGGTCGCTAGCCTCAAGCACAGCATTCCCCACTCCCGGATCACCTGGGTCGTCGAACCGAAATGGAGCGTGCTGCTGGAAGGCAATCCCTACGTCGACTCCGTGATGCATCTCGATCGCCGGACGCTCGCGGGCTTAGGAAGCGCATGGGGCAAGTTGCGCGCCGCCCGCTTCGATCTAGCTGTGGACTTTCAGGGCCTGATCAAATCGGCGCTAGTAGCCACCATCGCGCGGCCGGAACGTATTTTCGGATTCGACGCTGCGCATGCGCGCGAGGCTGCGGCCTCCTGGTTTTATTCGACCAAAGTACAAATACGGTCGCATCACGCTGTGGAACGTAATCTGGATCTGGCAGCGGCGGCCGGAGCTTCGAGCATTCTCCGAACTTTTCCTTTGCCACCGGGGCAGCCGGAAGGCCGTCTTCCGGACGGCGACTTCGTGTTAGCGAGCCCAATAGCCGGCTGGGGAGCCAAGCAGTGGCCGCTCGAACATTATTCAAAACTCGCCCACCTTTTGCGGCACGAGTGGGGCTTGCCCTTGGTAATTAATTCCGGCGAGCCGATTCGCGTCGAAGGCGCCGACTCACACGTCTCTGGGATTCCCGGGCTGATTCACGCTACACGCAGAGCCGCCGCGATCGTCGGCGTCGACAGCGGCCCCATGCATCTTGCTGCCGCTTTAGGCAAACCCGGCATCGCGCTCTATGGACCCACCGATCCTGGCCGCCACGGTCCCTTTGGCGGAACGTTCAGGGTTTTGCGAAGCTCCATCGCGGTGACGAACTACAAGAGAACTGCCGAGCCCGACGCGAGCATGCGGGCGATCACGCCGGATCAGGTCTTAGAAGCGCTGCAAGCGATCCTTCCGCCGCGATTAAGCGCTGTTAAACATGGATGAGTGTTTTTCCTAAGCCATATGCCGACCGGGTAGCTCGTCTACGCGTGGCCGCGGGATTCGTACTAGTAGCCGCCTTCGCCTGGTTTTCTCAACCCGATGTTCGTTCGCTGATCTTGGGACTGCCGGTCTCCGCGCTTGGCTTACTCTTGCGCGCCTGGGCCACCGGCCACCTTGAAAAGAACATCCGCCTGGCTGAGAGTGGGCCTTATGCCTATGTTCGAAATCCGCTGTATCTGGGAACCGCGCTGGTGGCGGCAGGCCTGGTCATTGCCTCGCGCCGATGGCTCTTGGCTGTGGTGTTTGCCGCAGTCTTCGTGCTCATTTACCTGCCCGTGATTGAGCTCGAAGAGCAGCATCTTCGCCATCTGTTTCCGGATTTCGATGCATACGCCCAGCGCGTTCCTGCGCTTTGGCCCGCTCAACGCGCTTCCAATGCCGGCGGCCATTTCCGGTGGGCTCTGTACTCACACAATCGCGAATACCAGGCGCTTCTCGGCTGGTTAGCCGGCGTGGCGCTTCTGATCGCGAAAGTTCTAGTACTCTGAATTCCCGGCTTTCCTTGTATTCTTAAGTTATGTGCGGCATCGTCGGTTACATCGGCAACAGGAAAGCCGTCCCAATTATCCTGGATGGCCTGCGCCGCCTGGAATACCGCGGATACGATTCCGCCGGCATCGCGGTGTTGAACGGGGACAACCATCTTTCCGTTCGTCGCGCCTCGGGCAAACTGCGAAACCTGGAAGAAGCGATCCGCGTAAATCCGCTGGATGGTCCTTATGGCATCGGCCATACACGTTGGGCAACCCACGGCCGTCCGACCGAAGAGAACGCTCACCCTCATCGCGACTGCACTGGCGACATCGTGGTAGTGCACAACGGCATCGTCGAAAACTATCTACAGCTCAAGCATCAGCTCCAGCTAGAAGGCCACAAGTTCTGTACCGAGACCGATACCGAGGTCATCGCCCATCTGGTGGAGAAGTATTACGAGGGCAATCTGGAGGACGCGGCGCGGAAGACGGTGAAAGAGCTCTCGGGCGTGTTCGCGCTGGCTATCATCGCCAGTTCGGATCCAAACAAAATCGTGGCTGCACGTTCAGGGCCACCGGTGGTCATCGGGCTAGGCGAGGGTGAATACTTCGTGGCTTCCGATGTGCCTGCCATATTGAGTCATACGCGCGATATGTTCTTTTTGAACGATGGCGATCTGGCAGTGCTCACACCCGAAGGCGTTCACCTGACCGACTTCAATGGCAAGCCCGTCAAGCGCCAGGTCACACACATCGTGTGGGACCCCATCATGGCCGAAAAGGGCGGCTACAAGCATTTCATGCTCAAGGAGATTTTTGAGCAGCCGCGCGCCGTCCGCGATACCGTGCTGGGACGTGTGGGCCAGGAATCGGGGCGCATTTTTCTGGACGAGATGGATATCAGCCCAAAGGTCTTCCGCGAGTTTCAGTCCGTCAAGATCATCGCTTGCGGCACTAGCTGGCACGCTGCACTAGCCGGAAAATTCATGATCGAGAAACTGGCGCGCATCCCCGTGGAAGTGGATTACGGCAGCGAGTTCCGCTACCGGGATCCCATCGTTTCCAAAGACATGCTCACCGTGGTGATCTCGCAGTCCGGCGAAACGGCGGATACTTTGGCGGCACAGCGCGAGGCCAAGCAGAAGGGTTCGAAGACCCTCGCCATCTGCAATGTTGTCGGCTCCATGATCACGCGCGATGCGGCTGGCACCCTTATGACACACGCCGGCCCGGAAATCGGTGTGGCGTCGACCAAAGCTTTCACCTCTCAACTTACGGCGCTCTTCATCCTCGCAATGCACCTAGGCCAGGTTCGCGAAGTTCTCTCCGCGGACGATTCTCTTAAGCTGGTTCAGGAACTGGTTCGACTTCCGGGCAAACTCGAGGCTATCCTAGGAAAGACCGCCATCTATGAAGAGCTAGAAAAGAGACTATCCCGCTCCACCGATTTCCTGTTTCTCGGTCGCGGCATACATTTTCCGATCGCCCTCGAGGGCGCGCTCAAGCTAAAGGAAATTTCCTATATCCATGCCGAAGGCTATCCCGCCGGCGAGATGAAACACGGGCCGAACGCGCTGATCGACGAAAATCTTCCAGTGGTTGTACTGGCCACGCGCGATCCGGAAAGCGAAGAGAGCCGTCTGCGATACGAAAAGACTCTTTCGAACATTCAAGAGGTGAAGGCACGCAACGGCATCGTAATCGCCGTAGTATGCGAGGGCGATGAAGACGAAGTGAGCAAGATCGCCGACTACTTGATCCCGATTCCCGCTACGACGGAACTACTGCTGCCGATTCTGGAGATCGTACCGTTGCAGCTGCTCGCTTATCACATTGCGGTGCGCCTGGGATGCGACGTCGATCAGCCGCGCAATCTCGCTAAGAGCGTGACGGTCGAGTGAAGCAATTCACCCACCAGATTCACATTGCGACCCGCGGCAAAGGCTTGTACGAATTTACAAGCGAGATCAGCTCGTGGCTTCAGGGCCATCCGGCCCAGACCGGCCTCGTGACCGTTTTCTGCCAACATACGTCGGCATCGCTCGTCATTCAGGAAAATGCCGACCCCGACGTTGTGGCTGACCTGGCCGAATTTTTCAGCCGGATAGTCCCCGAGGACACGCGCCTCTATCGCCATACCGCCGAAGGTCCAGACGATATGACCTCGCACATTCGCTCGGCTCTTACCCAAACTCAAGTCTCCATTCCGATCCGTAATGGAAAGCTCGCGCTCGGCACCTGGCAAGGCGTGTACTTGTTTGAGCATCGGGAGCGCGCGCACCGGCGCAGTATAGTATTGCATTTGCTCGCGGAGTAGATGTGCGAAAAGGCGCCCGTTTTATTGTGGGCGGGCTGGCTGCTATTGGATTGCTGTTCGTTTTAGTTACCCTTACGCCGATTAACTTTTGGTGGGCCAGCCGCCTGTCTGGCGCCTGGAACGACCCCGTTGGCGAGATTCTCATCGTGCCGGGCGGCGATTCCGTTCAAGGGTCTATCGGGTTTTCATCCTATTGGCGCAGCGTATATGCCGTGCGTGCCTGGAAAGAAGGCGGATTTCGGACCGTAGTGGTGTGTGGCGGAGGAGGAACCGCCGGTCAACCCTCCATCGCCGAACAGATGCGCGATTTTATGGTCGCCGAAGGAATCCCCGCCTCCGCCGTTCGCGTTGAAACCGAATCCCGAAGCACGCATGAGAATGCGTTCAAATCGAAGCTGCTTCTGGACCAGCTCTCCGGAAGGAAAGTCTTGCTCACCAGCGACTACCATATGTTTCGCGCCTATCGCGCTTTCCGCAAGGCGGGCATTGATCTCCAGCCACGTCCTTTTCCCGATGCAATCAAGCAGAGCATGTCGCGGTTGAATCGGTGGCCGGTATTCTTGGGTTTATGTATGGAGACCGGCAAGATCGGGTATTATTTCGTGCGCGGCTGGATCTGAATCCTCGCTTCCAGCCGAATCGGCAACGCTCCGTGCCGGCGTGCGCGTATTAGCGGCGCCGGATGCTTTTCTCCGAAGACGCTCGATCTCCAGCTCTCTATCAATTCGGCTCCGTCTGGCAGCACGAGTTGTGTCGCCACATCCATTGATCCGAGATGCCAAAGCTGTTCTACATCGTGATCGCCGGAAGGTCCCTTGATCTCATCGACGATGATGATGACCTCCGGTTTTTGAAACTCAACCCGGCGGCGATGGATGAAGCCCATATACCGGCATTCCGCTTCCAGAAGGTCGCGTTCGGCATTCGTCTTCCACGAGAGAATCGTTACCTCGGGACGATTCGCCCAGCGGAACGGACCGGCGACAACAGCCTGATTTAGTCCGTCGATACGCACGGTGTTATGCGCCTCGGTTCCGCGAAACCAGTCGCGCCATTTTGGATCGCCAACGTAAGTGTAGGTTCCCGGATCGATTAAAATCTCGTCATCTCCGCAGCGGACGACGATGCCCAACGTATCGGCATGGCTATGACCGGCCCCCCCAGGCCCGAACGGACCGGCGTCGACAATCACCTGCACGTCTTCCGACACCATCACAGCAACACCAGCATCCGAGAA
Organism: Bryobacteraceae bacterium; assembly: GCA_035569875.1. Lineage (GTDB taxonomy): Bacteria > Acidobacteriota > Terriglobia > Bryobacterales > Bryobacteraceae > Palsa-89. The sequence continues at coordinate 59,542 of DATMMD010000010.1, forward strand.
TAGCCGTGACACCCTCTTCCCTGCCCCGGGCTCATGGGGGACCACGCCGGCGCCGAGCCACCAGATCGCTTGTTCATGAAGGTCGTCGAAGTCCCTTTGCAAATCCCGCCGGTCCAAGACCATACTCGCTGTCGCCATGGTCGCGCGGCCGAACCGATCGCGCTTCCCGTAAGGATGAAACAATCTCCCGCCATCGTCATCGCCGATGAACGAGAGCACTCGCGCTGGCCCAAGCAGAGTGTCGAGATACTCCGCCATGCGCTCGAGCTTGTCCATATAAGACCGGTCCGGTTTGGCCAGAATCGCGTGTAACAGAAACATATCCAGCGCGTACACGTGATAGTAAGTCGATTGCTCGAAGTGGCTTCCATCGCCGTGTACCTGCCGCTCCATCTGCTCCCGCATCACCTGGCCGCCTAGCTGCTCCCACCGTCCGCCTTTCGGCAGGCTCGCGAAGAATAGTCCCAACGCGTGCAGCGCCAGCGCCTCTCCAAGCAGATGCGTGTTCGGGGAAAAATAGAACGAGAGATTATTCTCCAGGTGCACTCCGTGCCGATACAGTTCCGACAGCCAGCTGGGCCGAAACTCCGAGGGCAAGTTCGGCCCAACAAGGTGCCATACCCAGATCCACGACAACGCGCGAAAGGCCACTTCCAAGGCGCTCGCCCAATTGATCCCGCGATGGAATGGATTCGCGGCAAACCAGCTCTCTAGTTGCGTCTGAATCTCGTCCAGATTCGCTCGGTCGCCCGTGAAAAGATACGCCTGCGCCAGGATCACCAGGTGCTGTTGCCGGTTCAATTCCCAAATCACCTTATGATCGCCCGCCTGCGCCGCGTCCAAGTAGGGAATTGTCCGAAAATAATCGAGACGAGTTTCAATCCCGCTTAGGTAATCGGTCCGCCAATGGATCTCCGGCCCGGTCTCGATGGTCAGCCCCAAAATTGGAAACCGGTGCTGCCTGATTTGTTCCGCCAGCGCGACTACTTCCTGAGCGAATCGCGTACCAGTGAGCTTGTCGGCAATCTCAGCCGTATCGGGTAAAGTGAGGCGCGGCGCGAAGTTGTCGAGCCCAATCTTCGGCGGCCTTGCGCAGAGATACGCGTTGGTGAACTCTTGTTTGAGGCGAAATGCGATTTCTCGGGGAGTTCGCAAGGAGTATTCTATCGTGTCAGCCCCGCCGCCTTGAATTGCGATAATCGAAACAGGCTGCGTAACGACGGCCTCGATCTATGTGTGGCATCGCCGGACAATTTCTACGCGACGGGAAGGCCGAACTGGCTGACTTACGCTGGATGTGCGATCAGATTCGCCATCGCGGCCCGGATGATGACGGCTATCACATCGATGGCTCTTGCGGAATCGGCATGCGCCGGCTCAGTATCATCGACCTGAGTACCGGCCATCAGCCCATCTCCAACGAAGACGGAACCGTCTGGGTAGTTTTCAACGGCGAGATCTACAATTTCCATGAGCTGCGCTCGGACCTGATCCGCCGTGGTCATCGCTTCAAGACCAATAGTGACACCGAAACATTAGTGCACCTTTATGAAGAGGAAGGAACCGGCGGTATCCAGAAGCTGCGAGGCATGTTCGCCTATGCCATCTGGGACGCTCGCGATCGGTCGCTGCTGCTGGTCCGCGACCGGTTTGGCAAGAAGCCGCTCTATTTCGCAGCTTTACCGCAAGGACTGTATTTTGGCAGCGAGCTGAAATCTCTGCGTTTGCCCGGCGTGCCGCTCGAAATCGATCGCCAGGCGCTGCAACTGTACTTCGCTATCAACTATATCCCCGATCCCTGGAGTATCTACCGATCCATCCGCAAACTGACGCCCGGCGGATGGCTGCGCTACCATGCCGACGGCAAGGTGGAGGAAGGCCGCTATTGGAAACTTCCCCCCCCTGCTGAGGAGCCCGCCCCTGGGTTTACGGAGGAAACTGCTTGCGATCTGGTGCGCGAAACCTTCGATGAGTCGGTGCGGCTGCGTCTCATATCCGACGTCCCTCTGGGAGCGTTCTTGAGCGGAGGAATTGACTCTACCTCGGTCGTAGCTTCCATGACCCTGCAAACCAAAGAGCCGGTGAAAACTTTTTCCATCGGTTTTGAGGAGCCTGATTTCAACGAGCTCTCGCTCGCCTCCACCGTCGCCCGCAAGTACAAAACGGACCACCACGAAATCATCGTGCGGCCGAATTCCATCGACCTGGTTTCTAAGCTGGTGCACCATTTCGACGAACCCTTTTGCGACTCCTCCGCGATCCCGACCTACCTGGTATCCGAATTTGCCGCCCAACACGTCAAGGTCGCGCTCACCGGCGACGGTGGCGACGAGCTGTTTGCCGGTTACGAGAGTTTCTTCGAAATTCAGCGGATGCGCAGGATCGATCGCGTTCCGCTTAGCGCGCGAAAAGTCCTGTCTCTTGTTTCCGACCTGCTTCCTTATTCTGCCTACGGCAAGAACTTCCTGCGGATGATCAGCCGTACAACGGCGCTGGAACGTTACTTCGAAAACAACTCACCTCACTTCCTGCTCAGCCGGCTGCTGAGCCCGGAATGGATGCCGCCTGGCGACTCGGCTTTCCTCACCAATGCGCTCAGTCATTGCCTGCTTCCTAATGGCGCTGATGTTCTTAGCCAAGCGCTGTATTTCGAAGCCACCGCCAAGCTCACCGGAGACATGCTCGTGAAAGTGGATCGCATGTCGATGGCAAACTCCCTGGAAGTCCGCTGTCCAATGCTGGATCACAAACTGGCTGAACTCGCGGCTCGCATCCCGCACTCCTGGAAGCTTCGCAATGGGCGAGGCAAGGATATCTTCATCCGCGCCGTGGGCGATCGTTTACCTCCCGAGCTGCTTCACCAACCCAAGCGCGGTTTCGGTGTACCGCTGGCCCACTGGTTTCGTGGTTCGCTACGAAGCTTCTTATGGGACCACCTCACCAGCCCCTCGTTTCTCAATCGTGGAATCGTCTCGTCCGGCTTCGTTCGTCACCTGCTAGCCGAGCATGACAGTGGCCGCCGCAATAACTATTACCACCTCTGGAAACTTTTGATGCTCGAGTTGTGGTTACGGGATTTCGATCAGCTTCCCACTACGCCAGGTACCGCGCAGATCGAGGCTCGGATCGTCTAACCGGTGCTGGCGCTAATCATCTTCTGGATAACGGTACTGGTTCCTTTTTACGCATATATCGGCTATCCGCTAGTTCTACTATTGCTGCGCTTAGTCATTAGCCGCGATGTAAAGAAAGGTCCCATCCAGCCGTTCATTTCCCTGCTGATTCCGGCTTACAACGAAGATGACGTCATCGCGCGCAAGATTGAGAACTCGCTTGCACTAAATTATCCGGCCGATCTGCTGGAGATCGTGGTGGCATCCGACGGGTCGAAAGATCGAACGGCCGAAACAGCCCAAAACCTGGCTGACGGAAACCGCGTTCGAGTGCTGGCGTACGCCGAAAACCACGGCAAGATCGCGACCCTCAATGCCAGCATTCCCCAGTTGCGCGGCGAGATCGTGATCTTCTCGGATGCATCCGCGATGTTGCCACCCGATTCAGTTCGCCGGTTGATCGAGAATTTCGCCGACCCAGAAGTAGGCGCCGTGAGCGGCCTGTACAAGATTGTCAAAGCCGACGAAGTGGACGTCGGGAAATCGGAGGACCTCTATTGGCGGTACGAAACGTTCCTTAAAATTCAGGAGTCGCGATTAGCTTCCATTTTAGGGGGCCATGGACAGATGCATGCCATCCGCAAAGAACTATATCCTTACCCGCCACCCGGAACTATTAACGACGACTACATTATCCCGGTATCCGTTCTCTCAAAGGGCTATCGTGCCGTTTACGAGCCTACCGCCATCGTGTACGAGGAAGCGCACGAAATGACCGGCTTCGGGCGGCGTATCCGAATCATGGCGGGAAATGTCCAGCAGCTGCGCGAAATTAAAGGCCTGCTCAGTCCCCTCCGCCCACTGGCCCTGTTCTTTTTCCTGTCGCACAAAGTGATCCGGCTGGTGGTGCCTTTCGCCATGCTGATGGCATTCGTCGCGAATCTGTTTTTGCTCCACTCCAGCTTCTATTTGGCCGTCTTCTGCGCGCAATTGGTCTTCTATGTTCTCGCCGTGCTCGGTACAGTGGCGCCGCTGCGGCCTAAAATCCTTATGCTGCCGTTCTATTTCACGATGATCAATGCCGCCGCTTTTATGGGGTTCTACCATGCGCTCACGCATCGCCGCGGCATGGCGTGGAAGTAGCTAGCATGTACCTGTGAAACGTGTGATCATCTTCCTTGCCGATCATCTTCACGAGCAACTTCGTCGAGAAGCATTTCGCTTACGCCAGAGCACGGCCTCCCTGATTCGGTCGAGACTTGAAAAGGTTTTATTCCGGTTTTCAGCACCTCCATTGATGAAAAACTCTACGGAAGCTGATCCGCTGTTCAACGCATGGAAATTGCGCTTACGTTATAAGGACAAACCAAAAGTTTCATTCACAGACTTAACACGCTTCGTTGTGATGCGAGAGAACCACATCCGCCGGGTGGTAACCGCTGATGCGCATTTCGGTCAAATCGGGCTTGGATTCCAAATCCTTCCGTAGGTCGAGTAGCCAATCTCAGGACTCTGCAATTGTTGTGTCCGGCTAGACACGTCGTGTCTCTGACAACACGCAAGTGGTGTCACTATCTCTAGCGTTCTCAATCGCTTAGTTCCTGGCTGCCCGCCTGCTTTTCCGCTTCCCATGAAGAGGAGAAAAAAGACCATGCAGGCCATCAAGTTTCTGACAATTCTCGCTACGGCCGCCACCGAAGTGTTGGCCGAAAGCGCACCAACTCGCCGCCTGATTGTCAGCATTCCCGATCGCAAGATCGTGTTGATGGAAGACGGCCATGTAATGAAGATCTATCCGATCGCAGTCGGCAAGAAAAGTACGCCCAGTCCCAGCGGGAATTTTCAAATTGCCAGCCGGGTTGTGAAGCCAACATGGTATAAGCCCGGCAAGACGATTGGGCCCGGACCCGCGAATCCGCTGGGCACTCGCTGGATGGGGTTGGGCTACAAAGGCTACGGCATTCACGGAACGAATGTGCCCAGTTCGATCGGTAAGGCCGCCTCGCACGGCTGCGTTCGGATGCGGAATCATGACGTCGAGGAATTGTTTGAACTGGTGCACGTGGGTGACCCGGTGGAACTGGTCACTGAATTAAGTGCCGATCTCGCTAAAGTGTTCGTCGATGAGGCGCCCGAAAATGCAATGGCCACCGCAGCGGGAGGCCTCCAATGACATCCATGACTCTAGCGGGCGACTTCCCGGTGGCCGCTTTGGGCCTCATCTGCAGCCTCGGATGCGCGCTGGTGTTGGCATTCGTGGCGCTGCGGTTTGTAATCGGGCTGGTGACCCGCGAACAGTATAATGTGACCGATGACACGCGTCGTGTTCGCGCTATTGTTTGGATGGGTGACCGTGGCAATCGGACCAGCACAGAGTCCCGCGGAAGTCGCGGCTCAACTCGCGGCCCGTATCTCCTCGCAGCTGCAGCGCCACCCAACCGTTTCGCTCGAATTGCAAAACCTGTCACCCCTGACATCCGCCGATTTGTCCGGCTTCGGCAGGGCTCTGGAGGAGGAACTACGCAAATCGGGCCTGCCGATGACGGCCATGCGTCCTGAAACGCGCGTGCGTATCACTGCGTCCGAGAATACGCGAGGGTTGTTGCTGGTAGCTGAGATATTTAGCGGAGAAAACCGGACAGTCATGATTCAGCCTTGGATTGCACCGCCAAGGTCGGAAACCAAACCGCGCGTCACGATTTTGCGCACGCCAATCTGGGATCAGCCTGAGCCGGTGCTGGATCTTTTATTGCTCGATTCTGGTTCCGAATTGCTGGTGCTCAGCCCTGCCGCGGTATCGACCTTTCGTATGACCGGCGGCAAGTGGATCCCCGGCGACGTAGCGGCGCTTTCGCTTGCCAGGCCACCGGCGCGCGATCCACGCGGGCGCATCGAGAATGTACCGGCCGGATTTCGCGTCTACTTACCGGGAACAACTTGCAGCGCTACGCTCCAACCAGCGCTCAAGGTTGCATGCGCCCCTGGCAACGATGCCTGGCCGATGAATTTGGGTGATGCAAACTTGGTCGACCGCTGGGTAACCGATCGAAACGTCCTGGAGTCGCCCAGCTTCCAAACAGCGTTCTACGCCGGCGCGAACGGCTGGTTCTCGACCACGGATCATCGGATCCTCGACCGGGCGGGCAACGCCCTCGCTGTCGGAATGTGGGGGAGCGACTTCGCGCAAATAGAGAATCCCTGCGTACCTGATCCAACCGTTCTTGCTTCGGTCTCGAGCGGCAATCCAGACCAGGATCAGACCCAGGCTTTCGAAATTGCCAGTGGCCGAGCTACACCAGTGAGCGAACCGATGACTTTGCCTGGGCCGATCACCGCACTTTGGCCCGCTGAGACCAGCGGGCAGGCGACGCTAGTCGTCCGAAATTCAAAGACAGGAAACTATGAGGCTTCGCGTCTGGGCGTGGCTTGCACTCAGTAGCGTCTGGTTGGGCGCCCTCACAGGGGCAACACGACCGCGCTACGGCGGCGCTATAACCGTTGAGCTCTCCAATGCTTCAATCCTGCTCGATCCGATGGGCGCGCGCGGACACCTGTCTGCCCCGATTACCGAAACCCTGGTGCGAGTGGGCGCGCGAGGCGTGATAGAACCACAATTGGCTCTGGCTTGGCAGCACGAGCCGGATAACAAACGTTGGAGATTCTCCCTACGGCCCAAAGTCATATTCCATGACGGTGAACCGCTCACCGCCAGCAGCGCGACCCCGACGTTGTTGACAGCCTTGAAAAAGAAATACGGTGATGTTACGGTCACCGCCGGCGGCCAGACTCTCATTGTTCAATTCGAACATGCGATGCCCAACCTGCTGGCTGAACTAGCGCGTCCGGAGACCGCTATTTTCCGCAAGAGCGACACCAATCCTATGATCGGTACCGGACCATTTCGCGTGACTGCTTGGGAGCCTGGCCGCCGGCTGAGCCTGGCCGCTTTCGAAGATTATTGGGGAGGCCGCCCTTTTCTCGATTCCATTGTGATCAACCTCGGCACTGGCTCCGGTCGCGCCGATGTTTTCGATATTCCATTCGGCCCCACCCGGCGCGTTGTACCAGAAGGCACCCATATCTGGGTATCGCCTGCCAGCGAACTAATCGCATTACTTTCAGCGAACCCCCAATCCACACTCTTACAAGCCCTTTCGCTGGCTATTGACCGCGCCCCGATCGTAAATGTGCTCACTCAGAGGCGCGGCGAAGCGGCCTTTGGCATTTTGCCGGAGTGGCTCTCGGGTTATGCATTTCTATTTCAGGCTGCTCCCGATCTTGCCCACGCAAAACAGCTAATCTCTCAGCTACGCCTCCCCTCGATCAATCTGACTTATCCAGCCAACGATTCGTTTGCGCGATCAGTGGCAGATCGCGTTGCCCTGAATGCTCGTGACGCCGGTATCACCATTCAACCAACCGCTAATCCAGGTGGCAGCCTGACAATAGTGCGATGGCCGCTCGAATCGGCTGACGCAGCGGCGGAATTGTCCAGGCTGCTCGGCCTTCTGGGTGCCGCTGAGCACGCTGCGTCGATCGATCCCGCCAACCCGGAAACACTGTTTGAAGTGGAGCGCGCCATGCTCGAAGACCACCGCATCATCCCCCTGGTCTACCTTCCGGAGCTCTACGGGCTCTCCGCACGCGTCCATAATTGGGAAGCAGCCCAGAAGGGCGATCCGTTTCGGTTGAATCTTGAAAACCTTTGGGTTGATCAGTGAGCTTTCGCACCAAAGTCTTCCTGAGTATCACGACTACCGTTGTGGTTTCTGTGTGGATCGTGGCGAGCGTGGTCTCCACCCTGGTGACGAACTCATTCGAGCGTCAGGACACGCAGCGTACCGCCGCATTGGTCTCCCAGTTTCGCAGCGAATTTGACCGGCGTAGCGCAGAGGTCGCGCGCCGCGTTGACGCCATTGCTAACTCAGAATCCGTGCAGCGTCTGACGGTGAATCTCGGGGCGTCGAAAATCGACACGGCCCAATATTACGATGCCGCGCAGGCCCTCGCGAAAGAGCAGTCGCTCAGCTTTCTGGAACTCGTGGGCCCCGACGGAAGCATTATCAGCTCGGCTGAATGGCCTGCCCGCTTCGGTTACAAAGAAAGCTGGCTCGTGCAGCCCGTCGACTGGAAAGCTCAAGGCGTATTCTTGCAGCGCGAAGAGCTGGCGGATGGTCCCGCGCTGGGCCTGATGACGGTGCGTAGTCTGAACGCCGCTGATGGCCAGCTCTATGTCGCAGGCGGCCAGCGGCTGGATAAGGCCTTTCTAGATTCCCTGCCGCCGGCGCCCGGAATGAATATCCGCCTGGTTCGCGATTTTGATGCTCCCCCGCCTTCGGACACCCCCGCTTCCAAGCTGGCCGCCGATCTGATCCGGGATGTTCGCCAAAGACCCCGCGAGTTGTCTCTGACTGGGTCAGACGTCACTCTCACCGCCATTCCCCTGCTCGGCCGCGATAAGCAACTGCTCGCTATTCTCATGGTTGAGAATTCGCGGGCCGAGTTGGCAAATCTCAAAACCTACATCCAGGGAACTGCCTGGATCGCCGGCAGCGCGGGTGTCCTTCTCGGCCTCGGTTTTAGCTTTTGGGCCGCTTCCCGTGTCACGCAGCCCTTACTCGCGCTCGCCTCGAATGTTCGGGACGTCGCAAGTGGCAACTGGGATGCCCGTGCTCGCATCGATTCTACCGATGAAGTCGGCCAGCTCGCCCAGGATTTCAACCGAATGACCGAACAGCTCGTCGAACAGCGCGACCGCATGATTCAGGCTGAGCGCGTCGCCGCCTGGCGGGAGCTTGCCCGGCGTCTGGCGCACGAATTGAAAAACCCCTTGTTCCCATTGCAGATCACCATCGAGAATCTGCAGAGAGCCCGTCAGACTTCACCCCAACAGTTTGACGAGGTGTTTCGTGAGAGCACAACGACGCTCCTGGCCGAACTCGATACTCTTAAGACCATAGTCGGACGCTTCAGCGATTTCGCTAGAATGCCTGCGCCACATCCGGAGCCAGTTAACCTGAATCAGGTAGTACAGGAGGTTGCACATCTGTTCGATGCGCAGATGCAAGCGGTCGATCGTCCGCGGATAGTTAAAGTTCTGCAGCTTGATGACAATCTGCCCTTAGTCCCCGCTGATCCGGAACAGATCCGCCGCGCGCTGCGCAATCTGGTGTTAAATGCGCTGGATGCCATGCCAAACGGTGGAACGCTCACCCTTCGCACCCAACGCTTGGATGGACCTGTGGACCGTAAGGTCGCGCTCGAGGTATGCGACACGGGCGCGGGCCTCACGCCCGAGGAGTGCGCTCGCCTATTCACGCCTTACTACACCACCAAGCAACACGGCACAGGACTCGGGCTCGCCATCGTTCAGTCCGTTGTGAGCGATCATGAAGGCACCATCACAGTGCGAAGCGAACCGAGCAAAGGCGCCACTTTTCGAATCGAGCTGAGGGCATGAACAAACTCCTGCTGGTAGATGACGACGCGAATACCCTGGCGTCTCTGGCTCGGGCTTTTCGACTGGCCGGGCACGAGGCGGTGGTCTGTGATAACGCCGATCGCGCACTCGATCTCGCCAAGGCGCAGCGCTTTGACATGATTCTCTCCGACGTCGTCATGCCCGGCAAAGACGGTCTCACCCTGCTCGCTGACCTAAAAGCGGCCGGCGTTCAAACTCCGGTTGTGATGGTCTCCGGGCAAGCGAATATCGAGATGGCGATTCGCGCTACCCGTCTGGGCGCGGTCGATTTTCTCGAGAAGCCACTGTCCACTGATAAATTGCTGGTCACTGTCGAGAACACCGTCAAGCTATCGCGCCTGGAAGAAGAAAACCGGCGTCTGAAGCAGCGCGCCGGCAAACAGGAGCTGGTCTGGAAATCGGCCGTCATGCAAGGCGTGCTGGCCCGGTTAGACCGCGTCGCCGCCAGCGAAACGCGCATCTGCATCCTGGGCGAGACCGGTACAGGCAAGGAGCTGGTGGCCCACACACTGCACGAGAAAAGCCCGCGCCGGAGCGGCCCGTTCGTCACATTAAATTGCGCGGCGATTCCAGCCGAATTGATCGAATCGGAGCTTTTTGGCCACGAAAAAGGTGCATTCACCGGCGCTACCACGCGCCACCTCGGAAAGTTCGAACAGGCGCATGGCGGCTCGCTGTTCCTGGATGAGATAGGCGACATGCCGGTCCTCATGCAAGCCAAGCTGCTGCGCGTACTGGAACAGAAAGAAATTGAACGCGTCGGCGGAGATCGTTCCATTCCCGTGGATGTTCGGGTGATCGTGGCCACGCACCGCAATCTTGAAGAGCTGGTCCGGAAGGGAGAATTCCGGCAGGATCTGTATCATCGCATTTTTGTTTTCCCGATCACTCTTCCTCCTTTGCGCGACCGTCCCGAAGATATCCGGCTACTAGTCGATTACTTCGCCCACGCTGTGGCTGAACAAAACGAGTGGAAACCGCGCGAGATCTCGTCCGACGCCTACGCTGAGCTGGAGCGTTATTCGTGGCCCGGCAACGTACGGGAACTACGCAATGTGGTCGAGCGATTATTGCTGCTGGCTGACGATAGCGTAGATCGTGGTACCGTCCGGCTTGCACTACCGGGTGCCCAGCCGGTTTTCGCTTCGGGCAACGGAACTCTCTCGGAGCGGATGGATACCCATGAGCGCGAGGTCATCCTCGCCGAGCTTAAGAACCATGCCTATCAGATGACCAACACGGCTCGCGCACTGGGTTTGGAGCGCAGCCATCTCTACAAAAAGTGCCAGCAGCTGGGCATCGACCATCGGCCTGAGTCTTGAGCCGCGGCGTCCGCGCGCGCCTTTCTGTGATATTCTTTCGTTTCGAATAGAGGAGCTCATTCATACCCATGAAGGTCGGAGTTTTCACAGCACTTCTTGCTAACTTCTCCATTGACAAAGTGCTCGATAAATTGAAGAGCTTGAATATCTTCACCGTCGAGCTCGGCACCGGTAATTATCCCGGCGACCCACATTGCAAACTATCGATGCTAAACGACCGGCAAGCATTGAAGGAGTTCAAACAGAAACTGGAAATCAACGGCTTTACGATCAGCGCCTTGAGTTGCCACGGCAATCCTCTGCATCCTAACCCCGCCATCGCGAAAGCCTACCAGGAGACCAGCAAGAGGACGGTGCGGCTGGCCGAAAAACTCGGCGTGCCCGTAGTCATCGATTTCTCGGGTTGCCCCGGCGATAGTGACAAAGCGAAGTATCCAAACTGGGTCACTTGTCCCTGGCCGCCCGAGTATCTCGACCTTCTGGCGTGGCAATGGGAGCGCAAGGTGATTCCCTACTGGACTCGGCACGCTCAGTTCGCCAAGGATCACGGTGTAAAGATCGCCATTGAGATGCATCCCGGCTTTGTCGTTTACAGCCCCGAGACGTTGTTGAAATTGCGTCATGCGGTCGGAAACACTGTCGGCTGCAACTACGATCCGAGTCACATGTTTTGGCAGGGCATCGATCCCATCAAGGCCATCCGCGTGCTCGGCGACTCCATCTTCCACGTGCATGCCAAGGACACGCAGATCTACGATTCCAACCTTCCAAAAACCGGCGTACTTGACACTAAGAAATATACCGACGAGAGGAATCGCTCCTGGATCTTCCGAAGCGTCGGCTACGGCCACGCCTACGGCTGGTGGAAAGAATTTATTTCAACGCTGCGAATGTACGGGTACGATTACGTGCTCTCGATCGAGCACGAAGATTCGTTGATGTCGCCCGACGAAGGACTTTCCAAAGCATCCGCTTTCCTCAATGCTATAGTCATCAAGGATCGGCCCACTGCGGCCTGGTGGGTGTAGCTTCTAGCCGCGGGCCGACATATCGCGAAATTTAGCCGGCGTAAGCCCGGTGTGGCATTTAAACATCGCGCAGAAGTGACTTTGATCCGAAAATCCACAAGCCAGCGCGATTTCCGAAAGGGCCGTGCCGGAACCGGTCAGCAGCTTACACGCATGTTCGATCCGGCGCTTGCGAATAAATTCGCCAATGGTCGATTGATAATGCTTGCGGAACTCGCGCGATAAGTGAACCGGATGCACGCCCGCGATGACCGCCAGATCAGCGAGACTCGGCGCCTGCAGATAAGTGTCTTCCAAAGCTTCACGGACTCTACGGAGCCAAGCCGGAGCGTGAGCTGCACTGCCTTCGCCGATGGCGCGCGCGCTTTCGGCGAGAATCTCCAGCAGGACGCCTTCCATGGCCAGCGGCGCAACGTCGTCCTCCGCGGAAAACTCGCGATACAGCCGGTTCGCCAGCCACGAAGAGGCCAACCCAGCTACTTCACCGGGGCTCGACAGAACGGGAGAGTGTTCGCCCAAGCGGTCCAGCGCCGATGGTTCGATTTTTACCAACAGGCAGCGTGCGCCGTCGAAGTAATCGTTTTCGTGAAGCTCGGACGGCGGAAGAAACCGCAGCGCTCCTTCAGAACAGATACACTCCCGGTCCGCGTACTTCTCCCTGTAGCTTCCGGCTAGAACAAAACTGAGGTACGCGTGGCTGTGACAATGCTTGGATAACGTCAACCCCCGCGGGTAGACTGCTTCACTTAACGAGAATGCGGTCAAATCACGCCGGTGTAGGATGCTTCCGGAAATATCCGTTACAACAGACGCGAGGAATCGTTTTTCAAACGTGGAGTCGAGAGCGTTCATGGCTGGAATATTTCCCACAAGGTTGCTCCCACCATTGGACGGATTGTGTTCCGAAAGGTTTGGTTCAGCACTTACTTTGCAGCCGTTCATAAAATCCTCTACGTATGTGATGAAGCATTTGTTTGATCGAAAGATTCGCGAAGTACAAAAAAGGTTCCAGAAAACTCAGACGTGATACTTCGCGGTCCCAGCCGTCCCATCAGCGGACAGCCAGTCCCACAACCGCACACGAATCCCCAAAAGTGTTTTAACGGGTTCCGCTAACGGCGACCCAATGAAGTTGTACACCAGCAAGACTACTTTGAACGAAAAGCCCTACGATAATCTTGCCGGTCGGATCGGATATGTCATGCAGAGGATTCAGTGGCGAGCCCACGTGGCTGCCATCTGTTGCATCACCCTAACTTCCACTCTCGCCGCCGGCGCGCCCGCGGCGGTCCGGGAGACGGCGGCGGACCTTAGTAATCTCGCTGCCAGATACTCTTCTGAAGCACGCTACGCCGAAGCTGAACAGCATTATCGGAAAGCGCTCGAACTGTGGCAGCAGAAACCCGGCAGTGAAGCGTCAGTTGCACTCACGTTGAATAACCTGGGCATTTTACTCAGGCGTGAAGCGCGGTACTCAGAAGCCGAGACCGTCGATCTGCAAGCGCTGAAGCTGTTCGAAGAACTCTTCGGACCTGAACATGAGAAGACCGCCGCCGCGCTCATCAATGTTGGAGAGCTGTACAGCAACCAGGGCAGATTTCCTGAAGCCGAAACGGCGCTACGCCGCTCGCTGGCCATTCTGGAGAACAAACGCGGGAAGAATGATCCGGATACCGCGGAAGCCGTGAGCAGTCTGGCTGACCTTTATACGAAGCAGGGGAAAAACGAGGCCGCGCAAGAATTACTCGAGCGCGCACTCGCGATCGTCGAAAAGGCGTTGGGTCCCCGAAATCCGCGGGTGGCCCTGTACTTGAACAATCTGTCCGCGGTTTATGAGCGGCAACGTAAATACAAAGATGCTGAAAAAGCGGTACAGCGGGCCATCACGATCTTTGAGCAGGTCAGCGGACCGAATCATCCCGATCTGGCAGCAGCCTTAATCAATCTCGCCACGGTCAATTTCGATTGCCACAGATACAAAAAGGCTGTGGAGCTCAATCGGCGAGCGCTAAAGATCAACGAAGACACTTTCGGTCCGATCCATCCTGTGATCGCCAACAACCTGAACAATCTCGCCGCAGCCTCCTTCCATCTCCACAATTACGCTGAAGCGGAGTCGCTTTTCCAGGAAGCGCTCACCAACTGGAAGGGATTCAATTCGCCGAACCAAACTCTGGTGGGCGACACGCTCTGCAACCTCGCCATAGTGTACTTGGCCGAAGGGCGAGATTCCGATGCACTCGAATACTATCAGCGCGCCATAAATACTCATGAGGCCGCGCTAGGCCCGAATAGTCCTCGGCTGATTGCCGACCTGGAGGCGTATTCCGCCGTGCTTCGAAGAGTGAACGACTATGCGGGCGCGGAGAAAGCATCGGTGCGCGCCTTAGGCATCCAGGTACGCAATTCGCTGCACCCTGGAACTACTATTTCGAACTAGTGCTTCCCAGTTCTGGGCTGCTGGCGTTGGCCGGCTCAGCCGACCAGTTTTGGTGGATGATCATATTCTGGTCGGAATAGAAAGTGCGCCGACCAGAACTGTTGAATACTTTCGGATTCGCATTGAGGGTATAGCCGGAGGGCGTGGCAGCTAGAGTAAAGGTATATCCATCTTTGTCGCCGACCGCGAGACTGCCTGGAATCAGATCGGCGGCCGAAGGTCCCGGGCCGCCGCTGGCAGGCGGGCCGAGCTCAGCCATGGTGGCGGCGAACTTACCGAATTGCGACATGTACTGGGCCTGGGCAGTGTTGACCGTCTGTACCTCACGAACGACCGCCATCTCTCGCGCGTTCATCTGAGCGACACCCATTTTGGGAACCGCAATCGTGAGAATGATCAAGATGATCGCGATGACGATCAACAGCTCGATCAGTGAGAAGCCGGATGAACGGCGGCGCCTTGCACGCGACTGTTCCATGACATTAATTATGACGCGAAATCATTCCTCAGCGTGCACCCGTTTCCGCGGGCTTTGGCTCGGCCACGATCACCGCCGGGACGTTCTGATCGTGAACCAAACGATTAAATGCCGCCAGATCTGTACTTACCAGCTTTTTCAACGTTTCTAACTGTGCATTTACCTGGCTGGCCAAGCCCTCATAGACCTCCGTAGTTTGAGTCGTGGGTGGATCGTCGGAACTTTCCACCGTCCCCTCCAAAGCCGCCAGCTTGTTGTTCAACTTGATCGGGAAATTGAGCGGATCCTCGCTGGCGCGGTTCTTAGTTTGATAGAGCGCCTCTTCCACTGCTGTCAACTTCTGGTTCAGGGCCTTGGCCGCGTCTACGACCTTCGCATCCTTCACACGTTCCGTATAAGCGTCCAGCTGCTTTCGTATATCGCGGATTTGGATTACTGCTTCGTTGGTCTGGCTAAGCTTGTTGTGGATCTGCATCGCCACCTCAAGTTGGCGCTCGTAATCTTGCGGAGTGGTGTTGAGGCGCGGGTCCTTCCTGATCTCGAAAGCTTGCGTCTGCGACTTTCCGCCTGCCGTGAGCCGGACCTTGTAGGTGCCCGGAACAATGGCCGGTCCTCGCACGTTCCCCGCCCACATGATCAAGCCCGGAAATGTTGCAGCATCGGGATAATGCAGATCCCAGACGAAGCGATTCAACCCGGCCTCGCCGGGAACACGCTCGGAGCCGGGCCGCCGGCGCGGAGCTTCCTCCTCCTCTTCCCCCTCGCCCGATCGCTCGGGGGTAGTTGCCACTTGTTTGCTCGAATATTTCCGGATGAGCTTTCCCGAGTTGTCCAAAAACTCCAGCGTAACCTCGCCTTGCGGTTTTTCTTTGAAGGAATAATACACCACCGCTCCAGCCGGAGGGTTTTGTCCCAGCGCTCCGTTTGGCGGAAGGCGGAAACCGCCGCGCAAGGTCCGAAGAGTATCCTTCGGCTGAAACAATCTCATGTCGTCCTTTATATTTGTATCCGCAAGTTGATAGATCAATGGCAGATCATCCAGAATCCAAAAAGCCCGGCCCTGTGTCGCGACCACCAGTTCGTCATCTCGCTTTTGGAATGCCAGATCAGTGATCGGCACTACCGGCAGATTCAGCTGGAACGACTGCCAGGACTGCCCGCCGTTCAACGAAATGTACATCCCAGTCTCAGTCCCGGCCACCAGCAGGCCGCGATGGTTCGGATCTTCTCGAATCACGCGTGTGAACGCATCCGCCGGAATTCCGGAGTCGATCCGCGTCCAGCTCTTGCCATAATCGGTGGTCTTGTAGAGGAACGGATGAAAGTCGTCAAACTTGTACATCGTTGCAGCGAAGTAGGCTGTGCCGGCATCAAACGGCGACGGCTCGATGGAGTTGATCTGAATCCACTCCGGCATGTTTTTGGGCGTCACGTTGTCCCAGTGCTTGCCGCCATCTTGTGTCACTTGCACCAGTCCATCATCGGAGCCCGACCAGATCATTCCCTTCTTCACGGTCGATTCAGCCAGCGTGAAGATCGTATCGTAATACTCGATGCTGGTGTTGTCCTTAGTGATCGGCCCGCCCGATGAACCTTGCTTGGTCTTGTCGTTGCGCGTAAGATCGCCGCTGATCAGTTCCCAATTGGTGCCGCCATTGGTGGTCTTGAACACATGGTCGCCCGCGCAATAAAGCGTGTTCGGATCGTTGGGCGAAAACACAATCGGATAATTCCACTGGAAGCGATACTTCATCACTTCAGCGCCCGCGCCCATCGGATTATCGGGCCAAACGGTCACATTACGCAGCTGGCCGGTGCGGTGGTTGTAACGGGTGAGCAAGCCATCATAGGAGCCCGCGTAGACGATCTGCGAGTCCTTGGGATCGGGGGCCAGCCAGCCGCTCTCGCCGCCGCCGACATCGTACCAATCGCGCTCGCTGATGCTGCCGTCGTCGCTGCGAGTAGCGATGCGTACCGTGCTGTTATCCTGCTGCGCGCCATAAGCGTGATACGGAAAGTCGTTATCCAGCGCGACGCGGTAGAACTGCGCGGTGGGCTGTTGATCTTGCGTCGTCCACGTGCGCCCGCCGTTGGTGCTGACATTCGCGCCGCCGTCGTTGCACTCGATCATACGGTTGGAATCGTTGGGCGCAATCCAGAGGTAATGATTGTCGCCGTGCGGGGTTCGGATGGATGTATAGGTCTTGCCGCCGTCGTCGGATCGGTAGAAGCCCGTGTTGACTACATAGACGGTATCTTCCTTCATCGGATCGGCAAAAATGCGCGAGTAATACCAGGCGCGCTGGCGCAGATTGCGCTGGTCATTTACTTTGGTCCAGGTTCTTCCACCGTTGTCGGAGCGGAACACGCCGCCGTCCTCGGCTTCGACGATGGCCCAAATGCGATCGGACAATTGGGGCGACACGGTGATGCCGATGCGCCCAAGAATGCCTTTCGGCATCCCGGGATTGCGGCTCAAATCCGTCCAGGTATCGCCGCCATCGGTGGACTTAAATATCCCGCTGCCCGGGCCGCCGCTTTCCAGATCCCAAGGCGTGCGGTGCACATCCCAGAACGCGGCATAAATCACGTTCGGACTGTTCGGATCGATGATCAGATCGATGGCGCCCGCCTTCGGGCCGCGCGTATAAATCTGCTTCCAGGTTTTGCCGCCGTCCGTGGTGCGGTAGACCCCGCGCTGGTCGTTGGGCGCGAACTGGTGGCCGAGCGCGGCGACATAGACGATATCGGGATTCTTGGGATTAATGCGGACAGCCCCAATGTGAAACGTGTCCTGAAGCCCCACGTTCTTCCACGTCTTGCCAGCATCAGTCGATTTATACACGCCGTCGCCCGCCGCTGCATTGCCGCGAATATCGGGCTCACCCATGCCGGCGTAGACGATGTTCGGGTCAGACTCGGCAACCGCGATCGACCCCACCGAGCCACTCTTGAGCTGGCCGTCCGAAACAGGCGCCCAGTTTACCCCACCGTCGGTGGTCTTCCAGATTCCGCCGCCCGTGGCTCCGAAATAATAAACGCTCGGCTGGGATGTGACGCCGCTCACCGCGACCGCCCGCCCACCGCGGAAGGGGCCGATGTTTCGATACTTGAGTTCTTTGAGGGAGTTAAAGTCTGGCTGAGCACCGAGCAACAGCGCGGAAACGGCCAGAACGGCGAGGGTTCTCATAACGGTGGAGATCATAGCATAGGGAATGGGGTGACGGTGACGCGGGGGTGAAGGGTCGCGGGTTAGTGGTCCGGTTCCGTGTTTTCTTTGGTTTGCAGTGATCGGGTGACGCTGGTGACGCTGAATTGTGGGGGATGGTAGGGAGTGTGGCATGGACTGAACTTGGACGTGCGGACGCATCAATTCCAATCTAGCGCATCGCCGATTCAGTCGTGCCGCGGAACTGGTGCAACGCATTGAAAAGAAGGACGATATCGGCGTCTCCTACAAGTTACCAGCGGAGCACGGTCGGTTTGGCGCCCGTATTGTGTCCTTTAGAATGCGGGCGCGGGCTAGTTTAGCGGCACAGGGGGGCACCGACCTTTCACCATGTGGCACTCAACACGCGGGTGCAAGCGCGTTTCCCGTTCCTAATCCTTCCACGACGCGGACTTGTCGGGAGTGATGTCCCGGAACGGCGTCTCCGACCGACTTCGGGGTAGCCGTCCATCCGACCAGAGCCGAGTCGCTTTTTCAGCGAGGCGCTCCATCAGGTGCTTACGGCGGTGTACCAGGATTCATTCCTCGCGTACCGCGGTAAGGGGATCCACGCGCATGGCCCGGCTCGCCGGGTTCCAGCAGGCAGCCAACGCCACCGCAGTCAGCAACGCGATCACGGCGCCGAACGTCCATGCATCCCCGGGATCGATACCGAACAGCATCCCGCGCAGAAGCCGGGCCAGAACCCAAGCGCCTGCCAGCCCAGCCCCAAGACCCGCTGCGAGCCAGCGCAGTTCCTGCCCGAGCACCGTCCGCAGCACGTCGGATTTGCGCGCGCCTAGGGCCATACGAATTCCGATCTCCCGAACGCGCCGCGCCACCGCGTATGACACCACGCCATACAGCCCGGCCGCAGCAAGCAGCAGCGCAAAGGCCGCGAAAC
>DATMMD010000011.1:0-4298 GCA_035569875.1 Bryobacteraceae bacterium
CCGCACTTCGTGAGCAAAGTACATGGTATGCATCAGCAGGCCGTTCGCACCCGGCCGGAAAATGGCGATGTGCTCGCGATTATGCATCGCGATCTTCGCGACTCCGACATAGCCGGTGCGTTTCAGCGTGTCGAAAAGCAATGCGTAGGGCTTCTCACCCGCTGCATCCGGCGCCATGTAGAATGAGCTTTCAAAATAAATCGGATCGACTTCAGTGGACTTCACGAACTCCAGGATCTCCATGACCTTGGCCGTCGAGGGAGCCATCTTCTTAATATCCTCGTCATCGATTACGACGTAGCGGTCCTTCTCATACTCGTAGCCTTTAACGATTTCGCTGCGCGGAATGGGCTTGTCTTCCGCCTGGCAATAGATCACCTGCTTGATGCGTGAATTATCTGTTTTGTGGAGCTGATTAAAACTGATCCCGTCCGCGCGCGCGGCGGTGAACAGCTTCACGGGAAAGGAAACGAGACCGAAAGTGAGATGCCCCTTCCAGACTGTAGTGGCCATGGCGATAATCTCCAGATCTATATAGACATAACACGATATTCAAACATTTTCAATAGTGTACGTTTCTTGGGACGCACACGCCTTCCGAAAGATAGGACTCCCGGCCCAGCGCCACGTTTCCTAGGACGGCTTCCGGGCGGTCAACGTACGGGTGGGAACGCCCCAAAGGAATGTGAGCGGCGAAAGCTGTACATCGCTCAAGCCCAACTGGCGGAGTAGCTTGGCATACTCGCCGGTGTGTAATATGTCGAGGATGGCCAGATAGCCGCCAGGTTTGAGCACTCGCGCGATCTCGCGCAGGGCCTTGGCCCGCTCTGTACTCCCGTCGATATTGTGGATCGCCAGGCTGGAAACGACCACATCGAAGGTATTGGCGCCGAACGGCAGCTTGCGGGCGTCGGTATTTTCGATTTTGATGCGATTAGCCACTCCCTCCGCTTTGGCGTTGCTCATGGCCGCCTCTGCGGTGTTTCCGGAGAGATCCTCTGATCGCCAGATGTCCACGCCGGTAGCTTTGCCGCTCTTGAGCCGTTTGGCGGCTGAGATCAGGAATAATCCGCGCCCGCATCCGACATCGAGAACGTTCTCATCGCCGCGCCACGGAATGTTGTCCAGGATGCGATGAACCGCCTTGGGTTTAGCGACACGGCTGCTCCAGACCATGACAATGGCTACGGCGGCGAACGCGATCCCGACCACGAGCAATATGCCTGCGATGGCCAGGGCCGCTCCGGGACTGATGTTGCGGTTGGAGTAATAGAGAACGCCCGCGAAGGCTATGAACAATGCGCCGCGAATTGCAAAACGCCGAACCAACTTGGGTGCGTCGAGACCGTAATCGGGCTTGGGCATAGCGGCTGTTCAGAGTCGTGTTGCGGCTGCTTCCACGGCCCCGATCACGTCGGTGAATGCTTTGGTCTTACCGGGTTTGGCTCCACGAAGCGCCGCCTTTTCGAGTGTTTCCAGATGCCGGTGAATCTTTCGCGCCATCAGCTTGCCGGCAGGGGTGAGACTAATGACGAACGTGCGGCGATCCTGCGAGCGGACCTCGCGACGGATGAGGCGGCGCTCCGCCAAGCGGTCCAGATAGCTGGTGAGTGTCGAGCGTTTATGCGCGAAAGCCTGATGCAACTGCCCGACGGTACTGTCGCCGGCGCTGGCCAGGTGCGCCATGATATGCGCTTCACCCTGATTGAGTCCTAGCCCGGAGCGCTCGATATACAGTCCGATCTGATGAGTGGTCCGATGAATCTGGGGAATGAGGAGCAGCGCCATGCGCACCTCTCATCGTTACACACCTCAAGGCAGCGGCTGAAGATCGGGTTCCACCCAAAACGTGCGAGCGTCCTCCGCCGACAAGGCCGCGCTCGAATAGAATTTCTCGATAGTTCGCTTATCGAGCAAGTCGGGCGCGGCGATGGTTAACTCGTCGAAGCTGGCATCCCGTGGCACTCGCGCCATGGCGCTTCCAACCAGCCGTAGCCAGGCCACCGTGAGTGTCTCGTGATACTTGTCCGTCTGGCCATGGTGCGCGGCGAATTTGCGGATGGCCCCGGCGATGTGTTCCCGGGCTTCCAACTCGCGGTAGCGTTGCAGGTAAACAAAAGCCAGCCGGATGTGATCCCGGTGATGGAAGCTATCGTTGGTGAGTTCGCAGGCCTCGAACTTCCGAACGAATTCCAGGTCGGTCAGCTCAGTTTTGTTTGGCCATGTTATTCCGCGATGTCCCGCAGCCGCTGATTGATAGCGTTCTGCCAATGCTCGCGCTGCTGAGGAAAATGCCGGCCAAAGTTTTCTACGCCATGGTTGGCTTCCGGTGACAGCGCGGTGCGCCGGTAGGTGACCGTGGCCTGGGTGCGCCCGGTGCCGCTCTCTTTCAATCGAATGAGGATTTCGCCGGCCCACACTTTCGGTAGGACTTGCGCATAGTCGACTTCGAAAGCGCGCTCGCCAAAACGGGTCATGATCCAGACCACGTCTGTATTCTTGTCATCGGTGGTGAAGACGCTGCCTGCCAGTTGCCGGCCATCGTTGAGGTAAAGCATGACCGGGTTCCAGCTGAGCCCATTCGGCCTCGCGGATGGGACCAAAGAGAGGCAACACCACAGCAGGCGGCGCTTCAAGATCAATCGTTATGGTGGCCTCGGCATGGACGCGTGTCTGAGGCTGGCTTAACTGCGCCAGCAATAGTGATATGCACATTATCGTATATCTCATTATCGTAATATACGATATCGTATTAACTGCTTGCAACCAAGCAGGGCGCGACTTCCGGCTTCGCCGTACTGAATAGGTATAGCGTCGTCCCGCACCATATCATCACACACGCGTGCCGGCCGTCATTTGCGTTTCCCTGATCTACTTCTAGCGTGCTGTCGCGGAAATACAAGCGGAGCAGCAGGAGCAGCTCGTAGCGGTGCGGAAGCGGGTCGTGGATGGCTAGCAGGCGCGTGCCTCGAGGAAGGCTTGGATGCAGCCGATCGAGCTCCCCCAACACAGACCGGATCACCGGCTGCGCGAGCGTCAACTCGCCATACATCCGCAGCCGCTGAACGCGATAGGCGCGCAGCAGCGAAACCAGAACCAGCACAAAGAGCGCCACGTGGCGCATTTGGACGGCTCCGATTGACTTGGGGGATCAAATGATTGCGTCCCGCAACGATACGAGCAATGCCGCTGCATACAAACTCCAGCCAACGAGGGGAATATAGAGGACGTAGGCGGCCCTGACAGGAATGAATGCTATCGGCAAAAAGCTGATGAGCATGATGGACCAGGCGAAGACCAGGTGCCTAGACCCCAGCAATAATGCGATCACTAACATGGCCGCCAAGGTTAGAGCGGCCTGCGCTTCGCCGAACCAATGATCACGAAAGAAAAGAGAGTCGAGGTACGCCCCGTACGAGATCAGAAACTGGCTGGGCGTGATATCGAAGTGGTAGGAAAGCAACTGGCTGAATGGGCTTTGCGCAAGCATTTTGCCCCAGATGTAGGGGACGGTCATGACTCCGGCTATGGCTGCCAAACGGCAGTTGGTGACCATCCACTTGCCGATTTGCCGAGTGCTGAAACTAACGGGCGAGAAGTATATCAGTTCGTAGAATATTAACAGCAGCGGCAGAGTTACGGCCATCTCTTTAGCATCTAAAGCTAGTACATAAGAGGCCCAGGAACACGGCCATCTTCCGCAGATCCACGATGGGGCCAGTCAGCCGAGCCCGGGCATAGTAGGCCAATGCCCCGAAATAGAAGGTGAAGCATAGGATGTCGTAGACGGTCCCGTTTTTCCAATAAAGGTCGACGAGCCGCGGATGAAAGGCGCCGATCAACGTGGTCAACGCCGCAATCTCAGACGAGGCCGTGACCGACCGGATTGCGAGATACAGCAACCCCAGATTGACGAGCAGAAGCGCGAAACACAAAAGCCGGTAAGGCAAAGGATGAAATCCCGCGAACGCGAATAGCGGACGATAGAAGAACAGGCCGCCTAAAGGCCGGTAAGACGGCGAAGAGTACAAAACTACGGCCTTGAGCAGCGCCGCCGGAAATTGATTCCAGTAGGTGGTCAAGTTCTCCACATCGTCGGTCGTGAACCCGGCGCTGAGACCCTGCCCCGCCAGAAGCAAAAAGTAGACCGCTATCAATAAGAGCGCTAAAATTCCTCCAAGTCGCGTTCCCAGCTGCTTTAAATCCACCGCAATTGATACTCGCACAATGCGAACATCGAGGAATCGAATCTCGAATAGACGAACCAGCGCGATTGGCCCTGCTGTATACTACTGTTG
>DATMMD010000012.1:0-2788 GCA_035569875.1 Bryobacteraceae bacterium
TTTTGCCCACGTCGTGCAACTGGGCGGACACTCGAACGATTTCGAGAAATTCCTCGGGATGCCCCATCTCTCGCGCAATCATCAGTGAGTAGCGCGTGACCCGGTCGGAGTGGCCACGAGTGTAAGGATCCTTTTCGTCGACCGCGCCGGCCAACATCTGGATGGAGCTCATGAACAACTCCCGATTTTCGGTGGCGGCGCGCTTTAGATCGAGCACGAATTGCTCGAGCTCTTCCGACATGGTGTTGAAGGTAGCGGCCAGTTCACCGATCTCAGTGCGGCTTGCGAGCTGCACTCGCTGCGAGAAGTCTCCGCGGGCAATGGCCCGGCTGGAGGCGGTGAGAACTTCCAGCGGATTGGTGATGCGGCGTGCGGCGAAAATACTGATGCCGATACTAAGCAGGATGGCGAGTAAAGCCAGAAGTCGGGCGGTGCGTTGCATCTCGTACACGCCACGGTATGCTTCGTCTCGCGGTTTCTGCACGATCACGGCCCAGTCCAGGTTGCCGACCGGGCTGTAGGTTCCCAACATCTTTGTGCTCTTCTTGCCCTCGGTAACGCTGAATTCGCGGGTGGCGGCTACCAACTGCGCCTGCCCGCCCTGCTCGAGGAAGTTGCGCACAATTTCGGAGTTGGTCATGTCCTGCCCGGTAGCGTAGTCAGGAGTGGCGCCGGCAACCAGGCGTCCCTCGCTATCGACCACATAAGGCGTCAGTCCGCCGCGGTTGACTTCTTGCAGACGCCGGATCAGAAACTGCAAATCTTCTACGGCTCCAATCATGCCCAGGAAGCGTCCGCCGTACATCACCGGAGTGCTGACCAGCATGACCGTGCGAGCCGCCTTTCCGTTGCCCACGACGAGCGCCTGGCCGCTGTAGGCCCGGCCTTCACGGGCGGCGTCATAGGCGCGTACCAGGTCGCGCTGCAAAAAAGCGTCGGGAGCGATACGTCCAGCCGAAATCCCCTTGGACTCCGAGTTCAAAAGCGTGGCATAGGCCAGATCGGGAGAAGAGGAGACGAAATGTTCCAGCAGGGCGCGCAGTTCGGGCGCCTCCACGTGCTCGGAAGTCAGATCTCCGCCGCTGGCTACCTGCAGCGCCGAAGACAGATTAGCCAGCATCATGCGCAGCGATTCCTGGCGCTGCGCGATGTCATCCGCCAGGGAGCGAGTCACCGCATTCTGCAGCAGGCGTTCATTGGTGATCAGGCGCTCGCGGTTGATGGACTCCACCTGCGTCGAATAGAAATACATCGGAATTACGCTGATCACCATCAGGACGCTGAGGATGACGTACAGAATGGAGATGCGGGATGGAAGAGGCAATTTCAAGGACAAGTGGCTCTGGCCGCGGCTTTTGCCGCGGTTCGCAATTCAGACTTCCTTGGAATTCTACGTGGGAGGAGGGGTTGGCAGATATGGACCGAAGGCCATGTCTATTACCAAAGTACCTGGAATGTTCCGGCGAGCGACCAATACCCCAGGCGAAGCTAGTTGTTGTAGACGATAAAGATGTTTCCGCCGGTCAGATTGCACTGGCCGTCCACGGTGTTGTCGGGATTGATTTTGAGCTTGCATTCGGCGCCGGCTGTCCCGGTGACGGTTGTGCTGGGATTGTCAGGCGTGGCCAGACCGGTCTTGGTCTCGGTGCCGGTGGGCACGGACAGCAAGGCCAGGACAATTTTCCGATAACTGCGGGTGTGCTGCGGGCCTACCACCGGGATGCTCTCAACCAGAAAGCCGGACTTGTTCACATCGGCATGGCTGACCGAGGTCCGGGCAACCAGGCAGTTCACGCTAGTGACCATCTGCTTCGTGGTCGCAGCTGGGGTCGTGTATGCAACTTTCGGGCAAGATTGCGCGACACCGGCTGCAGAGAAGCCAAACAGAGAAAAAGAGAAAGAGAGGGCAAGGAATAGTGCTCGGAAACGGTTCATAACCGCATTGTCCCAGAAGCTAAGGAGGCAGGTAACGTTTCGAAAGACCTAGGTCTTAAGTTTTGAGCAGGATTCGTTGCTCCGAAGGATGGAAGCCAGAAGCTAGCAGCTAGAAGCTAAGAGCTAGAAGCTAGGAGCTAAGCGCAATCTCACTCTTGCCACTGCGAGCCATCAGATCGCGGATCGCGTCAGCCGGTGCCTTCGAACGGTGCAGGATAGCGTCCATCTGCTCCGTGATGGGCATTTCAACACCGCGGCCGCGAGCCAGCCCGATCGCGGCCTGCGTGGTGAAGACTCCTTCGGCGACGGCGCCGTGCATGCCGGCAATGATGTCAGGCAATTTGCGCCCGCGGCCCAATTCCACGCCGACGCTGCGGTTACGGGAGAGGCCGCCAGTGCAGGTAAGCACCAGGTCGCCAAGACCGGCGAGTCCGGCCAGGGTTTCGCGCCGGCCGCCGCAGGCCACGGCCAGCCGTGTGATCTCGGCCAGGCCGCGGGTGATGAGCGCGGCAATCGAATTGTGGCCGAGTCCCAGCCCATCGCATACGCCGGCGGCGATGGCGATGACGTTTTTCAGCGCGCCGCCAAGCTCGACTCCAGCTACATCGTCGTTGGTATAAACGCGGAAGCGGGGATCGCCGAATTCCCGCTGGATAGTTTCGGCCAGGGCTGCGTCCTGGGAGGCGATCGTAATCGCGGTTGGATCCCCTCGAGCAACTTCCTTGGCGAATGACGGTCCGCTCAGCGCGCCGATGCGAGGCCGAAAATCCTGCGCGCTACCGATCTTCTGAGAAATAACCTGGGCGATCACCTCGGTCATCCGCAGCAGGCTTTTTTCTTCCAGGCCTTTGGT
>DATMMD010000013.1:0-41148 GCA_035569875.1 Bryobacteraceae bacterium
TAATTTCAAGGGCAGCGGCTGGTACGTCACCGACTACGGCAAGGGCAACAACGGAGCAAGAAAGAGCGACAACGAAAGTAAGGAAGGCAAAGAAAGCAAAGAAGGTAAGGACAGCAGCAAGGAAAGCAAGGAAAGTAAAGATAGCAAGGAAAGCAAGCCTTCCACCGATACAAAGCCGGAAACCAAGTCGTCCGCTACCGAATCAAAGCCGGCCTCCAGCGACAAGTCTAAGAGCGAATAAGTCTTTCTCCCAATGCGGCCGGCCACATCCGGCGCGACCATCGGTGTTCGAATAGCAACTCACTCGCTTGGTTGCCCAACGTGATCATGGGTATCGCGAGCATTAGCGGCGCGAATGCGGCGGTCCAGGGTTTCTCTCCCATCAGCCCTAGTCCAATTTCGAAGATCGCCCGCGTTAGCCTCCAGTATCCGCCTGAAGCGCCGTGTACGCGTGTCTGCCCGCGCCGCACTCCCTCCAGAAAAGTTTGCGCATCGGTCGCTCCCGGAATCTCTGTGTAGGTTAGGCCTAAAGACGCGAGCGTGTGGCTGTCGCTGCCGGCAATCTCGCTCTTTCGCCACGCCCGCGCCAGCCGCGCCGCCGCTGCATTGTTGCCGGTAGGGATCTGACCATTCAGTGTCTCGATCCCCGGAAATAGATCCGCAAAAAGCTCAAAGTCCAATTCCGAGCGGCGGCCCGTGAGGCTCGAGAAAACATGGTTAATACTGAAGAATATGGATTGCTCGCCTAGATAGGCCGCTAGCGACTGAACGTCGTTCCGGCGCCTCTGCAGCTCGATGTGATCGCGGTCTTTGATACCTAATGCCCCGACGTGTATTTCCATTCCGCTGGGGGTGATGCAGGTGACTTCCTCGCTGAGAAAGAAATCCGGGCGGCGGCGCAGGGATTCGACGGCGTCGATGGAATCGTGGTCGGTGACGGTCACCAGGTCCATGCCGCGGCGCTTGAGCGTCTCGTAAACCGCCTCCGGATCGTTATAGCATTCGCGGCAGACGCGCTTCAAGACCGGCAGATTGCACATTCCGGAATGCCGGGTGTGGACATGCAGATCGCATCGCATGCCCCTTTGTAACCGGGAATAGGTTACATTTCGATGACTTACACAAAAAACATTGGTGACAAAAAATGTTTGTATAGGCCGTCTAGGCCAATGGTACTATCAAAACAGAGTCAAACGCGCCCGTAGCTCAGCTGGATAGAGCGATTGGCTTCGAACCAATAGGCCGGGGGTTCGAGTCCCTCCGGGCGCGCCACTATCATGTGCGCGTACTGCATTCGGCCTACTGCTTGCCGGCGGCCGCACCCTCTTTCTTTGCTTCTGGCTTCATGACCCGTTCCACCTCTGCCAGTTGCTTCATCACCTGTTCGGTATCGATAGCGTTCGGGGCGTAGTGAAGGTAATTGCGCAACTGCTCGACGGCGCCGCTATAGTCGCGTTTCATGGCCAGGACTATGCCCAGCACGTGATTCAAGTCGGGATACTGATGCGCGGCGTCGCGCGAGATTCCTTCGCGCGCGCTTTTTTCAGCGGCATCCATATTTTTGAGATAGTAATTGCCTAAGGCATTAAACAACCAGGATTGCGGAAAATCCACAGGATTCAAGCGCAGCAGATGGTCAGTATCATCGACGACGTCTTGCCATTTCTGCTCTTGCGAGGCCATGACAGCCAGCGCCTGGTAAGGACTCACAAACTTGCCGTCAGCCGCGAGCGCCTGCGCATAAGACTTGCGCGCTGCTTCCCGGTTCTTCTCCTGTTCCTGCACCAGTCCAAGCTGATACCAGGCCACGGCATACTTGGGGTAAATATCAACCGCTTTGCGGAATTCCTTGCCGGCATCCGCCCATTTCTGTTGACGCTCGAAGTTCTGCGCCTTTTGGAAGGCGTTCTTTGCGTCCTTCGGCGCCAGGGCGCTGGTAGCGCTGATGGTAAGTCCCTCGACGTTGGCTAAGCGGCGCAGAACAATCGTTCCGACTTCAGGGTTGTCCAAGCTGTGCCGGGCGTCAAGATGCATGACATCCGAGCGGAAACCGGCCAGAGAGGCTCGCAGGTCGCAACCCATCAGAGCGCGTCCTGTTATACCGCTGTTGCTATTGCCACCCGGATTCAGAGAATTGGGGCGGCCCGAGTTGCCTCCGAAGGAGTTTGGGTCCTCGCTTGCATCGGCGAAGGTGCCTGCATTCTTGCGATCATTCAAATCCACCGCGAAGCCACCTTTTGAATCGGTATAGCCGATTGAACGCGGCGTCGCACGGCATATCAATTGGATGGTCACAGGTTCAGGCGGCGGTGTTCCATCTTCCATCACAACTTTACCGGTCAGCAAAACGGGACGTATATCCGGAGCGCTATTGTCTGGCTGTCCCGGTTGGGTCGGCATGCCGGGGCGGGTTGGATTGGTTGGATTGCCGGGCAATGTTCCGATTCCGGAGTCGCGCCCGCCGCCCTGCGCGAACAGACCAATATTCAATGCTAGCCCGATCGTGCAGTTCAGAAGAACCTGGAATGTCATGGAAGGAACCTCCCTCCTCTGAGACATTATAGACCTGCGTCTCTGGCGTCGACGGGGCTCAGCGGGGAGATGAACCGTCCGATTTGTCTTCCGAACGACCAATCCTGCGGTTCAGGAACTTCGAATCATCGGCAGGTATCGGATGGGAAGGAGAGCGTGGCCCTCCCCTAAAATTAGCAATGGCCTCATTCAGCGTTCGGGCCAGTTGTGGAATTTTATTCCCCCAGAACAACAGGGCTGCGACGGTGCAAAAGACGATCAATTCGGGAACGCCCAGCTGCTGCATTTGTCCCTATTCTAACGCGTGACTACACAGGCAGAGCCGCCTCGCCGTTGTGCGTTGGTTCCGCCCACCTCCGGACGATGCGACACACCGCCGTTTTGTAGTCCTGAAGCTCGATCGGTTTGCGAACGAACTCCCGTGCACCCAGCGACATGGCCCGCACTTCGTCCGTATCGTTCAGGGAGGAGGTGAATACCACCACGGGAGTCGTCTTCAGGCAGAAAGCGAGCACCGAATAGCCCGAGAGTTTTGGCAGGTTTAAATCCAGAATGATGAGGTCTGGCTTGAAATCCCTCTCACCCAATATTTGAAGTGCCTGTTCGCCATCGCGTGCGATGTGCAGATGGACCGATATCAGAGCTTCTTTGAGGGCTTGTCCGATAAGCAGGGCATCTCCCGCATTATCTTCCACCAGAAGGACTTGGGAAAGCATTTTAGGAGGGCACCAGTACCCTAGTAAAAATACTAGCACGTCTGACTAAGGAGAATTACTAGGTTGCGGCGGAACGTCTCGCGCCCGAGCGCCGTATGTTAGATTGTCCTTATTCAATAAAAGGCATGGCACTCACAATTTCAGGGCTTTCCAAGACTTATCCGGACGGTGTAAAGGCGCTCAAGAACCTTACCCTTTCCATTGGCAACAACATGTTCGGGCTGGTCGGGCCCAATGGCGCCGGCAAGAGTACCCTGATGCGCACGGTGGCGACTCTTCAGGACCCGGATTCCGGCTCCATCGACTTGGATGGGATCGATGTGCTCCGCCAGAAAGACGACGTTCGGCGGATCCTCGGCTACCTGCCACAGGAGTTTGGTGTGTACCCGAAGATATCGGCGCTAGACATGCTTCAACACCTGGCTGTCATGAAGGGCATGACCTCTTCGGGCGAGCGCAAGGAGACGGTCGACGCGTTGCTCCAACAGACCAATCTGTGGGACATCCGCAAGAAGTCGCTCTCTACTTTTTCGGGCGGCATGAAGCAGCGCTTCGGGATTGCGCAGGCGCTGCTCGGTAATCCGCGCCTCATTATCGTCGACGAGCCCACGGCCGGTCTCGACCCGACCGAACGTAATCGCTTTCTGAATCTTCTCTCGTCGGTGGCCAGCGACCGCACCGTCATTCTCTCCACGCATATCGTGGATGACGTGCGCCAGCTCTGCCCTCGCATGGCCATCATCGCCTCCGGGGAGCTACTGCTGGAAGGGGCGCCCAATGACACCCTAGCCGCACTCAACGGCAAAATCTGGTCGAAGGTGGTGGCTACCGACGACGAGCTGCGCACCATAGAAACTCAACTTCCCGTCATCTCCAGTCATCTGGTGGGTGGCCAGCACGAGCTTCGCGTCTACGCCGACACCTCTCCGGGCGACGGCTTCCGCCCC
Organism: Bryobacteraceae bacterium; assembly: GCA_035569875.1. Taxonomy (GTDB): domain Bacteria; phylum Acidobacteriota; class Terriglobia; order Bryobacterales; family Bryobacteraceae; genus Palsa-89. The sequence continues at coordinate 4,196 of DATMMD010000013.1, forward strand.
GTCGATTCCAGCCTGGAGGATGTCTATTTCCTGAACCTCTCCCAGCAAGCCAAGCGCCACGCTGTGAACTAAGGAGAATTCGACATGGCACTATTCTGGGAATTCTTCACGTTCGAGTTAAAGTTCCGGCTCAAGAGCCTTTCGACTTACGTTTACTTCGCGCTATGGCTGACGTTTTCCTTCCTGAACGTAGCGTCTGAAAACTTCGGTCCCATTGGTAACAGGAACGGCAAGATCCTGCTCAATTCGCCCTATGCCAACGCGTTTAACGACTTTGGAGCCACCCTGTTCGGCATCATAGTTATTGCCGCCATCTTCGGCACCAGCATCCTTCGCGACTTCCAGCGCGACACTTACCAGATCCTCTTTACTAAGCCGATCTCAAAATTCGCCTACCTGGGCGGACGCTGGGCCGGCTCCTTCGTCACAACGGTCTTTGCTTTTTCGGGCGTCCTGGTTGGAGCGTACCTCGGCACCTTCGCGCCTTGGGCGGACCACTCTCGCATCGGTCCGAATCATCTCTGGAACTACCTCCAGCCCTTTCTCTCGGTCATCGTGGTCCAGATCTTTTTCATCGGCTCCGCTTTCTTCGCCGTCGCCGCGCTCACCCGCAAAATATTCATAGTTTACCTCCAGGGTGTCGCGCTGTTCATGCTGTACATAATCGGCATCACGGTCTTCTCTGCCACGCGCTCGCTGGAGCATTTCTGGTCTGGCATTCTCGATCCGATCGGGCTCATCCTGTTCGATGATGTCACGCGCTACTGGACCGTGATTGAAAAGAACACGCTGTTCGTCACCTGGTCGCCGGCTCTCTCTGAAGGCGTCTTTCTTTACAACCGGCTTCTATGGCTTACGGTTGGTCTGATAGCGTTGGCCAGCGTATGGGTACTATTTCCGATGTCGGTGGAGGCTCTCACGGCTCGCGCACAGGGCCGCCGCGCCGCCAAAGCAAAGCAACAGGAGCTGGCCGAGGAGCAGCCTATCCGTTCCCGGATCGCCGCTCGCCTGCCTGTCGTTCATCAGACCTTTGGTCCCGGCACCACCTTTGCCCAATACCTCTCACTGTCGCGGCTTCGCCTCCGAAACATTTTCCGCGATATACCCTTCTGGGCGATTGTCGCTCTCATGATCGTTTTCGGCATCAACAATGGGCATTTCGCGGGGCGTCTCGCCGAAGCGAACGTCTGGCCAGTCACATATTTAATGCTGCAATCGGTCGAGGGAAGCGCCCTCCTGTTTCTCTATATTGTCGCTACGCTCTATGCGGCGGAACTTCTCTGGCGCGAGCGCGATACCCGCTTCAACGGCATCCACGATGCTCTGCCTATGCGCGAGTCGACGGACTGGCTCTCGCGCTTTACGGCCATTATCGTGGTCGAGCTGATTCTCCTGGCGGTCGCGATGCTCACCGGCATTGTCATGCAGACCATCGCCGGTTACTATCATTACGAGCTTGTCCAATACCTCAAAGAACTGTACATCGCGACCTTCCCGCAGATCCTGATGTTCGCGCTTCTGGCAATTTTCATCCAAACCGTGGTCTCGAATAAGTTTGTGGGCCATGGCATCGTGATCGGGATCTTTGTGCTGATGCCCATCCTGTTCAGCTTCGGATGGGAGAACACGCTTTATCTCATTGGCCAGACCCCTCCCTATACCTACTCCGACATGAACGGCTATGGCCACTTCATTCCCGCGCTTTTCTGGTCGATTACCTACTGGCTCGCGATCGCAGCAGTCCTAGGCGTCATCTCCGTGGCTCTGGCGCGCCGCGGAGCCGAGGAGTCCTTCGGCGCCCGTCTCCGATTGGCCTGGCAGCGTGCTCCCCGGCTGGCCCCTCTAGCTCTGCTTTTCGTGCTCGTCGCTGTGGGCGCAGGCTCATGGTACTTCTACAATACGCATGTCCTCAACGAGTACCTTAATTCGAAGGCACGCCGCGATCTCCAGGCCGATTACGAACGCCGCTTTAAGCAATACGAAAACCTGCTGCAGCCCAAGATCACCGCTGTCGATGCTGCCATTAACATTTATCCCGAGCGGCGCTCGTTCGATGGAAACGCTCGGTTAACTCTCCAGAACAAGACCACGCAGCCGATTGCGCAGATCCATCTAACGGATCAGAAGCGGTCGGTCAGCAACGTCCATTTCGACCGCTCCTTCCATCTGGTCAGCTCCGCCCCGCGCGACGTGTACTCCATCTACGCTCTCGATCAGCCCCTCGGTCCCGGCGAAACGCTGATTCTCACCTGCGATATCGGTCATCAGACGCGCGGCTTTCGGGATGGCAATGAGCTTCCGGAGTTCGCCTACAACGGAACCTTCTTCGATTCCGATTATCTGCCTTACGTCGGCTACAATAACGGCGTCGAGCTGGACGATCCGCGCCGCCGCCGTGAAGAACACCTTCCCGGTCTTGAAGAGATGGCTCATCGCGGCGACCGCGCCCATTCGCTGAACAACATATTTCCACGCGAATCCGACTGGATCACGTATCACACCGTGGTCAGCACGTCGGCGGACCAGATCGCCTTGGCGCCCGGATACCTGCAGCGCGACTGGCAGTCGAATGGCCGGCGATACTTCGAATACAGCATGGGCTCGACGCACATTCTCGACTTCTTCGCCTATATCTCGGCCCGCTATAAGGTCCGCAAGGAGACCTATCACGGGACCAACGGTGACGTGGCGCTGGAAGTCTATTACGATCCCGCCCATACCTACGACATCGACGATATGCTGGCTAGCGCACGCGCCGGTCTGGACTACTATCAACGCGTTTTCAGCAGCTACCAGTACAGCCAGTTCCGCATCATGGAGTTTCCGCGCTACCGCAGCTTCGCCCAGTCTTTCAGCAATACTATCCCGTATTCAGAAGGCATCGGCTTTATTGGCCGCGTTCTCAAGCCCACTGACATCGACATCACTTATTTCGTAACCGCTCATGAGCTGGGACACCAATGGTGGGCGCATCAGCTTATCGGAGCCGACGTCGAAGGGTCCAACATGATGTCGGAGAGCCTGGCCGAATATTCAGCGCTGCAAGTGATGGCGCACAAATACGGCCGGGATCTCATGCATCGCTACCTGCGTCACGAGCTGGATCGTTATTTGCGGGGCCGCGCCGGTGAAATCCGGCATGAGCCGCCGCTTGCGGTGGTGCAGCGCGAGCCGTACGTCTGGTATCAAAAGGGCGGCCAAGTCCTTTACACTCTGGCCGATTACATCGGCGAAGACAAGCTCAATCTCGCCTTGCACAATTTCCTGATGCAGTACCGCTATGCCAACGCCAACAATCAGGTGGACACACACGACAATGCGCGCGACGCCGAAGCCATCGACGCGCCGTATCCCGATACACGCCTGCTAGTAGATGCGATCCGCGCCCAAACGCCGCCCGAGCTGCAGTACCTGGTCGACGACGGCTTCAACCGCATCGTGCTTTACGACAACAAGGCCATTTCCGCCACGTCCCAGAAAACCAGCGATGGAAAATATAAAGTGACCCTGGAAGTCCAGGCCCGCAAATCGCAAGCTGATGGGAACGGAGCTGAGAGCCGTATGCCTCTGGCCGACTACATCGAGATCGGCGTGTTCAGCGGTAAGAAGGATGAGGAAAAGCCGCTCTATCTCAAGAAAGAGAAACTCACCGACGAACACAAGACCTTCGTGATCGTTGTCGACCAACAGCCGACTTTAGCGGGAATTGATCCCTACAATAAGTTGATTGACCGGATTTCCGATGACAACATGATCGATGTCGTCAAACAGTGAACGGATGTTTCTCGGTCTGCATGCAGTTAATGTCTTCGTGCGCGATCAGGACCGAAGCTTGCGATTCTATGTGGATCAACTTGGATTCCATGTGGCCTTCGATGCGCGCCTTCAATCCGGGGAACGCTGGGTAGCGGTCGCGCCTCCCGACGGCACAGCAGTTCTAACGCTGGTGGCGCCCGCGCCCGACTCCAAGGAGTACAAGCTGATCGGACGGCCTACTGGGATTATTCTCGTTACCGAGGATGTGATCGCCAAGTATAATGAATGGCGCCGCCGCGGGGTTCTGTTTGGTTTTACTCCACGGCTGCGGCGCGTGAAGCGGGAGTCCGAAGACGAGTCGACGGTTTGGGGCGGAGTATTCACACGGTTCAGAGATGTCGATGGAAATTCCTTCTCGCTCGTGGGCTTCGACTTTATTACGCGCGAAATCGAGGCGGAACGCCGGCGGGTCACGGAGAAGCTGGAATTGGAACGCCGCGCCACACAGGAATTAGAGATTGCAAAACAAGTGCAGGCCCGGCTTTTTCCCCAGATGCTGCCGCCCATGGAAACGCTGGACTATGCGGGCTCGTGCATCCAGGCTCGGCAAGTCGGCGGCGACTATCACGACATTCTCGATCTCGGCCGAGGGCGTTTTGGGTTGGTGATCGGTGATATTTCAGGCAAAGGAATCGCCGCTGCACTCTTGATGGCGAATCTTCAGGCCAATCTTCGCAGCCAGTGCGCGGTAGCCCTGGATGATCTGGAGCGCTTGTTGTGCTCCGTGAATCGGCTCTTCTACGAAAACACCAGCGAGAGTTCCTACGCGACGCTCTTTTTTGCCGAATACGACGACCATGCGCGGAGCTTGCGCTACGTGAACTGTGGCCACCTCCCGGCGTTGGTCCTGCGGCAGGACGGCGCCGTGGAGAGGCTCGGCTCCACTGCCACGCTGGTGGGGATTTTCGAAGAATGGGACTGCTCGATAGCGGAATGCCAGCTCTCCGCGGGAGATGCATTGGCTCTTTATACCGATGGGATCACCGAGTCCTTCAACGATACCGGAGAGGAGTTTGGAGAGCAACGCTTGATTGAAGCTCTCCGGCGCCATCGGGAGTTAGCTCCCCAGGCCGTGATCGCATCGATCGTCGACGAGGTTCGACAGTTCAGCCCGCATGAACAGTACGACGATATTACGTTGATTGTCGCGAAGTGTAGGATAGCTTGATGGATCTCTGGGCGCTTAGCGATCTTTCGACACCGTGGTGTGTGCATGTGGCGGCGACACTGCGAATCGCGGATCACATCGCGGCCGGAATCACGCACATCGACAAACTCGCCGCTGCGTCAAGTGCCGATCGCGATTCGCTATATCGTATGTTGCGGCACTTGGTGAGTAAGGGTGTTTTTGAAGAGCCAGCGGCGGGCCGGTTCGCACTCAATGAAACCGCGCGGGGGCTCATGGAGGGCCCGCTTCGACTGGGTCTCGATCTGGATGGCTTTGGAGGCCGGATGGCGCACGCGTGGGGAACGCTTCTGTCCGCCGTACGCACCGGGAAACCGGCCTATTATGAGGCGTTCGACCGCGGCTTTTGGGAGGATCTGGAAGCACATCCGGAGATCGCGGCGGCCTTCGATGCGCTGATGAGTCCTGCTGGCCACGGCGTCCCGGATCCTGAGGTTCTGGTCAACCCCGGTGATTGGAATTCCGTTCGGACCGTCGTCGACGTCGGCGGCGGAACGGGCGGTCTATTGGCGGAGGTGCTGCGCAGACGGCCTCAGGTTCAGGGTACGCTCGTCGATCTGCCGCGGACTGTGGCGGGGTCGGGCGAGATCTTCCGCGCCGCTGGAGTGGCGGATCGCGTGACGATAGCCGGTCAAAGTTTTTTTGAGCCGCTGCCCGGCGGAGCAGATCTCTACCTGTTGAAAAGCGTCCTCAACGACTGGCCGGATCGCGAGGCGACCGCCATCTTGAGACGCTGCGCCGAAGCAACACGCCCATCCGGCCGAGTGGTGATTTTCACCGGAGCCGGCCCGGGTGAGCAGGCATCGCCGGCGCTGTTGATGATGGTCCTGGTGGGCGGCAGGGATCGGACGTTGGACGAGTTGCGTGAGATTGCACGTGAAGCGGGATTGCAGGTGACTGCGGTCGGGCGTCAGCCTTCCGGTCGCGTCATCGTGGAGTGCCGCCCAATTGAGGCGTGAGATTCGTGAGAGCTTGGGAAAGTGAACTCGCGTATCATTGGCGGGTCTTGGTCAAAGTCGCTGTAACGAATCCAGGTTGGCCGAACAACAAAATAGACAATCCCCGGCCAACTCATGCGTGCGGGACCATCCGGCCAAAACTTGAAGTAAATCGCCTGGTATCGATCGAGCTTCGGGGACTTGAGCTCCTCAGCTTCACCCTCGAATTGGATGGTTTGCTCGCCTGGCCCCCATCCGCCGATGACGAAGGAACCGGCTGGCCGGGCGATAAGATTCGGATATTTGCGCGAACTCTTAACCGTGTCGAAAATGATTTCAAGTTGTGGCGTGATCGCGATTCCTACCAAAGCCGATTGGGGAGTACCGCGCGGACCGATGGTCCCGAGAATCCCCAATCTGTGTTTCGTCATGAACGCGTAAAGATCAGCCTCAGTCATGAAGGCTCCCCGATCCGGCGGCTATGGCATTTGCGGTAATCGCCGACATCGCGCGCCCGAACAGGTCGGCTGATTGCATAGCGCGGCATTGAGCTTCAAACCTGGGATGTGGTCCCTGCCAGCGGAGGTCCTCAACCGTATCAAAGACGGGCGCGTCCAGCCTCAAGGTCGCGAGCGTCCGGAATAACAGTGCATCGTCCCAGGAATTGAACAGCGAAATCGATAACCGCCGGGCGTTAGAAATGGACGGATGCCACGCTCGCCAATCCTTAGGAATGTCCTCAAGCTTGGGATATTGAGACAGAGTCTGGGCCGCTGCTTTTTCGCCCCATCCGGCTATGCCCGGAAATCCATCAGCGCTGTCGCCGACCACGGCGAGGTAGTCCGGAATCGACTGCGGCATCACGCCGAATTTAGCCAGTACGCCGGCTTCGTCACGTAGTATGTTACGCCTGCGGTCGAGCTGGACAACTCGTGTGCCAACCACGCACTGGGCGAGGTCCTTATCCGGTGTACAGATGATCACTTGTTTCACACGGTCATCCAGCGCCCCTTTGGCTGCGGCCGAAGCGAGCGCATCGTCGGCCTCATAGTAGACCATGGGCCAAACCATCACTCCCATTGCTTCCAGCGCTTCCTCGAGAATAGGAAATTGGGAGAGCAGTGTCGCAGGCACACCCTCGCTGGTTTTGTATCCGGGATACAGATCGTTTCGAAAAGACTCCACAACATGATCGGTTGCAACCCCTATATGAGTTGCGCCGTGCTCGATCATCGACAGCACGGATCGTAGCACTCCGCGTACGGCGCCGATTTCCCGGCCGTTCACATCCGGCGCGGCTGGCACGGCGAAAAAGTGGCGGAACAGTTCGTAAGTTCCGTCGATCAGGTGCAGATCCATATGGCTTCGAGTATACGGGAACCTGTCAGGTTGAAACATGCGAAAGGTCCACGAATGGATTTACTACGCGCACAGTGCCATAAAGTCGATCGTGCTGAAGATCTTCGGTCCAGATTTCGGACAAGCCGTAGTGTTCCGCGTATGCCCATAGGTGGGCGTCGAACCAGTTCAACTGATAGGCCGCGCACCCACGTATGGCCTGACGTAAGATCGCTTCATTCGGATACAGAACAGGAAACTGCCTTAGGAATTCTTCCGCTTCTCGCAAAGCGTCCGCTTGCTTTAGGATGACGTGGCCACGAATAGAGCGTGTTGCGGCCGCAATAAATTCGACGATCGCTTGATGAGGTAGGCGAACCGAGTCTTCAACGATGCCGCGCCTGAGAACTTCAGTTGCAATCTTTTTCTGGGCGGCAAAACGGCTATCAAAGCGGTAGACCAGGACGTTGGTGTCAACCAGCGCGGCCACGGATGTAGAGATCCTCTCGTGTCCAACCTCTATCGCGAGGGTGCTGTGTCTTACGGGCTGATGGACGCCTGCGGTGGCGTTCGGTCGCTTGGTCGAACAGATGGAGCCTGGAAGCCCGATCTGCGGGCGGCGTCTTTCCGCCTGGCGGAATGACGCGAATCACTTCACCGGCTGCCACCCAGTCGATGTCATCACCGGGCCGGATGTTGTATTTATCCGCTATCGTCCTTGGCACCGTCACTTGATATTTGGATGTCACCTTGGCCATAAGCGCTTTTGTACGTTCCATCCTTACTATAGCAAGGATAGAATCCTTGTCCGAACAGCGCCTCAGGTTATTCGTAGCGGCAAGCGGGCCGAGCTCGCAGACACGCCGGAGGAGGCCAAGCTCTCCGAAATAGCCTGGACACGGCCCTGCCCACCTGGCGCTCCATTTTCTGTCACACTCGTAGTTCATGCCGGGAAGATTTATTTCCCATCTGGCCTGCGCCTGTTTGGCTCTGTCCATGGTGCCCACCTCGCTCCCGCAATCCAAGTCAGCCAACGAAGCCGGCGGAACGTTTCCCTCGCCGGAAACGCTGGTCTATAGCATAGAATGGCGCCTGATCGACGCTGGCGAGGCCAGGCTGATCCAAGAGCCCAAGCGATCTAAGCTGCATCTGGAATCGAGCGGGCTTGTTTCCAAGCTTTACAAACTCAACGATAACTACGATCTCGAGATGCAGGGCGATTTCTGCGCCACCAGCACGACTTTGGAGGCGATGGAACGTTCGCGGCACCGCGAGACGAAAGTCGCCTATGATTATTCGAAAGGCAAGGCCAGCTACGTCGAGCGGGATCTGATCAAGAACACCGTCACGAAGACCGCCGAGGTTGAAATACCGCCGTGTACGCACGACATCATTGGCGCCCTCTATAAGCTCAGAACCCTGAAATTGGAACCAGGCCAGTCGAATCAGGTGGAGGTGAGCGACGGCAAGAAGTCCGTTTCGGCCCGCATCGAGGCCCAACAAAACGAGCAGATCAAGACCAATGCAGGGACGTTCAACACCACGCGCTATGAAGCCTACGTATTCGGGGGAGTGCTGTACGCTCGCAAAGCACAACTGCTGATCTGGATCAGCGATGATGCGCGAAGGTTGCCCGTGCAAATCCGCGTACGATTGAGCTTTCCCATCGGCACCATCACGCTGGCACTGGAGAAGGAGGAGCATCCATGAAGAAGTTTTTGCTGGCCTGTATTGCGATTACGTTGTCGGCGCAGCAGCCGGAATCCGGCCAGGCGCTCATGGCGGGCAGGGAATTGCTGGATTCATATCATCGGGTGGTGCAGCTCATGGAGTCCACGACAGTGTCGGTTCCGGAGCTCGCCCGGGCAGGCGCTCCCTTGATCGAAAATGCACGCCAGGCTTTGACGAATGTGGGCACGACGCCGGCCGATGCTGTTTCGAATTATGCGTTTCTAACCAACCTGCGGGCTTATCTGGCTTTGTCCGACGCGGTGCCGAAGCCGTTTCCGTTTTCAATTGAGGAGCAGAAGCAGTTCAACGATCTGCGCGACGCACTGGTCCGAACCGAGAGCCACTTTCGGGCCTTGATCGAGTCAAAAGACCGGCAGTTACGCAGCCCCGATCGCGACAATCTGGCGCGCTACGCCGAAATGGATTCGCGTACGCCGCGTCTGCAACCGGACAAACCGCGGGTGGTCCTGTTGGGCGATTCGATCACCGATGGCTGGCGGCTGAACGAGTACTTCCCGGATCGCGACTTCATCAATCGAGGGATCAGCGGCCAAATCAGCGGCCAGATGCTAGGGCGAATGGAATCGGACGTGATTAAGCTGCAGCCGGCCATTGTGCTGGTGCTGGCGGGCACCAACGATATCGCGCGTGGAGTTCCGGTTTCCACCATCGAAGACAATCTAACAGCGATCGCCGACCTGGCCGAGTTCCATCAAATCAAGGTGATTCTCGCTTCAGTGCTTCCGGTGAGCGATTATCACCAGGACGTGAATCCGAACTACGAAATGACCAGAACTCGCCCTCCCGCCACCATCCGCGCGCTCAACGATTGGATTAAGGGATTCTGCGCGCGCCGCGATTTCACCTACCTCGATTACTACACGCAGATGGTAGATGCGAATGGCTATCTGAAGGCCGACATCGCCGATGATGGGCTGCATCCGAACAGCCTGGGCTATCGTATTATGGCGCCGATAGCACTAGCAGCTATCGACAAGGAAGGTGCGGTCGCGCCGGTGCCGAAGCCCAAGAAGCACCGATTGTTTGGAAATTAGCAGTGCCCTCCGTTGGCTCGCTGTACATTGTTCGTTTGGCCGCAAGAATCGGATAGTTCCTACGACCTAAGCCGTTTAGCATTGATGTTGTCAGGAGGAATCGCAAATGACCACAATGCCGGCGTTTACAATGATGGATGCCTCAACCGAAATGGCGGAAAGCGAACAGCAATTCTGGCGATTCAGCTACTGGGATGCGGTGACCGGCCGCGACCGGTCGATGGACGGCGTATTCTTTTATGCCGTGCGAACCACCGGCGTCTATTGCCGGCCGTCGTGCCCATCGCGACGTCCCAAGCCGGAAAACGTTGTGTTTTTCCGCAGTCGCGACGGCGCCGAGCGCGCCGGTTTTCGCCCGTGCATGCGCTGCAAGCCCGAAAGGGATATTCAGACTGACGGCAATTCGGAAATCGTGGAGAAGGTATGCCGTTACATCGAAACCCATCCCGACCAACCGGCCACGCTGGGAGCATTAAGCAGCGCGATTGGGCTCAGCCCGTTCCATCTGCACCGGACGTTCAAGGCGTTGACCGGCATCACGCCTCGGGCTTATGCCGATTCGCGGCGCCTGGAATCGCTCAAGGCCGGGTTGCGGGAAGGCCACTCCGTGACGCGGTCGCTGTACGACGCCGGTTATGGGTCGAGCAGCCGGCTTTACGAGCGGGCTTCTTTGCAGCTCGGCATGACGCCATCACGTTATCGCAAGCAGGGTTCGGGTGTCACGATACGATACTCCATCGCCGAAACGGCCGTTGGCCGGCTGCTGCTAGCAGCGACCGCGCACGGGATCTGCTCGATTCGATTCGGGAGCTCGGAGACGGCGCTGGAGGTCGCGCTCCGAAGAGAATATCCTCAAGCCGAGATCGTCCGGACCGACAAGCAGCTTGCCAGTTGGGTCCGCGCGGTTCGGGATCGCATCCGCGGCCAAAGCGCCGGGTCTCTGCCGCTGGACATTCGAGCGACGGCCTTCCAGCGTCTGGTATGGGAAGAACTTCGCGCGATTCCGAGCGGCGCTACGCGATCCTATGGTGAGATTGCCAAACGGATCGGACAGCCACGAGCCGCCCGGGCCGTGGCGCGAGCTTGCGCAACCAATCCGGTAGCGGTCGCGATTCCTTGCCATCGCGTGGTCCGGGAAGACGGTGCGTTGGGAGGCTACCGCTGGGGAATCCAGCGCAAGCAAAAGCTACTCGACTTGGAAAAGAAGAACTCAGTTTCCAAATCCGGCTGAAACCAGCAAAACGCCCAGCTTGGCGCCGTCGGTTGGGGCGATATACGGATTGCCAACCTGCATTTTGACGATTGTATAGTCGTCGGTTCGCAGCCAGCCGGCCGGCACAGCATGACGATATGTGTAATCGCCGTCGGTTGCATATCGAGCGTGTTCGAGCAGGTGGTCATTGACGAAATAGTCGATCACCAACGGACCCGTTTGCTGGAATGTGGCTTTGGCGACGCTGAAACTCATGGTTAGAAAGCGGTCCTTGGTGGACGAAAGCCAGAATTTCATCTGAGGAGCATCCAGGGTCCAGCAGGAAACTGATTTCGGTTGGCACATGATTATGTCGTCGACGAAATATTTATAAGCATCCGCGCTGGCGACCGTCATGCTCTCACCGATGCGCCCGCCCGGCTGGTCTGCCTTCACCAACCGAAGGCGCACACTGCGACGGGCATCTACGTTGTCGAGCTCGACGTAGCGATCCCCTTGGTAGGTAAAGATGTGATCGTAGTGATCAAGTTGATCCACCGGAATTTGCTGTGCCGGCGGTCCGTTCAACTGAGTGACGAACAGGTCTTTGTCCAAATAAATAAGGTGGAGAGTGAAGAAAAGATCCCAGACGCCGCCGTCCAGCGGGCTCTGCACAACCAGTATTCTCGAGCCAGGATCGAGTTTAGGGTACATGCCCAACAACTGCTCTTTTACAATCTTGATCGGGGCATTGCTCGAAGGCGGCGCAGGTTGCCAATGCTTGTAGTGAATCGCTCCTAGGGCAGCCGCCGTCGCGGCAAAAAGGATCGCCATGGCCATGGAGCTCGATGGGCGAAGGAGGCGAGGACTAGCGTTAAGCAATTTGTCCTTGATCCATACCAGCAAAACCGCGACGTAGAGTGCCAGGCCGGCGTTTGGGAGATATAGAACAAAACCTTCGCGCGCGCTGACGAATGAGACCGGCAGCAATGTGATTTGGAAAAATAGTAGTCCGAACCACATCAGACGGGAACGCAATAACAAGGCGACGGACGCAAGCAAAACATAGAAGACCACGACGCCCGCGGAAGTGAAGGGATGGCTTGAGTAGGTGAGATAGCCCAAGTAAACGCCTGTGTCATGCAGGAAGGTCGACAACGTGAACGTGGAAACGTAGGCTGGGGTTCGAGCCAGACCCTGTGTCGAGGTCTTGGCCGGAATGTAGCCGATGAGGCAGACGCCCGCCAACAATGCGCCTCGTCCCTCATGGATTACCCAATTGCCCGCCTCGCTCAGCCGCCAATGCGGCGTGTGAAACAAAAGCTCGTAGACGATCAGGATGGGCGCCAGCGCCGCTCCCATTTCCTTCGAATTCAGACAACAGATGAAACTGGCGATAAACGCAATGAGATTCCATCGCCCGAGATATTCGCCTCGCTCCCGCACTCGGATATAAATAAGCAAAGCGAGGAAGAAGAATAGGAAGCAGTACACGTCGTAGAGCGAGCCGGCGTTGTAGTAGAGGTAAGCGAAGTTGGCGTGAACGGACCAGATCAGAGTCGCGAGAGTGGCGGTTTCGGGCGACCCGCTGATTCTCTTCAGAACAACATACGCCAGATAAAGATTGAGCAAGAAACTGGCGTGATACAAGATATAGAGAGGACGCGGATTGAATCCAAAAAGCGCGAATAGAGTTCGGTAAATCAGGCCGCCGAAAGGCCGATAATACGGCGTCCAAAAAAAAATATTAGCCCTGATCAACTCCGCCACCGGTCGGGACCAATATCCGTACAGGTTCATCACGTCGTCGCCGCTGAAATACATGAGCAGCGCGCGCCACGTGAAAGCCATGAAGTATGCGCCGATCAGGAGACCGGCGAGAATCCGCAGTATAAACGGCCGGCGAGCGGTCGAGGACATCTTATTGCTTCGGCCAGGGCGGCTGAACCAGACCGGGGATCGCCTTCACAGCCCTTGCGTCCGGCGGAGGGAAGGACAGTTGCTCGGCCAGAAAAGCAATGCGATCGCGCGTGGCTTCGGCGTTGAGCGCGTGCGGCGCCTCATAGATCTTGAGCTTCTTTGGCTCGCTGACGATCTCGAAATACCGCTTCGCAACGTCGCCATTTAGGAACGGCTCATCGTTGGCGTACTGTAGGAACACGGCGGCCGGCGCAGCGTGGGAGACATATTTTCCGGCGTCCATCCACGCGAACCTGGCGGCAAAAGCGTCAAACTTTTCCGCCCCCACCTTCTGCCGGTAATCCTGAAACATCTTGGTCGATCTATCCACTTCGTCCGAGAGATCGCCTGCCATGATCACAAAAGCTTTGAAGCGCTTGTCGATGCCGCTGAGAAAGCCACCCGCCGTAGCGTCACAACTGTGGCCGACATAGACCAAGCGCTTGGGGTCGACGTCCTTGCGATCAAGCAGGAGATCGGCGCCTCGACGGAGGTTCACGTCCTGCTGCACCTCGACCGCTATCTGCTTCTCGTTCAGAGGTGAGTTGTCTTCGATGAAACCCGGATGCACGCTCACATGGTCGGGCAGTAGCGAAAGAACACCGGAGTGTGCCAGCACAATCGCTTCATCCAGAAACTCAGTGCGGTTCTTTTTCTCCGACCCGGGCATGCACCAGTGCCCATAGATCACGGCCGGAAACGGCCCTTTCCCAGACGGGGCCACGACGTAAGCAGTAACAGTGCCGCCGTTCGGCCCAACAGCCGCGCTCCGGTCAGCCAAGGGACTCGAATAAGAGATGTCGTAAATCTTCACGCCCTCTCGATCTTGGACGCCGGCCTGTTTGACGTCCAATGACGCGCGATGGTCGTAATTCCAGTGCCGAAGAAGCTGTTCCGGTAAAGTCTGGGCGAAAGCTGGAGACGCAAGCAGAAAGGCGAGACCGGCTAAGTTGTTCACCAACTCAAATATATCAACTGCGTTTGGGCTCGCTGCCCGGGCGATATACTTGTCGGAACTGGAGGGCTTTGTGATGAAGAAGCTGGCGTGTTGGTTGGTCGTGGCTTCGTTCGCAGCGACGGTGTATTCGCAGCCGCGCAGCCCGGCTCCAGTCGTTATATACGAAGGCGGCCGTTTGATCATTGGCGACGGAAGCGCCCCCATCGAAGGTGGGGCGTTGGTCGTCCAGTACGGGCATATAGCGGCGATCGGCCGTCAAGGCGCCGTCAAAGCACCGGCCGGATCCGCACGCGTGAATTTGACCGGCAAAACAGTGATGCCAGCGATGATCAACGTGCACGTCCACATCGGGTACGAAGGATACACCAGTTGGGGCGCCGAGAACTACACGCCGCAGAACGTTCTAGACCATCTACAGCGTGAGGCGTTCTACGGCGTCGGCGTCACCCAATCCGTTGGCAGCAGCCCTACCGACGCCTCGATCGAGTTTCAACGCGACCAGCAAGCCGGCAAGTATCCACCGGCGTCGCGGTTCTTATTCGTGCCCGGTATGGCCCCGCCCAACGGCGGTCCGGATCCGTTGCTGCGCAAGGCGACCACGGCCTTGCACGTCGTCAACGAGGTCTCGACCGGACCGGACGCACGCGCCGTGGTTAAGGCACTGGCCGCCAAGAACATCAAGAGTGTCAAGATCTGGGTGGACGATCGGCGCGGTACGTATCCAAAAATGACGCCTGAAGTTTATGAAGCGGTCATTGACGAAGCGCACAAGCACGGGATGATCGTGCATGCCCATGCGACCACGCTGCCGGATCAAAAGGCCGTGGTGCGCGCCGGTGCCGACGTCCTGGTACACATGGTGCAGAACGAAAAGCTGGACGACGAGTACCTCGCGCTGCTGAAGGAGAAAAAGCCGTACTGGGCGACAGTGATCGGGCTGGGGGACCGTACGGCCGTATGCGAGCACGATCCTTTCTTCGAGCAGGCGTTGCCCGCGAAGTTAATCGCTGCCATTCGCGCTACGACGGAGCCGCGTCCATTGACGCCCAGTTGCGGACCGCCGTCTCCGAACGCGCCCGCCCGCGAAGCGATTCTCGCGTATAACTTTCCGAGGATGATCGCGTCCGGCGCCCGCATCGTGCTCGGCACCGATACCGGCATTGAACCCGGCCATACATTCGGATCCGGGGAGCACCTCGAATTGGCGCGATGGGTGCAATTGGGGCTGACGCCGTCGCAGGCGATCGTGGGTGCGACCCAACGTCCCGCGGAATTGGTGGGGCTCAAAGATTCGGGCATACTCGCGGTGGGCAAGCGCGCCGATTTCATCGTGCTGGATGCAGACCCGCTGGACAACATCCGTAATACGCGTCAGATCTCGAGTGTTTATCTGGGCGGGGCCAAATTCGATCGAGACGCCATGCTCGCGCGGTGGAAGAAAGCGGATGCATCCCAATAATGCTAAGGGATGCCGACGCGGCGCACGAGACCGGCAAAACGGGAATCGGAACGAATCTTCGCATAAGCCGGACTCAATCTCAACTCCATCATTCCTAGCGAGTGTTGGTCATAAGCCCTTTCCAGCCACAGGAAGGAAGAATCCCTATACCCGAGGCCGGCGTAAATGTTGGCGATGAACATCGGGTCGACGTAACTGCGCTTCGAAAGCTGCTTTAATTGATTGACTACCAGAAGCGCGTCTTGTTGTGTTCTGCCCTGCGCGGCATAGATATATCCGCGTAACCCTATAGCCGGAACGTTGTCTGGAGATTCTATTTTTTCGAGCTCGGCCAGCGCCTCCCGATACGAGTCCGTCCAAGCATAACCCCGAGCGATAAAGTAGTGCGCGGCGTCGAAATGCGGGGCAATGTCAAAAGTCTTCCGAAACTGCTCCATTGCAGCGTCCGGTTTGCGGTATGGGTACCAAAGCGATGCCCCGATGGCAACCGTAATGATGGGTGACAATGGATCCAATTCGTGCGCCTTGCGAAGTTCGACTAGCGACTCGTCAAGTCTGCCTACCGCCGCAAGATACGTAGAACCGTAGGCATGGTGGGCCATCGGCTCATTTGGACTGACTTCGATGGCGCGCTTGAAATTTCTTTCGGATTCTGCCCAGTTCCGGTCGTATTGCAAGGAAACCAGACCCAACACCACGTACGCTTCATCGGCTCTGTCATCATAGGCAAGCGCCTTCCGGGCTGCTGCCTTGGCCTTCGGTAGAACCTCGTTCGGAGCCTCAAACGAATAGGCTGCGAGCGCGTCATAAACGTGGGCCAGACTGGCATAAGCCTCCCCATAAGCGGGATCGCGCGCGATTGCGGTCTGGAAATATTCGACAGCTTTCCGCATGCTCTCCCCCGTTCGCTGGTTGTAAAAGAAGCGGCCCCTTAAATACTCTTCGTGGGTTTGAGGGTCAATCAGACGCGGGCGGTTCAACTCAGCTCGCTGTTGAGGAGTCAGCTGCAGTTGGATTTGCCGCGCGATCGCAACCGCTACTTCACCCTGGACAGCGACCAGGTCCTTCGACCAGCGGTCATACTCCTCAGCCCAAAGATGGGTTTGATCCTTGACATGTATCAACTGCGCGGTGATTCGCAGGCGATCCGCGTATCGCCGGAAGCTTCCTTCCAACACATATTGGACCCCGATCTCCCGGCCGATTTGATCCAGCCGCTTATCGGAGTGCTTATACGCCATGACCGAAGTGCGCGCGATGACCCCCAATCGTTCTGGCTGCAGGCGTCCAAGTTGCGTGATCATCTCCTCGGTAAGGCCATCGGCGAAGTACTCCTGTTCGGGATCTCCGCTCAGGTTCTGAAAAGGTAGTACAGCCAGCATGACCCTGGCCGGAACTTGGGGAGGCGCCGGACCGAAACGACGCCAAGCCAACCAACAAAAAACCAGTGCAATCGCGACTGCGCCTGCCACGACCAGAGAGCCGTTCGGTCGATAGCGGCGAGGAGTCTCACCGCCCGGAGTGGCTGGGCTCATTGCCCCCACAGAGTCCTCCGCGATAACGGCTTCCGGCTCAGTTATGGTCCGCACTTCCATGTAGCGGGGTCCCGCGGCTGTGTCTCCCAACGCTCGTCGGAGGGCGGTACTGTTCTCCGTCAGGTTTGGCTCCTCGACAAAGGTGTCCGGCCAGACTGCCTTCATCAGGTCTTCCTTCGGGATCACCTTGTCGCTGTTCTGGACTAGCGTCAGTAGGGTTTCGAAGGCTTTCGGCTGCAATGGCACGGGTTGGTTGTTCGTCAACAAAAGGCGCCGGCGAGGGTCGAGTCGAAATGCGCCGAACTGGTAGACAAGATTTCCCGCGATGACCGGCGCGCCAGCCTCGGGGTCACCAGCGCTTACAGGAGCGATAAAGCGATACCCCACGCGAGGCAGAGTCTCAATGTAGCGTGGGCTTTCGGCTGAATCCCCCAGCGACTCTCTCAGCTTTTTGATCGCGCTATTCAGACTGTGCTCGAAATCGACGAAGGTTTCGGCGGGCCAGAGGCTTTTGCGTAACTCATCGCGAGTGATTACCTCGCCGGGCCGCTCGAGGAAAATAGCCAGAATCTTGAAAGGCTGGCCTGGCACGCGTATCAGCAGCCCGTGCTTACGCAGTTCACCGGATAGGAGACTTGCCTCAAAGACGCCGAATCGCACCACCGGCTTTTGAGTTTGCTCGGCCATCCAGATCCTCGGATCGAATAGATTTTATCACCATCTCCCGGTAGGGCGGTCACCTCGATACCTATCTTCAATGTTTCGATGGAGTCACACGGTAATCGAAAAATCAGAGGCTGGACTATTGTCGGCCCGCTCGAACTCCAGCTATACTCGGCTCCGGTTACCGCCTCAAGGAGATGCGTCATGCAAGTACAAACATTGCAGAGACTCGGGATGATGTTGGTGGCGTTGCTGGCTTGGTCTGGAGTTGCCAGCGCACAGCATTGGCTTCCGGCGCTAACTCCGACGACGGCCCAAGGAGTACCATTTAAACCCGGCAGCACCGCTCTGCAACTCACCGATGGGACCTTCATGGTGCAGGAATATGCCAGCTCGACGTGGTGGAAATTGACCCCTGACGAGCATGCCGATTACACCACAGGGACTTGGTCCAAATTGGCGCCATCGGTAGCCTACGATTCGAACCAAGAAAAGGTGCCGTATGCTCCTAGGCTTTTCGCGTCGGCCGTGTTGCCGGACGGTAAGGTCATCGTGGAAGGCGGCGAATACGAGGACAACTCGAGCCCCATAAAAACCCGGACCAACAAAGGCGCGATTTATGATCCGGTCACAAATGTTTGGAAACCGGTATTGGCTCCATTAGAAGACAGAAAACTATCTGTACAGCTAGTCGCGGACCGGCGTCCATGCAAGATTCCCCTCTGTACAGATGGTGACTGGGGGAGCATCCTGCCGTAAGCTGTTCGAGGCGCGGCGAAATTCTAGCAGGGAGAGGAATGATGCGGAGAGACAACAGAAGGACACTGCAGAGACTCGGGATCTTGTTTGTAGCTTTGCTCGCTTGGTCCGGGGCTGCCAGCGCGCAGGAGCGGGAGTGGGTTCCGTTGACTGGCATTTCGACGCCCCCATTCCTCGTCGGCGTCGCTCTCCAGCTCACCGATGGGACCATCCTGGTGCAGCAGCACAGCACCCCGTTCTGGTGGGTATTGCATCCGGATGAGTTCGGTCACTACAACACCGGGACGTGGTCCCAGTTCCCCTCAACCATGCCATTCGACTACGCCCCCACTTATTTCGCCTCTGCTGTGTTGCCGGACGGTCGCGTCATCGTAGAAGGTGGCGAAGAAAACTTCGCTAGTCACGCCGACACTAACAAGGGCGCGATCTACGATCCGGTGACGGCCTTCTGGAACGTGGTAGATCCTCCGATGGATACTGGAGCCGAGAAGCCATGGCGCCAAATCGGAGATGCACAGAGCGTGGTTCTGCCCGATGGGACTTTTATGCTCGCAAATATCAACACCAAGCAAGCGGCACTGCTTGACGCAGACACGCTGACTTGGAGGGTCGTCACTATCTTCGGCAAGAACGACAACAATGACGAGGAAGGATGGACCCTGCTGCCCGACGGAACCGTACTGACGGTCGACACCTATACGGGTCCCGTCGTCAGCGGCGACCCAGGCGGTAAGGGCACGAACTCGGAGGTCTTACACGTGATTAACGAGCCCCCGGTTGCCATAGCAACCGCCACCACCGCCGGAAGCACGGTAGTCCAACTATGGGATTCCGCGAAGACCCTCTGCGGCAAAGGGCCACATGCACATGAAGTCGGCCCTGCGGTGCTACGGCCTGACGGCACGGTTTTCGCTACCGGTGCCAACCTCTGCAAGCCCGCCGCCGGCGAGCCGAACCTGATCGGCTCCGGTCACACCTCGATCTATAACACAAACAAGGGAATATGGACACCGGGCCCGGACATACCAGACAGTAACAACATTCCCGACGGCACGGCGTCCATTCTGCCAAACGGCAACGTGCTGATCGATACCAATCGGGGCTACGGCGCCGGCCCCAGCACCTTCTTCGAGTTCGATTTAAAAACTGGGGGATGGGTTTCCCCAAATATTCCCCAGCCGCCTCCCTGTCCTGCTCTTCCTTCCTGTCTTCCTTCTGATGCCACCACCACGCGCGGCCGTATGGTCGTCACTGGAGAGGGCAGCGTCATGTTCCTGCTGGGTGGTACAAATCTTATATGGGTCTATACGAGGCCGCAGGGGTGGGAAGGGACGTATCCGGATTCGTGGCGGCCCACGATTTGTAACCAGTGTTACCCGAGCTTTCCTGTCGTCGGAGGAAAGAATTACACCATCAGCGGCACGCAGTTCAACGGCCTCTCGCAAGGCGCTGCTTTTGGGGACGATGCCCAGTCTGCCACCAACTACCCTCTGGTGCTCATCACCAACAACTTTTCCCAGCACAAATTCTATGCTCGCACCCATCACCACAGCACCATGGGCGTGGCAACTGGACGTGCATCTGTCAGCACTCAATTCGACATATTGCCCGGCACAGAGATCGGCCCCAGCGAGATGGTAGTTATCGCCAACGGCATTCCGTCGAAACCGGTCAGTATCTTTGTAGTTGCTCAAGGTAGCAATTAAGCCGCGCTTCGTTTTGTCGGCCCTATAAAAAAGATTTCCCCTAAGACGATCTCGCGTTCCGCAAGGCGATTAGCAAGCATAGCGAGATTCTCTATTTAGAACCTTGAGTCTCCCGCAACAGCTTGAGAACGATCAGAAGCGATTGCAACTTGCTAATACTGACTCAGAACGTTCCGTTCACGATTTTGATCGCCTTGCCCCTCAACTCGGAGAACGCATCACGGCGATAGAACTTAAAGCACGCTAAGCCGCCTGCGGCGAAATCACGCACAGAGTGTTATCTTCAAAGCGCGTGAAATTCCGCATTTATGGCGCTGGTGCTAGGTGTACGCGCCGAGGTGCGTCCGGTGGTCACTATAATCAGCGGCGCCTGCATTGCTTCAGCCGACGTTCACAACAACCAAACCAAAGCAACCAGGGTCGTGTACTTTCCGCCGAACCCTTGTGCTCCATCGAGCACGAGTTGTGTTGCGTTTTAGATCGTCCGATCTTCCAAATTGTTGACCAAGGCGCACTCGATATTAGCCTTGTATCCTGGAATTGAGTGCTCCGCAGCCTCCTACTGCTTCTTTCCCGCCAGTCCTGGCTTCGTCACTGGATGGAAACCTCACCGGCCGCCGAGCGGTTGACGTCGCGCTTCATTGCCGGCCACACACTGGAACGCGAGGTTGCGGTGTGCCGCCGGTTGAACGAGGAAGGCATCCTGGCTTCGCTGGATCATTTGGGTGAGAGCGTAAAGTCGCTCGAAGAAGCCGAACGATCTCGCGACGCCTATCTCGCCGCGCTGGATCAGATTGCCACACTGGGCCTGCAGGCGACGGTCTCCATCAAGCTGACGCAACTTGGTCTGGACCTTGCGGAAGCGCAGTGCCGGGCCAATGTCGAACAGCTGGTCCAGCGCGCCAAAACCATCGGGACCTCAGTTGAGATCGATATGGAATCCAGCGAATATGTGGATCGCACGCTCGCGCTGGTATCCGACCTGCATGCCAGGTTCGGGAGTGTTCGCGCGGTGATACAAGCCTATCTTTATCGAAGCGAGAGTGACATCGAAGATTTATGCCAGCAATCGATCCCGGTGCGGCTGTGCAAAGGCGCTTACCGGGAGCCATCCGACGTGGCTTTTCCTCACAAATCGGAGGTTGATCGAAACTATGTGCGGTTGATGACGAAACTTCTCGAGCACGGCACGTATCCAGCCATTGCAAGCCATGACGAACGAATCATCCCACAAGCCGTCCAATATGTAAGGGAACGAAATATTGCGCCGGATCGTTTTGAATTTCAGATGCTTTACGGCATACGTCGCGACCTTCAGCGCCGGCTCGTGACGGAGGGTTATCGGTTGCGTCTCTATGTGCCGTACGGCGATGCGTGGTATCCATATTTTATGAGGCGTCTGGCCGAACGGCCCGCTAACGTTCTATTCCTCGCGAGGAATCTATTGAAAAGCTGAGTGCGCGCCGATTACGTAGTAGGGGAGGGGAACCGTAAGATGATAAGAGGAGTCCAATAGTCATGAAGTATTGGGGCTATTTCTTGGCGAAGCTGGCGGCGGCGGTCCTGCTGATGTGGGCAGCGCGCGTAGCGATTCGCTTCTGTTTCCCGCGGCCCCCGATTTTCCTGGGCCAGCGGCTGGAGCCGTTCATGCACGATCTGGGCTACACCACGGCTATGATGCTCTTCTTCTTCTTTTGCGCGGGCCTGATCAACTTGATCGTCTGGGATCAACGTTATCGCTGCCGGACTTGTCTCCGCTGGCTGCGCATGCCGGTCATCCGCGGCTCATGGCCAAATATGCTCTTGTTTGGGCAGCCCCGCATCGAGTACATCTGCATTTACGGCCACGGTACTTTGAAAGTTCCTGAAGTGCAATTGACCGGCGCTGGTAGAGACTGGGAGCCTCACGACGAAGATATCTGGAAGGAACTCGAAGCGCTCGAGGCCGGCCGGAAGTGAGGCCGGCCGCCCGGATCCTGCGGCCGATCGCGGGCGTGGCGGTGCTGTTGATTCTGGCCGGGATCGCTATCATCCTAATCCCACCTTACCTGGAAAATCTAAAACTCCAGCGATTCGTCAATGACCTGGTTGACGATCAGGCCACCGCAACCGTCCCCCCCGATGTAATTCGCCAGCGCGTGGTCAGCCGCGCGGCCGCACTCGGACTGCCCGTCCACAGCGAGGACGTCCAAGTGAGACAGGTCCACAATGCCATCCGCATCGACGTGCTCTATGTCGTGCACGTGGATGTAGCAAGTTACACTGTCGATCTACACTTCCGTCCGGCAGCCGGAGGAAGCTGACACGCGCCTTAACGAGCGGACCCGAATTCGGAGAAAACGGGCTGTTCTACTTCCGCTGGCGCCAACGATACTACCGTTACCCGTTGTCCCTCGCGCAAAGCTTGCAGCAGAAGTTGGCAGCCGTTCTTGAAACGAACCGCATCGCGATAGGTGTTCACCTCCGCGCTGACTTCGACGAACTTCACCTCTTCCACTTCTCCGATACCCAATTCGCGTTGAAGCCCCTTGGGGATGTCTCTAAGGATCAGCCTGGCCCCTGGTGGAACGCATACGGCTGGTGTATGTTTGTCTGGCTGCCATTGCGGCCGGTTCGCTATGAACCACTGTTTGATCGCGCTCCACGACCACAGCTTCTTTGCAGCCGGGCAGGAACTCGCGGTGATGACTGGGCGAAGATCGGAGGGTGATGCTAAACCAAGCGACGCTCCGCCGAATCGGTGAACAACTAGCTGCTCGCCGTCGGAAGCGAGACGATTCGGATACACATGCAGTGAATAGTCACACATTGTTTTCCTCCATGGATTGGACGCCGAGTCGCGTATTCGATGGCCGAAAGTAACCGTGACTTGGCCCCATGAAGAAGAGATTAGACTGGAGTTATGGAGAAAGCAACTTTCGGTGCCGGCTGTTTTTGGGGAGTGGAGGCGGCCTTTCGCCAAATCAAAGGCGTGAAGGCTACCGCAGTGGGATACATGGGTGGAAAACTCAAAGACCCTACTTATCAGGATGTTTGCACGGACCGGACCGGTCATGCCGAAGTGGTCCAGGTGGAGTTCGATCCGTCCGAAGTTTCCTATGAAGAATTATTGCGCGTGTTTTGGGAAAATCACGACCCGACCACCCTGAACCGGCAAGGTCCGGACACTGGCACACAATACCGGTCGGTCATCTTTTATCACACGCCCGAACAGGAAGCGTCCGCCAAGGCGTCCAAGGAATCTTTGGGAAAATCCGGACGCTATAAGCGGCCGATCGTTACTGAGATCATACCGGCGCCGGAATTCTGGCGGGCCGAAGACTACCACCAGCAGTATCTGGAAAAGCGCGGCTTAGCGCATTGCCATCTATAGGCTCTCTAAAAACCGGAACGCCCGCCTCATCGTAGGATGAGGCGGGCATTGGATAGCCCTCGGAGGAGTGAGCTAGTTCCACTAGTATTGTCGCTCTTCGAGTACTAAGTTGCAATCAGTTTAATCGCTTAATGGGTTTTCTAAGGTAAACCGAGTACTGTTAGGAATCATACAGAACCTTCATCTCCCGAATACCGACTCCACGGCTCCGATTACGATGCAAAAGATAGCGAAGCCGAAGATACCGTATTGAACCCACAGGCGTGTCGCCCGAACAATTGTAAGACTATCGCTGGCAGCATCAATCCATCGCGTGTGAGGCGCGTCCATGTGTGGCTCCGGCCTCTATGTTGGAGTCCCGGGGCCAAACGTGGAATGAGACATCGGCCGGCTTGGTCCCAAAACCGGTCCGATGTCGTACTAGCCTTGCAACTGCGGAATTTCAGTTACTTTGCCGGTTTCAGCTCCGCGTACAACTGTCCGACGAATCGATCCGACGTTTCTTTAGCTTGTGGAACCTTCGAATCGTAGTCCCCGGTCGGATGAGCGGCTAGTGTCTCTTCTGGAGTCTTGCCTTCGTGGACTAGTTTCGCGACGCGATCGCGAATCGCCAGGATCATATCGCGATGAGCGATGAGCCCCATGCGGTCGACGGTAGGTCCATGGCCGGGAATAATCTTGGTATTCGGGCCCGCTAAGCCGATGGTGACGCCCAGGCCTTCCAGCATCCCGTTGAGAGAGCCGCCGTTGACCCGGTCGATATTGGGATAGCCAACCGAACGAAAATAATCGCCTGTCATCAGCACGTCGGCATTCTTAAAGTGCACCAACGTGTCGCCATCGGTGTGAGCTCGCGGAATGGGGATCAACTCGACGTCTTCGCCGTCCATGTGAAAAGTGACTCGGCCCCGGTAGGTCACGAGCGGCAGCGCGGCCGCCGGCATGGGTGGCCGGCCAGGATTGGCGCCCGTGGGCGGTATCGGTTGAGCCAGACGATCGCGCAATTCTTCGCGGGAGAAAATCACCACGCCCATTTTCCCGAGGTTCTCGTTGCCGCCCGTGTGATCGGGGTGGACGTGCGTGTTGATCATGAAACGGATCGGGCCATTGGAGATCTGGTGGATGGCGGCTACGATTTTGTCGGTAAGCGGAGCGAATTGAGAATCCACCATCAGAGTGCCATCGGGTCCCGTGAGCACTCCGATCATGCCGCCCTGTCCTTCTAGCGTATAGAAATTGCTTCCGACCTTGGTGGTCTTGATCTCGACCTTGCTGAAGTCGGGGGGCGCTTGCGCATTCGCGGAAACAGCCCATAAGGCCAGCGCTGCCAGGGCCGGTCGTGCGGATCTAATAGTCGGGAATCTCATACCAGGAGCTCCTTCTGCGGAAAATTCGAGTCCCCATCATAACTCGTTTACACGTTCGCTTGGGCTCTCAGTATAATGAGCGGTGCCGCTAAAAGGAGGCCTAATGAGGCGCTGTCTCATTTATTGCTTTGTCGCTGCCGCGATTCTGCTGTCTGTTCAGCCGCAGTTCGCTCAAGGTCCCGGCGCCAACCCGGCCATGCTGAAGGCCAAGGCTCAGAATGTGCCCGAAATCCCGGCTGAACTCGTGCCGAACTTCTTGAAGCTTCCGCCTAATCTGTACTTTGGTGAAAGCATCGGCGTCGCCACGAACTCCAAAGGACACGTGTTTGTCTACGACCGCGGTCATGAGACCCGCCTGTTTGAATTCGATCAGACCGGCAAGTTTCTTCGCTTCATCGGGGACGGTTTGTATGGCTTCGCCTTCGCTCATGTGGTTAGGGTCGATCCGCAGGACAACATCTGGGCCATTGACGAGGGCACGAACATGGTGATCAAGTTCAACCCCGAAGGTCAAGTGCTGATGCTGCTTGGCCGGCGGCCGGAATCGCACGGCCTGGAGACATCGCCGCCACCAGGCACGCCAGCGCCAGACGCGCGGCCTTACGTTTTCAACCGGCCAACTGATGTTGCCTGGGACACTGCCGGAAATATCTACGTCTCCGATGGCTATGGCAACTCTCGGGTAGTCAAGTACGACAAGAACGGTCGATTCATCAAATCGGTTGGAACGCGCGGAAATCAGCCTTATCAATTCAACACGCCGCATTCGATCGCTTCCGACGCCAAGGGCAATATCTACGTGGCCGACCGGGGAAACCGGAGAATTCAGGTGTTCGATAGCGACTTGGTCCTGCGCGCAATATATGACCAGGTCGGCGCACCCTGGGCCGTCTGCATCACTCCTGGTCCGCATCAATATCTATACAGCTCAAACTCAAACCCCAACAACAGCGGTCCCGAAGCGTCGGCCGTCACCGGCGAGATTTACAAGATGGAGCTGGACGGGACCATCGTCGGTAAGTTTGGAAAGGCGGGCAAGCTGCCCGGCGAATTGAGCACAGTCCACGAAATGGACTGTCGAAACGACAACGAAATCACCGTCGCCGAGATTACCGGGTGGCGAGTGCAGAGATTCAAGCTTTCTCCGCGAACGCAAACGTCAAGCGCGAGGCAGGAGTAACAATATGACAAGGTTTTTTCTATTAGCTGCTCTTTCTTGCACCGGGTCTCTTTTCGCGCAACTTTATGTTCCCGAGATACCCTTCGATTCGACCCCGAACTTTCTGAAGATGCCCGAGCATCTCTACCTGGGCGAAGCGGTCGGCGTGGCGACCAATTCGAAAGGAAACATCTTCGTCTATACGCGAACGGGCACGTCGTATGTGACCTTCGGGACCTCACGCGCATTCGCCAACGGCGGCGCTCGTTTGTTCGAGTTCGATCCAAGTGGCAAGTTTGTGCGTGAGATCGGTCAGAACCTGTACGGGTTTGTGTTCGCCCATACGGTGCGCATAGATCCGCAGGACAACATCTGGGTGGTCGACGAAGGGTCGAACATGATCATCAAGTTCAACCCCGAGGGTCGCGTGGTAATGACCATGGGCCGGAAAGCAGAGGAAATGCGAGTTCCTGCTGCGCCGTCGCCAATGCCGGAAGCGCCGGCTGTGGCCGGCGGACGTGGGCCGGGTGGAGGAGGCGGCGGAGGTGGACGTGGCGGAGCGGCAACCCCGGGGGCACCGGTCGGCGCGGGCGCTCAGACCGACGTTTTCAATCGGCCAACTGACGTGGCTTGGGATGCCGTCGGCAACATTTTTGTCTCCGACGGTTATGGCAACTCCAGGGTCGCCAAGTTCGACAAGAATGGCGTGTTCATCAAATCCTGGGGTTCGAGGGGCACCGAGCCGGGACAATTTAATACGCCGCACACGCTCGCGACCGACGCGCAAGGCAACGTCTATGTCGGCGACCGCGGCAATCGGCGCATTCAAGTTTTCGACAACGGCGGAGAATTCAAGAAAGCGTACTTGAATGTAGGGGCTCCTTGGGCGGTCTGTATTTCGCCCGGGCCGCATCAGTACCTTTTCAGCTCAAATTCGAATGGAACATCCGACATGGAGAACGGCGAGATATACAAGATGGAGTTGGACGGCAAAATTCTCGGCAAATTCGGAACTGCCGGCAAGCTGCTGAAGGAGTTCGGATCAGTTCACGAGATTGATTGCCGCAATCCCAACGAGATTCTGGTTGGTGAAATCACGAATTGGAGAGTGCAAAAACTGACTCTGCATGCCAGCCCGCGCGGCTCCGAGTAAATTCGGACCAGGAACGGCTTTGTTCCGAAGAACCTGGTAGCCGTCCCGATCCGATGTTTTATGCTCTGATTACTCGAACGTGGGCGCACTTACCCATGGATCGCAACGAAGTCGCGCATTCTGTTCAGATCGTCCATTAGCCTGTCGCGATCTCGAAACGAGAGTTGGTTTTCACTAACGACTCTTTGCAGTGCGACAATCACTTTGTCCACCTGTCGCGGGGTGTATTCATTCTCGTCCCATTGACGCTGCAATTCGCTGAGTTCACCCCGAACCCTATCGAACCAATAGTGGTCGCCGGAATACGCGTAGTTCTCGGCTCGGTCGAGATCGGCGCGCACCTGGCGAAAAAGTGATTGGCCATTTTGAAAGTCTTGAAAGTTGGACCGATTGTCGTAAGGATCGTAGCGCTGAGGCCTGTCCTGAGCTTGGACGCTCAAACCTAACACAAGTAAGCTAGAACCGACAATGCTTTTAAAAAAACGATGTCTCATCATCTCAAGCCTCCTCAGAATGTTCGATGTGTCGCGCGGCTGAAAGTTATTCGAAGTTGCCGTTACTTGTAACCTGGACATCGTTAGGTTACTTGTTACTTGAGATGCTAACCTAGCGCAATGTCAGGCTTGACGCTCAATCATTCCATACGAAGAGCTTTCATCGGCTCGATGGCGGCCGCCCGTCCGGCCGGTATAATCGCTGCAATGAACGCGCAAAACGCTAGCCCAACCACGGCGATGGCAAGCGAGAATGGATCCCAGTTGGCGATTCCGTAAAGCTGGGCTGACATCAAGCGGCCCGCGCCGATCGCCAAGGGAATACCCACCAGCAGTCCCAATGCCACCATTCGAAACGCACCCGTGAGGACCAAACGAACAATGTTGGGCTTGTCGGCGCCGAGCGCCATCCGCACCCCGATCTCGCCGGTGCGCTGAGCCACCGTGTACGCGGTCACGCCATAAAGCCCGACTGCGGCGAGTATCAGTGCCACGATCCCGAATAGCCCACCCAATCCCGCCACAGCGCGTTCCTGGTTGAACCACAGATCCACCTGCTGCTGCATGGTCCGGACATAAACGATCGTCAGATTCGGATCCACTTGCGCGAAAGTCTGGCGTAGCACTGGCTCGAGACTTGCCGGGTCCCGGTGCGTCACTAGCAAGGCGCTGCCGATGAAATGCGAGTTCAGCTCGACCTTCTGTAATATCTCTTCCTTGTAAGGGACATACTGCGCCAAAGGAACAAAGAACATCGGCCGGGCTGGTTTCTTGGGTTGGCCATATTTCGCATCCTGAACGACGCCGACGATTCGGAAGGTGCCGGCATAGGTGGGCAGATCGATTCCGAAACGCTTGTCGATAGGATCTTCGTTCGTCAAAAATCGCCTGACAAAAGCCTGGTTGACCACGGCGACCGGTGCCGCTTTGCCCGCATCGGCTTCGGTAAATCCCCGCCCCTGGATGATCGGCTGGCCGACCGCCTGAAAGTATTCGGGCGTGACTCGATCCCACGAAGAACCTGAGTTTTCGTTCATGACCGGAGCGGGGTGCCCTGCAACGAAGATGAGCTCGCCCCAGTTGTCGGTGAATGGATTATACAAAGCTAAACTGGCTTTTTCGATACCGGGCAGCCGGTTGAGCTTATCGTCCAAATTGCGGTACAGAGCATCCAGGCGCTCCGGCGTGTAAATCGCGAGTGGTGAATTCAATGCTATGGTGATTCGGTTTTTCGTTTCGAATCCGAGATTCTGATGCTCCAGATTGTTCAAGCTGCGCGTGAGCATACCGGCTCCGGCCACCAGGACCACTGACAGGGTTGCTTGAAAGACCAGCAGCGCCTTGCGAGGCAAAGAAGACCCATCGGATGTGCTGCGGCCCGCGCCGCGCAGCGCCTCAACCGGGTCGGTGCGCGTCGCCAGCCAGGCCGGAGCCACTCCGAAAAGCACACCCGTGAGAAACGCCAATGCAAATGCAAATCCTAGAACCGGGAGCGATGGAGCGGTGCTGATGGGGAGGAAGCTGTCAGCGCCAAAGGCAATCGCAAGAATGAGGCGCTCGGCGCCCACGGCCACAATAAGACCGGCTAAACCCCCGGCCAGGGCAATCAGAATGCTTTCGGTAAGTGATTGAGCGATTATACGCGCGCGTGACGCTCCGATTGCAAGCCGGATAGAAGTCTGCGTGCGCCGCGCCATGCCTCGAGCCAGTAGAAGATTGGCCAGGTTGGCGCAAGCGATCAAAAGAACGAGGCTGCAGACACTCAGCAGAATTTGCAAACTGCGAGCGTAATCTTCTTTCATGGCCTCTACTCCGCTCCCGGCCGGAACAAGGTTGATGTTCTGTCTCGGAAGCGTCTCGTTGATCCGGGGCATCCAGGCAACAGGATAGCCGCTATCATTTTGCACCCAGTTTCGCAAGATGCCGGTGAGCCGTGGAGCAATGCCATCCACGGTGGCTCCTGGACGCAGTCTCCCGATCACCCGTAACCAGGCCGAAATCGGCTGGCGCAGAAGCGAGCCCCGGCCACGGATCAAGGGCTCTTGTTGCAGCGGAAGCCAGATGTCCGGCGGATCGCTGCGCAATGTTTCACCGTAGAAACCAGGTGGGGAGATTCCAACGATTGTGAACGGGTGGCCCTCAATAATGTAGCTCGATCCGACCACCGCTGGATCGCCAGCATACATGCTCTGCCAGGCGCGATAGCTGAGCACGGCGACCGGGGGAGCAGCAGGCCGGTCGTCTGCTTCGGTGAACACGCGGCCGCCGAATGCGCGAATTCCGAAGGTAGAAAAATAGTTTCCAGTTGCGAACTCACTGCGCAGTGGCCTGGACAAACGATCGACGGTTGCACGCCTCACGCTCAATCTCCACCCTCCGGCTTGAAATGCCGCCACTTGTTCAAATTCGGGAAGAGCTGCCTTTAATTTCTCGAACAACGGGAACGAGTACATGCCCCATCGGTCCTGAGGACCGCCCTGGACGCAGCAGTCGTTGCCATCGCCGATGCGATATAGGCT
This sequence comes from Bryobacteraceae bacterium, assembly GCA_035569875.1. Classification (GTDB taxonomy): domain Bacteria; phylum Acidobacteriota; class Terriglobia; order Bryobacterales; family Bryobacteraceae; genus Palsa-89. The sequence continues at coordinate 34,556 of DATMMD010000013.1, forward strand.
CTCGGGATCGGCAACAGGTAGCGATCGAAGCATCACCGCGTGCATAAGAGAAAAGATGGCGGTGGTTCCCCCCAACCCGAGGGCGAGTGTCAAAACGGCGGTCAAAGTAAAGATTGGAGTTTGACGAAGAACTCGCAAGGAGTAGCGAATGTCACTGAAGAGGTTGCGCACGGCGGCTTTCTAGAATACGAGTAAGCCCACTGCCGGGTTCCCGCTTTCTTGAAAAATCTATAATGGGGTAGAGCAAACTAACCGGCATGGGTGACGAAACCAACGAGAACAAGAAGGATCGCTTGGACCGCGTCGAGGCGCTTCTCGAAGTGCTCGTCAACGAGCATATCCAGTTTCATGAGGAGCATCGTCAGTTGCTTAAGGCGCAGGTGCTGCTTTATGACGCAACCCAGAAGCTTGCACAGGCACAGACCGACACGAACACCAAATTGGCCGAACTTGCCGCAGCCCAGAAGCACACCGACGAAAATCTCGCGACGCTGATTAATGTCGTGGACAGCGTTGTCCGGCGACTACCGGCGCAATAAATCGACCAGGCCTAATTACCCTTCCACTCGCTTGCGGCTGTACCCGAAGTAGATAAACAGACCGATAATCAACCACACGACGAAGCGGACCCAGGTCTCCAGCGGCAGACTCAACATAAGCACCAAGCAGCAGACGATCGAAATCATCGGAAAGAGCGGGACGAAAGGAACTCGGAAACCGCGCTTGCGCTCGGGCTGCTTCTGGCGGAGCACGATAACGCCGGCAGACACCAGGATGAACGCAAACAGCGTTCCGATGTTGGAAAGATCGGCGAACGTCCCGATGTCCCAGATGCCGGCCGGAATCCCGACCGCGAATCCTGCGACCCAAGTGCTGATGTGCGGCGTCTTGAATCGGGGGTGTACGCGCGAAAAAATGCCGGGCAAAAGACGATCGCGCGACATCGCGAACCAGACGCGGGCCTGTCCGTACTGAAAAACTAGAAGCGAGGACAACATGCCCAGCAGCGCTCCGGCGGTCACGATCAGCCGGACGCGGTTCATGCCCAGCGCCTTGAGAGCGTTTGCCACCGGCGCGGCATTGTCAAGCGTGCGCCAGTTGGCGATGCCGGTGAGCACCAGCGCGACTGATCCATAGAGCACCGCGCAAATGACGAGTGTGGCCAGAATGCCGATGGGCATGTCGCGCTGCGGGCGATGGCACTCCTCGGCGGCGGTGGATACGGAATCGAACCCGATATAGGTAAAGAAGATGATGGCCGCACCAGTCATCACACCCGAATAGCCGTTTGGCATGAACGGATGCCAGTTGGAAGTGTTCACCGCGCGGGCCGCGCCGAAGACGAAGACCAGAATCGCCACAATCTTGATCAGCACCATCGCATTGTTGGTTCCGGCGCTTTCTCTCACACCTCGCACTAGAACATAACTGAGGATCATGAGGATCAAGAGCGCCGGCAGGTTGAACCAGCTCCCGGTGAATTGGCCTTCCACGATCATGGGATCGGAAAGCTGTTTAGGGAGATGAAAACCGAACAGGTTATCGAGAATGTCGTTGAAGTACGCCGAGAAGCCCACGGCGACGCTCATGTTGGAGACCGCATACTCGAGAATCAGGTCCCAGCCGATGATCCAAGCGAATATCTCGCCCAGGGTCGCGTAGGAATAAGTGTAGGCGCTCCCGGCGATTGGGATCATCGACGCGAGCTCCGCGTAACACAGCGCCGCGAAACTACAGGCGATAGCGACCAGCACAAACGAGACTGAGATGGCCGGGCCTGCGCCGGCACGGCCGGTGAGCGTAGCGGTGTTGCCGCCGTTAATCAGCAGGTCAAGCACCGGCGCTTGCAGAATCGACTTGGTCTGAAAGTGAACTCCTGCCGCTGCGGTGCCGGTAAGCGTGAAAATGCCCGAGCCAATCACGGCGCCGATGCCCAGAGCAATGAGGCTCCATACTCCCAGCGACTTTTTCAGCCGATGTTCGGGCTCTTCAGAAGCCGCGATAAGAGCATCGATGCTTTTGGTCCGCAGCAGAGAGCTCATAGTTCGGAAAAGTTTTTCCTACAACCCACCACCTGCAACCCACCGCCGGGAGCGTTAGCGACCTACCGCTTGCGCTGGCCCTTCGTCAACTTTTTCACTCTCTTCTTCAATGAGCCGCGAGCGACGCCCGATGCGCGCTTAGCCTTAGGAGCAGCCTTCTTGCGCTGGGCGCGCTTCAGCTTCTTACGTTCCGCTTTGTCGGTGATAGTCTTTGTATTCATTCTTCCTTGATCCCTGCGTATTTTTCGATCAGCTTCTTCAATCCGTAACCAGGAAAGCTTACCGTGAGCTTAGCATCGTCGCCATCACCTTCGCGGCGCAGCACGGTTCCGCGACCGTACTTGGGATGGATTATGTTGGAGCCGGAGCGAAGCGGCTTCGCACGGGGAGTAGGCTTTGGGATGTGGGTTGTGGGAACCGCTTTAGGAGCAGCGGGGGCGACCTTGGCGATAGCCGTAGGCGTAGCGGGCGCAGCGGCTGGCTGCTTGCCGCGCTCGTTGAAAAATTGCTGGATATTTTCAACAGAGTTGTACGTCTTTCCGGTGTATAGATTACGCCGCGCGGGTTCGCGCACCTCCTGGCGCTCGCCATAAAGATCCACTTGACCGGCGCGCTTGCGCGGGCTGAGATCTTGGACCAGCGCTTCTGGAACCTCGCTCAGGAATCGCGATGGGATGGAGGCTTCGGTCTCGCCGCCGCCCCAGCGCCTCCGATATCGCGCCGAGGTAAGGAACAGTCGTTTCTCAGCGCGCGTCATGCCGACGTAGCATAGCCGCCTTTCTTCTTCCATGGCCGCCTTGGAATCTAGCGAGCGCATGTGCGGAAACAGACCCTCTTCCAGGCCGGCCAGGAAGACAATTGGAAACTCGAGGCCTTTGGCGTTGTGAAGCGTGAGCAGCGAAACCGGCGCACGCTCGTCCAGATTGTCGCTGTCTGACACCAACGCCGCGTGATCCAAAAACTCGGGTACCCCTTCTCCGCGCTCGGCCGCTTCCGCGGCGGCATTGATCAGCTCGTTGAGATTGGCCAAGCGCGATTCCGATTCTGGATCTTTGTCACCCTCCAGCATTTTAATGTAGCCGGTGCGCGCCAGAATCTCCTCAAGCACGTCGCTGACCTTGGCCGTTGCCAGCATGGCCGCGAGTTCCTGGATCATGTTTCGAAACGCCCGCAGAGCCACTTCGGCGCGCGGCGGGAAAACATTTTCGTCCAGCATCCGGCCGATCGCCGACCAAATGCTCAATTCATTTTCAAGCGCATACTGCTCGATCTGCTCGATAGTGCTCTTACCGATTCCGCGCGCCGGCGTGTTGACGATGCGCAGCACACTGACGGAGTCGTGCGGGCTACTGAGTACTTTGAGGTACGCCAGCGCGTCCTTGATCTCCGCCCGCTGATAGAAGCTGAACCCGCCCACCACCACATATTTCCGGCCATAGCGCCGCAGAGCTTCCTCTATCTGACGCGACTGGAAATTCGTGCGATACAGCACGGCAGCGCGATCTTCCGGACTGGCTGTGAGCAGCTTCTCGATCGTATCGGCGATGAACAAAGCCTCCTGCTCGCCATCGAAGGCTTCAAACCGAGCGATACGCTCGCCCGCTCCGGAAGTCGTCCACAGCCACTTGCCCTTGCGTTCCGTATTATTGGCCACGACTGCGCTGGCAGCTTCCAGAATATTCTTGGTCGAGCGGTAATTCTGCTCCAGGCGAATCACGGCTGCGTTGGGATAGTCGTGCTCGAAGTCCAGGATGTTGCGGATGTCGGCGCCCCGCCAGCCGTAAATGGATTGATCTTCGTCGCCCACCACGCACAGATTCTTGTGCGACCCGGTGAGCAGCCGGATCAACTCATACTGGGTGCGATTGGTGTCCTGATATTCGTCGATCATCACGAATTCAAAACGCTGGTTGTATTGGCGGCGCAAGTCTTCGTCGTGCGCCAGTAAGCGGACCGCTTCGAGCAGCAGATCGTCGAAGTCCAAAGCGTTGGCTTGTCTTAAGCGTGCTTCGTATTGCTCGTAGACCGAAGCCAGGCGCGTGATGTTCGGGTCTGTGGCAGCGCCATATACATCCTGCGGCGATTCCTTGTGACTCTTTTTCTGGCTGATCCAGGAGCACGCGCCGCGATAGCTCATGAACTTCTCGTCGAGACCCGTGGCTTTGAAAATGGACTTGATCAGCGCCACCTGATCGTCTTCGTCGTAGATGGTGAACTTCTTCGTGAACCCAGGCCGAAGCTCCGCCAGCCGGTCGCCGTCGCGGCGTAAAAGCCGCACGCAAAAGGAATGGAAGGTCGAAACCACTGGACTTTCGCGCGAACTCAAGCCGCCCAGCAAGTTGTGTACGCGTTGGCGCATCTCCTCGGCCGCCTTGTTGGTGAAGGTCACGGCCAGGATGCAAGGTCCGGGAACGCGATGCGCTTCGATCAAATGGGCGATGCGATGCGTGATTACGCGTGTCTTGCCGCTACCGGCGCCGGCCAGCAGCAGCAGCGGTCCTTCGACGTGCGCGACAGCCGCCTGTTGTTGTGGATTGAGACCCTCGAGAAAATCCATTGAAAGGGGGGACAACACGATTTTAACATGCTGCGCGCTTACCGAAGCCTTTCAAGAATGAATTTATTCAGCTCGGATCGCATTCAGCGGATCGACGGTCGCCGCTCGCCTTGCCGGAAAGGATGCGGCTATGAGCGAAACTGCCGTCAGCAGCCCTACCGCTCCCAGCAGAGTCCACGGATCGAGCGCACTGACCCCAAATAGCGCGCTCTTGAGCATACGTTCGACCACGAAAGTCATTCCTATGCCCAAGCCGGCGCCGGCCGCTAGCAGCTTGGCCGCACCACCGAGAATCAGCCGTATAATCTCGCCGGAATCCGCGCCCAGTGCCATGCGAACTCCAATCTCACGCCGCCGCGCCGTTACCGTGATAGTGATCAAGCTATACAGGCCCACCGAAGCCAGCAGCATCGCGGTAGTCGCGAAGAAGCCCAGCAGGCTCGCGTTTAGACGCGGCTGTTCGAGCGCGTCATCGACAACGTTCTCGAGCATCTTCATCCCGAACACCGCGCGGTGCGGATCGATGCCGTGAACAATCTGCCGCACCTGCTGCATCAATGCATGCGCGTTACCGCGCGCGCGCACCACGTATTCCGGATCGGGCCAGGAACCTGCCGTCGGGCAGTCGTAAACATACGGCGCCGGCGCCATGGCGAGGCCGTCTTCTCTTATGTCGCCCACCACTCCGACGATTTCGTTCGCCGGAGCATTCGCGAGTGACGACTGTGTATATTTGAACCACCGTCCCACGACATTCTGGTTTTTCGCATACAACTCGACGAAGCGGCGGTTTACGACGGCCTTGATCGAGCTATTGAATTTGAACGGTTCCGCCGCCGGGCACCAAGCGCCCGCTAGAAGCGGTACGTGCAGCGTCTGCAAATATCCGGACGTGACCGTTCGTTGGCCAACCAGGAAGGGTCCGTTCTCTGGCGTCTTACCTGTACCTTCAAGCGCAATGGGAAAATTCAACGTCGCGCCGGTAGCCGGCAGGAAGCTGGTGAATCCGGCCGATTCCACACTTGGAAGGCGCTGGAGTTCGCCAATGATCTGCTGCTGGAGCCGCCCGATGCGTGGGCGATCTTCATCCCAAGCCGCGCCAACATGAAAGGTGATTACATTGTCTGTGCTAAATCCGGCATCCGCCCGGGTCAGGTTGTAATAACTGCGCAGCAGTAAACCCGCGCTCGCCAGCAGAAGAACGCTGACAGCCAGTTGTCCGACCACCAGGCCTCGCTGTAGCTGGCGGCGTCCTCCTGAGACACTTCGAGACGATTCTGCGAGCACGGAACCGAGGTCTGCCCGAGTCGCCTGAATGGCCGGGATAATCCCGAAAATAAGCGCAGCGATGAGGCTCGCCGCGGTGGCGAATACCAGCGCTCGCCAGTCGAATCCGAACTCAGCTATTCTCGGCAGCTCCGCGAAGTGCGTCGCCCCCAAGCGTATTAGCCAGACAGCCAGCGCCGCTCCGCCAACTGCGCCCGCCGCTGCCACCAGCACAACTTCCCGCATCACCGTCGCGACCACTTGCCAGCGTGACGCCCCTACCGAGCTGCGAATCGCCATCTCTCGCTCTCGCTGATGGAGTTGCGCCAGAGTCAGCCCTGCAATATTTGCCACAGCGATCAACAGTAGCAGGCCGACTGCTCCGAACATCAACAATAAAGCCCGCCGGTATTCGCCGACGCGCTGTTCCTTCAGATCGCTCACAATCGCTGACCAATCTTTATCTGTCGCTGGAAATTGTTCCCCGAGTTCCCTCTCGATCCGCGCGAGATCCGCCTTTGCTTGTTCGATGGTAATGCCCGGCTTCATTCGTCCGACGCCGATCAGAAAGCGGTTCTCCCGCATACGCATCATGAACGGCGCGAGCTGTGCGGGAATCCACGCATCGATGGCCCCGGCGGCGAACTCTTTGGGCATCACGCCAATGATCGTGTATCCTCGACCGCTCAGCACCAGTGTTTTTCCGATTGCGCTCTTAGCCTGCCCGA
>DATMMD010000014.1:0-77041 GCA_035569875.1 Bryobacteraceae bacterium
TCGCATTGCCACCATGCAGGAAGTGGTCAACGCTTCGGTTTCCACGCGGCGCATCACGCTCATCCTGCTCGGGCTGTTCAGCGCGCTGGCGCTCGTCCTGGCAGGCATCGGAATCTACGGCGTGATTTCCTACTCGGCAGCCCAGCGCTCGAGAGAGATCGGGATCCGCATGGCGCTGGGCGCGCAGCGCGGCGATGTGATGCGGCTGGTACTGGCGCAAGGCGGGAAAATCTCGGCTGCGGGCATCGCGATCGGCAGCGCAGCTTCTCTCGGGCTCACCCGGCTGATGGCGAAGTTGCTGTACTCGGTGAGCGTGGTCGATCCGGCGACGTTTGCCGTTGTGGCTTTCGTGCTTGCGCTGATTGCGACGGTGGCGTCTTACATTCCGGCGCGGCGGGCTTTGCGGGTGGATCCGTTGGTGGCGCTTCGGAATGAGTGAGGGGGAAGTCAGATGCCCGGCAAGTTTGTTTCAGAATCGCCCTGCACCTTGGTTCATCCGACTCTGACCTGACCTATTCTGACAAGAAATGGAGGAAGCGGCCCGTACGCAAGCTGCCGAAACATCACACTTTCCCCGATGTTGGCACGCGATCCATCGGAGAAGATTGCCACGGTGCCCCACTGCGGCACGGCTGAATAGAGATCCTAAGCGTCCTTATGCAGACTTCGCCCAGAGCGGCTATCTTCAGACCAGTCGTCCACATTTTTCCAGTGTACGTCGAGCACGCTGTCATGCAGACGCCGAGCCTAGAACTCTTCCTCAAGGCGCACTCGACGGCGTAGCCGCAGATATAGTCGGCGCCGGAGTAGAGCTCGGCATCCAGCAACGCCTTCGCGTGGCGAAGATGGTCCTCCTGCGAGTTGCTGGAAGTCGTTGCGGTTCATCAGCGATTCTATGTCGAGTATTGCCAGGGGGAGAGTTTCTCAACCTAAACGATGCGGCAACCGGGCATTTACGCCTCAGGCTGGGCAAAGCTGGGTTCTTTTTTGCGGCTCTCTCGCCCCCCATCGCCAGCCAGAAGGAACATCGCGGCCGGGGGCTCGGTAAAGTACCAGGTACGATGACTACCCTGGGCATTTTTCTTCTCCTTGGAAAACAGCGTTTTACGCAAATTTTCTAGTTGGCTGGGGCACTTCGGATGTGATACGATAGGTTAGCTTTCATGGATCGCATCCGCGAAGCAGTTCCGCACAATCCCCAAAAACGGAGTTAACGACACCGCAGAATGAGTTTCACAGTGTTCCTCGGAAATTTGCCCGTCTGGGTTACCAAGGACGACATCAAGTCCTGGCTTAACGCAGAAAACCTCGTCTATGATGACGTCAAAGTCATCCGCAATCCTGAGACCCAAGAATCGAAGGGTTTTGCATTTATCGACACGCCCAACTCGGAAGAGATGAATCTGATCATCCGCCGTTTCGACCGTGCGCCGCTGGAAGACCGGCTTTTGCGGGCCAACCAGGCTCAACCGCCCCGGTCCAAAAGCCAAGGCCCAGGTCCAGGTCCTGGCCAAACGGGTCAGGTGAATCGGGGAGCACCCCCTGCAGGTCCGCGCCGTGAACGCGGTGGCCGAAAGCATAAGCGCCCCAATGGCCCCCCCAGTCCTAACGGACAGCAAGGTCCACAAGGACCTCACAGCGCATTCGCGGAAGAATTGGCCAAAGCTCTCTAAATTACCCGGGCGCGATTATCGCCAGCCCATCTGCTACGCCTTAGCCCTCCTGTAACTCATAGCACTTCCATTAAGACCTTAGTTCTGTTATCAGTGTTATACTCAATGGCGCACAATGTAACGTGGATAATTCAAATCCGCGATGAACGTCCGCTCTGTTGGGGGTGGTGGTGTCGTGAATAGTCTTCTTATCATTCGCGTCCTCTTTATCCTGCTGCTGGCAACGTCCGCTTGGTACTTGCGGCCCTTCGATCTTTCCAGCCAATATGCAGCAGGGGCCGGCCTGGCTTTCGGAATAGCCATAGTCCTGTTTGAAGTGCAGGTTCGGAAAATTACGCTCAAACGCATAATCGGCGCCGCCTTTGGATCCCTTCTCGGAATCATGGGAGCTTATTTGATCTCATTGGTCCTATCTCGCGCCATCCCCGGCCCTTCCACGACGGTTTCGTTTCTGCAGTTGTTGCTGCTGCTGTGGATGGCCTATGTCGGCCTGGTGGTCGGCGCCAGCAAGGGCGAGATGTTGAACCTGGGCGCGCTAGGCGGACTTTTTGGCGGCGAACAAACCTCCAGCCAGTCGTTTAAGATCCTGGATACTAGCGTCATTATCGATGGCCGCATCGCGGACATTGTCGAGACGGGTTTTATGGATGGCACCCTGGTGATTCCGCAGTTCGTACTCCGCGAACTGCAACTGGTAGCGGATTCGGCCGATTCCCTCAAGCGCAACCGCGGCCGCCGCGGCCTGGATATTCTGCAGCGTGTCCAAAAGATGACCCAGCTCAATGTTCAGATTCTCGAGGATGACTTCCCCAACGTACCTGAAGTGGACATGAAGCTGATCGAGCTCGCCAAAGTGTACAACTGCAAAATCGTGACCAACGATTTCAACCTGAACAAGGTCGCCCAGCTTCACGGCGTCCAGGTCCTGAATATCAATGAGCTCGCGAACGCCCTCAAGCCCATCGTGCTGCCGGGTGAAACGATGCGCGTCTTCATCCTCAAGGAAGGCAAGGAGTACAACCAGGGTGTCGCTTATTTGGATGACGGCACCATGGTCGTGGTGGATAACGCCAAGAAAATGATCTCCCGCACCATCGACATTTCCGTTACCAGCGTTCTTCAGACGACCGCCGGAAAAATGATCTTTGGCCGATTTGACGACCGCGTCCACGGCGTCCACGACAAGAGCCCGGGCCACTCAGAACGGCCAGCCAGCACGCCGCGGGACCACCAGCCCACTGGCGCGCAACCAGCGGAGGCTCGGGGCTCAGGTGTCGGAGCAGCGGGCTAAAGGATTGAGATGAAAGTTTCGGTAATCCTCCCCGCCGCAGGGCTGGGGACCCGAATGGGACGCGCCGTCCCCGAGAAGGCAGGCACCAGCCGCAAGCAGTTCATGCTGCTCGAAGGGTCGCCCATTCTGCTGCATACCATCCGGAAATTTGTTTCATCTTCAGCCGTCAGCGAGATCGTGGTCGCATTGCGCGCCGAGGATCTGGAATGGGTGCGGGATCTTCTGGAGCGGGAAAGTTTCGGCAAACCGGTCCGGCTGGTGGAAGGTGGCGATAGCCGGCAAGAATCCGTGGAGAATGCTTTGGCGTCGCTGGACGCTGGAACCGAGCTGGTCGCGGTGCATGACGCAGTGCGGCCGTTCATCGAACATTCCGTGCTCGAAAAGGTATTCGCCGAGGCCGAGGAGGCTGGCGCCGCCATCGTGGGCATCGTACCGGTGGACACGGTCAAGCAGGTCCACCGCAATAAAATCCGCCAGACCATTCCACGCGACCGCCTGATTTTGGCGCAAACTCCCCAAGTGTTCCGTTTCGATTTATTGAAGCAGGCTTTTGCCAAGGCACGCGAGGACGGCTTCACCGGGACCGATGAATCGAGCCTGGTAGAGCGGCTGGAGCAGGTGGAAGTTAGTGTCGTTCCGGGCAGCGACCGCAATATCAAGATCACGAAACCGTCGGATATGGATCTCGCCCGGTTATTCCTGGCCGAGGAGTTGGCGCCCCGGGTTCCCTCTTGACCGATCTGCGAATTGGACAAGGGTGGGATGTGCACCGCCTCGGGCCCGGCCGGCCGCTCGTCCTGGGTGGGGTGAAGATTGAATCCGAGTTCGGACTGGAAGGTCATTCCGACGCCGATATTCTTTCGCACGCCATCACCGATGCGCTGCTCGGCGCCGCCGCCCTGGGCGACATCGGCATGCATTTTCCAGATTCCGATGCGAAATGGAAAGACGCTGACAGTGCACATTTTCTTCGGGCTGCCCGCGATCTGGTCGCCGTCCAGGGATATAGCATCGTTAACGTGGATTCGACCGTGATTCTCGAGCGGCCGCGACTCAAAGACTTCCGGCAGGCGATCCGCGAGAAACTGGCGCAGACCCTCGGCCTCGAAATCGGCCGGGTTTCGGTGAAGTTCAAGACCGCCGAGAAAACCGGGCCGGTTGGGGAAGGGCGCTCGGCGGAAGCGCAGGCCCTGGTAACGATATGCCGGCAGCACTGATCACCGGAGCCTCCAGCGGTATCGGGCTCGAGCTCGCTCGTGTCTTCGCGCGCGAGGGCTATCGCTTGGTCCTGGTCGCCCGAACCCGGAAGCGTCTGGAAGAGATTGCTCAGGAGCTGCGTCCCGCTGAGGCTCAGGTGATCCCCATGGATCTTTCATTGCCCGGCGCGCCAGAGGAAATTCATGGCAAAGTGCCAAAAGTTGATGTTCTGGTGAACAATGCAGGCTTTGGTGTCTTCGGAAAATTCGCCGAGAAGGACTTGACCGAAGAGCTGAACATGATGCAGCTCAATATGACGGCGCTAGTGATCCTTACCAGGCTATATCTGCCGAACATGATATCGGCCGGGAACGGAAAGATTATGAATGTCGCTTCGACGGCGGCGTTCCAGCCCGGTCCGTTGATGGCCATCTATTTCGCGACTAAAGCCTTCGTGCTTTCGTTTTCCGAGGCCATCGCGAACGAGCTAGAGGGCACCGGCGTCACCATCACCGCTCTCTGTCCCGGTCCGACCGCTTCGGATTTTCAAGAGCGCGCCAAAATGCAGAACTCCGGCTTAGTGAAGGGCAGGAATATGATGGACGCCCGAACAGTAGCCGAGATTGGCTACCGGGGTATGCTGGCCGGCAAGACCATCGTGATTCCCGGACTCGGGAACAAACTGCTTACCCAGTCCCTTCGATTGAGTCCTCGAAGCGTCGTCACCAAGATGGTGCGCAGGATGCAGGAAGAGCGCTAGCAGCTACCGTCGGGCGTCTAGTGAGATAGAATAACGAAACATGAGACGCTCACTCTCTGCCGGAGTCTTTCCCGTGTTACTCCTAGCGAGCGCATGCCTCGCATTTCAGGCCCCGCCGAAACCGTCGCTGCCGTACAAAGCCATCGAGCATGCCGAGTTCATCCCGGCGTCCCAGGTCACTTTCATGACCGACCGCGATCGCATGATCGGCGTGACCGACGGCAAGATCGCCAAGGCCTATCCGGCTGGAATTCTGGCGCAGCATGGGCTGGTCCAAGATAAGCTGGCGGCCGGCCCGATCGCCGTGACGTGGTGATCGTACTGCAACACGGCCCTCGTGTTTAGGGCTGAAGCGAAAGGCCAGGAGCTGCATTTCGAAAATGCCGGCGTAATCGGCGGCAATGAAGTCTTCCGCGATCGCGAGAGCGGCAGCCGGTGGCAGCAGTCCAGCCTCGAAGCAATTTCAGGACCGATGAAGGGCGAGCACGTGAAGCTGTATCCATTCCTGTTGACCAACTGGGGCGAGTGGCGTAAGCTTCATCCGGATACGCTGGTCCTGAAGCCTCTGCCCGGCTACGCGGAGCGCATTGCGGAAACAAACAAGCGGGTGCTGGAAGGCCTGTCGCAGCGCGGGTCGGCTCCCGATGGAGTCTTGCGCACCGATAAGCGGCTTCCGCCCAAGACCATGGTCCTGGGCCTAAATACAGGTGGCGCGAACACGGCCTTCCCGCTGAACGCGCTTCGTGAGGCGCGGGTAATCAACGAAACGCTCGGCACGGAACCGATCCTAGTGGTGCATCAGCCGGGCTCGGACACTACCACCGCATTTTCGGCGCGTCTGAGCGGGAAGACGCTAAAGTTCACGCCTGCCAATCCGGAGGCGACGGAACTAACGGATGCCGAAACGCATTCACGGTGGGATCCTTACGGTCGATGCATGTCGGGCCGTCTGGCGGGGACTCAGCTACAGTCGCTTACCCTCGAACCGGAGTACTGGTTCGCGTGGTCGGAATTCCATCCGGATACTACGATCTACGAGCCTCCGCATTAGTGTGTGCCGGTCGCTGGACCAGGCATTGTCAAGGTCGAGCCCTTCTTGGCGAAGATCAGCGCCAGAAGTTTCGCAGGCTCGGTACTGCTGGCGTTCTTCGAAACCTCGTGCGTGGCGCCGGGCGCTTCGTAGAACATCTCTCCGGTTTTATAAGTCCTCTCGGCCTGGCCTGAGATCTTGGTGACGACGGAGCCTTCCAGCACGTACGCCAGAACGAATCCTGCATGATGGTGTGTCTGACCCACACGTCCGGGCGGGTACGGAACATGGCTGACCGTCACTTGCCAGTCGTCCATGGTTAAGTTGGGAAGATCGTGTACAAAAACTGCATTCGCATCAGCCCCCTTTTGAGTTTGGGCGCTGGCGGCGGCTGCCTCGGCAACCAGAGCGAGAGCAGCGGCGAGAGCATCGCGACGAGTTGTCATGACATATGATATTAGCTGAATCGCGACAACCATGAAGCGCCGCCACAACATTCTCCTTTGGGCCGGCTTTGTCCTGGTGCTCGTGGCAGTGACCACTTATATTCCGATCTTTGCCGTCTTCGCCGCCACACGAGACGTCCCCTGGGTGAACTATCTGCTTTTCCTGGCCGGTGCAATTTTGCTCGCTCTCGGTCTGCGGCGGGCCTTCGCGCAGCCCCAAATCTACCGTGGGAAAATTCTCGGGTCGATCCTGGCCAGCCTCAGCCTCTTGCTGTTCGCTCTCTTTTGCTTTGCGATTCTTTACGCCTCGAAGGACATTCCGGCTTCCGAAACCGCAGTGCGGGTTGGACAGCTCGCGCCCAATTTCACCCTCGCGAACTGGGACGGAAAACAAGTCAACTTGTCCGATCAACTCAAGAACAACCGCGCCGTTGTCCTGATCTTCTATCGTGGCTATTGGTGACCGTTCTGCAACTCCGAGTTGCGGAGTTTTGAACAGCATTTGAACGATTTCACCCAGCGCCATATTGAGATCGCAGCCATCAGCGTCGATTCAACCGACGACTCGCGGAAGCTGAGCCAAGCGAAAGGCTACACATTTCCGGTGCTATCTGACCCGGCGGCGGAGGTCATCCGTCGCTATGGCCTGTTGCATCCCAAAGGCGGCGAAGACGGTCAGGACATTGCCCGCCCGGCCGAAATACTGATCGATTCCAGCGGAATGATCCGGTGGGAGAACCTCACCGGCGATATAAGAGTTCGCGCGCGTCCCGGTCAGGTGCTACAGGCCTTCGACAGCACTATCGGAAGGTAAACAGCTACCAGTTCTGAGCCAGGCGAACGAACGTCCGGACCCCGACCCCTGAGGCGCCCTTCGCCATATACGGCTTGGTTTCCTCCAGCCAGGCGGTTCCAGCAATGTCGAGATGAACCCACGGAAGGTCATTCACGAAATCCTTGAGGAACATGGCTGCTGTAACCGATCCGCCGGGACGCCCGCCGATGTTATGCAAATCGGCGAAATCGCTCTTCAGCGCCTCTTTATACTCTTCGTCGATAGGCATCTGCCACATCTTCTCACCCTCGGCTTTTGCCGCCGCCATCAGCTTATCGAGAAACGGCTGATTGTTCGTGAAGGCGCCGATGTTGACGAAGCCGAGCGCGACCACGATCGACCCGGTGAGCGTGGCGGCGTCCACCAAATGCGTGCAGCCCAGGCGCTGGGCATAGGTAAGCGCGTCGATTAGGATCATGCGGCCTTCGGCGTCGGTGTTTAGCACCTCTACTGTCTTGCCGGCCAGCGAGGTCACGATATCGCCGGGACGTTGCGCGCGGCTGCCTGGCATGTTCTCGACCGCTGGAATGATGGCGGTGACGGGGATAGCGGGTTTGAGCTGCGCGATCGCCCGCATCGCTCCCAGCATAGCCGCGCCGCCGGCCATATCGTATCTCATCTGATCCATGTGGTCGGCCGGCTTGATGGAGATGCCGCCGGTGTCGAACGTGACGCCCTTGCCCACCAAACCGAGATGATCCTTTGATCCCGTCGCGGCCGTGGGCTTATAGCGCAGAATGATCATCGCTGGGGGCTCGGCGCTACCCTGCGAAACGCCCAACAGTGCGCCCATGCCAAGCTGACGCATGCGGTCCTGATCCAGGACCTCGCATTCCAGGCGGTAGTCTGCCGCCATTTTGCGCGCGCTCTCAGCCAGTCCGGTAGGGGTCAGCAAGTTGGCGGGTTCGTTCGCGAGATCGCGAGTGAAGTTCTGCGCTTCGGCCAGAACGCGCCCGCGCTCCACCGCCGCCTGTGATCCGCCCGACACCGCGAAAGACGCCACCTGCTTCTCGTTCTTCTTTGGATCGGTCTTGTAGCGATTCGCCTCCAGATCGCCCAAAAGCGCTCCTTCGACTGCGGCGGCGGCAAAATCGTCGGAGCGAAACGGCTCATCCAGCGCCATGACAATACTGCGAACACCTTTCGGCTTAAGCGCGCGCAGCATCGCGCCCGACAACTTGCGCATCTCACTGGGCTTAAACTCGCCCGGCTTTCCCGCGCCTGCCAGCACCAGACGTTTGGCTTTCAGCCCCGCGGGCCGGTGAAGAATGGCGATTTCCAGCGCTTTGCCGGAGAATTCACCGGCGTCGTACAGCTCTTTGCTCAATCCGCTGAAGGGCCCGCTGGGAACCGCCCCTTCAAAACCAACCACTATCAGCGCATCCGCTTCAACTTCCGCGATGGGTTTCGCCTCAACCTTTATGTCCATGTCTGGTTACTCGTGTCTCCAATCGTTGACCTGCACGTTATAGCCGCTTTCTATTCATACCCGCGCGAGCCTCGGCTTCCATTTCCCGAGTCCGCTCGCTCTCGCGTTTATCGTGCAGCTTTTTCCCCTTAGCCACTGCCAGTTCCAACTTTATCCGCCCATTCTTCAGGTACATCTTGGTCGGCACCAGGGTTAAGCCCTTTTCGCGCGTCTGTCCGAGCAGCTTGTCGATCTCCGATCGATGCAGCAGCAGCTTCCGCCGCCGGGTCGGTTCGTGATTCTCTCGATTGCCGTGTGAGTATTGACCAATGTGGGCGTTGAGCAGCCATGCCTCGTTGCCCGCCACTTCGGCAAAACTGTCTTTCAATTGGACCCTCCCGTCCTTGGCCGACTTGACTTCGGTTCCGGTGAGCGCAAGACCCGCTTCAAACCGCTCCAACAAGTGATAGTTGTGGCCGGCATGACGATTATCGCTCAAGATTTTGATCTTAGGCTCCACTGTGGCCAGTTTTTGTACTCCACACTCGGAAAGTACGCTGCGTCAATCGTTTATGTGGCTCACTACGGCCCAGCGCAGGTTCATTCTACCACAAGGCGTAAGTTGACAATAAGATGATTGCTTACAATAAGTTACGCGGTTTGGCGATACTTGCGGCGGTGCTGATCCTGCTGCCGGCGCCCGGCGCCGATGCTCGCACTAGGAAGGGTGACAAGTTCATAAAGTTAGGTCAGGCGGCCGAGGCTCGCAAAGATTATGACGCTGCGCTGGATGATTACACGCAGGCTCTGAGCCAGGACCCGCAAGATGTTGGCTATCAGTTGGCCGCGCGGCGCATCCGTTTTCAAGCCAGCCAAGTGCATGTCGAAGCCGGCGTAAAATTGCGGCAGGCCGGCAAGCTGGAACAAGCCCTGGTGGAATTCCAAAAGGCTTTCAGTATTGACCCCGGATCGGCCATCGCGCTACAGGAGATGCGGCATACCACTGAGGCGCTCGATGAAGTGAAAAAGGGCAATGTTCGGCCCGGCGAGATCCCGTTAACCCCGGCCGAACAGTCTCGTAAAGAGAGCGTGAGAATGATCGAGTCTATGCTGCCGGTCCCCGTGCTGAAACCGATTACCAGCCAGATCTCCTCGCTAAAAATGAACAATCAACCGCCCAAGGTGCTCTATGAAACCGTAGGGAAGCTGGCCGGCGTCAATGTATTGTTCGATCCACAGATGCAGCCGGGCCGGCCCTCGAATCTGGACCTGACTAATACGACGCTGGATGAGGCTCTGGACTACATCGCGCTGCTGACCAAGACTTTCTGGAAGCCGGTTAGCGCCAACGCCATTTTCGTAACCGAAGACAACGTCACCAAACGCCGGGATTATGAGGACGAGGTGGTCAAGGTTTTCTATTTAAGAAACCCCACGTCCGTGCAGGAGTTTCAGGAGATCATCACCGCGGTGCGTTCCGTGACCGACGTTCGCCGGATGTTCACTTTTAACGCGCAAAACGCGGTAATGGTGCGCGATACCGTGGACAAGGTGGCGCTGGTGGAGAAGCTCCTTCACGATATGGACAAGTCCAAGGCGGAAGTTGTCGTGGACGTGATCGTAATGGAAGCCAACAGCGATCATACGCGGAGCATCGCATCGGCTCTAGTGTCCGGTGGCACGACTGGGTTAGCGCTGCCTATCGCGTTCACGCCCCGAAACCCGGTCACACAATCGACCAGCACCACCGGAACAGGGACTACCGGAACCACCGGGACGACTGGAACGACGGGTACAACGCCAACCGGTACAACGACGAGTGGTAGCAGCGCAGTCGCGCTGTCGCAGCTCTCACACATCGGCACTGGAGATTTCTCGACGACTCTGCCGGGAGCATTACTGCAGGCGGTCATGCAGGACAGTTCGACCAAGGTGATGCAGTCGCCAGAAGTGCGCGCCTCCGACGGACAGAAGGTGTCCTTGAAGATCGGCGACAAGGTGCCATATGCCACGGGCAGCTTCCAGCCTGGGATTGGCACCGTGGGCGTTAGCCCGCTGGTGAGTACGCAGTTTCAGTTTGCCGAAACCGGCGTCAACCTGGAACTGACGCCGCACGTGCACGGAGCTGAGGAAGTGACGATGCACATCTCGGTGGACATCTCCAACGTAAGCCGCACCGTGACGATCGGTGGACTGGATCAGCCGGTAATTTCGCAACGCAAGAATGAGGCGGACATTCGGCTCCGCGACGGCGAGGTAAGTTTACTGGGAGGCCTAATCCAGACTTCCGACACCAACACGACCAACGGAATTCCGGGCTTGACCAATATTCCGATCCTGGGGAAATACTTTCTTGGTTCGAACTCGAAGGACAAATCGCGCGGCGAGCTGATGATCGCATTGATCCCGCACATTCTCCGGACGCCGGATATCTCGGCGCTAGACCTGCGCGGAGTGGCGGCGGGAACCGATACCACGGTGAAGTTGAGCTATGCGCCGCGCAAAGAAGAAACGCAGCCGGCTCCGATTCCAGTGGCTCCTGCGCCTGCGGCTCCAGCAGTTCCTGCCCCCACGCCCGCGGCTACTGCGCCATCGGCTACAGCTGTGCCGCCCGCCAACGCGCCGAAATTGTCATTCTCTCCGACGCCCGCTCAGGTGGCATTGAGCGCTCCCTTGGTCGTGTCCCTGCAAGCCGACAATATAACCGATCTGGGCGCCGCACCGGTGAAAATCAAGTGGGATCCCAAGATCCTGCGCTTGAATCAAGCACTGCCGGGGAGCTTACTTGGCCAACCGGGAAGCGTAAACGCCCCCACCCTCGATATTCGTAATGACGCCGGTGAAGCCACCATCGAAATGAGCCGCCAGGCTGGGGCGGGCGGCGTGAGCGGTTCCGGGCCGATCCTGCAGTTGACTTTTATGGCGATCGGCAAAGGATCGACCACGATTACCGTCACCGAGGTCACCCTAAGAGACTCGAAGCAGCAGCCCATCACTGTTGCAGCGCCTTCGGTGACCGTCACGGTGCAGTAGAGGCGCAACAGTGAGGCGGCGCAGTCGACAACGCGGCTTGACTCTGGTGGAGCTGATCGTGGCCTTCACCATCCTGATGGTGCTTTCTGCGATGGCCGTCCCATTGGCGCGTTACAAGGTGCAGCGGGACAGAGAACGCGACCTGGAGCGTGCTCTGGTCACTATGCGCAACGCTATCGACAAATTCAAAGACGACATGGATGGCGGAAAAATCGGCCCTGCCAAAATCGATACCGATAATTATCCGGAGACGCTGCAGCAGCTAGTGGACGGCGTAAAGGCCACCGGCTCGGTGGACAAGAAAATCAAATACCTGCGGCGGATTCCGAAGGACCCCATGACCAGGTCCCTCGAGTGGGGTCTTCGAAGCACTCGCGACGATCCTAAATCGCAGTCCTGGGGCGGCCAGAATGTGTTTGAGGTCTACACCAAGAGCATGGACAAGGCGCGCGATGGAACACCCTACGGGGAGTGGTGAGTTCATGAACAGACGCCGCTTCGGATTCACGCTGGTGGAGCTGATGATCGTGATGGCGATCATTGCAATTCTGATGTCGGTGGCCATTCCGATTTACAGCCGGTCGATCACGCGCTCCAAGGAGAGTGTTCTTAAGAACAACCTCTTGAGTCTGCGCACCGTGATCGACGAGTACACTTACGACAAACAGAAAGCGCCCCAAACGTTGAACGACCTGGTGAGCGACGGCTATCTCCGGCAGATCCCGGTGGACCCGATCACCGGCACGGCCGACAACTGGAAGATCATCATGGAAGACGCCAGCAACACGGTGAATCAGAGTGAGCCGGGCATTTTCGACGTACGCAGCAGCTCGGACAAGATCAGTCTGGAAGGGACGCCGTACTCGGAATGGTGACTCGGCTGGTTTGCTTTCGATGCGGCGCGCGAAGCCAAACTGTAGCCCGGTAACACATCAGCACCGCCCAGATTCCGAAATACATCAGTGGCAGCCGGACGTCCGACTTAACCAGCCAATAGTAGTGAATCACGCCCGCTAGCGCGCTGAAATAGATCAGCCGATGCAGCCGCTGCCATCTTACAAAACCCAGCCGCCGCACCCAACCCGCCGTGGACGTGATGGCCAAAGGCAGCATCAGCAGGAATCCCGTCATCCCGGCGGTGATGAAGCGCCGCTTGATGACATCCTTCCACATTTCCGATAGATCGAAGAACTTATCGAGCCCCAGCCAGGTCATCAGATGCAGGCATCCGTAGAAAAAGGCGAAGAGGCCCAGCATCCGGCGGAAGCGAGCCAGTTGCGGCTGGTTGAATAACTTTCGAAGCGGCGTGACAGTCAGGGTGATGAGCAGGAAACGGATGGTCCAATCACCCGTGAAGTGAGTGATGTATTCGATCGGATTGGCGGTCAGATCCTGCTTGTACGCACGCCATCCGAGCCACGCCAGCGGGACCAGGCACAAGACGAAGAGAACGACCTTGGTCCACCGGTTGGAGAGGACCTTCTTCATGTCTCAATAATTTTTGCGAAGATCCATGCCGGTGTAAAGGCTGGCCACTTGCTCGCCGTAGCCGTTGAACTTGAGAGTATTGCGTTTCAGGAATTCACCCAGACGGCGCTCCTTGGCCTGGCTCCACCGCGGGTGATCCACTTCCGGATTGACGTTGGAATAGAACCCGTATTCTTGCGGCGCGGAAAGATTCCAGGTTGTCGGCGGCATCTTTTCGACCAGCTTGATCTTGACGATAGACTTGATGCTCTTGAATCCGTATTTCCACGGCACCACCAGCCGGAAAGGCGCGCCGTCCTGATTGGGAAGGGTCTCGCCATAGAGGCCGACCGCGAGCAAAGCCAGAGGATTCATGGCTTCGTCCAGCCGCAGCCCTTCGACATACGGAAATTGGATACCAGCCCAGGTGCCCTGCGGCATTTGCTTCCGGTCATAGTAACTTTCGAACGCCACGAACTTGGCTTTGGAGGTCGGTTCAACTTCCTTGAGTAGCGCGTTCAGGGGATAGCCGATCCATGGAACTACGATGGACCAAGCCTCCACGCAGCGGTGCCGGTAGATGCGTTCCTCCAACGGCGCCAGCTTCATGAGAGCGTCCAGATCCAGGATTTTCGGCTTGGCAACCTCGCCTTCCACCTTCACCATCCACGGCGAAGTTCGGAAATTCTGCGCGTTCCTGGACGGGTCTTCTTTGTCCGTTCCGAATTCGTAGAAGTTGTTGTAGTGCGTGATGACATCCAGCGGCGTGACCTTGTCGTCCACCGTGTAGGAACTCTTGGTGACGCCAGCAAGTTTGGTGGTGGCTTGCGCGGCGCGCGAGCCGAGCAGTGCGCCCAGCGCGATGGGAGCGGCGCCCAGGAATCGGCGGCGGTTTACATAAACCTGTTTAGGCGTTACCTGGGAATAGGGAAGGTCGGACGGTTTGCGAATGATCATAACCTTTTACTCCATAGTAGCGCTCCCAGCGGCTAGGACGCGAAAAGTCGATTACCGGCCCGATGAACCGAATCCCCCAGCCCCTCGCGCCGACTCGCCCAGCTCGCCTTCCTTCCAATGGATGGCTTCGTAGGGAGCCACGATCAACTGTGCGATGCGGTCGCCTTTCTCGACCGTATAGACCGTATGACCCAGGTTAAACATCACCACCCGGATCTCGCCGCGATACCCGGGATCGATGGTGCCAAAATTCACGGTGAGCGAGTGTTTCAGCGCCAAGCCGCTGCGTGGCCGAACCTGTGCCTCATAGCCCGGCGGCAGCTCGATGGCGAGCCCGGTGGGGACGCCCTGCGCGACGCCGGGTTCCAATACGACCCGCTCCACCGACCGCAGATCCATCCCCGCGTCTTCCTCCGGACCATGGGCGTAGGTCGGAAGAATTGCGTCTGGGTGAAGCTTCTTAATGCGAATATGCATGCTTAAGATATGGTGGCACGAGTCACGTTAAGATTCCTAAACTGCTGATGCGGCACTGCAACCAGGCCTCTACGGACTGCGTCTGATCTACGGGCTGCATCTGCCTACGGGCTGTGTCGGAATGTTAAGCTAAGCACAGGAGGCCCAATGTTACCTCGGGTTACCACTCTTATAATTGCTATTGCGACCATATGTTCGGCCGATTCACTCACGCTTCGCAGCGGCAGAGTCGTGCACGGCCAGTACCTGGGAGGCGACGCGCGCCAGATCCGGATGGCTGTAGGCGATCGCGTAGACACCTTCGACGTAGCCGACGTGTCGAACCTGCAATTCGGCGGCGAGAGACTTTCATCCGAGAATTCCGGCTACTCGCAAGCGCCTCCTCCCCGGGAGAGGCAGCCGGAACGCGACCGGGATTATTCTCCAGCGCCGCAGCAACCTGGTCCTCCCTTGCAGCCTCAGAGCCAAGCCTATGGAGGGCCCCCGCCGCAGAATACCGCCGGAATGCAAATTCCAATCGGTACGGCGATTACCGTGCGGATGATCGACGGTGTCGATTCGGAGCAAAGCCGGCTCGGCCAAACCTATCGCGCGAGTGTGGATGAACCGGTTCTGGTCAACGATCAGACCGCGATCTCACGCGGCTCCGATTGCGTCGTGAAACTGGTGGAAGACAAGGAATCCGGTAAATTCGCCGGTCGAACCGTTCTGACGCTGGCATTGCAACAGGTGATGGTGAACGGTCGCATGGTCGATGTCACGACGGGTGATGTAACGCAGGCCAGTTCATCGCGTGGCGCGCGCACGGCTAAGGTCGTGGGTGGCACCACGGCGCTGGGCGCCATCGTCGGCGCTCTCGCCGGCGGCGGCAAAGGCGCGGCCATTGGAGCAGCCTCAGGCGCGGCCGTCGGCGGCGCCGCTGAAGTGTTGACCAAAGGCCAGCACGTGAAAATCCCGTCCGAAACTCGCCTGACGTTCACGCTTCAACAGCCCGCTAATCTATGACGCGGTCGTTCGCGGCCGAGCAGCATCTTATCGAAGGCGCCGCCGAAAGTCCGGTACGGGTGTTGATCTATGAAGATCTGCAATGTCCGGACTCCGCCGCTTTCCGCAGCATGCTCGATAACCAGCTTCTTCCGGGTTACGCCTCGACCGTCCGATTCGAGTATCGCGATTTTCCGCTGGCCAAACACTCCTGGGCGCGAAAAGCCGCCATTGCAGCGCGCTTTTTCGAAGCAGCGCAGCCGGGCTCCGGCCTCGCTTATCGCAAGTATGCGCTCGCGAACCTGCGCGACATCAACCTGACTAACTTCAATGCGGTGCTGTCGCGGTTCGCAGCCGGGCACGGCATAGATTCCGCCCGGGCGGTTGCCGTGCTCCAAGACCCAAGCTTGGCGGCGCTGGTGGAAAAAGACTACCAGGAAGGCGTAGCGCGCGGCATCGCCAGGTCACCCACCATTCTGGTGAATGGAACGCCTTTCATCGAAACCTTCGCCTTCGAAGACGTCGCCAAGGCCATCGACGGCGAGCTTGCCGCCTCCAAACTTGCCGCCTCCCAATAAGCCAGTCGCATTGGTCACTGGCGCGAGCCGCGGAATTGGCCGCGCCATTGCCCTCGATCTTTCGAAAACCCACACAGTTGTGGCGACTTATCGCGGTAACACCAAAGCCGCCCAATCACTCGCTCACGAAACTGGCGCTGATGCGGTTCAAAGCGACATCAGCTCCGCCGCCGATCGCGAGGCATTAGTAGGGCATTTAAAGACAACGTACGGACGAATTGACCTGCTGGTCAACAATGCCGGCATAGCGCCCCGCGAGCGCCGCGACATTCTGGAGGCCACCGAAGCCAGTTTCGATGACCTGATCGCCACCAATCTCAAAGGCCCACACTTTCTGACTCAGCAAATCGCCCGCTGGATGCTGGAACAAGGCCGCGGACGGATCGTCTTCATCACCTCGATTTCCAGCTACACGGCCTCCACCAATCGCGCCGAATATTGCATCTCGAAAGCCGGTCTCAGCATGAGTGCGGCTGTTTATGCGCAGCGGCTGGCCGCCGAGAACGTACAAGTGTTCGAGATCCGGCCCGGCATCGTGCGCACCGATATGATCGCGGCCGTGGAAAAAGCCTATGAAGAAAAGATCTCTGCCGGCCTGATCCCGCAGCGCCGCATGGGCGAAGGTCAGGACGTGGCGCGGGCAGTTCGCGCCATCGCCGATGGCCTGCTCGATTATTCCACCGGCCAGGTGATCGACGTGGATGGCGGTTTCCACCTCAGAACCCTATAGCTCTGCCTTTCCCGGTATCATAGGACCGATGCAGCGGAAGTTCTTCGGCTGGTGGATCACAGCCGCGGCCGTCGTCACCTTCGGCCTCGCCGTCGGCGTACCCTATTACAACATCGGATTTTTCTACGACTACTTCCAGCGTGAGTTCCAGTGGACGCGCTCCGACATCACGCTCGGCTTCCCGCTCGCTGCCGCCCTCACCATCTGGTTCGGCCCCATCGTCATCCATCGATTCAGCCCGCGCAAGCTGATCTTGATTGGAACCGTGCTCACCTGCATCGCTCTTACGGGCTTCGCCAACATGGGCAGCGCGCTCGCTGTCTACTACGGTTTCTGGGTTATCTACACGCTCGGCTATTTTCTATCCGGGCCGATCCCGCACCAGTTGATCGTGTCGCACTGGTTCCGGCTCAGCCGTGGCAAAGCGATGGGAATCGTCTACGTCGGCGTGGGACTGATGGGCTCGCTCGGCTCGTTCCTCGTAAAATGGCTGACGGACGATTTCGGCTACCGCGTGGCGCTGATGGTGCTGGCGGGCCTGATTTTACTGGCGTGGCCGCTGGTGCTTTTCGTCATGAAGGACAAGCCGTCCGACATCGGCCAGAATCCAGACGGGGCCGCCGAAGCGCCGGCCGAGAACAAAATTCAATCGCACACCTTCGGCGAACTGCTCGGAAGCTGGCCATTCTGGCTGCTCCTCATCGGCAGTTTTTGCTCCATCGGCTCCATCGGGGCAATTAATTTTCACATGAAGTTTGTTTTTCTGGACGCCGGCTTCGAGAAAGGTTCGGTCGTGGATGGTGCCTGGCGAACCGCTTCGGTGCTGATCCTTTGGTCCAGCATTGGCGGCCGATTACTAATCGGAGGGCTGGCTGACCGCTTCTCGAAAAAATGGGTCATGACCGCGACCTATTTTCTGGTCGCCGGCACGATTCCAATTCTCCTGATTGTCCGCCCGTCGAACGAAATGTACCTTTACATGTTCGCGTTGCTATTCGGTTTCGGGATGGGCGCCGACTACATGCTGATCCCGTTGATGGCCGCCGAACAGTTCGGCGTGAACACCCTCGCGCGTGCAATGGCCGTTATCCTCCCCGTGAACACGATCGCCCAGACTTGGTTCCCCTACTTTATTTCGGTGCTGCGCGATCGTGCCGGCAATTATGGAATCGCCATGGGTGTCGTCCTGACGCTAGCTCTGATTGGCGCGCTGTCCATCGCGATCCTGCCGAAGCATAGACAGGTGAGCCTGCCGGCGTCAGCCGAAAAACCCGTGAACGTCACTGCGAGAGCGTGAAATTCACGTCCACCTGCGTAACCACTTCCACGGGCTGTCCATTCAGCCAGGTCGGTTTGTAGACCCACTGCGACACCGCCTCCTTGGCTGCATCGGCCAGTACCGGCTCGCCGCTAATTAGATCCACATTTTGGACGACGCCGTCCTTCCCGATCAGTACTGTGAATTGAACTTTCCCCTGCACGCGGTCCTGTTTGGCTTGCAGTGGATAAAGTGGCTGGACTTTCTTGATCAGATTCGCTTGCTGGACGTTGCCGCCGACGCGGATTCTATGTGGCGCTCCATTGTCGAGCAGAATGGTGATGACGCCATTTTTGTCCACGCCGACGTTCAAATGTTCGTCGACGTCCCGGACTGCCGCGATTAAGTTACTCAGTGAGGCTTGCGTAATCTGATCTCCCTCATGCAGCGGAATGCGGCCTTGAAGCTTCTGCTTAAGTGCGTCCGGCACGGGCATGTCGATTTGTTTCACGCTAGTTGTGCCATCCGGCGCAGGTATCGGCATGCTAGCGGGAACCCGTTGCGGCAGCCTGAATTTAATCGTGACCTGGGTCTTTGGGGGTAGCCGCGCCTCGTTCGCATAGTGCCATTGCAGTACAGACTCCAAGGTGGCCTTGCGCAACTCATCTGGTCCGCTCAATACATGGGCATCTGACACCGCGCCTGTAGCGCCCAGAGTAAGTTCAACCAGCACATCGCCCTCGATTCTCTTCTCCAGTGCCTCCCTTGGATATGCAACCGGTACTTGATGCAGCAGCGTCAACCCGCCAGAATCTACAGAAATGCCGGATGCGTCCGGTTTATCCTGCGGCGCGGCCTGCAGTGGAAAGGATCTCACGCCCAGCCATCCGGCCAGCGCGAGTGCGGCGACGAACGTCGCCAATGACCAACTCAATCGTAATCTAGACATGGAAACCTCCTTCAATAACGAAGCAACTCTTTTCTGTAAATGACGTCTTCGCAGAAACGGAGACGCCGGAACTAAATCTGTTCCAACCTTGGCCGAGGCGAGCGCCAGCAGCGATTCCAGGTACCGCTCGCGCGAGTTCAATATCGCCACCGCCTCCCGGTCGACCGCTTCTTCGCGCGCTAGTTGAATCTGCGCCATCAGCCACCACATCGCCGGATGAAACCAGAACAGTGCCAGGACGCTCTCTTCCAACACAGTGAGCAGCCAGTCCCGGCGGTGCACGTGCAGCAGCTCGTGGCACGCAATCGATTCGTCCTCAAGACACATTGCGGGGAGCAGAATCACGGGACGCAGAAATCCAAAGGTCACTGGTCCTGGAGTATCCGCGGAAACATGCACGTCCGCATGAATTCCTATCCGTCGCTTGAGGTCGTGAAACACGCCGGGGACGAGCTTCGAATCCCGCCGGTACCGCCGCAGCCTCCCGAATCCCAGCGCCAGCATCCCAAAACGGATGGCTGCACCGCTGATGACCAACAACCAGATGAGATTGGGTAACGGAATCTGCATGAGGCGGAACCCGTGACCCCGATCGACTGGCGTGAAAGATCCTGTTGTAATCTGCACTGAGGAATCGATGTTCAAGCGGCGCCAAGGCTCGATCGCCGGAAGCAATAGGCACGCCACCAGCAGCGCCTGCCAGCAGATCAGCCGCGCTTTCGGGATTCGGATGCGCAGCACCTGTACCAGGAGCCCACCTGCCGCCGCGATCAGCACGATCTGCAGGCTATAAAAGCCGAGGTTGCGCAGCCATAGTGTCGCCATTCTAACGATCCTTTCTGATCATGCGACGCAGCTCGTCCAGATCTTTATTGCTGAGTTTGCGGTCCTCAATCAGATGCACCAGTAGCGGCTCGGCCGAGCCGTTGAAGACGCGGTCCACGAACTCGCGCACCATTCCCTGAATCACTTGCTTTTTCGGCTTAGCGGGCCGATATATGTAGGCGCGGTCTTCGGCGGACTTTCGCAGGTACTTCTTCTGCTCCAGGATGTTCATCATCGTCATGACGGTGGTGTAGGCGATCTTGCGCCGCTCCAGCAGCGATTCGTAGACGTCGCGCACCGTCGCGCGGTCGCGCTCCCAGACGATCTTCATAATCTCGAGTTCTTGCTCGGTCAAGGTCGGGGTTTTAGGCCGCATACTAATTAATTAGTACTAAACGAGCCGGATGTCAAGCGAAAAAATAAACCGGTGGGGCGGCCAAGGGCGTCGAGGTATTCTGAAACTATGAAAGCCGTTGCGGTTTTCCCGGCTCGCCGCGGGGTGCAACTCATTGATCATCCAGAACCTAACATCCAGTCACCCACCCAGGTCAAGGTGCGTGTGCTGGACGTCGGCGTGTGCGGCACCGACCGCGAAATTATCTCGTTTCAGTACGGAACACCGCCCGATGGCAGCGATTATCTGATCATCGGCCACGAGTCCCTTGGCGAGGTCGTCGAGGCCGGTGAAAAAGTAGCCAATGCAAAAGCGGGCGACCTGGTGGTCCTGACCGTGCGACGTCCCTGTCCGCACGACTCCTGCATCGCCTGTAGATCGGGACGTCAGGATTTTTGTTATACGGGCGATTTTACCGAACGCGGCATCAAGCAACGCCATGGCTTCATGACCGAATTCGTGGTCGAGGAAGAAAGCTACGTGAACGTGGTTCCCCGCGAGCTGCGTGACGTGGCTGTGCTGGTTGAGCCGCTGACCATAGCAGAAAAATCGCTGGCCCAGCTTAGGGCCGTCCAACAGCGCCTGCCCTGGGATGGCCGGGGACATCGTAACGCCGTCGTGCTGGGCGCTGGCCCGGTCGGATTGCTAGGCGCGATGGCATTGCGCGTCGCGGGCTTTGAGGTCACGGTTTATTCACGATCGAACCAGCATTCAGAAAAGGACGAAATCGTCAGCGCGATGGGAGCGCGTTATATCGCAGCCGAAACGCACTCGGTGGATGAAATGGCGAAGGCTGTCGGAGTGATCGACGTGGTCTATGAAGCAGTCGGGGCGTCCGGACTTGCGTTCGACGTGATAAAGCATCTGGGTCCCAATGGCGTGTTCATCTTCACCGGCGTGCCGGGCCGCAAAGCGCCCATCGAAGTGGATACGGATTACATAATGCGTGATGTAGTTCTGAACAACCAGGTGATTCTCGGAAGCGTCAACGCGCCGCCCGAAAGCTTTCAAGCGGCCATCGGCGACCTCGGCGCGTTCATGCAAAAATGGCCCGCCGCCGTGCATTCCCTGATCACCGCGCGTTTTCCGATCGATCAAGCCACCCGGCCTTTGGCGCCTGACGCTGGTGGAATCAAGAACGTCATCACGGTGTCTACATGAATCATGATTGGATCGACATCTCGGTCCCGCTGCACGCCGGGATGGCGCATTGGCCAAATGACCGCGCGTTCGATCGGGTTGAGACCGAAAAGATCGCGAAGGGCGATACCTGCAATTTGTCTGAAATCAGCGCCAGCGCGCACATCGGCACGCACATGGACGCGCCGCGCCACTATTTGCCGGACGGCGCCGGGATCGAAACCTTTCCTATCACAGCCGGCGTAGGCCCCGCCCGAGTGATCGCGATTCACGATCCGGAGTTGATCCATGTTAGCGAGCTGAAGCCCTATCGATTAACGAAAGGCGAGCGCGTTCTCTTCAAGACCAGAAACTCCGAAGATTGTTGGAGCAACCCGGCGTTTCAAGAGAAGTTCGTTCATATTCCCCTCGAAACCGCCGTCTACCTGGCCGATAGCTGCGTTCAAACGGTAGGAGTGGATTACTTGTCCGTAGGGGGCTATGACAGCGATGGCCCCGAGACTCACCGCACACTGCTGAGGGCCGGCATCTGGATTATCGAAGGCCTGAATTTGAAAGGCGTCGAGCCGGGTGATTACGAGTTGGTTTGTCTCCCGCTGAAGATCGTGGGAAGCGATGGAGCGCCGGCCCGCGCGGTATTGCGGCGCGCAGGTTAACGACGCGGCTCGACCAGCATCCGCATGCCGTACTTCGTCCTCAATGTGATGAGCGGCAGCGGTTCCACGCGCTGATCTTTAGCTAACCGCAACTGCCACTTTTGCGCGATGGCCGCGATCATCAAAACGCCTTCCATCCACGCAAAGCGTTCGCCGATGCACACTCGCGCACCTCCGCCAAATGGGAAATAAGAGAACTTTGGCCGGGAGTCGCGCGCCTCGGGAGTCCAGCGCTCGGGATCAAAACGCTCGGGATCGGGGAACCAGCGAGGATCGCGCTGCATCACATACGGGCTGAGGATGCAGATCGATTTGGCCGCGATCGGAATTCCACCCAATTCAAGCGCACCCTTCGCCATGCGTCCGATGGCCCAGGCTGGCGGATACAAGCGCATCGCTTCGGCGAAGACCATTTCCGCATACCGCAGTTGCGGCAGATCCGCCATGACAGGAACGCGGCCTTCGAGCACCGAGTCGATTTCTTCATGCAGCCGACGCTCGCAATCGGGGTTTTGCGAAAGCAGGTACCAGGTCCAGGTCAGCGCGTTGGCTGTCGTTTCATGACCGGCTAGAAACAACGTGAGCGCTTCATCTCTCACTTGCTTGTCCGTCATCCCGCTGCCGTCGGCTTCCTCATCGTGCGCAAGCAGAAGCATCGAGAGCAAATCGCCGGTGTCTGCACCGCTGCGCCGGCGTTCGTGAATAAGCCCATAGATCGTCTTGTCCAGTCGTGCCCCAGCCTTTTCGAAGCGCCGGATCGACGGCAGCGGCAGCTTTTGGACATATTCCGAGAACGGCATCATCAGCATGCGGAACATCTTGAGTACGACCGTGAGCGCGTCACCGATCTCGGGAGCCTCAGCTTCGATGTCGGCGCTAAAGAGCGTCTTACCTACCACGGCGAGAGTTAGCCGCATCATCTCACCGGCCACATCCACCGTTGTTCCAGCGGCCCACCGATCGCGGAATTGCACGGCATAGTCGCTCATCACCCCTGCATAGGCCGCCAGCCGCTCCCGATGAAACGCGGGCTGCACTAGACGCCGCTGCCGCAGATGAAACTGACCTTCGCTGGTAAGCAAGCCTTCGCCCAGCAGGATTCGAGCGCGCTGTAGGGCCCGGCTCTTGGTGAAATTGGCTTGATTGGTGACCAGAATTTCCCGCACCAGATCGGGATGGTTTACCAGATAAACATGCTGTGCGCCAAGCCGGAAATAAGCCAAGTCGCCGTACTCGCGCGCCATCTTCATCAGGAACCGGATCGGATGAGCGCGAAAGGCGGGCAAATGGCCCAGGACAGGCAGATTCTTGGGGCCTCGCGGGCGGGGCGCGGTCAGCAGCACGGTTTTACTGGCATCCGCTCACAGTGTACACCAGCGCATTTCCTGCCGATATCCAACTAGAATGCATACAGAGGCTCATATGCGGCTGCGGACTGTGCTCATTTCACTAATGTTCGCCAGCCTCGCGTTCGCGCGCATGGAAGGTGCCCGCTACCTTCGCTGGACTGAAATACAGGCGCTTCTTTCCGGGATCACGACACCGGCGGAGAAGGTTCCCGACGTCACCGACTCCAAGCAGTGGGACTCTTGGATCCGCCAGCACGATGCTGAAATGCGCGGCGGTATCGACCGCTGCCTGGAAGACTCCATCAGTCTGCTAATCATGTACGGAACATCGTTCACAAAACAGCCTCCGCTCGCGAGTCGCGCGGAAGCCGTAACCCCGGCCGGAGATCTCACGCCGGCCGCCCGCATCAGGATGGACGCATTCATCAGCGGTCTCGATCAAATCGACGATGAGCGTTTTCGCTCGATATTGCAGTTTCTGCGCCGCCGGCAGATCGCGCAAGATGAACTGAGAGCCTTTCT
Source organism: Bryobacteraceae bacterium (assembly GCA_035569875.1). GTDB lineage: Bacteria > Acidobacteriota > Terriglobia > Bryobacterales > Bryobacteraceae > Palsa-89. The sequence goes on from DATMMD010000014.1 coordinate 23,960, forward strand.
TATTGGTAACTTTCGGCGTGCCGCATTCGAACGCAGGCCCGCTCATCAATTGCATACCGGCCCCACCGATTCCTCTTCACTGGAACAGTCACTGCGAGGCCTGATGACCACCGGCAAGGCGCCCGCTCACATCCGCCGGATAGCAGTGCTTGGGCCGGGTCTCGATCCCGAGTTTGATCCGGACACTTACAACCTGTGGGCTGGCCTGGACGCGGCTCTGGCATCGGGTCTCACAAAGCCAGGGAATATCGAGGTAATAGTGTTCGACATCAACCCCTGGGTTCTGTCATACGTTCGCGCTGTCGCAGCCAACGCCAGCGGAAAGAATGGCGCACGCGTCCGTGCTGAAGATCTGAATGTCGTCACTCAGACTCTCGACGCAGCTCCAGGCCAGGGATTCGACCTCGTGGTCGCCGTTACCGCTCTGGCCGGCTACAGCCGCGTCGAGCAGAGGTTGGCGATGGCGAGTGTGGCGCACATGTTGGCGCCCGGCGGTGTCTTTCTTACCAACGGCTCCCCGCCGGCCGCGATTCCAGCAGGATTGTAGTCTTCACTTCCGCTCTGAGTCGATCTGGACCAACTCCTGCGCTGGCGTGCTCTTCTTCACCGGCGTCAGCAGCGACCGGGGCAGCTTCGAAAAATAGACCATCCGTTCTACCCACGGCAGCATCCGCCGCACTGTCCGTCCATGCAATAGCAGGCTTCCGGCCACCAGCAACGGATGGGGTATTGTCGTGCAGCAGCGCGAGCAGATCGCGATCTCACCCGCCCGGCCGTTCACATGCAGCCCGCGCATCCGCTGCATCTCCTCGGAATTCCAAATATCTGGAAGCGATTGCACCCCCACATTCCCTACCGGCCGGCCATCCAGCATATAGCTCTGGCAGCACGGATAGACGTCGCCATTGTGCTTCACATACATCGGCCCGCGCCACAGATAGTGGCAGGGATGTGTCCAATCCTGCGCCGCATGAACGGCTTCCGGCTGCAGCAAATTGGTCTCGTCTTCCTTGATTCGAACCTGATCCACTCCCGGCACCGCGCTCCAGAAACGGATGAAGTCATCCACCTCCCCGGCGTTGCGCTGCATCCTCACCATTTGGACCACTACCTGCACTTTGGACCCGCGATCGTGCTTCATGCGCGCAAAGCGCACAAAATTATCGCGGACCTTTTCGAACTTTGCGCCCTTGCGGTAATACTCATAAGACTCTTTGGTCGCGCCGTCGAAACTCAGCGTGATATGCTCCAGCGGTGTATCCAGCAGCCGCGCACAAGTCTTCTCGTCGAAAAAGGTGCCGTTGGTCGAAAGCAGGGTCGAGATATTGTGGCGCGCGCAATATTCGATCCGATCGAAAATCTGCCGATCCATAAACGGCTCGCCCAGACCGATCAGCATCATATGTTCGGCGCTGCTGCCGGACTCCTCCACCAGCCGCGTGAAGATCTCCTGTGTCATGTCTTCTTTGGGCTGCTTATACGTTTCGCGCGGACACATAGGGCAATACAGATTGCACTTGGCGGTAGTTTCGACAATGTACTCCACCGGCAGCGCATTCAGCGTCGATTTGCGCCGCAGGTAGCCCCACAGCAATTTGGCCCGGTTCCAGGCGCGCATGATAACAACCTCATTGTAGCCGCCTGGCGGAATCCGGCTACGCGAGATAGACGAAGATTGATTCATGAACATCACGGTCACGGGTGCCAGCGGCTTTATCGGCAACCACCTGATCCAGGACATGCTCGACGCCGGGCACAGCATTCACGCTCTGGGAAGAAGGCGAAACGCGAGCCTGCCGCAAGCTGTTCGATTCTCGGAATGGCGCTCCGCGGAATCCGAGCCGCCGTCCGAAGCCCTCGCCACGGCCGACGCCATCGTTTACCTGGCGGGCGAGTCCGTTGCGCAACGCTGGACTCCGGATGTGAAGCAGCGCATCCGCGGCAGCCGCGTCGATGGAACACAGAATCTTGTGAATGCACTTGCCAAGCAATCCCGCCGCCCGCAGGTGCTGGTATGCGCTTCCGCGATTGGCTACTACGGTTCGCGCGGCGATGAAGTGCTCACGGAAACGTCCGCGCCGGGCAGCGACTTTCTCGCGCAGGTCGTCATCGACTGGGAGCAGGCCGCCCGGCAGGCCGAAGCCCTTGGAATCCGGGTCGTCCCGCTCCGATTCGGCGTGGTGCTCGGGAAAGATGGTGGCGCGCTCTCCAAGATGCTACCTCCGTTCCGGCTCGGACTCGGGGGACGCCTGGCTTCGGGCCAACAGTGGATGTCGTGGATCCATGTCGACGATGTGATCGCCTTGATCCGCTTCTCACTCGACAACTCCGCTGCTCGTGGCCCCATGAACGCGACCTCCCCGCATCCGGTACGGAACGCCGAGTTTACCGAGCAACTCGCCGCCGCTCTGCATCGTCCCGCGATCTTCCCGGTACCTAAATTCGCCCTCAAAACCCTGTTTGGCGAGATGGCCGAAGTCATTCTGGCCGGCCAACGCGTGCTGCCCAAGGCAGCCCAATCGGCCGGTTTTCAGTTCCAATACCCGGAACTCAGGCCGGCCTTGGTACGTCTACTTTCCAAATGAACTTGGGGCACAATAGTAGTAGTATGCGGTACGTCTTGATTCTTGCCGCCGCGGTCGGCCTCGCTGCCGCGGACATGAGCTTGACCGTAGATAAATTGACGGCGTTCATGCGTTCGGCGATCCAGCTCAAGGAGCCCGATAAAGACGTGGCCGAATACCTGCACCACGTCAAAATGATCGAGAAACTGGACGACCGGATGATTGAAGAGCTGCAGGGCATGGGCGCTGGACCAAAAACTGTTGCAGCTCTCCGGGTGCTGGGTAATGCTTCTTCCACGCTGCCCGTGGCCGCGCCGCCGGCTCCGAAACCAGTATACGTTCCGCCCCCTCCACCCAGTTCTATTGAGCAGGAAAAGATCATCGACCAGGCGCGCGAATATGTGATGAATTACACCAAGAACCTGCCGAATTTCATCTGCGTGCAAGTGACCCGCCGCAGCTTCGATCCCAAAGGCGGAAACAACTGGTACAAAGGCGACACCATCACAACGCGCCTCACTTATGACGGGCAAAAGGAAGATTATCAGGTCGTCCTGCATAATGACCAGCCCGTGACCAACAAATCCATGGAAGCTTTCGGCGGAACAACTTCAGCGGGTGAGTTCGGCACCATGATGAAAGAAATTTTCGAGCCGGAGAGCCATGCGCGTTTCTCCTGGGATCATTGGGGAACATTGCGCGGCCGGCGGACTTACGTGTTTGGCTACGACATCGAGCAGCAATATTCGAGATATCACATTCTGGTCGAGGACAATCTCAATATCGTCCCCGCCTATCGCGGCCTGGTCTACATCGACGAGGACACCAAGATGGTGACCAAACTCACGCTGGATCCTTACAACCTTCCGGAGGCGTTTCCGGTGCGAGAGTCCCACCAATCGCTCGATTACGACTTCGAAGAAATCGCTGACGCCAAATACTTGTTACCGCTGAAGGCAGTCCTCACCGTTAGCCGTTCGCGCTATGGCTCAAAGAACGAGACGGAGTTCCGCCTGTATCGCAAGTTCGAAACCGGCAGCACCATCAAGTTCGAGACTCCCGACGCACTGCCCGACGACACGACCAAAGAGAAGCCTCCGGCAGATAAGACTCAGAAGAAGCAATAATTCCGGATCTGACCCCGATTTTTCGAAACGCCGCTTGCGCTCCTCCCCGCTTCCTTGTACCAAAGCGGACCGCCTCGAAAAACACATTCTGTTAATTGACAAACTGTTTACACATTGTCTCGACCCCACTCAATCTAACGTGATGTGCGGGCTGCTTTAGAGCACGCGGACCGAGTAACATCCTCATCACTCATTAGAAAAGGAACTATATTCATGAAAAAAGAAACTACTGTGTCACCTGCGTTCGATGATGTTCAGACCAACTGGCAACGCGTCGTCCGAAGGCGCTCGTTCCTGAAGGGCATTGGCGCCGCTGGCGCGATAGCGCTACCGGCCGGTAAGGTGTTCGCCCAACAGGACAACAAGCTTTCCAAGGACGATGCCGCCCTGCTGCGGTTTGCCGCGGCGATCGAATTTGTCGAGGCTGATCTATGGCAGCAATACAACGAGCTCGGCGGACAGGTCGACCACAATGACAATCCCAATCCCGGGAACCCGGCTTACGTCGCAGCGCTCCAAAATCTCGACGGGGACATGCCGCAATACATCTCTGACAACACCGATGATGAGATCAGCCATCGCGACTTCCTCAACGCCTACTTGAAGTCAAAAGGAGCGCAAGCCATCGACTTCACGCAGTTTGAAACTCTTCAGCCCACAAAAGCGGCGGGAGCCCTCGGCGGCGGACGCCTGACCAACCTGCAAACGCTCACCGTGGATACCAGTTGGTATTTCCGATACCGCAGCACGCAGAATCCAGACTTGGGGGCGAAGTTTCCGCAACTCCTCAATATCGTCAATCAGCCCGCAATTCCTTTGCAGGACAATTACGCGCAATCCACTATCCAGGCGATTGCCAACGTTGCCTCCATTCATTTCGCTTTCATCGAACAAGGTGGATCGAGCCTTTATCCGATCCTGGCGCTCAAGGCCACCAGTCTTGAAGTCCTGCGAATCCTGTTGAGTATCGGAGGAGTAGAAATCGATCACTTTTCGCTCTGGCACGATAAGATGGGCAACGCAGTGGCACAACCGCTGGCCCCGCTTTCCGATCCCGTTACCGGACTGAGTTTCCCCGATTTCAATAATGCGGTCAACCAGCACAACGCACAACTCTCCGCCCCGGACCAAAAGGCCGGCGGCCAGATGTTCCAAACCAACCTGATCCTGCCTGAGCCGTGCGAGTTCCTTAGTCCGGATCTGCCTGCTTGCTCGATCATCCGGCCGACCTTGTCGCCGAACGGAGGTCCCATGGCCACCGTCCAAGCTTTTATCGCCGACCGCCTATTCTTTGGTCAGAACCCGCAGTTCCTGGAGCAACTCATGGATCTGGCTTCAGAAGCGGAGGCGGCGCGCCGCCCAGGTCAGGACTAGTGATTTCGTTCCGGGAAATCGCCGGCCTCAGTGTCTCGTAAGTGATAGCTCACCGGCGGGCTTCACCGCGCGGATGAAGGCGCTCAGAAACTTTCCATCTACTTGGGGAGCGATTGCATCGACGTCGATGCCTTCCCCGGACAGGAAGTCTCTGGCGTCTTCGGCGCGATAGACGCGAGTGGGCTCGAGATCGATCTGTTCGAAGCCCGCCGATTTCAATTTGCTTCGATAATCGCTTTCATCCAGCGCGCCGGCCACGCACCCGACCCAGAGCAGAACGCTCTTGCGGATCTCGGGCATAATCTCGCCGCGCGTGACCACGTCGGAAACGGCGAACCGCCCACCCGGCTTCAACACCCGGAAGGCTTCGCTTAGCACACGATCTTTATTGCTGGACAGGTTGATGACGCAGTTGGAGATGATGACGTCTACCGAGTTGTCGGGCAGAGGGATGCTTTCGATCTCGCCCTTCAGAAACTCGACATTCTGTACGCCGGCTTTCCGCTTATTCTCCTCGGCCAGGGCCAGCATCTCGTCGGTCATATCGAGCCCGTAGGCTTTGCCGGTCGGGCCAACACGGCGGGCGGAAAGCAGAACGTCGATGCCGCCGCCCGACCCAAGATCGAGCACCGTTTCACCGGGATTGAGCTTCGCCAGCGCGGTCGGATTTCCGCAGCCTAGCGACGCTTTGACTGCTTCCTCGGGCAAAACGTCGGTCTGAGAGGAATCGTAGAGATTGCTGGTAATAGGATCGCAAGAGCCTCCACAGCAGGACCTGGTCCCGCTGGAAACGCCTCGGGCGGCGCGTCCATATCTTTCTTTGACGACTTCCTTGATGTCGGCTTCCATATTTCTATAATAATCGAAGTATAGCCTCTGTCAAGGGGCCAGGCCCAGAAAATTGGTCGGCGCGAAGCACATCGATTTTGCCAGGGCCGCTGGGGCGCCAGCGCTGGAACATCCTCTCGGATGCCAACCCGGCGAAGATGCTGATCATCGGGACACCACACGCCGCGGCGACATGCCCTCCGGCGGAATCGTAGCCAATATACAAATGACTGCGTTGGATGTGAGAGGCGAAGCCGGCGAAAGAGCCGTCCCACATTGCGACGCCAGGGCCCGAGCGAGCGACTGCGCGTTCGACGCGATCGGCTTCTTCGCCACCAGCGCCTCTGTCGATCAAAAGCGGCCGCGGCAGGCTGCGAAGCAGCTCTTCTTCGAACGGGTCCGGAACGCGTTTGGCTGGATTCTCTCCGACCCCGAGGCTAACCGTGGTCGCGAGTTCGGAGGCATCCAGGCCAGTGCGAATATAAGGCCGGGCGTCGGAGACATCGAATGTTTCCAAAACCCACCGCCGCGCCAGATCAGAAACAGACTCATCGCCGTCGCCGCCATACGAACGGCTTTCGAAGAAATAGTAATCTTCCTCCGAACAAATTGGGAGCAGGCCCAACTGCGTAAGGCGGGAATCGGGATCGATGATGATACTGGCAGGTTTGCCCATGGTTTCCCGCAGAGCTCGCCAAATCGAGAGCCGGCCGTCGAGTGCTCCGCTGCGGCCATAAGCAATGGCGATATGTCTCAATCGCGGATCGGCCGCGAACAGCTCCCAGGCTTTCTGCGGCCCGACGAAGTAGATCTGAGCGTTAGGAAACTTTTGCTTGGCGGCGTCCAGCATGATACTTGTGATCGCCACATCGGCGCCCAGCGTCACGCGGGACAGCACGAATACGTTTCGAATCACGGCGGGATCACGATCCAACTTTCGAGGCCGCCGCACCCGTTCGTAGCGCGCCGCCAGATGCTCGGCATGCAGATCGGGAATGCGCCGCGCGATCACTTCCGAGAAAAGATCGGCGTAAACTTCGCAGAGACGCGGCTCGAATAAATCGGCCAGGCGCTCGACCACGATGCGGAACAGGGCCCGGCTGCCGTCCCCTTCGAGCAAATCATCCACCAGCCGTTCAGGGTAGGGTGAGCCGGCCAGGCAATGTTCCAACAGTTCCTTCGCCAGTGAATCAGCCGAGGTATTTTCCAACCAACAACTCCAGTTTTTTCCGGGTGGCTTCCGGGATGGCCTGGCGATCGGTAATCAAAGCGTGGGCCAGCGCCGTTCCGCACTTGCATTCGCGAGCGGCCGGCATCCCGGCGACAGTGGCGGCCACCACTTTGCACGCGTTGTCGGCATTCTTGCTCAGGTTGGCGAGGATATCGGTAACGGTCACGGCATCATGCTCTTCGTGCCAGCAATCGTAGTCAGTGACCATCGCTACCGTCACGTAACAGATCTCGGCTTCGCGCGCCAGCTTGGCCTCCTGCAGATTGGTCATGCCAATCACGTCCATGCCCCAACTGCGATAAACGTTCGATTCGGCCTTGGTGGAAAAGGCCGGACCCTCCATGCACAAGTAAGTGCCGCCACGAAATACATCGACCCCTACCTGCACACAGGATTGGTGAACGACTTCGGAAAGCTGCGGGCAGACAGGATCGGCGAAGCTGACATGCGCGACCAGTCCTTCACCGAAAAAGGTGGAGACGCGGCCGCGCGTGCGGTCGAAAAACTGATCGGGTATTACGAATTTCAACGGCGGATGTTTTTCGGTCAGCGATCCGACCGCGCTGAGCGAAATGATTCGCTCGACTCCGAGCGATTTAAAGCCATAGATATTGGCGCGAAAATTCAGCTCGGAAGGCGAGATGCGATGGCCGCGGCCATGGCGCGCCAGAAATGCCACCTCTTTCGCGGCTAGCTTTCCGACGACATATGGATCCGATGGCCGGCCCCAAGGAGTGTCGATCGTCAACTCCCGCTGCGCTTCAAAGCCCGGCATTGAGTACAGCCCGCTGCCCCCGATAATACCGATCGTTGCTTTCATTCGTATATAGCCGGTTTCATTTATAGATGGCCGGTTTCATGCTTGTATGAGCTCCAGCAAAACACCACCGGTCGACAAGGGATGGACGAAAACATAAAGGTGGCCGCCTGCGCCTAGCCGCGGATCGTTCATCAATCGGGCGCCGCTCGATTTTAGACGCGCAACCGCGCTAGCCAGGTCGGGCACTTTGATGGCGACGTGATGCAGCCCTTCACCCCGCTTGTCGATGAATTTGGCGATTACTGAATCTGCTTCCGTGGCTTCCAGCAATTCGATACGCGACTCACCCGCGGGCAGCATGGCGACTTTCACTTTCTCCTGTTCGACCGTTTCGCGGAGAGCGACCGAGAAGCCGAGTTGCTTTTCGTAGAAGTCTAGCGCGGCATCCAGCGACCGCACGGCGATGCCCAGATGATCAATCTTTAGAGTGTTTGAGCCAGCCATTGACGATTGAGTATGGATCCTCTTGCCGCGCGGCGACCTTTTCGGCAGCGGCCTCGAAATTGACATCCGAAAAACGTTCCAGCAACCGCTCTCGCAGCATCTCGCGCAGCCGTACATGCCAGTTCGCTACTGCCCGGTCTTTCGCTCCCCTACGCGCCAGAAACGATCGTACCGCGACCAGAGTCTCTGTGATTCCCTGGCCTTCGGTAGCTGTGGCTCGAATCACCGGCGGCACCCAGCCGTCTTTGCGGGTAGAAAGACTCTGGATGGCCTTGATCTCGCGCTCCAGGCGGTCCGCGCCGGGTTGATCCGCTTTATTGATGACGAAGACGTCGGCGATTTCCATGATGCCGGCCTTGATCGCCTGCACGTCGTCGCCCATTCCGGGCACCAGCACCACTACGGTCGCATCCGCAAGCTTCGCGATCTCCACTTCATCCTGGCCAACACCCACCGTTTCGATCAGCACCACGTCTTTGCCGGCGGCGTCCAGCAGCAGAGCCATATCGGTAGTGGCTGCGGCCAGCCCGCCGAGCCAGCCCCGAGTTGCCATGGAGCGGATGAAAACGCCTGGGTCGGCGTGATGGGCCAGCATACGGATGCGGTCGCCGAGAATCGCCCCGCCAGTGTAGGGACTCGTCGGGTCCACGGCGATAACGCCGACCTGTTTGTTCTCGCTCCGCAGCTCGTGGACCAGGCGATCGACCAGTGTGCTCTTGCCGACGCCGGGTGAGCCGGTGATGCCGATTACGGTTGCCTTGCCGGTGTGAGAAAAGAGTTCTTTGAGTAGCGGCTCGGCACGGTGAGACCGGTTCTCGATCGAGGTGGCGGCACGGGCCAGGGCGCGGAGATCGCCGGCCAGAATTTTCTGAGCCGAGTCCGTCATCAACTCTTCAAAAGTTGGCGGGCGATAACCAGCCGCTGAATTTCACTAGTCCCCTCGCCGATGGTGCAGAGCTTCACGTCGCGATAGAACTTTTCGACTGGATAGTCCTTGATGAACCCGTTGCCGCCGTGGATCTGGACGGCTTCGTTGGTGACGCGCACCGCGACCTCGGACGAGAAAAGCTTGGCCATTGACGATTCCTTGGTGACGCGGTGACCCTGATCCTTCATCCATCCGGAGCGATAGGTAAGCAGGCGCGCGGCATCGATTTCGGTGGCCATGTCGGCGAGCTTGTTTTGGATGGTTTGAAACTCGGAGATGAACCGGCCGAATTGCTTACGCTGCTTGGAATATTTCAGCGCGGCCTCATAAGCCCCTTGCGCCGTTCCCACCGAGAGCGCCGCGATGGAGATGCGGCCGCCGTCCAGAATGCGCAAACTATCGATGAAGCCTTCGCCCCGCTTGCCGAGCAATTGCGATTCCGGCACGCGGCAATCGGTGAACACGAGTTCGCCCGTTGCACTGGCGCGCATTCCGAGCTTGTTCTCCTTCTTGCCGACGCGGAAGCCTGGCACGCCTTTTTCGAGAACAAAGGCGGAGATGCCATGCTGCGATGCGCCGCGATCAGTAACCGCCATGGCGACGCAGACATCGGCGTATTGTGCGTTGGTCGTGAAGATTTTGCTGCCGTTCAGCACCCAGCAGGCGCCATCCTTGACAGCTTTCGTGCGGGTACCCGCGGCGTCGGACCCCGATTCGGTTTCAGTGAGCGACCAGGATCCGATCCACTCTCCAGTGGCCAGCTTGGGGATGTATTTTTGCCGTTGCTCGTCGCTCCCGGCGATGAAAATATGATTCGTGCAGAGGGAATTGTGCGCGGCAACGATCAGGCCGACCGAGGGATCGACCCGCGACAGCTCTTCGATGATGATGGCGTAATCGACGTAGCCGAGTCCGGCGCCGCCCAGATCTTCGGGAAAAATTGCTCCCAGGAAACCGAGTTGGCCGGCCTTCTTGATGGCGTCGAGCGGAAAGATTTGCTCTTCATCCCACTCGAGCACGTGAGGCGCGATCTCGGCTTCGGCAAATTCGCGGACCGCCTTGCGAAGATGGATCTGCTCCGGCGTGTAATCGAATTCCATCGCGGGTCAGACGATCAGTTCTTTCTGTAAATCCCAGCGCATGGTCCGGCTCTGCCGATAGCTTTCCACTGCCATGCGGCAAGCGATCGAAACGCGGAATCCCAAATCGAAGGGGCAATTCGGTTCTTTCCCGTCGCGGATGCAGTCCAAAAAATTCTGCATGTGGGCGTTGCCGGCCGCAGTGGTGCGGCCCAACATCTCTGTCCCGTCCGGGCGATTCACTTTCTGCGGCACATAGCGAATGGACGGGCCTTTGGAGATGGTCCCGTCGGTGCCGAGCACGTCTTCGCTCACGCTGAGCTGGTTGTTGCCGAAACACGAGTCCCAACTAATCAGAATGTCTTCGGGCTGTTCGATAGAGACGTTCATGGTATCGGGAACTTCGCGGCCATCTTTCCACAAAAAAATGCCGCCGGTCATGTTGACGGCTTTGGGGATTTGCAGATTCAGCGCTTTGTACCAGAACGAAAGCTGGTGGCACATGTTTTCGTAGACGTTCCCGCCCGAATAGTCCCAGAAGAATCGCCAATTGATGTATCGGTTCGCCTCGAAATCGCGCTTGGGCGCATCGCCGAGGAAGGAATTCCAGAGAACGTTCTCAGGATTCATGTCGGGATACACCGGCCGCGCCCACTGCGGCTTTCCGTGGGGCGTGTTGCGATACATGTGCATGTGAACGGCGGAAATTTTTCCAACGTACCCAGTGGCGAGAAAGTTCAAAGCGTCGGGCATCTGGCCCGAGGAACAAGATTGATGGCCGACTTGGACGGTGAGCTTTGGCGCATTCCGGTAGGCGGCTCGCATGCGCTTGGCGTGGTCGACCGTGAAAGCCATGGTCTTTTCCTGATAGACGTGCTTGCCGGCTTGGATGGAATTGACGAACTGCTCGCAGTGCAGGTGCTGCGGCGTGGCGATGATGACGGCATCGATGGATTTGTCGTCGAGCAGGTGGCGGTGGTCGAGATAGGTGGCTGCGCTGGGGACAAGTCGTTTGGCGTCGTTGAGACGCTTGGTGTAGATATCGGCGAATGCCACGAAATCGACGTTGGGGCAGTTGAGCGCCCAGTGAACCAGTTCAGTGCCGCGGTCCCCGGCGCCGATGATGCCCATGCGGACGCGATCGTTAGCCCCCAACACGCCTTGCGGTGAGGCGAGAGTGGTGGCTAGGCCAGTGGCCATCGTGCCGATGAACTTACGGCGGGAATCCATGGATTGACCTTCTATGCTTCAATCTTATCATTCCACTCTTGTTTAAGGCGTTACCAGGTAAGCAGATGCAGGCCGCGGATGGCTTGGAAGTGAACATCACGGGTCACGACGGGGAGCCGATGCTCGCGGGCCAGGGCGGCGATCCAGGTGTCATTGCTGGGAATAGGCGTTCCTGCGGTCTTCAATTCGCGCCGAAGTTCCGCATATCCCCGCGCGGTTTCGACGCCGACAGCCAGCAGGTCGAACAAGGACAGATTGGCGTGGAGCCAGCGCTGATACCGCGCGCGAAAGCGGGACTGGTGAATCCTCGTTCTCGACGAACGGCGATAGATTCTGATTGCACCGGCAAATGACGAAAAAGCATTAACGAGAATCAACTTCAATTCTCCTAGTCGTCGAGACGCTCAAACTCCTGGCGAATGACGCGATCCAGCCGCCTGGTCTCGGCATGGAGATCGCGCAGGCCTCCGAAAGCGCGCATCCAGGGTTTATCGAGGTTAGGCAGAGCGGCTTTTCTCCCCAACCGCTCGCGCACGGCTTCCGTGAAGAAATCCTTGAGGGAGCACCCCTGCTCAGCGGCGGTCGCTTTAGCCTGGTGGAACAGGGCATCGGGGATATCGATCGTAGCCTTCATTTGTCCAAACAATACGAGAGCGGCACTGGTTTATTTTAGCGGGTCTGGCGCTTAACGCCGCCAAGCGAGCAGCCCAGCCACCCCGACCAGAGCCAGTCCGAACGTGCCGGGTTCAGGAACTTGCGGCGTCAAGAAGCCCTCGATTTCGCCGCCAGGAAATAGCGTAGTGTGAATGTTCAAGTAGGCGTCTCCAGCGGCCAGTCCGGCTGCCAGAGTTGCTTCGGCGCCTGCCGGAGTTCCTCCATGCGCACTAACGAAGGCGGGATTCCAGGATGAGGCCAGCGTCAGATCGAAAGTCTGATTGAAGCTTCCAGAGGTGACGCCAAGAGGAAAGCCACTGAATGAAGGGACTTGGGTTGCTACGCCCGCTGTTCCGGTCAGGGGGGTACCAGTGCAACAGTGAATGTGAGACGCGGTCGTCGGGGCCACCAAACCAGAAAAGGACTCCATTACGAACAACGTGTTGACCGTAGTGTCAATTATGACCAAACCAGTTCCGGTGCCCGGGGACGTAGTGCCTTCATTTGGTCCGTTCAAAGTGGCGACGTACGTGATGGGAGCCGCGACAGCGGCACACCCAAGCCAAAGAGCGATTCCGAAAACCAGCAGAGATAGCTTCATTGGTTCCTCCGAGAATACTTGCATCCGAGTATACACCTGCCCCCGGAGCTGCGGCGCCGGTCCTAATTCAAAGGTGTGAGGCGAGGCGGCCGGAAATCGGGTTCGAGCAGCCAAGCCTTGCGATCGGGGTAGTAAGTGCGGAGTTTTTCGTTTTCTTCGGAGCCGAGATCGCGCGCCCAAACAACTTGCGAGGCATCAATATCAGCCAGGTTGTGGACCCACTCGCGGAATTCGTGCGGCGGGTAATACCGAACAAATACCAGTTGCTTTCCTGGAGACTGCGTAAGCTGGTTGTTGATCGCGATGCGGCCGTCTGGATCGTCATGATTGATGGCGTCCCAGGTTTCATACGGCGTCATCGCGGAGTAAAGCGGCTGATTCCCGGAAAGATGCAGGCCGTACCAAAAAACGAAATGGGCGGCGCAAAGGAACAGAATGAGCCGGGCAATATTGAACCCGCTCAAGCGTTCGAGCGCGGCAACGCTGACAAGTACAAACAGACAGGTGACGGCCGCGATGTAGTGGGTATAAAAGTACGGATAGAAATTAGCGCCGAGGCTGAAAATGAGCAGCGTGAGGATCACCCACAGGAAACGGCGCTCGCGAAGCACGAGCAAGAAGGCCGGCAAGGCGAAATAGAGCGGCGGGAGGAAGAAGAAGCGGTAAAAGCGAACGCGGCTGAGGTAGCGGTCCCAGAACGTCCGGACCGTGTCAGTCGTGGAGCCGTGGGTCTCCGATTGGATTTCGTAGTCGAGTTGCTGCTCGCGCGTAAGCTGCCGGTGTGGGATGGGGTTGGCCTGGACAGTGAAGCTGGACGGCACGCCGTATTGATATTGGCTGAGCATGTAGGGTAGCGTGGTCCAACTGCCGGTAACCTGCTTGTTCTGGAGTAGAACCAGCCCGATGGCAGGAAGCAGAACAAAAAGCGCGGGCGTGAGCTTCAGGACTTTGCGGATGGACAGTAGAACAAACAAAACCACGCTCGCCAGTAGGAAGATGAACTCGTAAGGTCGTGTGAGGAGCTGCAGGGCCAGACCTAGCCCGAGCAGTGCGGCGTTCCGAAAACTTGGGGATTCGCGCAGTCTCGGCAACGCGCCGAATACGAGGCAGCCCGCGCAAGCCGAGACTGCCCCGCCCCAGAAGCTGTTCATCCACTGATTGAGCGGTCCAAATTCGACGACGGCCAGCAACCCTACAACCAGCGCCCACCCAGGCGTGGTCCAGGCGCGGAGCATCCAGTAGCACACCGCGCACAAAGCGCCGATGGAAAGAGCGACGCCGGCCCAGGGATGTCCGAAGATGCTCCAGCCGAGAGCGAGGACGATGCCTTGGCCGAGCGGAAAGATCGAACTGTAGGTTGGTTCCTGGAGCACGAAAAATGTTTCGAAGAACTGATGCAGCGGGTGAGTTGGATTAGCGAGACGGAAATGGCGCAGTGTGTCGGCAAGAAGAATATAGCTGAAGTCATCGGTCACGTTGGGAGACGGGATGGGATATTGCGCCAGCAGCGCGAGACGGAGCCCGATGGGGAGCGCGGCGAGCAACAGCATGGACCAAACCGGATGTTGGGCGAGTTTGCGAGCGTAGGGCTCTAGAACGGGACGTGAGGCGAGTACGAGCATGACCAGGAGAACCGCCAAGATCAGCTCAATGAAATCAGCGGCGCCAAATCCGATGGGATTGCGAAGCGGCAGAAAGAAGCGCAGGAAATCCATTAGCTAGTGCACCTGCTCCAGCCGGAGTGGCGAAGGTTGCGGGATGGGTGCGGGTGGCTCGGGCACGTAGCGGCTGAGCTGGGGCGGACGAGCATCGGGTTCCAGCAGCCAGACGGCGCGATCGGGATAGTAACGCCGCAGTTTTTCGTCTTCGATGGCCCCGAGGTCCCGCGCCCATACGATGCGGGACCGGTCAATATCCGCTTCGTTGTAAACCCACTCGTCCTGGAAAATATGCTGTGGCCAGTATCGAACGAAAACCAGCAATTTGCCGGGAATTTTTGCGAGCTGGCCGTTGACCTCGATCCGGCGCTCGGGGTTGTTGTGGTTGATGACGTCCCAGGTTTCGTAGTGTCGCATCGCCAACGAGAAATCTGCAGTGTCGAAAACGTGAAGGCCGTAAAAGAAAACGAAATGGATGAAGCAAAGGAACACGATCAGCCGGGCGGCTTCGTTGCCCACAGGCCATCCCCGAATGGTCAGCCGGCTTAATTGCCGAAGCCCCGTGACGCTTATGAGAACGAACAGGCACGTGACTGCGGCGATGTAGTGAAATTGGAAAGCTGGGAAAACATTTGCTCCGAGCGCGAAGATCAGCAGCGTAAGCGCAACCAATGCGAATCGGACTTCGCGTAGCGCGAAGAGGAACGCAATGAGAGCGAGATAAAGCGGCGGAAGAAAGAAGAAGCGATAAAATCGCACGCGGTAGGCCAAGCGCGTCAGATAAGTCGTGACTGTTTCGGGACCGCTCGGCCCGAACGCAAGCTGCATCTTGTAATCGAGCTGCTGTTGGGGAGTGAGATCGTTGTGAGGAATTGGCTTGGATTGAAAGGTGAGCCCAGCTGGCACGCCGTATTGATACTGACTCAGCATGTAGGGGAGCGTCGTCCAACTCCCAGTTACTTGCTTGTTTTGGAGCAGCGTGAGCCCGATGGCGGGCAGTAGGACAAGCAAGGCTGGCGCGAGTTTGGCAGGTCTACGGAAAGACTGGGCTAGAAACAGCGCTGCGCCCGCGAGCAGGAAGATGAACTCGTAAGGTCGAGTCAGTAGCTGAAGAGCCAGGCCGAGACCTAGGAGCGCTGCATCCCGAGACCGGCCGGATTCGCGCAGTCTTGGTATCGCGCCAAAAACCAGGCATCCGGCGGTTGCCGAGAACGCTCCGCCCCAATAACTGTTCATCCATTGATTGAGCGGGCCAAATTCGACGACTGCGAGGAGACCGCCAAGGAGCGCCCACAGGGACGTGGTCCAGCCGCGCAGCATCCAGTAGCAGAGCGCACAGAACACCGAGGAGGACAACAGAACGCCGGCCCAGGGAGTGCCGAAGACCACGCGGCCAAGCGCCATCGACAGGCCCTGACCGAGCGGGTAGATGGAGCTGTAGGAGGGCTGCTGCAGCACAAAGAAAGTTTCGAAGAACTGATGCAATGGATGCGCTGGATTGGCGAGGCGAAAATGCCGGAGGGTATCGGCCACCAGGAGATGGCTGAATTCGTCGTAAATATCGGGCGAGGGAACCGGATGATGAGGAAGGAGCGCGAGCCGCAGCGCGATCGGCAATGTCGCCAGGAGCAACATGCACCAACCGGTTCTTGGCGCTAACTTGCGCGCGTAGGGCTCGATCCAGCGGCGTGTAACCAGCGTCAGCAGCACCAGTATCCCCGCGATGATGAGCTCGATGAAGTCGCTGGCGCCGAAGCCGATCGGGTTGCGGAGCGGTAAGAAAGAGCGCACCAGGTCGGCGAAATTCATGAAGGTTCCATTTTCCCAAGACGTTTGGCATGTCGCGGCTGGTACGATAACGCTGATGATGGTACCTGGCAGCCCGGAAGATCTGGCCGAAGCGCTAGCCGTAGCGCAACGCAACCATCAGACTATCCAATTGTGCGGCAACTCGACCAAGGATCGGATGGGCGGCCCGATCTCGGCGGCGGATGTGCGGATTTCGACGACGAAGCTGAATCGTGTTTTGCAATACGAGCCCAACGATCTGACGATCAGCGTGGAGGCCGGGATACCTTACCGTGAATTGCTCCGGGTGCTGGCTGAGCATCGGCAGATGATTCCGCTCGATCCTCCATTTTCTGAGAACGCGACCATAGGCGGGATCGTGGGAGCGAATGCGAGCGGCCCACGCCGGCGTCTCTACGGGACTGCGCGGGACATGGTGATCGGTATGACGTTCGCGACACTGGAAGGCAAACTGATCCGATCCGGCGGAATGGTAGTGAAGAACGTCGCCGGCTTGGATATGGGCAAGCTGATGATCGGATCGTTCGGGACTCTGGCGGCCGTGGCCGTGATTAACTTCCGCTTGCATCCGATGCCCGCGGGTACGCGAACTTTCATGCGGGAATTCGTTCGGTCGGCGGAGGCGATCGCGGCGCGGGACAAGGTCTTGAAAGGCCCCCTCCAACCGGCCGCCGTGGATATCGTCAAATCGGCAGCGGGTTATGATCTGATGATTCAGGGCGGCGGAAGCCCGGCGGTGCTAGATCGCTACTCGCGCGAATTGCCGGGCGCGCGGGTAGTAGAGGGCGCTGAGGAGCAAGAGCTGTGGGAGCGGATTCGCGAGTTCACGCCGCGGTTTTTGCGGGAGCATGCATACGGAGTGGTAGTGCGGATTTCATGCACGCTTTCAGAAGTCGGGCAGGTGCTGGAGACATTACCAGCGCCGGTATTGGCACGGGCGGGATCGGGTGTGTGTTATTGGTACTACTCACAACCCGGAGATCTACGCCATATCGAACGGCTGTATCGGGAGGGTCATAAAGGAAAGTGCGTGGTGGAATTCGCTCCGCACAGCGTCCGCGAAACGTCGGACTTATGGCCTGAGCCGGGAACCGACTTTGCGATGATGAAAAAGGTGAAGGAAATGTTCGACCCGCAGTATCTTCTTAACCCGGGCAGATTGTATGGCCGTATCTGAGCTGGTGAATTTCGACAAACCGCAGCAGGCCGATCTCGACCGCTGTGTGCATTGCGGCCTGTGTCTGAACGCCTGCCCGACTTATCGCGAGCTGCGCGTTGAAATGGATTCTCCGCGAGGACGGATTTATCAGATGGCGCAGGTGTCCAGCGGCGTAGCGGCGATCAGCCCGTCATATATCGAGCACATCGAGCTTTGCTTGGCCTGCCGCGGTTGCGAAACTGCCTGTCCATCGGGAGTGCAGTACGGGCGCCTGGTAGAGGCCGCGCGCGCTGAGATCGAAACCAAGATCCAGCGGCCGTGGCACGTTCGAATGCTTCGCTGGCTCGTTTTTCAGAAGCTTTTGCCGTCCAAGCTAAACCTTGGGATAGTCGGCACGCTGCTCTATTTCTATCAGGCCACCGGCTTGAAAAAACTGGTTCGAATGCTGGGCTTTTTGCCCGCCAGAATGCGTGAGGTGGAGAGTCTGGCGCCGGAAATCGAATCGCCATTCTTCTTTGGCTATTACGGGAGGGTGCTGGCGCCCGAGGGTGCGCAGCGGCATCGCGTGGCGTTTATGGGCGGGTGTATCGCGAACATCAGTTTCGCGCGGCTCAATGAGGCGACGGTGCGGGTGCTGCAGAAGAACGGCTGCGAGGTTTCGATTCCCCGAACTCAGACCTGCTGCGGCGCCCTCCACGTGCATGCCGGGATCCGGGAGAAGGCACGGGAGCTGGCCCGGCAAAACATCGATGCCTTGCTGGAAGGTGAATATGACGCAATCGTTACCAACGCGGGCGGCTGCGGATCGACGCTGAAGGAATACGGTGAGCTTTTGGAGCACGATGCTGAGTATGCGGAGAAAGCCCGGCGTTTTTCGGCGCTGGTGAAAGACGTGAACGAGTTTCTCGCATCCATTGAGCTCAACGTCATGGATATGAAGCAGCAGTCCATGACGGTTACATACCAGGATTCGTGCCACCTGGCGCACGGGCAAAAAATCCGTTCCGCGCCTCGGAAACTATTGAATGCGGTTCCGGGATTGCAGCTTCACGAGATGCCTCTATCGGATTTGTGCTGCGGCAGCGCGGGAATTTATAACGTCGTGCATACGGGGATGGCCATGGCGCTACTCCGCAAGAAAATGGATTTCGTAAATGGCACAGACGCGCAGGTGATCGTCACCGCGAATCCGGGATGCATGCTGCAATTAGCCGCGGGTGTTCAGAAGTTTGGCCGCGGACAGAGAGTGGCGCACGTGGTGCAGATTTTGGACGAGGCGTATGGCACGCCTACACGTGCAAAGTGAAGACCGCGCCGCCGCCGGGTCCATTGGCAGCGCTGACCGTACCGCCATTCTGCTCCACGATAGACTGCACCACATAGAGTCCCAGCCCCGAGATAATCGACTTGGTCGACACGCGCGGCTGAAAAATCCGCGGCAGCAGCTCGGGTGAAATTCCCGGGCCGTCATCGCTCACGACGATTTCCTGCTGGCGGGCCTCCACGTGAATATTCTTGGCGCCAGCTTGGGCGGAGTTCAAGAACAAGTTGACCAGAACGCGCTCCCACTGGGCAGGATCGCCCTTCAAGTGAAACTCGCGATCGATCTCTTGGGTGAATCCGATTCGCTGACTATTGGCGCATTCCAGATAATCCTGGCAAAATTGCGTTGCATTCTCGATGACGGGCGCCAGGTCGGTAGCCGAGCCGGTGGTTTCGAGAATGCTATGCACGATTCGCTGGCCGCGATGGATGCTGCGCTGCAAGGTCTGTGCGACCTTCTGCCATTTAGGATCGCTTTCGAGCAGATCGGCGTTCTCTCCGATCGTCTGAAACACGTTATTCAAATCGTGAATCAGGCCCTCGAGGGTTAAATCAGCAACTGCCATATTGATTACTGGGTAACTCGATGTAGTGTAGCGAAAAATTCGGGAAAAGACACGGAGGCTGACTCGGCCCCTGCGATAGTGCAAGGTCCGTCGGCAGCCAAGGCTGCGACGGAGAAGGCCATGGCGATGCGGTGGTCGCCGAAAGAGTCGAGCTCAGCGGCGTGGAAGTGCTGGCGGCCCGGCACCTGGAAGCCATCCGGATGAATCTCGATCGCGAGTCCCATTCGCTGGAAGTTGTCGGCAATAGTAGCGATGCGGTCGGTCTCTTTGACGCGCAGCTCGGCGGCATCGCGCACGATCAATCCATCCTCGCTGGCTGCGCCGAGGACCGCCAGAACGGGGATTTCGTCGATCAGCGCCGCGGTCCGGGCCTTCTCAAGCACTCCGCCGCGGATCCGCGACTTCCTTATTGATACGTCGCCGATCAATTCCCCGGCGGTCTGGGTGATGTCCAAAACTTTGATGGCCGCGCCCATTTCGGCCAAGAAATCGAGCAGGGCGGAACGGGTCGGATTCAAGCCCACGGAGCGAATGGTTAAATCCGACTCAGCGACGATCAGCGCGGCAACCAGGAAGAACGCCGCCGAGGAGAGATCTCCCGGTACACGTAGATCGCGGGCTCTGAGGTGCGGCCGGCCGGTCAGAGCGATTGATTTTCTTTGAACGTCGAGTTCAGCGCCGAACTCGCGCAATGCCAGCTCGGTGTGATCGCGAGTACGGACCGGCTCGTGAACGATGGTACGGCCGTGGGCATAGAGGCCCGCCAACAAAACGCAGCTTTTTACCTGTGCGCTCGCGACAGGTAGCGTATATTCGATCGGATGAAGCTCGGTTCCACGAATAGTTAGCGGGGGAAAGCGGTTGTCGTGCGCTTCAATGCTCGCTCCCATTTCAGCCAGCGGTTTCATGATCCGCTCCATGGGCCGCCGGGACAACGACTCATCGCCTCCGATTCGAGCGTCGAAGCGCTGCGCTGCTAAGATGCCCGAGAGCATGCGAATCGTAGAACCGGAATTACCGGCGTCGAGCATCGCGGAGGGCGCATGCAAACCATCGAGGCCGCGCCCTTCGATGGATACCGAGCCTTCCTGTTTTTCGACGCGCGCCCCCAGCGCCTGCATGCAGGCCAGGGTCGACTGGCAATCGGCGCCGGTGGAATAGTTCTCGATTTTCGAGACGCCTTCGGCGATGGCGGCCAGCATCCCGTAGCGATGCGAGATCGACTTGTCGCCGGGGAGTTGGATGGCGCCGCTCAAGGCACGGGCCGGAGAGATTTGCTCGCGCATCCGGTAAACAGTAGTGTAACTGAAGCAGACCGTCAGGTGACGGCGCTTTGGACGGCTTCGGCGAGCGTCGGATGAATGTGAATAGCGTCACGAATCACGGTGGATGATGCGCCGGCGTTCATGATGTCGATAAACATGTGAACCAGCTCGGCGCCATCGGTGCAGAGAACCGCGGCGCCCAGAATTTTGCCGGTGCCTTCTTCGAGCAGAACTTTGATGAAGCCGTCGGGCTCGCCAATCTCGCGCGCTTTACCATTGCGCTTCATCTCGAAGCGGGAGACGCGAAACTTCAACCCTTTCTCGCGGGCGTCCTGTTCGGTGAGCCCAACACGGCCAAGCTCGGGATCGATGAACATGGCGTAGGGCACGATGCGGTCGGTGGTGTGCGAGCCGTCGCCCCAGATCTGCGACAGGAGAATGCGATAGTCGTCCCAGGACGTGTGCGTGAACAGCGGACCACCGCGGATATCCCCGGCAGCCCAAATGCCCGGAATGTTCGTCGCCAGACGCCTGTCGATCTTGACAAAACCGTGCTCGTCCGTTTCCACACCAACGGTTTCGAGGCCGAGATCATCGGTGTTCGGCGTACGCCCGGTGGCCGCGAAGACGTGAGTGGCACCCAATTGATCGATGGATTGGACGTGAGCGTTCAGATGAAACTGGATGCCTTCGCGCTCCAGGAACTGCTGGATGAAAGTTGATACTTCATCGTCTTCGTGGACGGCGATGCGGGGCGAGGTCTCCCAAACGGTAACCTGACTTCCCATGCGCCGGTAGAACTGGGCCATTTCGAGACCGATATAGCTGCCACCGATCATGGCCAGGCGCGCGGGGAGTTCGGTATGGTCGAGCCAATTGCCGGAGTGGATGTAAGCGACTTTCTCCAGGCCGGTGATTTTTGGGATGGTCGTGCGGGTGCCGGTGTCGAGGACCACCTGCTTGGCCGAGACCCGCACTGAGCCCACCTGGAGCTCGAAGCCGGGGCCCAGGAATCGCGCGTGACCGCGGAGCAGTTTCGGATTTTCTGAGTTTTCGAAGCTTTTATCGTGCCCAGTGCGCGCTTCGAGCGCGATGGCGCCGGCACGGCGGAGGACGGCCGGGAAGTCGACTTCGACCTGCGGAATACGAAGACCGAACTCTGTGGCTCGCCGGGCCAGATGCGCGATCCGGGCGGACGCGATGGCAGCTTTGGTTGGCGTGCAGCCGAAATTGACGCAGGATCCTCCCAGGTACTTGCGCTCGGCCAGGGCGACCTTCTTCCCCGCTTTCGCGAGATCGCGCGCCAGCGGCAGACCGGCTTGACCGCCGCCGACGATCAGGAAGTCATATCGGTCTGGCATTTTCAGGCTGGGAACAAGGCGCGCAATGCATTCACCGCCGCGCCGATGACGGCCATCTCGTCGCCGCCGGGAACGACTTCGAACACGTAACCTTGCAGAGGGCTCATCTTGACCATCTCATGGAGATACTGATGGAGCAGGTTGATATCCAGATGCTTGGCGTTGAATCCGGTGACGAAGAACTTGCCTGGCCCGGCAAGATGAATTGAGCTGGCGGTTGCGGCAGCCAGCGCATTGTGCCAGAGCTTTACGAATTCGACGCAGCGCGGGTCGCCTTTGTGGGCGTTGTCGAAAATTTCATCCGGCTCCATATCCAAGAAGCGCAAGCGCATGGCCCGATTACCCATGATGCCTTCCAGATGACCCGTTCCACCACAGCCGCAGTAACGCTCGCGGGGATCCAGCGAAACGACGACGTGACCGCCTTCCCAGATGCCTTCATGCCAGGGATAAATACCGAAACCGATTCCGAAGCCGAGGGTCCAGACGCGGATAAGCCGGTCGAGATGACCGCGCGTAGCGGCAAGTCCGGCAGCCATTGCATCTGCGTCGTTGTAGACCTGCACCGGCACATCGATACCCACACTTCGGAACGCGCTCGACAGCGCCTCTCGGATATTGGCGCCCTTGAGCTGCCTCAGGTTCGGAGACTCTTCGATAAAGCCATTGCGGATTATGCCGGGAAATCCAATGCCGATGACGTCGACCTGGGAACCGGCGGCAACGGTCTGGACTTCGCGCGCGATGCATTCGGCGATGCCCGCCAGCGGCGTGCTGAAAAGCGGCTCGGATTCGGGTCCTTCCTCAAACACGCGTAGGGGGCCGATCAGACGATGGCCCTCCACCAGGCCGGCGGCGATGCGCTCTGCGGTAGTAATTCCGATGGCTTTCATTTTGATTCGCAGGGCATGGCCCCGCGCCACTCAAAGCTTGGAGAGCTTGTTCAGGCCGTTGAACGCCGCGGCTTTGTAACATTCGGCCAAGGTCGGATAATTGAAAACGGTATCGACGAAATATTCCACCGTGCCGTCGAAGATCATGACCGCCTGGCCGATGTGAAGAAGCTCCGACGCTCCCTCCCCGATGATATGGACTCCCAGCACCTTCTTTGTTTCACGATGAAAAATAATTTTCAGGCGGCCGGTGGTGTCGCCGCGAATCTGGCCGCGAGCGATCTCGCGGTAATAGGCTACGCCGACCTCATACGGAACATCTTCGTCGGTGAGCTGCTCCTCGGTCTTGCCGATAAAAGAAATCTCGGGGATAGTATAAATTCCGTACGGATAGCTGGCCGGATTGGACTGAATGATTTTGCCGAAGGCGTGAGCGGCGGCGATGCGGCCCTGCTCCATAGAGACCGACGCCAGGCTGGGAAACCCGATGACGTCGCCGACGGCGTAGATGTGGGGCTGGGTAGTACGGTAGTCGGCATCGACCTTTATGCGGCCTCGCGCATCGAACTCGACGCCCGCGGTGGCGAGGTCCAGCTCGTCGACGTTGCCTTGGCGGCCGACCGCATACAATAGCGCATCGCCGCTCAGCTTTTTCTTGCTTTCGAGGTTTGCGACAACGGAGCCGTCGGGCAACTCTTCGACGCTCTCGACCTCTTCGTTAAGCCGCATGGTCACGCGATGGTCGCGTAGATTGTAGGAGAGCGCCTCGACCATTTCCGAATCGGCGAATTCCAAAAGCCTGGGCCGTTTTTCCACCAGGATGACGCGCACGCCCAAGGCCGCGAACATGCAGGTATACTCGACGCCGATGACGCCGCCGCCGACCACGATTAGCGTTTTCGGAATCTCGGGCATGTCCAGAACCTGGTCGCTATCGACAATGTTCCGGCCGTTAGTGGGAACTTTGGGCGAACAGGCCGGCTTGGTGCCGGTGGCGATGATGATGGCCTCGGACGAATAAGCCTGCCCGCCGCGCGAATTTTGGAATCGGACGGTGTGTGGATCCGTGAAGGTCGCGAGGCCAGTGATCAGCTCGATATTGTTACGCGACAACTGCGCCTGGATGACATCGATCTCGGTTTTGATGACGTGCTGGACGCGGAAGGCCAGGTCCGCCATGCTGATCTTCTCTTTGACGCGATAGTTGACGCCATATACGTTCTGATAATAATAACCGGAAAGATGCAGGACGGCTTCGCGGCAAGTCTTGCTGGGAATTGTCCCGGTGTTGACGCAGACGCCACCGACGACTTCCCGCCGCTCGATAACGCCGACGCGCTTGCCTAATTTTGCGCCTTGGATCGCTGCCCGCTGCCCGGCCGGACCCGAGCCGATGACCAGCAGGTCGAAAGTTTGCACCTGAGAACTAATTTAGCGCACTCGCATCAGAGCTTGGTTTCTAGTTTCTGGTTTTCTAGTTTCTGGTTGGGCGGCTAGGCATGAGCCTCGAAGTCGTGCAGGTCGGCCTGGTGCCGGCGTTCTTCGCGGCCCATATAGGTTTCAATTTCGGCCTTTGAAAAAACGAACCCATCGTCGGCGGGATTGTAGGGGGCGAGATTGTGCGGGGCGGTGAGGTGGAGGTTTTCGTCCTGGTGCATTTTCAAAATCTTAGCGGCATTGTCGAGTTGGCGCTCTTCATTTGCGCGGCGGTCGGCCTGGATCAGCCGGAGTTGATTTAGAGTGCGGTCGAACTGGCGGGTGAGGCGCTGGCGGGAAATGCCGATGTTGGCGAAGGCCCGGTTGTGCTCCCGGTAGGCCAGAGCCATGGCGAGGGCAGTCTCGGCCTCAGGATGGCTGGCGCGGATCCGTTCCTCCATTTCGGTGATGCCGAGTGAGAAGAGGTTGGTCTCGACGGCAGCGGCGCGGTTGACTTGCCAGGCGGTGTCGAGGAGGGACTGGACGAGCTGGGTTTCGGTGGCGCCTTTGGGCTGGTATTCCGCGAGGAAAGACTGGGAGTGGCGCTGGTAGGCGGCGAGGTCCTCGGAGGGCAGGACGATGGTTTGACCTGTTAATCCATGGCGCAGAGCGTTGAGGGAGGAGCGCTGTTTACCGGCTGCGGTGCGGGGTCCGGTGGATTTCTGGGCGTTGGCTTTATTCACCTCGGCGCGATGGATGGCGCGATCGGCAGTGGGAACTTTTGAATCTGGCATCTGATATCTCCTTCAATTTGTTTTAACTCGCGGGGGTGGGGCGCGACGGGGTGGAAGTTGGGAAGTGGATGAGGGGGAAGGGAAGAAAAAAGATTTGGGCGCGTGACTCAGCTGCCTTGGCTGTGCTCGATCCCCTTCCGAAATGCACGGAGGTACTCTTGGAACCGCGACGCTTCCTGGGTAAGCACGGTGGGCTATAAAGACAATTCCTTCTGAAATTCGAGCGCGGCTTCGTGTGCGCGCGGATCATTGCTGTACAAAAGCTCGGCATAGATCAGCCACGGTGGCGCGAGCATATGATTATCACGCTCTTGCCAAAACACCGTTTCCCCAAATGCTCGCAACAGCGTTACTGGGCCTTCACTGTCTGGGAGCAGCTTAAGCTCCTGCGTCATTCGACGGGAGGATGGTCCGAGGAACATCGGCACCTCCGGTCCCCGATAGAAGTGTTGCAGGAGATCAATAGCCGGCCCACCTGTCAGCGCATACCTGAGGCCCGAGGGCGTGCTGTTACGAAGGCGAGCTAGAAACATTTCCGCTGTCTTCTCGCCGAAGCGAAATCTGCCGACCACGAGTTTTGGACGGAGTACTTGTGCGTAACCGAAGGAAAGGCGCTCAGCCAGCAAGTTCTTCGGTCCAAGCTGATAATCCTTCCCTTTGCGCGTGAGCAGGCCCTCGGCAACCAACTGTTGCCGGGCTTGCGCGGCTCTGCTCTTGCTTATGCCAGCAGCCAACTCCAATCGGCGGACCGGCCAGTTGGCCGACTCAGGATGGGTGACGAACTGGAATAGCAATTGAAGTTGCGCCGCACTGATGGGGCGTCGTTCTGATACAGGTTCCGATGCTGGCTTGCCAACGACAGTCCAATTGTAGCGGTCTCCCAACGCCAAATGGATGTTGCCCACATCGTCCGCGAAGTTGACCTTGGCGTCGATGAGACGCTCCGCAACCGGGCGGGGGATGTGACGCGCTAGCAGAATAACGTGGCGCGGCTTAGCGGCCCTCACCTGCTTAACCCAAGCAAGAAGTTGATTGACCGCGGAGCGAGTCAGGAAAGATCGCTTAGCTTCGACCAGAAGGTGAAAATGACGAGCAGGAGTTTGAATATCGAGTTTCCCGTCGCACCCCAGTTCCTGCCCGTTGGGTGCGGGTTCATAGTGGAGATCGCGCACGAACGGAATACGCCGGAGAGCGTCGAGGGGCTCGAATTCGCGATCTGTTCTATGAGCCATTTGTCCATGATAATAGCATGTCTACTAGTAGAGGACAAGGTTAGATAATGGACGATGGCAGTGTGACTGGCAGCCGTTAGTTGGATATCATTGCCAATAAGCGACACATGATCAATAAGTTGCAGACATCAGCTCGGCTTTAACTCGCGTGTCGGGGGCGCGACGAGGTAAATGTCGGCTAGTTGATGTGTGGGAAGGGAAGAAAAAAGTTTTGGACACACTGGGCGGGGGCTTCCGTGCAAATTTACTGACCAGGAAGAGTCTAGACTAAGTGGCGTCCTACGCGGGATACTGAAGCTATGGTGAAGTCAATCGAAGGAATCTACCGCAACGGGAAGGTAGACGTTGTGGAGCCTCTGGCGGCGGCCGAAGGATCACGTGTCATCGTGACCTGGGTCCATCCCGCCGAGCCGGTCGATCTTCGCGAGCGAGGCATTGACGAATCTCAGGCGGCGGATCTGCGCCGGCGGCTGACTCCGTTTGCCGAGGACTGGGATCGGCCGGAAATGGCTGCGTACGATGAACTACCGCCGCGGTGATGTTGTCTTGGTTCTAAAAAGGCAGGATTGAAATGAGTGCGAGGCGCTATCCCATAGTCATCGAGCCAACCGGGACCGGGTACTCCGCCTATTCGCCGGATGTTTCGGGGTGTGTGGCGGTTGGCGACACGGAGGACGAGACCCGCCGTAACTTCCGGGAGGCCTTGGTGGAACACTTTGAAGCCATGCGCGAAGTGGGCGAGCCCATTCCTGAACCCACACTTTAGTCGAGGATGTTGAAGCCGCCGCACAGTGGCCGCCTCGAGGGGGATTCGTCTCGCGTTATGCGGAAGTTCCTGGATTGCTCCGCACGTAATAGTGGCTTCTCCCGGGCAGATCAAATGGAACAACACGAGCGATTATTCCTTCCCGTTCGACTATCCGCAAGATGTCAGAATAAGGCACGAATTTCTGGCAATCAAGGACACATTCGTAGTTGGCTTGCCCGAAGTAAGCTCTCGCCAACCGGAGTATACGATAGAGGTCAGGTACACGAGCGTCGTACCGCATAACTTGTGGAGTCCGCCAAACCTCCTCAGGAAGTACACCGAGCGAGGTGAACACAATGCGGTGAAGCTGATCGACACTGTAGCCCGACTTGCCAAGTAGACCGTAAATGCGCTTATGAAGTAGAGAGTTATGGTACGGACGGGTCACTGAGCAGGGAAGAACCGCCGCGTATGGTCCCTTTGCCCGCGTGTTGAGTATCAGTTCCTCAAGCTGCCGAACCGAGGGACGGCCGTAGCTTTGCCAACCCGTCAAGATCAATGGATGTTTCTTATTCTCAGGTGGATTCGAAAACACCTCGTCCAGTTCGCGGCGGGAGGCGCTGCTGTCCAGACTGTGATCTATGTGCTGGAGAAAGTCAACCAGAACAGGGTCGTACATGGACACAGACTCAACGAGATTGCGTAAGGAGTGGTGTTGCTTCGCGTGTGTGACAATCGTTACAATTTGCGATTCCGACAAATCGGAGAAAAAAGGAACGTACTGCGTAGGCGAGATTGAACCCTGCCAAGCCACACCGCACCACTCAAAGAAGGGAATCCATTGACGGGGGAATCCACGGAATAGCAGATTCTTCCTGCCCGCGAGACAGGAGCGCACCAGCCTTGGAAGTGTTGAGTTCGAGTGATACCAGTCAGTTCGTATGCTCGAAAACTCAAACGGCTCGGGGTTAGCGGGTATGCTCATTTGACCTCGCGGCGAATCAGCACGCCGTCCTGCCGAACCCAAGTCTGATCAGTTCGATCGCAAGCGCATCCGGACGCAGACGTCGCAAGCTCGCAACCAATATTGGCGCCCGTGGTGTGAAGTCGTTTTACACAAAACTCCCGCGCGTGGCCCCAGAGGAACAGGTCCGCATAGTCTTGAAACCGCCAAGTCTCGACGTCGGCTGGGGATGCAACTCCGAAGATTCTCCGTGCCGCCTCGGCTGCTTCCGTTGGAGATGGCGGCTGCGCGAAAGCCTGAAGCGCACGGCTGATGACTGTGTCCTCTGCACCTGCCACGAGGTCTTTAAAAATCTGGTCGGTTTCGATTTCCTTATTGTCGCTCGGCGGCACTAAACAACCGGCGTTCATCAACAAAGTCGCCAATCCATCACTGTACGCGTAAAGAAAAGGGCCTGCATACATATCACGCCAGATTCCCATTCGGAAGCTTACTTTTATAAAGACTCGCAGCATCCCACCTTGAAACTCTTTCAATGCGGCGAGCCGGCGCGAGAGCGCCGCTACTGACGATGCTCCGCTGGGCCATGCCACGGCTAGACGAGCTCCGTCCCCCTTCATCTTCCGGGCCAACCAAGAGGCGACTTCATTAACGCTTTGACGTATCACAGGATCCTGCGGCAATGCCGCTTGCGCAGGTGAAATAGTCAAGGCGCTCTTGAGTTGGTCGAAGTAGGCGTTCGTCTTTGCGTGTACCAGGAGAAAAGGAGGCGAGAAGGGGCGGCTGGCAACAACTGCGACGTTAGCGAGGTAATTCCAAGTTTCAACCAGCCGTTGCCGTTCGTTCTTGTAAAGCCTGTGGAGATGCTCTTCAATGACACAGCCAATCATCAGATAATTAGCCTGCTCGGTCGGCGAAAGCCCAACCGGTTGCGGGATTTGATCAGGTTGAAAGGCCTGCCCCCTCTTGATTACTTCGGCTGCTAATCCATTCGCCAGGCGCTCGATCTGTTCTTCGTTCAATCCCATTGCAAAGAAAGTCTTGTAATGGCTAAGCTGCCATTTCGCGTTCGCCCATCCGTGCGTAAAACGAAAGTGATCCAGCCAGTATGTGAACCAGACTAGAAATCGCGGAATTGGATTGAAGTAAACCAGAAGAGTAAGTACCCCGATCGACACCGCAATCCACACGATGTGGGGGTAATCGAAGAAGAAGGCATATTTGCCCAGAGAAGGCGAGCCAGTGTGGGCGACCAGCATGGCACCGAGCAGAAGCATTGCAAACATCGCCAAAATGGTGAGTGTGAGCAATATCAAAACGATGCGAAGAGGGTACGTAACTGCAACATCGTAGACTGTTCCGGGGCTTCCGACGCGCATCCTTGTTTGATTCCGCCATCTAATGGCGGGCAAGAGTACGTTGAAAAGGGTGAACAGTGACACAATGATCGTTGGAATGCCAATCACGAACTTAAAGAGATCGTCGTTGGTCATACCTCCTCCTGAGAGTGGTTTCCCAATTCCTGAAGGATCACCCTTTCGAGAATATTCGCGTAAATTTCGTGCCGATGGAGTCTAGAGGCAACGTGCTCGATGGTTCGACCTTTGCTCAGAGCGCTTCGAAATTCAACCACCTCGGCGACCGTGACAAATGCGTTGTGAATCGCGCGGTTAGTATAGCTGCCACATAGCATTGACTCTCGTCGTGATTCGGCAACCGTCTTACAAACCGGACAACAGCACCGGGCAATTAGTTCCCGATCCTCATGAGAGAGAGCACGACGCGTACGGCTTTCCGAGCGACTTGTGTTGAGCGATCGGTTCGATAGGCCAGGTAGTTGGATTTCACCGAAGGCGGCCTTCAAACGCCAACCCACGGAATCGATCGAATCCACGCCGAGCAGAAGTAGCAGCAGCATCGTGGATACGCTACCGACGCCGAACACGTGAAGCACAGAATGAGGATATAGTCGTCGGACAGCCGAAACAACTTGCGTGATAAAGCGCCACCGCCGAACCGTTGCCTGTTCGCAACCGCGTCGCGCGTACACCGAGCCAACGTAGCTACCACGGAGCAGTGGAACTAGACTGCCCAGGCAAAGAACAGCCGGGTCCTGGACAATTGCGTCGAGACTCCGGTAACAGTGTTTAAGCGACTTGACATCGTAACAGTGTAGAACCGGTGCAATTTCTGTGCGCACGGCATGCCCAATCATATGACGCGTGTTCGAGAGGGTGACACGCCAGCGAGATTGATTAGCAGATCTCGATGCGAGCGGATTAAGTGGAAGATCTAGGACCGCGCCTACATCGGGCCTCAGTTGCTCGTAAATTGATAGAATTTCTCTCGGGCTGACTCCCAAACTGCCTTTCTTTTGAAAGATGAATCCGCCAGAATCAAAGAAAATCGGCCCGTTGTATTGGAGCTCTTCCCGAATACCCCGCGTGCTTGCAGCGTCACGAAAACGCTGCTTACTGATAATCTGATGCGCACTCAGCATTATGCCTGGGCATTCGGGGAGGTATTTCCACACTCGAATGCTGCTCTTTAGATCATGGCCAAGCCAGAGTGTGGGAAGAGGCAAATAATATGCTCCAAGCCGCGCGCGTCGGATTTTTTGCCCAAACAACATAAAGTGCCTCTTTTGTTTGAAAGGCTGAATATTCAAGCTTAGCAAACAATGCTATCCACGGCGAATTGAGCCTACCCTGTCCTCGCGCAGGGGCACAAGTAAATTCGTGGGACTGGCGCCGATGCGAGTAACCTGGCGTCATACAGTGTTTCGGGAGAGATTACTCCGGTGAGAAATGCGTAAGACCGCTTGCTAGGCGCGCGACTCAGTAAGACGCTGGGCGCGGACGAAGACCGCGCGGAACATCGTCTCGGTGAGCTTGCCGGTGGAGGTGTTCTGCTGGCTGGGATGGAAGGAGCTGATGAGCACCGGCTGGCCGGGGCCGGTGCGATGCTCTTGGTTGTGGCCGAAGACGAAGTCCGAGCGGCGCGCGATTTTGCCTTGATCACGAAGGATGGTCAGATAAACGTCGAAGGCCAGGCGGCCGAGCGCGACCACCACTTTCAAATCACGGAGCAATTCCAATTCTTTTTCCAGATATGGCCGGCAGGCGCGGATCTCCTCCGGGAGCGGCTTGTTGTCCGGCGGAGCGCAGCGGACGGCGGCGCAGATATATGCGTCGTTGAGCGCTAGCCCGTCATCGCGCGACACGCTGATAGGCTGAGAGGCGAAACCGGCCTCGAAAAGGGCCCGATAGAGGAAGTTGCCGGAGCTGTCGCCGGTGAATGTGCGGCCCGTCCGATTGCCGCCGTGCGCGGCGGGCGCGAGGCCGATCAGGAGCATACGCGCGCGGGGATCGCCGAAGCCGGGCACTGGCTTGGCCCAATAATCCTGGTCGCGGTAGGCGCGACGCTTCACGCGTCCGACCTCCTCGCGGTATTCGACCAGGCGCGGGCATCGGCGGCAAGCGACGATTGCATCGTTCAGAATGTGAAGGGCTTTCAAGGATAGCTTTATGCTATCTGGAAATCTGGACGCGCATGTTCTCGAGCGATCGCTCCAGGGCGATCAGATCGCTGGAGGGTTTGGATTGGATAATGCTGAAGAACAACGGAACCAGCTCCGGGTCCCGCCACCCGCGCTGCACTTCGTCCTCAAGCGTCGCAAAGGCTTCGGCGGCGGACATCGCGGCTTTGTAGGGGCGCTCGGTTATGAGGGCGTCGTAGATATCGGCCACTTGCAGGATGCGGGCCAGCAGTGGAATGTCTTCGCCCGCCAGGCCGTCCGGGTAGCCCGAGCCGTCCCAACGCTCGTGATGATTGCGGATGATCGGCAGAACGGGCCGCAGGCTTTTCATGGGCCGGCAAATCTCTTCGCCGCGGACAGGATGACTACGCATCACTTCCCACTCCTCGGTAGTCAACATGCCCTTCTTGAAGAGAATGGTGTCGGGGATGCCGATTTTGCCGATGTCGTGCAGGTAGCCGCCCCGCAACAGCGCGGTGAGGTCGGAGTTGGAGAGCCCGAGGGCTTCACCCAGCATCACCGAGATGGCGGCCAGGCGCTGGCAGTGTTGGCCGGTGCATTGATCGCGCCGCTCCACGGCCTGGGCCAGGGCAAACAGAATGGTCTCGGCCTCCTCCAACGAGTCAATTAGCGCCTTGTTGCGCAGCATGGCACGCACGCGGGTCCGCACCACGGCGGGGTGCAGAGGCTTTACGAGGAACTCGTCGGCGCCGGATGAGATGCTCACGATTTCGTTTTCGACGCCTTGCACGTTAGTGATCATCAAGACCGGGACTAACTGGGTGGGGCGATTGGAACGAATCCAGCGGCATAACTCCGGGCCGCTCATTTCCGGCAGCATCAAATCAAGGATGACGAGATCGATTTTGTCCGACTGGAGCAGCGCCATTGCTTCAGAGGCCTTGCGCGCCTCCAGAATCCGATAGGGCGCAGTTTTGAAGATGGCCTTGAGAAGGCGGCGATTGATCTCTTCGCTATCGACGATGAGTATTGCCGCGGGTACAGTGTTGTGGTCGTCAAAGAATGGGCCGGCTGGAGAAGGCCCGATCTCGAACGGAGCCGTTAATGTGATCTTTCCGGACATTGACGACCGAAGTGGGGTAGGTTCCCCATATTGGATCTATCGTCCGAAAATGGGAAATGTTTAACCTCGACAAGATCTACGGGCGACGCTTTTCTACTGAAAATAAAGCGCTTAGCTCACTTCTTGGGAAGCTTGGACAGAATATCAGTTACGTAATTGATGGTTTCGGCGATGGGCGGAACGCCGCCTTCGCTATCGACGCGGCCAGAGCCGGCGTTGTAGGCGGCCAAGCTCAGCTTGGTGTCGCCTTTATATTTTTCGAGAAGCTGCTTCAACAGTTTGACGCCGGCGTCGATGTTCTGCTTGGGATCGAAAGGATCGTGCACACCGAATTGCACTGAGATGGCCGGCATGAGCTGCATCAATCCCTCAGCGCCTTTAGGAGAGATGGCACACGGACGGGCGCCCGATTCCTGACTAATTACGGCGCGGATGAGATCGGGTTGGACACCCGACTCCTTCGAACTCTCACCGATCAGCTGGTCGAGCTGCTCATCCGGCAAGGGATCGCAAGGCGGCAGAACGAAGGAAGGGAAGTCGATCCAGGGGACGGTGTAGAAGGATGCGGCGGGAGTGGTGGATCGGCCGATTAAAGAATCGACTTGCTGGGTGATGGACACGCGCTGCTTCTCCAGAGATGCGGCCATCGCAGGCTGGGCCGCGGTCTTAGGAGGATCGGGGGCCGGTTGCGCCCAGGCATAATTCAAGATCACGAAGGAGTTCGAGATCACGAGTGCGACGAGGATCGATCTCATCAAGTTTCTCATCGGCCTGATCGTGCCGATTCTGAATAGGACCAGCGGTATAGTAGAGCTTTCGTATGAAGATCATCTCCGAGGCGCCCTGCCGCGTGGATCTGGCGGGCGGTACCCTAGACATTTGGCCCCTGTATTTGTACCATCCGGGAGCGGTGACGCTGAATTTCGCGGTGGACCGTTGGACGCGGTGCGTGGTGGAGCCCCGGAAAGGGCCGGAGATCCGATTGCGATCGGGAGATTTGGAAGCGGAAGAGACGTTTGCGTGCTTCGACGAAATGCGAGCGGCGGAACGGCCGCGGCTGCCGCTGGTTACCTATGTACTACGATTCTTCGAGCCTCAGTCGGGGCTAGCGGTACACACCGATTCGGAGGCTCCAGCGGGCGCGGGCATCTCGGGATCATCGGCGCTGATCATCGCGGTGGCAAGCGCGCTGAACCGTCTGACCGGGGCGCGGCACAGCATCGAAAAGCTACGGGAGATCGCCCAAAACGTGGAGGCGCAGATCATTCGAGTACCGACGGGAGCGCAGGATTATTATCCCGCGATGTATGGCGGCGTGAGCGCGATCGAGCTGGGAGCTGGCGGGATCCGGCGGGTGCCGATCGCGGTGGACGTGGATGATTTCAACGAGCGGATTGTGCTGGCGTACACTGGAGCGCCTCGCAATTCGGGGATCAACAACTGGGAAGTGACCAAAGCTTATATCGACGGGAATCGGGACGTGCGGAGAAACTTTGAGCAGATTACGTCGATTGCCTGCGCGATGCGCGTGGCGTTGGAGAAGCCGGATTGGAAGGAGACGGGCCGCTTGCTGCGCGAAGAATGGTCGCACCGCCGCAGGAATGCTCCGGGAATCTCGACGCCCTTTATCGATCAACTGGTGACGGTCACGCGCCGGGCGGGAGCGTTGGGGGCCAAAGTGTGCGGAGCGGGCGGGGGAGGCTGCGTATTCTTTCTGGTGGATCGCGGCGCGAAGGATAAAGTTTCTCGCGCGATCGAAAAGGCCGGCGCGGAAATCCTGCCGGTTAAGGTGGCCACGCACGGAGTCAAGGTTCGGGTGGCGCGGAGCGTATAAATAAATGCCGCTATTGGGAGCAATTCTGCGAGGCGAACCGGCTGGGGAACTAGACGCCGCTGCGCTGGAGATGGCGGCTATCGACCGGCCTGGGCTCGATCCGGCGCCGTATCTGGAAACCCTGGATCAGCTCGCGTCCGAGATTGCGACTCGATTGGGCCGGGGCTCCGACGGGCCGAAATTCGTGCGTGTGGCCAACGATTACTTGTTCGAAGAGTGGGGCTTCCGGGGGAATGAATCGGAGTATTACGATCCACGCAATAGCTGCCTGGACGCGGTGCTGGATCGACGGACGGGAATCCCGATCACGCTGTCGGTGGTCTACATCGAGGTGGCGCGGCGGTTGGGACGGCCGGTGTTCGGAATCGGGCTACCGGGCCATTTTATCGTGCAGTATAACGATGGCAAATATTCAACCTTTGCCGATCCATTCCATGGCGGCAAGCTGCTCACTGAAGAGGATTGCCGGGTGCTGGCGCGCGAGGTGGGCGTGGATATTGCCGCGGAGCCTTCGACGCTTGAGCCGGTGAGCAATCGATATATTCTGGTGCGGATGCTGAACAATCTGCGGTCCTCTTATTTCCGGTCGAAGGACTATCGAAAAGCCGTACAGGCGCTGGATCCACTGGTGGAAGCTTTTCCTTCGAACGCGGAGTACTACAAGGCGCGCGGAGTTGCCCGGCTGCAGTTGCGCGAGTTTCGGGCAGCCAAAGGGGACCTGGAGAAGTATCTGAAATGCTCACCGGAGGCCGAGGATAAAGCGGAGGTGACCAAGCAACTGGAGGCGATCCACCGGTGGCTGGGGCGGTTGAACTGAGACAGGCGACAGAAGGCAGGAGGCGGAACGCAGGAGGCGGGAGGCAGGAAGCAGACGGCTGGCCGATATACTGGAACCACGGCATGATGCAGCAGCGTCACAAGCAGATGACTCGCCAAAAACTGGCGTTCGCCCTGGTAGCAGTTTCTTTTGTTCGACCGGCTGCCGCACAGTCGCACGTGTCGGCAGCGGGCCCGCGGTCCAATTTCGAGGGCATCTGGAACTCAGCTACTGCTACGCCGCTGGAACGTCCGGCGCAGCTCAAAGATAAGGAGTTCTTCACGCCCGAGGAAGCCGTGAATTGGGAACGCCGTGCAGCAACCCGATTGCAAGATCCAAAGCCGGAGGCAGCGACGAAAACCTTCGCCAGCTACAACGCGGTCTTTTATGAAACTGGCACGAAATTACTGAAGAGTCTCCGGACGTCCATCATCACCGATCCTCCCGACGGAAAGATTCCCGCCCTGCTGCCAGCCGCTGCCGCCGAAAAGAGCCGCCGGCTGGCGTTGCTCGGTCATCCGCGAAGTGCGACAGACCTCGGTCTTCAGGACCAATGCATCGTTTTTCCTACTGCAGTGGCGCCGATGATTCCGTATATTTACAACAGTAATTATCAGATCATCCAGACTGGCCGCGAAGTGATGATGAACATCGAAATGGTTGACGATACGAGAATCATTCGGCTGGATCGCCAGTCTCACCTTTCGCCGGGTGTGCGGCTCTGGCTGGGCGATTCCGTGGGGCACTGGGAAGGCGACACACTGGTGGTGGATACCACAAACTTCAACGATGGCGGCGGCTTTTTCGGTGACGCCGGCGGTATGTTTGGCTCCGACAGAAATCTGCACATCGTGGAACGCTTCAGCCTGCTGGATGCAAATACGATTCAGTATCGATTCGAAGTCGACGATGCCACCGCTTTTACGCGGCCGTGGAAAGGCGAACTGACCTGGACCCGATCGGCCGGCCGGATTTTCGAATACGCATGCCATGAGGGCAACTACGCGCTGCCTGATCTGCTGAACGGCGCACGCTCGCTGGAACATGCGGAGCCTTCCCCGAAGAAACAATAACCGGACGCTCGGGGCAATTTAATAAAGACGGACACCGCGCGCTACTTGAAGGGGTTACCAGGGGTGGACTGGAATCCCCCGAACAGCTTCCGCCCATCCGCCAATCTCACCATGCGGACATTGGCCACGTTTCTTCCGTCTTTCGCGGCGTACCCATCCACCGTAATCTGGTCGCCATTCTTCAAATCCGTTCTTTTCCATCCTCGGCTCTCCAGGCCGCCGGGGCTGCCCATTTCGAACTTCCAGCTCCCCGCCTTACCCTCCGCATCCTTTCCGTCGATGTACAGCAGCGCATGCGGATTGGTCCATTCGAACGTCGTCACGATGCCGGAGACCGTGACCAGCTTGTTGGCGTCGTACTCGGCGCCAAATGCGTGATGGGCCGAAGTGGGAATCGCCGTAACGAGAAGAACGGCCGCTGCGGCGCGCAAGGTCCTGCTCATTTCAAGAATTTCTCCCTGTCATCGAGGGAGATGATAGGTGATCCGTCATAACTGAAACTGTATCACTTGGCTGTCTGGGCGCGGGGAATGGCCGGAAACCCACGGTCGTCTTTGGCCTAAGAGGCAGTTTCCGCGGGCGCCTTGTCCAGATCCATCAACATGACATTTCGGGCCGGACCGCCGTTGCAATAGTCAGTCTGGCTAAACCGTGCCAGGAGCCGCCGCCAACCAGAAAGACAATCCACTTGGCTGGTTTATCGCCATTGCTGACTTGTGCCGTTCGTCGTTCGGAAAATGGATCCTCCGTGTCGCTCAGCGTTTTCGAATCGCGCTCAGGAAACGGCGATGATGGATGTCGATGTCCGATTAGCTGTCGGACTTCTACCGTTTAGTACAGCCGGACGCCGCGCGGGCCGGGCTTGCCGGTCATGTGAACGGTATCGCGGAAGCTGACATTGTTGGGATTCAGGGTCATGATCAGATCGATCATAGAAAACCATGCGCAACGGCGAACACCTCCGATTAAATCGCACCTAGGAACTTACCAAGATCCGTCGCATCTAAGTCTTCTCGTGTCATTTCCCTCGCGATGCGCCAGTTCTCGCTCTTTGACCATCCTGGCCACGCATCATAAACCGCCTGGTAGGGCTGCAATGTCGGCCACTTTTCGCCCCTGACCTTGAGCACCGAGCTAGGTGAAAAGTAGTTTTCAATCGCTCGACGCTCCAGAATATGGCAGCGTATACCAAGTTTCTCGCATGTCACCTTAAATTGTTCCCTCCCAAGTTCTAGGGATGCGTTTGCAGCAGTTCGTTCACTGTCAATGACGGCGAAGATCTCATCGGCGAGGCGCGTAATCTCGGCGAGTTCGGTCTCTGCAGAAGCATTGATCATAGTGTGTCCACCCAGCGGCAGCGGTACAACCGTGTGATCCTTTCCATAGTGGCGGAGGAATTGCTGCATCGTTTTGACATCCGTCTTGCCTTCGACTAGCAGGATTTTCCCAAACCCAAGCTCGCGGTAGCCTGAAAACCCAAGCTCACCAAGAAACTCCGAAAGTCTCGGCGTCGAATCCAACTCGGCCACTCGGCTGGTGTTGTCCGGAAAACGGCGGACGGAGTAGCGCCAATCAGCGACAGCTCTCGCAAGCCCCACACTGTGCGTCGCAAAGAGCACTCCCTCGAATGAATAGGACGCAAGTGTAGTGATGAAATCGAGCTGCAGGGAAGGGTGGAGATTGAGTTCCGGCTCGTCAATCAAAATGAACCTACGTTGTTTGATAGCAGCATTCGCGAGTACGAGAATGAACTGTGTGAGGCCTGAACCCAGCTCCAGGAGATTGTAGCTTCGTCCGTCAACGAGAACCTGAAGGGTTTCGTCATCTGGAGCAGGGTTGATTTGCAGTTCCTCGAATCCAAAGATACGCTTGATGTCTGCCTCCACCTTGTGAGCAGCTTCGTTGTATTTCTTGACTGCGCCCGTTTTGTAGGATCCCCAGGTTTGGATAAATGCCTGACCAACGTGGATGTCAAAGTAGGCCTGCTTTGTGCCAACATTTAGCGCGTTGCGGAAGGCTCCAATGTAGAGAGTATCTGCTAACGCTCTGAAGGCATCCAAGAATGCCGCCATGTCCGCTACCGCCTGGCCGAAGGTAGTCAGGATCGTAGAATCACCGGGGAATCCCGCACCACCGGTGGGAATAATCAACGGCCCATTGGTGAACTCAAGTCTGGCAAGGTAGGTGTTCGTTCCGCGGGGTATTGTCAAAGCCATGACGTTTGGTATCAGCGAGATGTTGTCGTATTTTTCTTGCGGCGTGAGGACGGGTCTGACCTCAATTAGCAGATCGTGCTCATTTGCATTGAAGAAAACGTCCTGTTGGGGATCGAAGATCGAGGGCGGGAAGGCAAATGTTTGAGGAAGACCAGACAATGCCTGTGCGAATTGTGGCCTGACGTCGGAGAGGACTTGGAACAGGTTACGAAATTCGTAGAAGAACTTGAGAAGTGAAGATTTCCCTGAATTGTTGACTCCAACAAAGCTGGTGAAGCCCTTTCGCAACACCATGCGAACCGGCTGAGACTCCGGAAAGCACCGATAGTTTTTAAGGGTAATCTCGATGTCCATGTGTGGCTGACTTAATTGTTCCCGCGATCAAATGGGACTCTTTATTGGCTGCATGTTTTGAGCGGTGGGTTGGATCAATATAGCCGGACGCCGCGCGGGCCGGGCTTGCCGGTCATGTGAACGGTATCGCGGAAGCTGACGTTGTTGGGATTCAGGGTCATGACCAGGGAATGGGTGCGATAGCCGTCGCCGAAGAAGCGGACGCCCTGGAGCAGATTGCCGGGGGTAACACCGCAAGCGACGAAGATGATCTGCTTGCCGGGCGCGAGATCCTCGGCATGATAGACGCGGTGGGGATCGTCAATGCCCATGCGCTGCATGCGGCGCTCCAGCTCGGTGCTGTCGACCACCAGGCGTCCGACCATTTCGCCATGCAGGCAGCGCATGGCTGCCGCGGTAATCACACCTTCGGGCGCGCCGCCGATTCCCATGACAGCGTGGACGCCGGCGCCGCGTACGGCAGCCGCGATGCCAGCCGACAAATCGCCGTCGCCGATCAGGCGGATGCGGGCGCCAGCTTTTCGTATAGCGGCGATTAGTTTCTCATGGCGCGGGCGGTCGAGAACCATGACCACCAGATCTTCCACGGGCCGATCGAGGCGACTGGCAATGGCCTTTAGATTCTCTTCCGGGGGTGCATCGATATCCAGCGCGCCCTGGCAGGCCGGGCCGGCGATGATCTTGTCCATGTAACAATCGGGCGCGTGCAGCAATCCACCGGCTTCTGAAGCCGCGAGCACGGCGATGGAGTTGGCGGCGCCGGTGGCGCAAAGGTTGGTGCCTTCCAGAGGATCGACGGCGATGTCGATGGCGGGATAATCGAAGCCATCCCGGGGCGGAGCACCGACGCGCTCGCCGATGTATAGCATGGGGGCCTCGTCGCGCTCGCCCTCGCCAATGACGATATTGCCGGCGATGGGGACATTCTCGAAGGCTTCTCGCATGGCCTGGACAGCGGCGTGGTCCGATCCCGGCCGGTCGCCTTGGCCCATGGTGCGAGCGGCTGCGACGCCGGCTTCCTCAACCACGCGTGCGAGCTCGAACGCCAGCTGCTGATCGACGTTAGCCGCTAGCTTGGCGCTGCTTTCCGGGTTGTCGGTCGTGCGCGCCGTTGCCATCGGCACCTCCGTTGCGTGGTGTATGCTACTTGCCGTGAGACGCCACGATGATACCAGATATTCCGTGCATTAAATCTTAAAGCGATAGCCAAGAATCATCTTGACGATCAGGTGCTCGGTGCCCCCGGTCAAGCCGACACCAACGCCGAAGTTGAATTCCCAGTTGGGGGACACATTCAGGTCGATCACCGGAAACAGCTGCTGCATCTGGTCACGGAAGGGATCAAATCCGGTGACGGGACCTAATGCGCCGTAATATTCAAAGCCACCGTTGATTTTCTTGGTGAAGTCGTAGCCGATCTTGAAATCCGGCGAGAACTCGAAGCCGCGTTTGGTGTCCGGCCCCTGTAAAGCGCGGTCAAACGCAGGGTTGAACGAAAGATACCAGGGGCCGATCTGCTTGTCGATGATGGGGCGGATTTCCCAATCCCACAGCGTGGTGGAGTAGGGCCGCCGCTGATAGCCGATCTCGTTCGAGATACTGACGCCCACTGGCCACTTCCAGGACTCCGGAACTCGAAAACGGGGCCGGATATGGTCGCCGACCCAATCCCAACCAACTCCGCTTTGGGCGCTGGTGAAGATGTAGAAACCGGTTTCAAACCAGTCGGTGAAGCCATGCGTGATTTCGATAGTTTCGTGCAACTGGTGATTGTCCGGATAAAGACCATCGACGGAAGTCTTGAATCCCTCGAAGGTGAAGTTGCTATGCAACTCGATCATGGTTTGATGCGGCGCGACGGTCTCGTAGGGATAGACCTGAATCTCATAATTGTTCTGGCAAAACAGGGGGGTACAGAAGAGGAGAAGCAGAAGCGGGCTTCGCATTAAACTTTTGAATGTAGCACGAAGCGGGATTGCCGGTCTTGCGGACGACCCGCTACAGTGGAGTTTGACTGGCATCTATCCACTCTTGATCTGTTTAGTGC
The DNA here is from genome assembly GCA_035569875.1 of Bryobacteraceae bacterium. Lineage (GTDB taxonomy): Bacteria > Acidobacteriota > Terriglobia > Bryobacterales > Bryobacteraceae > Palsa-89. The sequence goes on from DATMMD010000014.1 coordinate 64,991, forward strand.
TGCTGACGCTGGCTGGTGCAGCAGCGGGCATCAAGCTGGCCGAAATGCCATCGATTTCGCAGCGGGTTCTGCCGTTTAGCGGAGGACTACTGGTGGGGATCGCACTGTTCTGGATTCTGCCCGAGATCGCTGAGGATCATGGCTGGATAGGGGGTTGGGTGGGGGCGAGTGCCGGCCTCGCAGTCGGCTTCACGCTGCTGTGGCTGATCGATCATTACGTTTATCCGGTCTGTCCGACGTGTTCGCATACGCACGATCACGGCAACTGCAGTGAAGAGCTACACGGCTTCGCGGCTCCGCTGCTAATCGCCTCCGGACTTCACAGCTTTTTCGACGGCTGGAGTCTAGCGGTATCGCAGCAAAAGGGCTTCGAAGATCTGAAATTGGCGTTCCTACTGGGCATTGGAGCCCACAAGCTGCCGGAGGGTCTGGCATTGGGCGCGCTTTTGGCAGCCGCTCTGGGAACGGCTCGAAAAGCGATGCTGGGCGCCGCGGCGGCACAACTGATGATGATCGCGGGAGGGGCATTGGCGGTGATAGTCGCACCTCACCTGGGCACGAGCTGGACCATCGGATTTTTGTCGGTGGCCGCGGGCGCTTTCGTTTATTTGGGCTACCACGCGGTAGACAGCGAGTATCAGCGGAGGGGGATTCGGACGTCGGTGATGCCGGCGTTGACGGGGGTGGTGGGGGCGGCGGCGCTGCGGTCGGTGATGCCGGGGATTTAGATTCGCGGAAGTTACGTATTCGCAATCGTGTTCAGCGGGGGGCGGCGGCGGTGCCAGTCGGTACGCGCTTGAAAATCTCTGCCGATCGTGAGCAGAGTGTTCTCCGTATACGGCCGGCCGACCAGTTGAATCGCGATCGGCATTCCATCGGCGAAACCGCAGGGCAGTGAAAGAGCCGGCAGACCGGCCAGGTTGCCCGCTGGGATGAGCGCGGTAAGCCCCGGTTCCCGCGGCTGCGGACGATCAGTCGCGGGACGATCAAGAGGCTGCCAAATTTTGGGAGCCGGACCGAACCGGGAGGGCGCGAGCAGCACGTCGATATTATCAAAAAGATCGCTGAAAGCCGACTGAATCAGGCTGCGGATGCGCATGGCCTTCAGGTAATCCGCGGCAGGAATTTCGAGGCCGGCCTTCAGGCCTGCGATCTGCTTGGGATCGGCCAGCTCATCGACCTTACCGCTCTTGATCAGAGGCTCAAAAATTGAAGCAGCTTCAGACGAGATAATGGTGCTGATGATCGGGCCGTAGGGAAACTCGGGCAGCTTAACCTCGGTGACTTGCACGCCCAGCGAACGGATGGTTTCGAGAGCTTTGGCGAAATCGGGGCGCGCGGCAGGCTCGGCTGTATCGCCAAAATCAGCGGGAGTAAAGCCGACTCGGACGTATTTCAGATCGCGTGAGAATTGCGGCGCATAGTAGAAACTCTTGCCGCCCGTTGCGGGGTCTTTAGAATCCGCACCGGCAATCTCATGCAGCACCAAACCGCAGTCTTCGGCCGAACGGCACATAGGGCCGATCTTGTCGAGAGTCCAGGAGAGCGGCATCGCACCATGGCGGCTCACCAACCCATAGGTTGGGCGGAGGCCGGTGATCCCACAGAAAGCGCTGGGCGTAAGGATCGATCCGGAGGTTTCCGAGCCGAGCGCGAACGTGACTAATCCCGCCGCCACCGCGATTCCCGATCCACTCGAAGATCCGCCCGACCAGCGCGTGCGGTCCCACGGATTCAAACCCGGACCGGTGAGGGACGCGCTGGCGAAGCGATAGCTGGGACCGCCCGCGAGCTCGACCATGGCGAGTTTGCCGGTTAGAATGGCGCCCGTCTTCGCAAGCTTGGTCAGCGGGGTGGCGGTGTAATCGAAGACCTGTCCAGCGTATGGGCGCGCGCCCCAGGTGGTCGGCTGCTTGGCATAGGCCAGCAGATCCTTGGCGCCGAAGGGGATGCCTTGCAGAGGGCCCCGGAAGCGCTCGCGCTTGATGTCGCCGTCCACGTCGCGGGCCTCTTTATCGGCTTGGTGGCGGAGAGACAGCGCCAGAGCGTTGTAGCCGGGTCCCAGGCGCTCGAGGCGATCGGAAAACGCTTTGGTCAGCTCCCGTACTGAAAACTCTTTGGCCTTGAGCTTCTGATTGATCTCCGTGATGGTCGCAAAGAATATGTCGTCGGGGATGGTAGCCATCGCGATGTCTTAGGTTTTGAAGTGGACGGCCGGCTCGGTCGACATGGGCAACGGGAATTTGGCGAGCTGCTCGGAGTTCTGATGGATAGCTTCGCGCGCGGCTTTCAGTTCGTCATCCGGACTTAAAGCGGGATTTTGAGGAACCGGCGGAGCAGGCGTCTGCCCGAGCAAAACCGCGGAGCCTGACAGGGCCGCTGCTATTTCACGGCGAGTGAGCTTGAGAGTGGCCATTAACCGGAGTTTAGCGCTTCCAGCGCGGCTTTTTCCATTACAGTGCGCGGCGCGGTGCTTCCGGTCCAGATCTCGAACTGGCGAACGGCCTGCTCGACGAACATTTGCAGGCCGGAAACAACCGTCAAGCCTTGCTGTAGAGCGTGGCGCGCGAGAGTGGTCTCGATCGGATTATAGACCATGTCAAATACCAGTTCGGCGGGAATCGAGTTTTGAAAGAAGCAGCCCTCGGTGTGGGGATACATACCGAGCGGGGTGGCATGGACGACGGCATCGAACTTGCGGGCTTCGGCCTGTTCGCGCAGCAGCGGCTCGGCGCCGCAGGCTTTGGCGAGCGATCGCACGCGATCCGGATTGCGGCCGACGATGGAGACTTTGGCGCCGCGCTCCATCAGCCCATAGGCAGCGCTGCGGGCCGCGCCTCCATTTCCGATCAGCAGGATGGTGGATTTGGCGAGGCGAAGTTTGCGGCTGAGAGGCACGGTGACGGCATCGGCATCGGTGTTGGTTCCACGCCATTTGCCGGCTTTCTTCCAGACCGTATTCACGGCGCCAATGCGGCGGGCGAGTGGATCGACGATGTCGAGATAGCGCAGCACCTTCTGTTTATGCGGGATAGTTACGCTGAATCCGGCGACGGGCAGCTTGTCGGCTAGCACGAAGAAGTCTTTCAGCTGAGCGGGCTGCACCAAAAAGGGCAGATACACAGCATCCATGCGATGGGCCTGGAAGGCGCGGTTGTGTACGGCCGGAGAGATGGAGTGGCGAACAGGGTCGGCAATGACACCGTAGATCTTGGCGACGCGCGAGAATTTCTCGACGCGATACAAATGGCGCAGGAGGCGCGCGCTGACCTGGCCGGTGGCGGTACCCTCGGAAGCATTGGGCGCGGCATAGGTAAAAATCCCGCCCCAGGCGGTGGAGAGCACGCGAGTCGGAAAGCCGGTTTCGCCCATCGCCAGAACCACGAGCGGCGTGCGCGGATGGCTCTTGGTGAGGGACAGGATGCGGTAATTGTCGGACGGCTTGCGGGCGGTGGTGACGATTTTGTAGCCGTCGGCCGGAATGCGCATCATGCGGCGCAGAATCGCTTCGGGCGAGGGCGTTCCATCGTAGTTGTGATAGGAGATGATCAGGCTACCTTTGCCACGGAAGCTTTCGAGGCGGGCCGCCACGTTTTCAGCGCTTTCGATTTCGATGTCTATGGCGCGAGCCCCGGCGTCCAAGGCGGCGCTGAGGATCCGGACCTGGTCTTCGACGCTGCCATTGAACTTGCCCTGGTTCTGGTGGCGGCGGCAGGTGGCCAGAATGCAGCATTCTGGATGCGCCGACAGGAATTTGCGAATAATCGGGAGTCCTTGTTCGGGCACCGGCAAGTAGTCCAGGCGGAACTCGAAGAAGGACTCGCCGGCATTGGTCTCGCGACGCGCGTTCTCGAGCAACCGCTGTGCTTCCGGGAAGCCCATGGCGATGCAGACGCGGGGAAGCGCTAGTGTGGAAGGCATGACTGCCGCGAGGAAAACAGCATAACACACCGGGGATCAAGAGGAGACAGGAGGCAGGAGTCAGGAGACAGAAGGCAGAAAGACAGCAAAGCAGCCGTGCGTGAAGAATCGCTCAGCGGCGTTTGGCTCGGGTATTGGTGGTTCCGACGTTGAGTCCCAGTTCTTTCAGGCGGGCCTTGGCTTTGGCAGCGAGGTCGGTATCGGGATAGCTGGTGTAAACATCCCGAAATTCCCTGGCGGCGGAGTCGTTCCGGCCAAGCTGCATGAGCGCCATGCCTTTCATATAGTGGGCATCGGCGGTTTTGTTGCCGTCCGGAAATCTCTCCAGAACATTGTCGAAGGCTTGCAGCGCGTTGGTGTAGTCCTGCTTCTTGAAATAGATGTCGCCGATATAAAACTGGACATTGGATGCGAACTGGGTGTTGCTGAAATACTTCAGATAGTCGTTGAACTCGGGCATAGCCAGGTCGTATTTGCCGCCCAGATAGTCGCGATAAGCGTTGGTGTAGGCGGTGGATGCTTCCATCCCTGGAGGCGGACCGGCCTGGGCTGCTTGGGGAGCGCCTGGCGCGCCGCTCGGAGAAGTAGCACCCGGTGGCGGGGGCGCGGGAGCCTTGATGGTGTTGATGAGATTCTGGAGATCGGCCATTTTGGCGTCCAGCTTGCCCATGCGGGTGTTCATATCGAGCACGGACTCGCGCACGGCGCGGAAATCTTCCGCCATTTGATCGAGCTTCTGGCCTACGCTAGCGACGGGCGCGCTGACGCTGGCTTGCTGCTGCTTCATCGCGTCGTTGAACCGATCCTGCATTACGGCGAGAGCCCGGTCGGTATTCTTTGAGTAGTCGGTGGTTTGTTGGACGAGGGCCTGAAGGGACGTCAACTTGTCGTTCAGCGCGGCCTGCATTTTTTGGACCTGATCCTGCAGCATAGAGACGTCGCGCTGCAACTCGACAATCTCCTTACTGGCGCCAAAAGTGAGAGGCGCGAAAGCAACAAACAGTATAACTGTGCGGGACAAGCTCATAACAACTCCTATGACGTTCGGCGGGCGCCGGTAGCATGGCCAGCGCCCGCGTTTCACTTAACTGATCTTCACTGCCCGGCCGACAGATGCCCGCGCCGGTTCTTCTGCCAGCAATCCTCACTGGCTTCGGTACACTGCGGTCTCTCCTTGCCGTAGCTGATGGTCTTAATGCGGTCGCCGGGAACTCCCAACTGAACCAGGAAATCCTTAGCCGCAGTAGCGCGCCGGTCACCCAGCGCGGTATTGTACTCGGCTGAACCACGCTCATCGCAATGGCCTTCCATTACGACGCTGAAATTCGGATCCTGGGAGAAGATCTGCTTCAAGAGTCCGGCATCGTGAGTTAGAGCATCACGGGCGTCGGGCCGGATGTCGCTCTTATCGTAGTCGAAGAAAGCATCCTGGGCCTGCTGCGCCAGCATGTCCTGGCTGGATAGCCGGGGAGTACTGGTCGGCGGAGGCGGCGGTGGAGGCGGCGTACTAACCGATACGGTAACGGATCGCGTATCGTTGCCGCCGGGACCTCTGGCGGTCAAGGTGTAGCTGGTAGTGCTAGTCGGAAAAACCTGCCGCTGCCCCTGGCTTTGGACGGCGCCGATGCCCTGGCTGATCGACATGTCGGTGGCGTTGCTGATGGACCAGCTCAAGGTCGACGACTGGCCGCGCTCGATCGCGGACGGCTCCGCAGTGAAGCTATTGATCGTAGGTCTTTCCAGCCTGGCAACGGGCTCGGGTGTTTGCTGCGGTGGTGGCGGGGGGGGCGGAGGCGGTGGAACCTTTTTCTTGCATCCGGAGGCAAACGCTAACAGCATGAACGCCAACAACACGGCGCTCATCTTGCCATAAAGGCGCGCAGAGCGGACGGCAGCGCGGGAGTGATTCCGATTCAATCGTGCGGGGCCGCAACCTGTGCGCTTGTAAGCGAGCAATCTGTCACTGTCACTCATCCTGAACATTCTCCTCTTCTGTTTTCCAGCATGTCTTGTGGCGTGGGCTGGGATCCGCACGCCGTGCATTGCTACTGAGTCGCTTTACTCCAAACCGGCTTCTCGTTATTTCCTTGAGTAGTGAGCTGTTGTACTCCGGTGCCATCAGCGAGCATGGTGTAAATCTGCGTGGTACGCTCACGCGTCGATGAGAATACCAGATGGACGCCATCCGGCGCCCAGCTCGGATTTTCGTTTCGCCCCGCGCCATGAGTGAGTTGCACAAAGTCTCGCGTCGCAACGTCCATGACGAAAATGTTGAAATTTCCTGGTTCGAATCCACGCGTCCACGAAAACGCAATATGCTGGCCGTCGGGACTCCACGAAGGATTAACCGCGTCGCCTTCCCCCGTGCTCAACCGCGCCACGTCTGTTCCGTCTATATTCATTCTATATATTTGCGGCGTGCCTCCGCGCCCGGATACAAACACGACTTCGTTGCCGGTCTTGGGATTCGCCTTCGCTTCCACTTCCAGCGATCCGGAATGAGTGACCCGGCGCAGGCCGCTGCCGTCGATATCGGTCTCGTAAATCTGCGAGAAGCCACTGGCCGTGCAATAGATGAGGAGGTGGCGACTGTCGGTCATGAAATCGGAAGCGGCGTTCATAGAGGCTTTTTGGTTGTAATAAACCAGCTTCCTTCCCGTTTCGATCGAATGCACATAGATCTCCGGCTGGCCTTCACCGATCACCTTCCCTCCCGCCCCCTTGCGGACCGGATAAGTAGTGAACGCCAGCTTGGTCCCGTCCGGCGACACGACCGGAAAAGTGGTGATGGTCCCGTAAGCGGTGAAAGCTTTTTGATTCGATCCATCATAATCCATCGACCAGATCTCTTTGTGACCGGTGCGGCTGGATACGAAATAGATCTTGGTGCCGACCAGGCTGGTGGCGCCAAATATTTTCAATATATCGGCGGCAAACTCGCGCGCGACTTTAGCGGCGCCCACCTCATCAAGCGTTCCGATATAAACCTTGCCGATGAGTTGAGCGGAACTAGGGTTGGACTGCGTTACGTCGTCCAGCCAGCCATACAAAACCAGTTGGTTGTTCTGGACGGCCGTGTATCCGAAAGCCAGGTAGTTGGCGTTGACGGGCGGTCCTGACCAATCGGTCAACCAGGGTCCTTGACTTCGGCCGTTGACTGGAGGACGAAGGTCGGTGGGCTGCTGAGGAACCTGCAACGGGTAGACGGTTTTGGGAATCAGCTTGAGCTGACCGGAGGTTTGGAGTTCGCGGAAGAGTGTAGCGTTGAAGGGATCCATCAAGCGCTGGGCGTCGCCGGAGCCGCGAAAATCGGGGACGGCGATGGAAGGTTTCTCGCCAGGTTTATTCACCGTGACATTGATCTGTCCCAGAACTAGAACAGATATGCCAAGAGCCGTGCTGAGGAAAAGAATGGTGCGTTTCATCGCTGTAATTGAAAATGAACTTCCACGTTGGCCACGTTCCGGTCGTATTCGGACGGAAGCGGCGGGAAGGGTGCTGCATCCATAACGGCGCGAAGGGACGAGTAATCGAGTGTGGTATTGCCGCTTCGCTGGGCGATCTGTGCATTTCGGATCGAACCATCGCGCAAAATATCGAAGGTAACGATAACTATGGGAGCGGACTGCACTCCTGCCAGTCCGCTGGTGGACCACTTTTCACTTATACGCTTTACGACCAGGTCCGCATAGGCGCCAAAGCGGTTTCCGAAAACACTGTTGGGTCCGATGCCGACTCCCCCGGAGCCGGCTTTCTCGAACATGGGAGAGACTGCGGCGGGCGCCTGACTGCTGAACACCTGATTGGGGACCGGAGGATAGGGCCGGTAGCGCTGCGGGGCCTGCTGCCGCGGCTGTTTTTCGGCAAGCCGACTTTTCAATGGAATAGCTTTCGGTTCCGGTTCCTTGACTTGCTTCTTTGGTTCAGGCTTAGGCGGTTGTTGCACCTGGAATTCCGTATCATTGGCCACCGGATTCACCTGACCCGTGCGTGACGGTAATGGAATGCTCTTGACGGCATTGACTTGAACAGCATCGCCGGCCTGGGTCTTCGGCCCACCCCAAATCTCGTGTGAGTGCTGGTAGCTGATGCCCCCCAGCGCGAGCAGTCCGAACACGGCTGCGTGAAACCCGATGGATTCCAGAAACGGCCAGCGTATCGAATCTTTTTCGTCGAGGATGTCTATGCGAGATGTCATGCTGCGCGGTGTCATGCTAGCGCCGCCTTTCGGCCTGGTCCTCTGGCTGCGTAACCATGTTGATCCCCAGCTTGGCCTCGCCTAAAGTTGCGACTATCTGGGCGATCGAGTCCCAGGGGGTTCGGCGGTCGGCGCGCACGTACACCGAAGCAGCATTTTTGAATCGCTTGCGGACTTCGTCGGCCAACAAGTTGATGTTCACCGGTTTGTCATTCAGATAGGACGTACCGTCGCGGCCGATGGAGATCACCGGCAGCTCCTGCACATTTTCCTTAACAGGCTTCACTTTCGGAACGTCAATCTCGAGGCCGAATTCCATCACGTGCGCCGTGAGCATGAAAATGATGAGCAGCACCAGAACGACGTCCACCAGCGGGACGATATTGATCTCGGCCAGAGAGGTGGTGGTTCCGCGAAAACGGCCCCGCCTGATTCCACCGGAAGAGGTTCCCAGCGAGAAGGCCATGTTACTCCATGCTTCTTTCGGTGAGGTTCAGGAACTCAAGCATGAAGTCTTCCATGCGCGCGCCAAATTCCTTGATGGTGTTCCCAAACAGATTGTAGAAAATTGCGGCGGGAATGGCAGCGGCGAGCCCCATCGCGGTGGTAATCAGGGCCTCGGAGATTCCGGGCGCGACTGCGCGCAGGCTGGCCGCACCTGCGGTGGCGAGTTGTTGGAACGCGTCGATAATGCCCCACACGGTTCCGAACAGTCCAATGAACGGCGACACCGTCGCGGTCGTTGCCAGCAGACTCATGTTGCGCTCCAGCCGTGTAATCTCCTCGCTCATTCCCAACTGCAGACTACGCTCCAGCGCCACCGGGTTGGTGACGGCGCCGCGAGATTTCATTTGCCGGGCGACTTCGCTGTATCCGAAATCAAAGACGCCGATCAGAGGCGATTTCCGGAACTGTTCGCTGGCCACTGCCACCGCTTCAAGGCCCGGAGCTTTGCGAAAGGCCCGCAGAAAGGCACGATTGGCGGATCTCGCGCTCCGAAATACCGCCCACTTGGAAAAGATCACAGCCCAGGAAAGCACCGAGAAAATCAACAGTAACACCATGACGGCCTTGGGCAAGGGACCGGAGCTTTGAACGAGATCCCAAAGCTGCAATTGCAGGAACAGCCCGCCAAGTTGGGAAAATATCAACCGGGCTCCTTTCGCTTCAATGATAGCGTGCCGCCGGTCACGAATGATCTAAAAAACAGAACCGGGGTGCTCTGTTTCACAGTATGACGCAAACCGCGGTCAAAAAGACGGCGATCTAACCGTTTAGACGGAGCGAAACCTCGTATAATTTCATCGAGTGTTGCTGGAACTGGTTGTGGAAAACTACGCGGTGGTGGAACGGGTTCGCGTCCGATTCCACCCCGGCCTGAATCTGCTAACCGGTGAGACGGGAAGCGGCAAATCCATTGTGGTGGATGCACTTGGGTTGCTATTTGGAGGCCGGGCGTCAGCGGATATGGTAAGGTCGGACACCGACAGAGCCCGGATTTCGGGCATTTTCGAGGCGCCCCAGGACGCCGCCTCCCGGGCGTTGCTGGAGGAAGCCGGCGTCCCGCTGGAAGATGGAGAATTGCTAATGGAACGCGAGGTCCTGGCGGGCGGCAAGTCGCGCGCCTTTCTCGGCAATCGCCCGGTGACGGCGGCGTTGCTTCGAACACTCGCGCCGTATCTGGGCGATATCCACGGCCAGCACGATCAACAACAGCTCTTTTCGGCGGAGGCGCAGCTCGAACTGTTGGATCAATTCGCGGACCTGGAGGAAGCGGCCGAGGGAGTGTCCGCGTTATTCCGTGAGTGGAAGAGAATCCAGGATGAGCTGAGTGATCTGGAAAAGTCGGAGCAGGAGAAACTGCGGCTCGCGGATTTGTGGAGCTTTCAAAGGAAGGAGATTGAGGCGGCGGGTTTGAAGGCAGGTGAAGATTCCGAGCTCGAGAACGAGCGCCTGGTGCTGAAGAACGTCGCCAAGCTGCAGGAGAGCGCCAACGCCGGGTATTCGGCGCTTTATGACGCGCCCGAGAGCGCTTCGTCGCAGATTCGAATCGCTATCAAGAAGCTAGAGGAATTGTGCCGCATCGACGGCAGCTTGCAAGGCGCGTTGGAGATTTTGCGATCAGCCGAGATAGGAGTGGGTGAGGCGTCGCGCGCGGTCCGAGATTACCTGGACCGGTTGGAGGCAGACCCCGACCGTCTGGAACACGTGGAGTCGAGGCTGGCGCTGATCGACCGGCTGAAGCGCAAATATGGGACATCTCTAGCCGAGGTCTTGGCGTTCCTGGACAACGTGCGCGCGCGGATCGAGGCGGTCGAGACGGCCGGAGAACGGAAGGCCACGCTGGAACAGGATCTGGCATCCGCGAGCGAAGCATATCGCGAAGCGGCGGGAGCTTTAACCAAGTCACGTGGCGCGGCTGCGCAGAAACTCGCCAAGAAGGTGGAAGGCGAGCTGGCCTCACTGGCGCTGGAGAGCGCTGTTTTCCGGATCGAGATTAAGCCGGGTGTTTGGTCTGAGCGGGGTGCTGACCGGGTGGAGTTCCTTATCTCGGCCAACGTGGGTGAAGAGCCGCGTCCGCTCGATAAAGTGGCCTCTGGCGGCGAACTGTCGCGCATTGCACTGGCACTCAAAACCTCGGTTGGCGTTACTGTCGCCCCAGTTGGCCGGAAAAACCGGACGCAGCGTACGCTGGTGTTCGATGAGATCGACAGTGGCATCGGAGGCGGTGTGGCCGAAGCGGTTGGCCGCAGGCTCAAGAAGCTGTCGGTGGCGAGCCAGGTGCTGTGCGTGACACATTTGGCGCAAGTCGCCGGTTTCGCCGACCATCACTATTTCGTCGAAAAGCGCGAGGTGAAGGGGCGCACCATCGCCGAGATCGAAGAACTGCAGGGCGAGGCCCGCACGCGTGAGATCGGCCGCATGTTGTCGGGCCAGCGGGTGACGGCCGAGGCGTTGAAGCACGCCGAGCATTTGATCCGGCTGGGCGCGGAGTCAGGCCGCTAGTCATTCTTGCTTGCAAATGCCCGCCGCAATCAAAACACGCGCGGCGCTGCGCTCCTCGGAGTGGCTCCTGATCGGCTACTTCAGCTATGTGGCTTTGATCACTCCTCTATTTCCGCTGGACCCGCAAGTAAAATGGCTGGCGCTCGCGGTATTGGTACTGGTCGCCAGCTTGCTAGCGGCGCTTGCGGTTGCAGAATGGTACGGTAGCCGGGAACTCTTCAGCATCGTACGCGACTGGATTCCCTTGGCGCTGACGCTGATCGCCTACCGGGAAATGGATTGGTTCTCACCGCTGATGCGGGAATATGATCTAGAGCTACGGTGGGTGGAGTGGGATCGCAGCCTTTTGTATGGCGCCGGTTTACAGCGTGCTATTGAATGGCTGGGCGCGTTGCTGCCGACGTATCTGGAGTTCTGCTACCTGCTGGTATACGCGGTGGGCCCGATCTCGGTGGCATTGTTGTACGGTCAACGGCGGCGGGAATTGGTGAATTATTTTCTGCTGTTGTATCTGGCAGGGACGCTGCTGGCGTACGCGCTGTTACCGTATTTTCCATCCGACCCGCCGCGCACGCTGTTCGGCGAAAGCGACCTGCCCAATGTGATCACGCCCATGCGGAGATTCAATCTCTGGATCTTAAGGGGCTACGGAATTCACTCCAGCGTTTTTCCGAGCGCGCACGTATCATCGGCATTTTCGGCGGCATGGGCGCTATTCTGGCTGCTGCCGCAAAAACGAAAATTTGGCTGGATGATGCTGGTTTACGCCGTGAGCGTGGCTGTGGCAACGATCTACGGGCGCTACCACTACGCCGCGGATGCGATCGCGGGGCTGGGTGCCAGCGTAATCGCGACCCTTATGATTCTTCCGTTTGCGTTTCGTCGCCCTCGTCGTGCTCGCGGCCTTCCTTGATGGCCTTGAGACG
>DATMMD010000015.1:0-65443 GCA_035569875.1 Bryobacteraceae bacterium
CGCCCATGCCCGGCAAAATCATGATGTACACGGCGGGATGAGAATAGAACCAGAACATGTGCTGGAACAGGATCGGATCGCCGCCGATGGCCGGGTCGAAAATGCCGATATGGAAAGCCCGCTCGAGACCGACCAGCGCCAGGGTGATGGCGACCACCGGAGTGCCCAAAACCTGGATGAGCGAGGTAGCATAGTTGGCCCACACGAACAGCGGCAGCCGGCCCCAGGTCATCCCTGGCGCCCGCATCTTGTGGACCGTCACGATGAAATTCAACCCCGTCAGAATAGACGAGAATCCGGCGATGAAGACGCCCACCGCGGCCGTGATTACGAAAGTATTCGAGTAGGTACTGCTAAACGGAGTGTAAAAAGTCCAACCGGTGTCCACGCCGCCCAGAACTATGGCCGCCAAAGCGAAGGCCGCGCCGGCGATGTATATGTACCAGCTCAAGAGATTGATACGCGGAAAGGCCAAGTCTTTGGCGCCGATCATCATGGGCACAAAGAAATTTCCAAGTGTGGCTGGGATGGATGGTATCAGGAAGAAGAAGACCATCACGATACCGTGCATGGTGAAGAACTTGTTGTAGGTATCGGAATTGACCAGGTCGCCCTGCGGCGTCAGCAATTCGACGCGGATAAGGCTGGCGAAGATTCCACCGATGAAAAACATCGCGGTGATCGAAATGATGTAGAGCACGGCGATGCGCTTATGGTCTTTGGTGAAGAGCCACGACTTCCAGCCGTACTCCTGGTTTAGGTAATTAGGGGTTTCCACCGCCAGAGGATCTTGTAAGACAGTACTCATTTTTTTCCACCCGTATTTGGGTTTTCAGGAGTTGCCGCCGCGCCGCCCGGCGCCGCCGAAGTTTGTTCGGATACCGGCCGCGCCCCCTGAATAGCCAAGGACTTTACGTAAACGATGAGCTGCAGCAGTTGCTCTTCGGTGATCTGGCCTTGGAACGTCGGCATGACGTCCGTTCGGAAGCCGGCTACCAGCCTGGCATTGGGGTTTAGAATCGACTCGCGGATATAGGCATCGTCTGCTAGGACGGTCTGGCCGCTCTGCAACTGAACGCGCGAACCATATAGTCCACGCAAGATGGGACCTCGGCCCTGCTGATCCAGTTGATGGCAGGTGGCGCATCCCAACTGTCCGAACAGCCTTTCGCCCTGTTGCGCCATGGTCCCTTCCACTCCGCCGCCGGCCAGCCAGTTCTCGTAGTCGTTCTCGGTCATCACGGTGACCCATCCGACCATGCCGGAATGTTCGGTGCCGCAATATTCGGCGCAGAAAAGATGGTACCGGCCGGGCTTGGTTGCGGTGAACCACATGATGTCATAGCGGCCCGGCACAACGTCGTGCTTCACGCGGAAAGCCGGGATGAAGAAACTGTGGATGACGTCTTCAGAAGCCAAAGTAATCTTGATTGGCCGGTTGATGGGAACGTGCAGTTCGTTGATCTCTCGCTGGCCTTCCGGGTACTGAATCTTCCACATCCATTGCTTGCCGACGGCGTAAATGTCCATCGCGTCGGGTGGGGGACTGGCGTTGGCGAAAAAGATCTGTGCGCCCCACCAAAAGAATGTCAGCATGACCAGGAAAGGCAGGACCGACCATGCGATCTCAAGCTTCAGCGACCCGTGAATCGGCGGCGGAATTTCATTTTCGGATTTGCGCCGGTACTTGATCGCAAAAAAGAAGACCGCCGCGAAGATCAGCGCCGTCATGACGACGGACACTGCAGTGAGATAAAAGTAGAGATAGTCGACGCTACTCGCGACCGCCGAGGCAGCTTCGGGAAACAGGGGTAACTGCATTGCTTAAGCCGGCCTCCTGGGTTCGGCGTCGGTACCGCGCCTCATCAAAAAGAACACCAGAGCTCCGAGCCCGAGCACGGTAGCCGAGCCAAGCACCTTGGTCACATTCTGAATGATCGCGCCGTACTTGCCGGTCATCGGATCGTAGTGGTAGCAGAAGAGCAGGACCTGGTCGGCCAAATCGCCGATCTTGTTCTCGGAAGCCTCCACCAGTCCCAGCCGGAAGTCTCTAGTCTTGTAATCGATTCCGTAAAAATAACGCGCGATCTTTCCCTCTGGCGTCAGGACCATGATGCCGCTGGCGTGCGCGAACTGTTTGGTAATCGGATCGTACTTATAGTGGAAGCCCGCCGTGTCGGCTAGCTTCTTGATTGCATCTTCCTGGCCGGTGAGAAAATGCCAGCCTTGCGCGGCCCCTGCGCGCTTATATTTTTCCACGTAGTTGGCTTTCTTAGCGGCTGCCAACTGCCAGGTTTCCTTGGCGTTGAAACTGACGGTTACTACGTCGAAGTCGGAACCTAAGTTGAGCGAGGTCTGCTCCATGGTGTGTGTCAGGCCATTCAGGACCATGTCGCACAGCATGGGACATTCGTAGTAAACCAGCGCGAGGACTACCGGCTTGTGCCGGAAATACTGGCCCAAGCGAACAACTTGGCCGGTCTCATCTTTGAACATCAGCTCCAGCGGAATCTGGGCGTTGAGATTCTGATCGATTCCTACGCCACGGATCATGGCGGGGAGGCCGTACTGCTGGGCAGGGGCGGGGGAGCACAATAAAAAGATGACAAGCGTCGGCGCGAGTGCCGACGCGGCACGCAAGAGTGCGTGCGCCACGAGACCGAGTGCCTGCGCCACTATACCCTTACTGCTTGGCATTTTTACTTCCTTTGGCGATGTCGTCGAGATAATTGTGGTACGGGAGCCCTTTCTGCGCGACCATGTCGATGGCGCGATCCACCGGAATTCGCACCGTGCCAGCGCTCTCATCCACCCAGGCGTACGTGGTGAGGACGTGATCCTCGAGGGCCCGCAGATTCTGCAATTGGAGATAGGGCTTGTCTTCCACGCGCGGCTCGGGAGGAAGCTGCGGCTGGACGTAGGTGACCTGCGGCGGTAGATAGGTGTTGTGGAAATAGCGGAATATTCCGATCGTCAGAAGACAAACCAGAAATGCGCCGATCAGCAGCACAATTAACGACACCACGATGAACCGAACATCCACTTCGCGATGTTCGTGGCCAGCGCCATTCGGGCTGGGTGCGACCGGGTGTTCCATGTTGACGGGGTGTTCCATGTCAGTGTCCATGCACGCGTACGAGGGAATAAGTATCCCGCGGATCGTTGGCCGGTAATAGGGGCCGGGCTTTAAGATGCCGGATGAAGAAAGCGATCCAGATACCGCCCAAGCCGACCAACGCAGCGATATCGGTCCAGTAAATCTCTAATCCATGCTGGCGGAACGCCGGCTCGATGATCCAGAAGACGTCTACGATGCGGACGAGAATCATCCACATCGCCAAGACCCGCAGCCGCTCCGGATGCTTCTTGACGAAGCGCATCAATAGCAGGAAGAAGGGAACGCAGAAATGGAAGATGGAGATGAACCAGGCTACATATCCCCAGCCTCCGCTAAAGCGCCGAACGTACCAGGGAATTTCATCCGGCAGATTTTCGGCCCAGATAATAAGGAACTGAGCGAATGACATGTAGGCCCACAGCATGGTGAAAGCCAGCATCAGATTCCCAAGATCGTGGTAATGTTGCCGCGTCAAGAAACCGGCGAAGGGCTCGTATTTGGAAAGCAGCACCAATATGGCGATCAAGAACGAAAACGTCAGCAGAACTTGACCTACCGTGAACATCCAGCCGTAAATCGTGGAATACCAGTTGGGCTCCAGCGACATGATCCAATCGATGAAGGCATAGGTGGTCGTAAGGACGAAGATCAACAAGGCAGGCGCACTGGCGCCCTTGATGCGCCGGAAGAGCGCGGGATCTCCAGTCCGGTCATGCTCGTTGGCCATGCTCAGAATCCGGAAGCCGAAGAAGAACCAGATCAGGAAGTACAAGATCGTTCTTCCGATAAAGAACGGCACGTTCATATAGGCGGCCTTGTGGCCAACCGCGAAATCGTGCGCTCGAACATCGGCGTGGGTCCAGGAGTAGAGCGTGCCCATCCCAAAAAATATCGGAATCACGAACAGAGCGATGAGCGGGAGCGTTTGTAACCCGGACTCGACGAACCGGCGGACGGCGACGCCCCAGTTTCCGCCGACCACATTGTGCAGGAAGAAGATGCCTAGGCAACCGAGCGCCAGACCGGCCCAGAAGATATAAGCGAACAGATAGGACTGCCAGAAATGCGCCGCATCCAGGAATAGGCCTATGACACTGAGGGCCAAAGCTACCACGCCTACAACCAGTGAATTGCGCTGGATGCGGTCCATCCGCGGGAGAAGGGCTTCACTGGGCGTCATCGTACAGCTCCTGGATTGGGTTGTGTCGCGGGCGGGGGCGGAGTACCGGCCGGTGGAGCGCCTTGAGATAGTCCATTGGGCGCGGGTTCGAGTTTCAGGTTTTGGCGTTGGTCGGCCGGTACATCGTTCAGCTTGCCTGATTCGCTGGCTTGTAAGACACGGATGTAAGCGACGATCCGCCAGCGGTCATCTGGCTGGACTCGAGAGGCATAACTGGGCATCGCACCGAAGCCATTGGTCATGACGTCAAAAAAGTGGCCCACTGGCGCTTTCATGAGTTTGTCGTTGTAGTATGACGCCGCTTGCCGGAAGCCTCGCAGCACTACCATGCCGTTGCCATCGCCCAAACGGCCGTGGCAGGGCGAGCAGTAGATATTAAAGCGATCCCGGCCACGCTCGATATCAGCGCGCGCGATCTGAATCGGAAACTGGTCGATGTCCTCGCCGTTGAATTTTCCGGTATAGCGGGCAGTATCAATGCGCAGGTGGCCTCTCGCTACCGTTCCATCCACCTCCGGCCGCTCGGAGCGGTGATCGGGAAAAAAATCGCTAGCCGCGAGCGGTTTATAGCGCGGTTGATTGTGCATGTCGTCGCGGCAACCTGTCAAGGCGAGCAACAGCAGGGCTCCAGCGCAGATGGCGATCTTATTTTTCAACTTCGGCCACCTCTTCGGGGTTCAGTTCCTCCAGGAACTGGCGGGTCTGGATGAGGTCGAATTTCGGATCATCGGCTTCGATGCATAAGAAAAACCGATCCACCGAGGCGTGTTCTGCGAAAGATGGCACGTTGAACACCGGATGATACGGCATGGGAAGCTTGTTCATCGCGAACATACCGAGCACCGCGCTGAGCGCGGCCAATAAAACAGTGCACTCAAACGTAATCGGGATAAAGGCCGGCCAGCTATCAAATGGGCGGCCGCCGACGTTGTGCGGGTAAGCAATCACGGAAATCCACCACAGTAGTGAGAACCCGCCGATGCAGCCTGCCAGCCCGCCTGCTAATACAACCGCCGAGACCCAGTGCTTAGTGAAACCGATCGCTTCGGCTAGACCATCGATCGGCATGGGAGAGTAGGCGTCCATCTTTCGATAGCCCGCGGCATAGGCGCGGTTTGCAGCCGCGATCAATTGCTCGGGTTGTTCAAACTGGGCCATGAGGCCGTGGATACCGTGCCGATCCCAAAACGTTTCGTTCATATCAGTCCCCGTGTGCCGGTTTGGGCGAATCCTCCAATATGTGCGGCGCCAGATGGTGCAGCACCTCACGCACTTCGAAGATCGAGATCGCCGGCAGCGTCCGTACAAACAGAATCATCAGCGTGAGGAAGAAGCCGATAGTGCCAAGCAACACCGCCCAGTCCCATTGGGTCGGATAATACATGCCCCAGGAAGAGGGCAAGAAGTCGCGATGCAGGCTGGTGATGACGATGATGAACCGCTCCAGCCACATGCCGATGTTCACCACAATCGACACAAAGAACAGGCGCGGGATGCTTTGCCGCACGCGCCGTGACCACAGTGACTGCGGGATCAGGATGTTGCACAGAATCAGAGCCCAGAAGAAAGGCCAGTAAGGGCCAGTGGCGCGGTTGTGATACATGAACAGCTCATGCGGATTGCCGCTGTACCACGACATAAAGGCTTCCATCATGTATCCATACGCTACGATCAGCCCGGTGCCGAGCATCAGTTTGGCCATGGCATCCAGGTGGCGCGTGGTGATCAGATCTTCCAGGTGGAACCACTTGCGCGTCGGAATCGCGAGAGTAATCACCATTGCGAAACCGGAGTAGATGGCGCCGGCGACGAAGTAGGGTGGGAAGATGGTGGTGTGCCATCCGGGAAGCAGGCTGATAGCGAAGTCGAAGCTAACCACGGTGTGAACTGAAACCACCAGGGGCGTCGCTAAGCCGCCTAACAGCAGATAGGCCATCTGGTAACGCGACCAATGTTTCGCCGAGCCGCGCCAGCCCATGCTGAGCATGCCGAATATGACCTTCTGCCATTGCTGTTTGGCTCGGTCGCGCATCGTGGCCAGATCGGGCACCAAGCCGACGAACCAGAACATGAGCGAGACGGTAAGGTAGGTGGTCACCGCGAACACGTCCCAAACTAGCGGGCTGCGCGGCTGCGGCCAGATCCACATCGAACTGGGGTAGGGAATCAGCCAATACCCCAGCCAGGGGCGGCCCATGTGCAGAATGGGGAACATGCCGGCCTGGGCGACCGCGAATAGAGTCATGGCTTCTGAAAATCGATTAATTGAGGTTCGCCAGTCCTGCTTAAGAAGCAGCAAAATGGCCGAAATCAGCGTTCCGGCGTGGCCGATACCGATCCACCATACGAAATTGACGATGGCATAGCCCCAGGCCACCGGAATTACAATGCCCCACACGCCGACGCCCTTGTACAGCAGCCAGGCTGAGGCCACCAGGAGGCCTTGCATCAAGGTGAAAGCGATTAACAGGCTGATCCACCACTGAGGCGGCGTCCGCTCAACGGGCATCAGGACGGTGTTGGCGATCTTGTCGGTGACCGTCGCGTAATCAAACCCTGGAGCGATGATTTTATCCGGCCCGGGGTCAATCGCTCTTCGATCTAATTCTTCCGTCTTCAAGCTTTAACCTTTCTCGATCTCCGGATTCGGATTCTTCAGCCGGCCAAGGTAAGTGGTCCGCGGCCGGACATTCAAATCTTCCAGCAAACTATAATTCCGCGCTTGCGCCTTGAGTTGCGCCACCTGGCTTTTCGGATCGTTGATGTCGCCGAACGCTATCGCTTTGGTGGGACAGGCCTGCACGCAAGCCGGGACAATCTCGCCGTCCGCGATGCGGCGGTTTTCCTTCTCGGATTGAATCTTCGCCGCATTGATGCGCTGAACGCAGTATGTGCACTTCTCCATGACGCCGCGGCTGCGCACCGTCACGTTGGGGTTGCGCAGAGGATAAAGGCTCTGCGTGTTCCAGTCGGAATAGAGCAGGAAATTGAAGCGCCGGACTTTGTAGGGGCAGTTGTTAGAGCAATAACGAGTGCCGACGCAGCGGTTGTAAACCATCTGATTGAGGCCATCACCGCTATGGACGGTGGCTGCCACCGGGCAGACCAGCTCACAAGGCGCGTTCTCGCATTGCATGCAGGGCACCGGTTGATAATACAGCTCAGGATTGTCCCAATTGCCTTTGAAGTAGCGGTCCACTCGAATCCAATGCATGTTACGCCCGCGCGCCACTTCGATCTTGCCCACCACCGCTATATTGTTTTCTGACTGGCAGGCCGAGACACAAGAGCTACAACCCACGCAGGTGTTCAAGTCGATGGTCATGCCCCATTTGTAGCCCTGGTATCGATAATCCGGATACAAGGTCAGATACTGAGGCAGGGGCTGTTGGCCTTCCTTCGCGTCGGCGAACTGCGGATTCTTTTTGTATTCGTCCAGCGTGGTGACGCGAACCGGCTCGTCCACTTCCATCGTTTGGGTGTGCTGGGTGGTGGCGAAGGTGTGATGGCCGCCGACTTTCCTCAACTCGACGCCATAACCGCCATCGGGCTCACCCGAGGTACGAAGCAAATACGCGTTGAATCCGACCTCGTTACCGACCTGTCCTGCCAGCGTCCGGCCGTAGCCGAGATGAACGATCACGCTGTCATTGGCCTGCCCGGGCATGATCCACACTGGACCGGTAATCGTGCGTCCTTGATACTTCAACTCCACCATGTCCTCGGTGACGACGTTATGCTGCGTCGCCGTGGTCGGACTCATCCAGACGGCGTTGTCCCAGGTCATCTTGTTCTGGGGCTTGGGCAACTCCTGCAGCCAGCCGTTGTTGGCGAACGATCCGTCCCAAATGGTTGGATCGGGCCGGAACAAGATCTCCATTCCTTGCGCCGGTTGGGCCGGAGCGGCCGGAGGCGCCTTGGCGGTCACGTTGGCCGCCGCGCGCGCGGTATTGGGAACCACACCGTCATGCAGGGCTTTCTGCCAGAAGATATCGAAATCCGAGCCTTTGTTCTGCGTCTGCCAGTAATCCTGAACGACGTCGTGAGAACTCTTATCGGGCTGGCCGGCCAAGGTAGCTATGACTTCATACGCGCTCTTGCCGCCATAGAGAGGAGAGATCAGCGGCTGCTGGAAACTCACGGTTCCATCGAAGCCGCGCACGTCGCCCCATGATTCCAGATAATGGGCTTCCGGCACGTGCCAGACGCACTGCACGGCAGTTTCATCGTAGAAGAGACCAAGATAAGCGCGCCACGGGACTTTTTTCAGCGCCCCGGCGAAATTCAAATCCATAGGGGTGTTGTAAACAGGATTGCCACCCAGTATCAGAAGGGAGCTGACCTTGCCGGCATCCATGTCGGCCACCAGCTCCTGCAAAGATGTTTGCTGGTCGATGGCGTTGCCGTCAATTGGTTCCGTGTAGGTCACCGTCTTGCCGGCATTGCCGAGCGCCTGGTTCATGGCATGCGCCAGTGCGTGGACGTGCGGAGGTTGATTCTCACCGGCTATCACAATCGAAGAGCCTTTGTGCGCCTGCAAATCGCGCGCGATAGCCGCTACTTCCATGTATTTTCCGCCAGCCTGCGCGCCACTGACACCCAGCGCCGCGGCTAACTCGCTAGCCCAAGCATCCACTTCTCCGCCCCGAACCGGATAGCGATGATCGGCCATTCCGCCGGTCGGCGAGGGCGCCGGCTCGACCACATACAGCCGGTTCATCGTGGTTTGGCCGGGCGGTTTTCCTTGCGCTTGCACCTGCGGCGGCAATACCACCGGCCCGCGATTCTCGTTGGCATAACCGGCCGATTGATTTGGACGCGAGGGGATGGACCCTTCCTGATAGCCTTCTTGCAAATCTTCCTTGGGCTGTGGGCTATGGGTGACGTTGGTGAGCACACGGCGCCGGTCGGCGAAGTCGCGTGCATAACCCAGATTCCCGGGCCCGCAGGCCAGGAAATCCGCGTCGAGTGAAACGATAACGTCGGCCTGATCGAAATGGTAAATGGTGTTAATGGGGCGTCCAAAAGACAGCACCGCGCCGCGAAAAGCGTTATGCCGGCCGCAGGCTTCGTATTGATGCCACTTGGCGCTTGGAAGCTGCTTCAGAAGTCCATTGATCTGGTCGGTCAGAGTCGGCGACGTCACGGTTTCGGTCAAGATTCTGAAACCGTCACCTTTCTTGGCCACGGCGCTATCGTGCGCCGAGTTGAGGGCGGCCTGAAACGCGACCCAACTGCTGATCTGGTTGTTATGCGTAACGGCTCGCGCCCGGTCCGGATCGTAGAGCGTCAGAATCGAAGCCTGCTGGAAATAGTCCGACGCCCCCCGGCTGCCGGGATGATCGGGATTGCCGTCCACCTTCGTGGGACGCCCCAAATAGCTGGTGGCCAGCAATCCGGTGCCAACGCCGCCCATCTGCATCGCGGTGGCGTAATAGAGCGGCAGGCCAGGGATAAAGTCCTCCGGTTGGCGGACGTAGGGAACGATGGTTTCCTTGGGCTGCTTTGTACAAGCCGTGACGCCGGCCAAGGCCATGGACGCGCCCATCAGCTTCAGGAAATTACGGCGGTTGGCTGGTTCCAGAAAGCCAGGAGTTCGGACCGCAAATTCGTCCTCCAGGAAGGCCTTGAACTCGTCGGTTTCGGCCAGCTCCTCCAGGCTCTTCCAATACTCAGGCCCCTGGGCTGATTCCAGCCGAGCCCGAATCTTGTCTAGATCGAGAGCGGGTTTGTCGTTCATCGGTGGCAAGTGTAGCAATCCGTCAAGCTTTGAATGTGATACTCCTGGACGAGCTTTCGACCCAGCTCTTGTTGGTTGGCCGGAGGTTCATAGGCCATGTTGAAAACCTGATCGCGCGGACGAACATGGTTCTCGGGGTTGCGGTGACACTCGATGCACCAGTTCATGTAAAGTGTGTTTTCTTTATACATCAGCGGCATCTGGTCCACGCGGCCGTGGCAGGTGTTGCAGCCGATGCCCTTGTTGATGTGAATGCTGTGATTGAAATAGACAAAGTCGGGAAGATCGTGGATACGCGTCCATTCCAGCGATTCGCCGGTGCGGAAGCTGGCGCGGACCGGCTCCAAGATTTCAGCATTAGCCCAAATCTGCGAATGACAACTCATGCAGATTTCGGTGGCCGGGATACCCGCGAAAGAGGACGTTTCCACCGACGTGTGGCAATAGCGGCAATCGATGCCGTCGTCGCTCACGTGGTGCTTATGGCTGAAGGGGACCGGCTGCTCTTTGACGACTTTAACGTCGGTGATGTAGTGCCCCCGGTCCATCGAATAGGCAAATGCGAGGAGCAACCCCGCTCCGAGACCGGCGCCTACTATGCTGAGTGTGGCAATTGAATTTACACTGCGGTGGAAAATCTGGGCCATCCAGTTAGTCCTGTACGACCCTCTATGCTAAATCAAATTGCAGCAGAATTGCAAAAAATATTATCTGGCAGGTTTGGGTGTTAAGAAGATTACAATTCAGGATAGGGGCGGCCTACCTCCGTACGACCGCCCCCGAGAGCCTAGCAAGGCCAATGCTAGCTCAAGCGGCGAAGCGTTTGCCGACGGCTCGACGGGCGCGCAGCAAACGAATTCGAACTGCTGTTTCGGTCCAACCATGGGCGCGCGCGATTTCCTGGACCTTGTAGCCTTCCAGATAATGGCGCTGCAGAACCATGCGGTCGTTCTTCTTGCAGGTTTTCAAAATGCGGCGGACATCAATCGCCGCCAAGTTAACTTTGGGTGGCGTGGCAAGTTCAGGGAGCGTCTGCAAGAAAGGTTCGCGACGCATGCAACTACGATGGATATTGAGCGCGATGCTATTCATCCAAGTCAGAACCATGTTGGAATCGCGCAATTGACCAAGCCGTTCCCAGCCCTTCACCCAAGCAGCTTGTGCAGTCTCCTGCGCGGCGTCGTAGGTGAGTCCTCGCGAAACAAGGAAACGGACCGTCAGGTTGTAGCCCCTCTTATAAGCGCTGCCGTATTCTTCGCAGGTCATTTTTATTTTTCAACTCCGGTCGCGAGAAGGGCAGTTTTGGTGCCACCATTACCCGAGTGGGAGAGGTACCGACAGAGAAGGCGCTAAGTCTAACGGGACGTTAACTTAAAGTGGTATTGCGCTAACTGAATGTGCGAGTAAGGACTGGTATTCTTCCTAAGTATTGATTCGGCAAGATTTTCAGGTCGAAGCAAAAATTGCATGCTAATGGCTTCCGCAACGGGTGCTCTCCTTTGACAGATTTCGGGCAGGAATGTTTCATGGAAGGCAATAAAACTGCCGAATCTAGGTATACCGCTTGATAGAATCGCCCGCTTGATAGAATCTATGGAGACACACCCTTGAAACTGGCGCTCGAGTCAACGAAAGCCACCCACGAGGTTTTGAACCAGCCTCCGGCGCTGGTGGACTACAATCTGTTCACGGTCGACCGCATTCTGGGCGCCGCTCTCGAACGCGAGGGAGCCGGCTGGTCCAAGCCGCAGGTCGAGGAATTCGGGCGTCTGGTGGGGACCGAGCAGGCGATTCGTTGGGGATTTCAGGCTAACGAGAATCCTCCGGTTCTGCACACTCACGATCGATTCGGTCACCGGCTGGATGAAGTGGAATTCCACCCGGCCTGGCACGATCTGATGCGCCTGTCGATCGAACACGGCCTGGCGAGTCTACCCTGGTCCGAACCACAGCGTGGCGCACACGTGGCCCGAGCTGCTCTCATGTTGCTGGCTTCTGAAAACGAAGCCGGACATACCTGTCCAGTCTCGATGACCTACTCGTCTGTTCCCGCGCTTCGAAAGCAGCAGGACCTGCCGCGCGAGTGGGAGCGGCATATCCTTTCCGCGCGGTATGACCCGCGTTTCCGCCCGGCGAATGAGAAATCGGGCGTACTCATCGGCATGGCGATGACTGAGAAGCAGGGCGGCTCGGATGTGCGCGCCAATATTACTTTGGCCGAAAACATCGAGGGCGGGCAGTCCCGCTCCGAGTATCTGATCACCGGCCACAAATGGTTTTGCTCGGCGCCCATGTGCGACGCCTTCCTGGTTCTGGCTCAGGCGCTCAAGGGGTTGACGTGCTTTCTGCTTCCTCGTTGGACTCCTGATGGCGAGCGCAATCGCTTTCACGTCCAACGGCTTAAGGACAAACTGGGTAATCGTTCAAACGCGTCCTCGGAAGTAGAATTCGACCGGGCTTGGGCGCGCCGCATCGGCGAGGAGGGCCGCGGCGTGGCCACCATCATCGAGATGGTCCAGCACACCCGGCTGGATTGCGTGATAGGGTCGGCTTCCTTGATGCGGCAGGCGGTGGTTCAGGCGATTCATCATGCGCGTCATCGCAAGGCCTTCGGCCGCTTATTGATCGCACAGCCGCTGATGCAGAACGTTCTGGCGGACCTATGTCTGGAATCCGAGGCGGCGACGGTCTTGATGATGCGTCTTGCCAGGGCCTTCGATGCTCGTGAGCGCGATGCCGCCGAGCATGGTTTCGCGCGCCTTGGAACCGCCGTGGCCAAATACTGGATATCGAAGCGCGGCCCGGCGCATGTAAATGAAGCGATGGAATGCTTGGGTGGGAACGGCTTCGTCGAGGAGTCCATTCTTCCGCGGCTGTATCGCGAAGCCCCGCTGAATTCGATTTGGGAAGGCTCCGGGAACGTTATCTGCCTCGATATCCTGCGCGCGATCAGGAAAGAGCCGGACGCGGCGGCCAGCGTGGGCGACGAGATTCGGCTGGCGCGCGGCGCTGATCGCCGTTTCGATGCCTTCGCCGATCGGCTGGAGAAAGAGCTGCCGGCGGCCGCGACCGAGATCGAGGCGCGCAGACTGGCCGAGCATCTCGCACTCGCCTTGCAAGCCTCGCTTCTGATCCGGCACAGTATTCCTGAAGTATCCGACGCGTTTTGCGCCACGCGACTGGCCAATGAGGGGGGGCGTGCTTTTGGTACGCTACCCGTGAACACCGGTTTTCGGGCGATTATTGAGCGGGCTTATTCGGGTTAAGTGTTTCGGGTCGAAAATGAATCGCCATGTAGTCCTCGTCGACGTAAACGTCGCCAACCTTCAACGCATGGCGCTCGTGTCCAAAGACTTGAAAGCCTACGGCCGAATAGAGTCTCTTTGCAGCGGCTTGGTTATGGCCCACGGTGAGCATTACCTGCTCCAAACCGGGCTGCGATCTCGCTCGTTGCAACACCGCTTCGAGTAGTTGACGTGCAATGCCTTTGCCCCGATGGTTCTCTTTGATGTACACGCCCCAGATCCGGCCTTTATGGCTGTCTTTCCGATTCTGCTGGCGAGCAAAACCGACGGTGCCGATCAGTTGTCCTGCGGCAAACGCGCCAAGCACAAAACTATTCGTGTCCGGCGGATTGAGCCGTGCGGCGACCATTTCGAAAGTAGTCGCGCGATGTTCTTCGGCCGACGCTCCGAAGGCCAACGGTTCACTCTCCAGCGCTTCCATTCGAAGATGCCAGAAGGCCTCCGCATCTTGCTTGCCGAGCGCGCGAATCTCCGCTCCCATCTGGCGTCAGTGTAGCTTAGCGGCCATGGGGGTGATCTCAGCAATGCTGGGAATATCAACGGCACGCGCGCAATCGCCAGAGCCGCCGGACCCGATAGAGCAAAAGAAAGTGTTGGCGGATGCGACCGGGCACGCACTGAATCACGAGCAGAATCTTCCAAATTTCATCTGCACCCAGACGACGCGGCGTTTTGAGGACTTCAACGGCAAGAATGGCTGGCGGCCAATCGACATCATCGTTGAGAGGCTCACTTACTTTGAGCACCTGGAAGACTACAAGGTCATCGAACTGAATGGCAGGCCGGCCAGCATACCGCATGAGCAACTGACGGGCGCTTCATCCTCGGGTGAATTTGGCTCGGTCTTGAAATCGATCTTTTCTCCGGAAACAGAAACCGAATTTGCCTGGCAGAACTGGTTCACGCTGCGGGGACGAAAGATGCACGTGTACTCTTATCGCGTAACGGTTTCCAAATCCAACTATCACATTAAGGTGCCTGAAAAAAAACTGAATCTTGTGACCGGCTACCACGGACTGATTTTCATCGATGCTCTGCGGCACATGGTGCACCGCATCACGCTTCATCCGGACGAGATTCCGCCGTCTTTCCCGATTCAGGATGTCAGTCTTGCGCTGGATTATGAATACAACCGGATCGGCGACGCCGACTACCTGCTGCCGCTCCAGTTCGAGCTTCGTTCCCGCGAGGGGAGCTTGCTGGTGAAGAATGATGTGGACTACGACAACTACCGCAAGTTCACCGCCGACTCCAACATTACGTTCGGCAGATAGCATCGCGGGAGTCTAAATGAACGCGGTGGTCTTGACGCCCGAGATGTCGAAACGTTTGCGGCAGCGCATGTTCTTGCACATTACTTTGTCGTCCAGCAAGACCATATAGCTGGCCGCCTTCTTGAACTTGGCTCGGTCGCGCTCATCGGCATTGCCAGGCAGGCGGTCCACCTTGGTGCGCACCAGCCAGCGCAAGTCATAAGCTTCCGCACTGCGGCAGAATGGACAGTTTAACGTCGCGGGTTTGGTGGTCTGCGATTCTTTGTAAAATGCTCGCTCGTCCATTTTCTTAAGCCCCTAAGCTACCGCCAGCGCGGACTGCGCTTTCACGAAACTAGCGTCCAGCAGCCGCGCGAACTCGTCGACGTCGGTCTTGCTGATATTCAAAGGCGGCGAAATGCGCAGCACGTTGCCAAAGAAACCGCCCTTGCCTACCAGAAGCTTGTTCTCGCGGGTCGCCTCCATGAGGGCCGGCATGAGAGCGGTGGCCGGCTTCTTGGTTTCGCGGTCTTCCACCAGTTCGACGGCTTGCAACAATCCCATCCCGCGCACGTCGCCGATGATTCGATGTTTCTCTTTCATCTCGTTCAGTTTATTGCGCAGATAGGCGCCAACTTCCGCGGCATTAATCGAGAGCTTGTGATCTTCGATGAAATCGATCACCGCTTTCGCGGCTGTGGTGGTCACCGGATTACCGCCAAAAGTCGAGATGGTGGCGCCTTTCACCGAGTCGGCGACTTCAGGCCGGGCGATGGTGAGGCCGATCGGCGCCCCGTTGCCGAGGCTCTTGGCGCTCGTGATGATGTCCGGCTGCACGCCCCACTGCTCAATTCCGAACCACTTGCCGCCAGTTCTTCCCCATCCGGTCTGAACTTCATCGCTGATGAAGAGGCCGCCGTATTTCTTGACGATGTCGGCCACGATTGGAAAATATTCCTTGGGCGGAGTGACGAACCCGGCGACCCCTTGGATTGGCTCCGCTATAAACCCGGCGATTCGTCCGGAAGTGGTGGTGCGGATCACTTCCTCGACATCCTGAGCGCATTTGACGCCGCATGAGGGATACGAAAGGCCATACGGGCAGCGATAGCAATACGCATTCACGGCGTGCACGATTCCGGACTGCGTCACTGGTCCAAGCCGCCAGCTCGACTGCGCCGTAAGACTCATGGCCAGCGCCGAGCGACCGTGGTAGGCGTAGCGCAACGCTACGATTTCCGTCGATCCGGTATAGCAGCGCGCGGTCAGGATCGCGGTCTCGTTGGCTTCGGTGCCGCTATTGGTGAAGAACGATTTCGTCAGCTTTTGGCCCGGTGTGATTTGCGCCAGCTTCTTAGCGAGCGCCGCCTGCGGCTCAGTGGCAAACACGGTGGAGACGTGCTGTAAGCGATCCATTTGCGCATGGACTTTGCGATTCACCTCGTCATTGCAATGGCCGACGCCGATGGTGACAATGCCGCCGAAGAAATCAAGATACTGGTTCCCGTCCGCATCCCAGACGTATTGGTCTTTGCCGCGCGCAATCACCAGCGGGTCTTTGTAGTAATGAAAAACGGAAGGATAAAGGTAGTCTCGATGAGCCAGCAGGATCTCTTCTTTAGTCATGCTTGATAATATACGCCCGCCGGATGCCGCCGTGGGCGCGGCAAGTTAGCGCAGGCCCTGCGCCAGGTACAGATCGGACACCTGGAGGCTGAAATTGTAGGCGTAGGCACGGCCATCCGGCGTGATATGGAGATGCAAATCATTGCGGAAGTCGATCGGCTGCGACGGCCGAATCTCTTTCCATAATGTTCGCTTGCCGGTTGCGATTTCCACGATCCAGACCGGCGTCGACATGTCCCCGGCGCGGCGCGGTCGCACGTAGAGCGATTGATTGTCCGCGCGCCAACCGATCGGCATTTCATCCTGGCTAATTCCTTTCACTTCCTGCGGGGCACCGCCGTCCACGGGGTAGGCGAACCAGCCGTTGCCATCGATTCCGGCGTTCAAAACCCTGGTCCCATCCGGAGACGGAGTGATCTCGATGCGATCCGGTGTCCCTTCGGGGCACACCGCCTTTACAGTGCCCTGCTTCGCGTCCCAGGCGAAGCATTGGTATTTCTTATCGGGTATGCGGCCAGTGACGAGATAGCGCTGAGCGCCCAGCCAACCGAAAACCGCTGCGGGTTTAAGCCCGGGAACATCCACTGTGATTTCCTCGCCGGCTCCAGTCGGAAACAGCACAAAGCGGCGCAAGCCGTTATCATCGACGACGTAGCCGGAAACCCATTTGCCATCCGGCGAGATAGCGTACGCTGCGCCATCGCCCAAGCGC
The DNA here is from genome assembly GCA_035569875.1 of Bryobacteraceae bacterium. Taxonomy (GTDB): domain Bacteria; phylum Acidobacteriota; class Terriglobia; order Bryobacterales; family Bryobacteraceae; genus Palsa-89. The sequence goes on from DATMMD010000015.1 coordinate 16,935, forward strand.
AACGGTGGAGATCCATCGGTCTTGCGCGTGTAAACACTGCCTTTGCGCCCGGCGCCTTCACCCGTGACGGTAGCGGCAATCAGCCCGCCATCGCTTGAAATTCCCATCAGCACGCCGCCGTCCAGGCAGGAGAGATCGCGTTCTTGAGAATCGCCGGGAGCCGTTCCCAGAATGCCCCAGCGCACGGAGCCCGCGCTGAGCAGTGCGGCCCCTTGGCGCGAAATATCGTAGAGCTCCACATTCGCCGGAAGGTTCGTGAGTACGCGGCGATGGCCTTTCAAGTCGACGGCGTAAATTGTCTGCGTGTCGTTGGAATCGAAGGAACGAAACCAGATCTCGTCGCCGCTAGGACTCCAACAAAGTGCATAGGGAATATTTGAAGAAGTCTGACCAGAGATTTCACCCAGATATTGTTGCTTCTTGTTTCGATCGACAATATGCAGTCCTACCGCCCTCCCACGGAAGAACGAAACGTAGGCGACTCGCGTTCCGTCCGGCGAAATGCGGATCGTGTCCAGGGGGAAGCGCACATCGTCGGCGATCACGGCGCCAATTGGATATTCGATACGAGCCTTGCCGTTCACCCGCCGCAATACCGCGAGCGCCTCGCCATCGGGCGACCAATCGGCCGCCGCGACGTTGTCGAGCAAGGGCCGCATCTGGCCTCCGGATATCGAGCCGCGCATAAGGTTTCCGGACGCATCGGTGTAGGCCAGCTCTTCTTTGGCCGAGATTGCCAGCAGACTGCTCGAGGGTGGAATACCCAGATCGCGCGAGTTCGGATTGCCTGGGATTGCGAGATAAATATGCGACGGACCGCCCTCCCAACTGGCCTCGTAGATGATGTTGCGGCCGTCGGGCGTGAAGCGCGCGTTGTTAATGAGGCCTTTGCGGAAAGTAATGCGCTGAAACATCTGCAAGGCGGGGCGCGTGGTCCAGATTCGCGCCAGGTACCCGGCGGCGAAGAGCAGGATACCGGCGGCGATCGCGGCGACCCAGGGCATCCAACTACGGCGAGGCGTCGCGACGGGCGCCTGTGCCGTGGAAGAACTGCTCGGGGTGATAGCGCTCAAGGCAAATGCGAGATCAGCGGCGGATTGGAAGCGCTGCTCCGGACGTTTTTCGAGACAACGGCGAATAATGGAGCTAAGCGCCGGGGAAGCGTTGGTATCTAACTCAGGTGGATCCTGGTTCAAAATCGCGTGCATCGTTTCCACCGACGATGGCGCCTGAAACGCGCGCTTGCCCGCGATCATTTCATAGAGCACGCATCCGAGGCTGAAAATGTCTGAGCGCGCGTCCACAGGCTCGCCGCGCACCTGCTCGGGCGACATGTATCCGGCCGTGCCCATCACCATCCCGGGCTGTGACAGGACCATAGTGGCGGTCTTGTCGCCAGGCGCCGCGACGTTTTGCTTGGCGAGCCCAAAATCAAGGATTTTTACCCGGCCGCCGCGCGTCACCATGACATTCTCCGGCTTGAGGTCGCGATGAATGATTCCGAGTTCGTGCGCGGCCGCCAGCGCTTCCGCCATCTGCACCGAATAGTCGATCAACTTGCGGATCGGCAATGGCCCGCGGTCAATTATGTTGCGTAGCGACTCGCCATCCACTAACTCAGAAACAATATAGGCGCGACCGTTGTCCTGGCCAAAGTCATAGACCACCACTATGTTGGGATGGTTCAACGCGCCGAGAGATCGAGCTTCCTGCTCGAATCGCGCGCGGCGCAGCGGGTCATTCGCCAGATCCGGAGGCAGGATCTTCACCGCCACGGAGCGGTTGAGGCGCTCATCGCGGGCGCGCCACACTTCGCCCATCCCGCCTTCGCCCAACTTATCCAGGATTTCGTAGTTGCCCAGGTGCTGCCCCTGCATCTTGTGGCACTATAGCATTCAGATGGAACGCAAAGCCCAGCCCGCTTCGCACACCGTACATACTGAAGCAGCGGGATTTAAATTACGGGACTTATTCCGGCTTTTGAAGACAATCCCGAAGCCGGATACGGAATACTGGGACACGCTCGAAGAGATCAACAGAACTCAGCCGCGTCTACCGGTATCGCGGCCGGAGCGTTAATTGGCTCTCATTTCTCTGTAGCAAATCGCCCCTGGTCTTTCCCTATCCTCGAACTCATGAAGATCGCCCTGGACGCGACTCCGTTGACGGTTCCGAGCGGCGGCGCTAAACGCTATACCGAGGAACTGAGTCTCGCCCTGGCTGCGAATTTTCCTGAAGACGAATTCTGGCTGCTCTCCGATCAGCCTTTCGAGGGGCCTGCGAACACGCAGCCCAATTTGAAGACCGGCCGCGGCCCAAGAAATCTTCTGGAGCGCAGATGGTGGCTGTGGGGCTTGCAGGGCGAGATCTCGCGCCTAAGGATCGATGTCTTCCACGGCACCGATTTCGCGGTTCCTTACTTGCCCGTTGGTCCCAGCGTAATGACCTTTCATGATCTGTCGCCTTGGCTCAATTCGTCCTGGCATGCCGAAGCCGGCCGAGTGCGAAACCGTACGCCAATGCTGTTGAGGCTAGGTCTGGCTACGATGGTTATCACGCATTCCCAAGCGGTGAAAAAACGGGCCGTCGAGCGCTTTCATTTACAAGCGGACCGGGTAGTCGCAGTTCCACTCGCGGCCGCGCGACATTTCCGCCCTGTTGCGGCACAGCTCGACGCCCCCCCCTATCTTTTGTACGTTGGCACTCTCGAGCCGCGAAAAAACGTCAATCTGTTGCTCGAAGTCTGGCGCGAGGTACGTAAGTCGCATCCCATCGATCTAATTTTAGCCGGCCGCCGGCGCGATGATTTCCCCGGGATCTCGCCGCAGCCAGGCCTTCAGCTACGTGGTTTCACGCCTGAAGACGAGTTGCCTCAGCTTTATTCCAACGCACTCGCTTGCTTGTATCCCTCTTACTACGAGGGTTTCGGATTGCCGGTGCTGGAAGCCATGCAGTGCGGCGCGGCGGTGATCGCCTCCAACGACCCTGCGATATCGGAGGTTGCCGACGACGCGGCAATTCTGTTGGATCCCGGCGACCAGCGCGCCTGGGTCAAAACGCTCGAATCTTTGCTGGCGAATCCTCAACAATTCCAGGTAGTGCGCGAACGAGCACTCAAGCGAGCGGCTCAATTTTCGTGGACAAAAACTGCCAAGCTCACTAGAGAGGTATATGAGCACGCCGCGGAGCGCTTCCGGAAAAAAGCTTAAAGCCCTGTTCTTGTCAGCAGAAGCGCCTTACCCCGCCGTAGGCGGCGGCCCGCTGCGTTCGGCCTCATTGCTAGAGTACCTGGCGCAGCGCTATGCTGTGCACGCTATTGTCTTTCGCCAGGCCGGTGAAGCCGACCCGGGCCTGGCAATTCCCCCAGGCCGCGTGGAACGGCTGGACGTAATCGATCTGCCCTATCACTCCAAACGACCCCTGGCGCGCGCTGTCCGCAACGCACTCCGGATCGTCGGTAATCGGCCGCCTCTAGTGGATCGTTTTTCCGGATCTGCGTCAGAGATATCGACTTTCCTGGCAGGCGAGCTATTTGAAACCGCCATAGTCGAGCATTTTTGGTGCGCTCCATATGTCGAACAGGTACGCCCGCATTCGAAAAGCGTGATCCTTGATCTTCACAACATCGAGTCGAGCTGGCATCGGAGCCTCGCAGATTCCGAGAGTGCGTTGCGCGCTTGGGCGCTGAGACGATTTGCCGCGGCCTCTGTGGCATTGGAACGCAGCTGGCTGCCCCGATTCGATTCAATTCTTGCAACTTCAGCTACCGACGCCGAACTTGCGCGCCGGCTTGCTCCAGGCACGAACGTTTCAGTCTATCCGAATGCACTTCCGCAGACACCGCCGCCGCCCCGGTTGGATCGGCAGGAGGTCGTGTTCAGCGGTAACCTGGAGTATCCGCCGAATATCACGGCAGTCCGATTTTTTCGGGAGAGTATTTGGCCAGTCTTGAAATCGCGGTGGCCTGAATTGAAGTGGAGAATTGTCGGCAAGAATCCGGATGCGATTCGTCCTTTGGTCGCCGGAGAAAAGCGGATCGACGTCACCGGATGTGTGGAAGATGCAGTGTCCGTTCTCGCTGAGTCCCAGGTGGCCGTAGTTCCTTTGCTCGGCGGAAGCGGAACGCGCGTCAAAATCTTAGAGGCGTGGGCCGCTGCAACGCCGGTCGTTTCCACAACTTTCGGCGCGCAAGGGCTCGATAGCGCCCATGAGACGCATCTCTTGCTGGCCAATGAGCCGTGTCGCTTCGCCGACTCAGTGTCGAGATTGCTGGCCTCGCCCCAGGATCGATTGCGTATCGGATCCGCCGGCCGGCGGCTCTTTGAAGAGCGATATACGTGGCCGGTGGCCTGGAAAACTCTGGACTCTGTCTTTAGAAACAGTCACGCAAGAAACATCGTCTAATCGGCGGAGCCCAAACCGCCACTTTTGGATCAGCAATTGCAGGTAACATTAAGAGCAAAGGTGATAGCTTCCCAATCTGTAAACGTTCTGTAAACGGCAGTCTGGCATTGGAAAACACTCTATACTGGAGAAGGTCATGCGCTTTTCCGTAGACGCCCATGCAATCGGCCAGCACTTAACAGGGAATGAGACATACGTTCGAAATCTCTTGAATTGTTTCGCCGTGCTGGACCAAGAGGCCGATTTCATTGCCTATTTGTCTCGGGAAGACGCTTTTGTTGACGTGCCCCGACGTTTCCTGAAAAGGCGCGTGGCCGTGAATCCATTCCTACGCTTGGGATTCGATCTTCCACGCAGACTGCGGCATGACAAGCCTCATCTTCTGCATGTGCAGTATACCGCTCCGCTCTTCTGCTCCATTCCAGTTGTTGCGAGCGTTCACGATGTCAGTTTTCTCGAACATCCCGACTATTTCACTCCTTTTCGGGCGCTGCAGCTGCGCTACACCGTGCAAAGGACGGTAAAGTCGGCCGCGCGAGTGATTACCCCTAGTGAGTTCTCAAAACGCAGAATACTGGGTGCCTACCGGCTGGACGAAGACAAAGTAGTGGTTTTGCCCAACGGGGTGGCGTCCGCGTTTCGTCCCATGCCTCGCGAGTCGGCTCAGCGCTGGGTACGCAGTTCGTTTGGGATATCTACTCCGTTTATCCTCACCGTAGGAGATCTGCAGCCTCGTAAGAATCATGTGCGCCTCATTCGAGCTTTCGAGCGGCTAGTACGTGCGCATCCGCAATTGCCACATCAACTGGTGATTGTCGGCAAGGAGAACTGGCGGGCCTCTACCGTTCGCGCTACGGCGAAGCGGTCGAGCGTAGCGGAACGCATTCACTTCACGGGCTTCGTTTCAGATGAAGGCCTTCTTCAGCTTTACGGAGGTTGCGATCTCTTCGTTTACCCCTCGCTTTATGAGGGCTTTGGTCTGCCGATCCTGGAAGCTATGGCCTGCGGCCGCGCCGTGGCATGCTCTAACACTTCCGCCATGCCCGAAGTCGCCGATTCGGCGGCCATTTTATTCGATCCCACTTCGGAAGACGAGATCGCGCTTGCTTTGCGTGATCTGTTGTTGAATCCCGATCTCCGGCAGCGCATGGAACGTCTGGGCATGCAGCGCGCTGCAACGTTTAGCTGGGAAAATACCGCCGCGAAGACACTGGATCTCTACTATTCCGTCGCTGGAGAGGCCAGTCGCACGGCGGCGCCTGTGATGCGAACCATCTCGGCCGGACACTAATGCGCTATCACTTTCAAGAACGGACCACTCCTTTGATGTTCGTGCTAGCGTTCGCGATTTCGGCTGCGCCGGCCGTTGCTCCGGTGGTCGAGAATGAACAGCTCCACTACAACATCAATTGGCCTAGTGGTCTCAGTCTCGGCGAGGCCCAACTGCGCGCTTCAATGTCGAAACCCACGCCCGATGCCGCGAGCCGGTTGCATCTCGAATTCACCCTGGACGCGGGAGTTCCTAGCTACGCTGTTTCCGACCAATATCGCTCGGAAGCATCGCCGGATTTTTGCTCCGGCGAATTTCACAGGACCACCTCGCACGGAACTAAGAAGACGGATGAAAAAAATATCTTCGACCAACAAAGCGGAACCGTGAACCGCGAGACCTCGGGCGGAGGCAAAACCGAGCTGAAGTCGACGGCCTGCGGCAAGGACGCGCTGGCATTTTTGTATTATGTCCGGCATGAGTTGAGCCAGGGCCGCATGCCGCCGCAACAAACCATATTTCTTGGGGCGCCTTACGATATCCGGCTGGAGTTCATGGGTACGCAGAAGATTCCGCTCGGAGAAACGCAGGTGGAAGCGGACCGCGTGACGGCCACGGTGAAGGGCCCGTCATCGGAAATCAGCTTTGAGGTATTTTTCTTTAAGGATCAAGCTCGCACTCCGGCTCTGGTACGGGTCCCGCTGGCGCTGGGCAAGTTCACCATGGAGCTTGTAAGATAGTTGGGAACTCCTCCGTAGTCACCCGTGTCAATTAAGCTCGCGTTCTTTTCTCCGTTACCGCCTGCCCGGAGCGGAATCGCCGACTATTCCGCTGCTTTGCTGCACGAACTGGGAAAGCTGGTGGACGTAGAAACGTTTTCATCCAAACCCGCAAGCTTCGATCCACGCAACTTCGATGCCGTGCTCTATCAAATCGGCAACAACGCGCATCACGACTTCTGTTACGAAACCGCGCTGGAGCATCCCGGCGTTGTCGTGGTCCATGAGGCGAATTTGCACCACTTGATCGCCGACATGACGATTAAGCGCGGCGATTGGGATGCGTACATGCACGCCATTGAGCAGGACGGGGGTGCCGCGGCGCTAAGCTATGCGCAACGAGTGCGCGCGCTTGAGATCGGACCGGACTACGAGGGTGTGCCAATGCTCCGCCGTCTGCTGTCGCGCTCCAAGGCCGCCGTTGTTCACAGCGGGTGTGTGGAGTCGGAGTTACGGAATGCCGGCTTCGAGGGACCTATAGCGAGGATCCCGCATGGCGCCTGGATCCCGGAAGCCAGCCGCATGGATTATCGAACCCGGCTGGGCCTGGATGAAACCACGCCGCTGATCGGTATATTCGGATTTCTAAAACCGTACAAGCGGATCGCCGAATCTCTTCGAGCCCTACGCAGGCTGCTGCGTGTCGAGCCCAAAGCGAAACTGATTCTGGTGGGCGAGCCGCATCCCGAGTTCGCGCTCGAATCACTGATTCACTCGCTCGATCTTGCGCCGCATGTGAGGATATTGGGTTTCCAGCCTATCGAAGATTTCGTGGGTTATATAGCAGCATCCGACATCGTCTTAAATCTCCGCTATCCGACGGTCGGCGAAAATTCGGGAACGCTCATGCGGGCTCTGGGCTTAGGCAAAGCGGTGATCGTTTCCGCGGTCGGTTCGTTCAGCGAGTTGCCTGACAACATCTGTCTAAAAGCACCCGTAGATACCACCGAAGAAGACCACTTGTTTGAATATCTGAATTTATTGGTGAGCCGCTCCGACGTGCGGCAGGCGATGGGCGCCAGAGCGCGCGGGTGGGTGGAGACGCGGTGCGCCTGGCCGACGGTGGCGAAAAAATACGCTGAATTTTTGGAGCACATCGCGAATGGGCGCGAGATGTCCTTTGGGCCTCCGGTTGCAGCCGAGCCGGCCAGTGAGCCTGCGCGCGTTACCGTTGAGCCGGAATACATTCTTTCGTGGTCGCCCGATGCGGCCGCGAAGAGCTATATCGAGACACATTTGACGCGCCTGGAAAAGACACTGGCGATCACGCCGCCCGGTGGCCCCGGCGATCGTATTCTCGAAATGGGAGCCTATCTGCAAATTACTCCGGCACTCCAAGCGCGGCTGGGCTATGACGAAGTGCGAGCCTGTTATTTCGGACCGGCCGGCCGCGTCGAGCCGAGGACCAGTAAGTCGAGTGAAGGCGAGCAATTCAGTTGCGATGTCGAATTATTCGACGCGGAAAAGGATCGCTTCTCCTACGACGACGAATATTTTTCGACGGTGCTGTGTTGCGAGCTGCTGGAACATCTCACCGAAGATCCGATGCAGATGATGTCGGAGATCAACCGCATTCTGAAGCCCGGCGGTCACCTGGTGCTCACGACGCCGAATATTGGGTCGTTGCGTGCCATTGCGGCGATCCTGGAAGGTTATCATCCGGGATTCTTCCCGGCCTATATTCGTGCGCCCGAGCATGGCGCGGAGCCGGAGGCACGTCACAATCGCGAATATACACCCAAGGAAATCGTGCTGCTGCTGCTAGACTCCGGATTCGAGGTCGCGTTGCTTGAGACCGGGCCGTTTCGTGAGCAGCCCAAGCCGGAGCTGGCCTGGGTGAGACATCTGCTGCAGCGCTACCAGCTTTCGCAGGACCTGCGCGGTGATGGCATCTATGCCGTTGGCCGTAAGATTGGTCCGCTACGCGAGCGCTATCCAGCCTGGTTATATCAGTGATGACCGCTCTATACCGCGACGTCCTGGTACAGGCGCGAGGATCGGCGATCGATATTCATCTATCGCTGGAAAACAGATCCGGCCAAACCTGGAAGCCCGCGAATTTCTCGGTGGGCTGGCAATTCTTCGATCCCGAGACCGACTTCTTCATTCTGGAAGGCGAGTGGACTCCGGTCCCAGGCGCGATCACGCAGGGTGAAGTAGCGACCTTCGAGATGACGATTCCGTTCCCGCCCGATCCAGGCGGATATCATGTGTATGTCTCGCCCATCCAGCAACCCGAGGGCTGGGCGTACCTGCGGGGCCAGCCGTTCCTGCGGATTCGAGTTGAGACTTCCGATGGCCAGGTGTGCGTCCTGGAACACGAGATCGCGACCACACGCGGCCTTCGATTGCGCCGCCTTTGGCGAACCTTGCCGACGTTATTTTCCGGCCCGATCCGAACCATTGCAGAGAATCACCGCTTGATCGGCTCTATGGCCCGGCGCGATATACTGGCGCGTTATCGCGGGTCGTTCGGCGACGTCTTCTGGACGATTTTGAATCCGCTGTTATTGATGGCCACCTACTTCTTTGTCTTCGGCGTCGTATTGCGAACGCGATTCGGTCCCGATCAGAGCTCCACCAGCTTCGCTCTTTATTTTCTGGCCGGGATGCTGCCCTGGCTGGCTTTCACCGAGCCCGTAGGCCGCGCTCCCCACGTGATTCTGGAACACCGGAATTTCGTCAAGAAGTTGATATTTCCGCTGGAAACCTTGCCGGTAAATCAGGTAGTGGCGGGATTGGTTACGGAGGTTTTCGGCACCGTGGTGTTCATCGCGGCATTGTTGCTAATTCGAGGCGCGATTCCGTCCTCCGTGATCTGGCTGCCCATTTTGCTCGTCCCTCAACTGCTCTTCACACTAGGCGTTTGCTGGTTCCTCTCGGCCTTGGGCGTTTATGTGCGGGATCTCGGCCAAATCATGGGATTCCTGCTGACCTTATGGTTCTTCATCACGCCTATCTGTTATCCGGAGACGAGTCTGTCTACTCTGCCCGCCGGGGCTTTCGCGATCTTGCGAAAGAATCCGTTTTATGTCCTGGTGCGGGGCTATCGCGCGATCTTTTTGGAAAATCATGCCCCGGAGTTGCTGCCGCTCATTAAATTATGGGTGCTGGCGGTGGTGGTATTTGTGCTCGGCTACGCTTGGTTCTACAAGCTGCGCAAGAACTTTGCGGACGTTATCTGACCGAGCCACGCGTGTCATTTCCGAGCCGTGCGTGTTAACAAGCGGTTTTACGCCCGGACCGGCGGCACTCGTGCGCCGGCGCTCGATGCTTCCTCATCGTCCGAATCGTTTCTAGGCCGCGTCTTAGCCACCAGATTGGCCGCGCGGAGCAGGGAATCGAAAGTCCCCGCGTCGGTCCACCAGCCATTCAGGTACGCGTAGGTCATCGACCCTTCCCGGATGTACGCATTGTTTACGTCGGTGATCTCCAGCTCTCCCCGTCCGGAGGGTACCAGCTCGCGAACTTTTTCGAATACCGTGCCGTCGTACATGTAGATTCCAGTGACAGCCAAGTTCGATTTCGGTTTCTTGGGCTTCTCTTCGATGCCCACGATATGGCCGTCGCGAAGTTCGGCGACACCGAACCGCTCGGCGTCGGTGACCTCTTTGAGCAGGATCTTGGCGCCGTTTTTCTGCTTCTTGAAATCGTCCACCGCGTCGCGAATGGTTCCTTCGATGATGTTATCGCCCAGGATCACGCAGATCTTGTCGCCATCCGCAAAGTGCTCGGCCAAACCCAGCGCATCGGCGATTCCGCCCTCGCCCTCCTGGTAGGTATAGTCGATGTGTTTGAGTCCAAATTCACGGCCATTAGCCAGAAGCCGCAGGAAATCGCCCGAGTTACGCCCGCCGGTCACCAGCAAAATTTCCCGAATCCCAGCATCCACCAAGGTCTGGATAGGATAAAAAATCATCGGCTTATCGTAAATCGGAAGCAGGTGCTTGTTGGTGATCTTGGTCAAGGGAAACAGGCGGCTGCCTGTGCCGCCCGCCAGAACGACGCCTTTCATTCAGACTCCTCTGTTGGTATTGGATGCAGAATCTACATCATAACAACGATCAGGGCGTGCATGATACAATCGATCCGCCATGCAGCTTTACGAATGGGATAACGTTAAGAAAGAGCAGATGAATCCGCTTTTCATGCGCCAGGTGATTCATGGAAAAACGATGACCGTGGCCCGCCTCAATGTTCGCAAGGGGTGTTCGGTGCCCGAGCACAGCCATCACAACGAGCAAATCTCGATGGTTGAGAAAGGATCGATGCGGTTTGTTTTGGGCGGCGTGGAACAAGTCGTGCGTGCCGGCGAAGTTCTGCAAATTCCACCGCACGTTCCCCATAGCGCCGAAGCGCTGGAGGATTGCAGCGTCGTCGATCTATTTTCTCCACCTCGGGAAGACTGGATTCGTGGAGACGACGCCTACTTGCGGAAATAGGTTTTCGCCGTGAGCATCACTGCCGATCAGGAACGCGGCTTCTACGATGGCGTCTATGCGCAGCACCTGAACGTCCCCGATAGTCAACTAATCTGCAACCGCCAAACGCTGGAAGCCGATCTGGCGAATCCGGCCCGGGCCATTTATGAGCGTAGGCATCTTTATAGGACGGTTCTGAAAGTTTTGCTGGAAGAATCCACCGCCGGACGCCGCGTTCTCGATTACGGCTGTGGGACCGGCGATTGGGGCCTCATGCTGGCGGGCGAAGGAGCGGATGTAACTCTGCTGGATCTATCTCCCGTTGCCATCGAGCTGGCCCTGCGCCGTGCCGCCATTAGTGGCGTCGCCGCCCACGTCCGCGGCATCGCGCGAGATGCCAGCGATCTAAGCTGCTTTCGCGACGAACAATTCGACTTAATTTACGCCAGCGCCGCTGTTCACCATACGCTGAAGTATCCGAATGCGCTGGATGAGTTGCTGCGAGTCCTCAGTCCCGGAGGAAAACTCGTGCTGGCGGAAACCTACGGCAATAATCCAATTCTCAACGCCCTGCGCCGGTTACGTTGGAAATTCAGCAGCCAGCCCGATGAAGCCGGCGAAGAAATACTCTTCAACGATCTACACGTCGATCTGCTCCGCGCACGGCTTCGGGAAGTTACATTGATACCCTTGAGCCTTCTGGCGATGACCAAGCGATTCTTTCGTGGCAGATTCAACAGCAGAGCAGTACGCGGGGTTGTGGCTTCTCTGGAACTCGCCGACGCGGTGCTCCTGAAGGTTTGCCCTCCATTGCGGCGCTATTGTGGGGAGGTCGTTGTAATAGCGCGCAAGTGATCGTATCCACGAGTTGAGACTTGTTTCCCGTGAAGAGTGATTGCTCCGGGCTTGCCTTTCACGATTGTGCCAATTCGAATACCCTCAACACGCACACCGGACGGCGCGGTATACAGCAGTTCATAATCTTCGCCATCGTGCAACGCCTGTTCGATCGTCGCGCCCTTGAGCAACGGAATCGATTCCAGCGCTGCCGCACAACCGGAAGCCTTGCAGAGCCGATGCAGATCCAGCGCCAGCCCATCGCTGATGTCCATGCAGGCAGTCGCTTTCCCGATCAGGCGGCGGCCTGCATCCAGCCGCGGCACCATGACCGGCTTGTTACGCCAGCCTCCTAGCGGCCCTGAAACGTAGAGGATGTCTCCGCTGCGTGCACCCGAACGCAGCAAGGCTTTTCCTTTGGCGACGACTCCGCACACCATTACGTCGCAGACAAATTGATCGGCGTGCGAAATGTCGCCGCCTGCGAGCGACGCTTTGGCCTGGCGCAGCATTTTGTGGATGCCGCGATACAGCCCGTCTATCCAACGCTGGTTTGTCCAAGGAGCCAGGGCGATTGAAACCAGGCAGTAAAGCGGCGTGCCGCCCATGGCCGCGATGTCGCTCAGGCTGCGCGCCGTGGCACGGTATCCGATCTGTTCCGCGGTCGATTTACGGGTGAAGTGCACGCCTTCGATGCTGAAGTCAGTAGTGAATAGAAGGTCGGCCTTCGATGGCGTAGGGACCACGGCGCAGTCGCCCCCGATCAGCGGCGCGCGCCGGCGAAGCTTTCTGACGATCGTGTCCTCAGTGACCAGGCGATCGGACACGACGCGACGGGTCACGATGCAATGGCCGCTACCAGACCGGACGGCAGCTCTTCGCCAAAGACCTTGCCGAGATCTTCCTCCACTTCGCCTTCGAGCGCGGGAATTAACAGCTCAGGGATTTTTCGGCGGACCAGATCAACCGTTGCCGGAGCAAGGTCTCTCGTCGAATCCCCCGTGCGTCGCGCAATCGCGACCAGAGCGTCCTGGGAGCCCGCGATTTTGAGCAATGCTTCCACCCAGCGCGTCGCAACCGTCGCCGGCAGCACTTGATTGATGGGGCCGTAAAAGAGTTTGCGCGCGCCGATTCGTGAGAGACACCACAGGCCGGTCTCCACCATTTCGCCTCTCTTGACTTGGGTCATCAACGCGTCGCCTAGCTGCGTCTTGTTCTGAAGCGGCAACAGTTCGAGACTGGAAGCCGTGCGCCACATCTCGCGCAAAAGGCTGTTGTTGATCCGCGGCTTTTTCGTGCCCCTCGGCAGCAGGACCGGTGACAACCGTTGGAAAACATCCACCTGCTGATTCTTGTTCAGCCCGCCGGCTAGGCGGCCCCAAAAAATCCACCAGTCGATCTCGTTCTGGATTTGATTGCCGAACTGAAGCCCGGCGGCGTAAATTCGCCGCGCTTGCTCGATGCGGTAGTCGTCCCCTGGAAAACCGAAGCCGGGCCGCAAGCAGAAGCCGCATAAGTTAAGCCAGCGCAGTTCCAAAGCGGGCGACTTAGACCGGCTCTCGGAGAGATCGAGCATCCGGTCCGCCAGACGGCGAATCGAGCTAAGCGGCCAGGAGTTTCGTCCGAGAGCGAGCGTTTGTTCCAGCTTGCTCGGCAGTTCCTCGGGCGCCAGTGTTCCATGACGAAAAGCCGCATTGAGCAGCACCTCGGCTTCGGCTAGCGCTTCTTCGCTGACAACCGCTGCGGGCCTGCCTCCCGCGGTGGACGCTGTCTTGCGCAGCTCGAACTGCAGACGCCAGCGATGCTCGCTGATCTTCGAATCGGCCCAAACTTCCAACGTTCCTACTTCAGTCAAGTGCGCTCGCAGCTTCACCGGGACCAGGCGCTCGCCTGATTTGCCGAAGCGGATGACTGCGTTGAGCGGTGCGTGCAAATGCAGCTCCTGCGTTTCCACCGGCCCGAGTGTCAATCCTGCCGCATCGTCGACGCGGCTAAGCGAACTATACAACCGAAAAGACACGGGTTTGTTCGCCACCAGGTGCAGATCCTGGCTGTCGAGCTCGAGCGTACGGCCCTCTTCGGTGCCGCGAGGCACTAGACAAACCGCCTCGTTGTCGCCGACGCCGACGTAATACGCGCGTGGCAGACCGCCGCGCACAAGTAGACCCGCGCCGGTGGCTTTAACGTACGAGTAATAAGCGGCGCCCACCGCGACGGCAAGATCCAGATCGCGATTCTCCAGCACTACTGGACGCCGCCCGTACCAGCGCTCCATCACGTCGGCCACACGCTGCTGGCAGATGTCGGGAATGAAGAATCCACCGTTGAAGAGAATCGCGTCCGGTCGCGCGCCTTCGTTGGCGCTCAGAAAGGCCGCCAGGTGTCGTGTAATCGCCGGATCGGAAACGTAGGGCAGCCCAAGCTCCCGAAAGAGACTGCGTTTTTCCTCGGCCGGTTTCTCGTCGATCCCGCAGAACGGCAGGAAGCCATCAAGCGTAAGTTCGAGCGCCTCCGAGCGGAGAATTTCGGTTTTGAGCGTACCGCCCACCAAGGACGATCCCGCGCCCAACACCGTGATCTCCACGCTCTTGAGATTCGGATCGGCTAGCATCCGCTCCTTGGCTGCCGCGCATTGCCGTCGAAGCCCACTGCGCTGCCGGATGGAGAGCTGGGTATTCAGTTTAGCTTCCACCAGCCAGGCGAGCGTTAGATCTAAGTTATCGCCGCCCAGCAGCAAGTGCTTTCCTACCGCGGTGCGCGTGAACTCTATCCGGTCGCCATCCCGATTCACGCGGATCAAAGTGAAGTCGCTGGTGCCGCCGCCAACGTCGCACACCAGTACGAGTTGCCCGTCGAACAAGCTCTTCTGAGACTGCGCCAGGTGATTAGCGATCCAGGAATAAAAAGCTGCGGCCGGCTCTTCCACCAGCGTCAGCTTTTCGATGCCGGCTTCGCGCGCGGCTTGCACCGTGAGCTCGCGTGCTTCTTCGTCGAAAGAAGCCGGAACGGTCAGAACAATATCCTGGTCAGCTAGCGGATCTTTGGGATGTTCCTTGTTCCACGCGTCGCGGATACGTGCCAGCACAGCTGTCGAAACCTCTACTGGCGAAAGTATGCGCCCGCCTTCCTGCGCGTCCCACGGCAGGATCTTAGCGGTGCGATCGACTTCGGGATTTGAAAGCCAGGACTTAGCCGAGTGGACAGACTTGGTCGGCACCAGCGCGCCTTGCTCGCGGGCGTAAATTCCAACGTAGGTTTGATCGCCCAGAAACAGGAATGATGGCAACGTACGGCGCGATTCAACCTGGCCCGGAGCCAAGTACTGCGGGATCTGCAGCACTTTGATTTCCGGGTAATCCGGTAGCTCTCCCTGCACCCGAGCAATGTAGGCGAGCGCCGAGTTGGTAGTGCCCAGGTCGATGCCGATATTCATCGGCGGCTACTCGACTTCTACCTCCGCCGGAGCTATCACGGTGACGCTCTGAGCCGGCGGAGTGGGCGGCAGGTCGATCTTTTCGGCCCGCCAGCCTTTGTGCCGCAGTATGCCACCCGGCGCTTTACCGCTGACTGGCACATTCCCCAGCAGTTTCACCGTGGCCGGATCGTTGGTGTCCAACTTCGTGAAGCTGCCCTCGACAGCATCGATCACCGGTGCGAGACGCAGGTAGCGATTCAACGATTCGCGGCACTGGTCGTGCAAGGTCCGCACCGCCGCGCCCACCTGGTCGTCGGAGTAGGCCGAGATGTCCTCCATCATGAAATCAATCAATCGCGAATCGCGCTGGAGCAGGCCTAGGATTTGTAGTGCGCCGTCGGATGGCCGCGCCTGAGGAGCAGTCTTTGCTGTCGGCTTAGCAGCCGGCGATGGTGATTTCACCGGCGTGAAACCGAACGCCTGGGCGATATCACCCGGAAGTTGTCCGGTAAACAGGATTGCGAAAAAACTACGAAAAGCGAGTGCGATCCTACTCAAAATATTCCTCTAAGCTTTAGGATACACTGGCCGTGGTGAGCGACGGCCCGAGTGGACGTTCGCTTGCAAGTATTTTGGTGATGCGTCGTAGGTTCCGAGATCGCCAGGATGCCGGCGTCCAACTGGCCGCTGCCCTGGAGGTATACGCCAACGATCCAACTGTTCTGGTGCTCGGCTTGCCGCGAGGAGGGGTGCCGGTTGCCTACCAGGTCGCTCGGGCGCTGCGTGCGCCGCTGGATGTGTTCGTGGTGCGCAAGCTGGGCGTGCCGGGTCATCGAGAGCTGGCGATGGGGGCGATCGCAACTGGAGGCGTCCGTGTTTTCAATGACGATGTGATCGAGTCGCTGCAGATCTCCGCCCCGATCATCGATGCGGTTGCGAGATACGAAGGGGCCGAGCTGGAGCGGCAGCAGCGTGCTTATCGAGATGACGTTCCTGTTCCGAACGTGACCGGTCGCACCGTGATCATAGTGGACGACGGCCTCGCGACTGGATCCACCATGCGGGCGGCAGTACGTGCGCTCCGGAAAAGCGCTCCCGCACGCATTGTCGTGGCCGTGCCTGTTGGAGCGTCCGAAACGTGTCGAAGCCTGCGCGATGAGGCCGACGAAGTTGTTTGCGCGGCTGTTCCGCGCGATTTCCAAGCTGTCAGCCTTTGGTACGACGAGTTCTCTCAGACTACCGACCAGGAAGTCCGAAGCTTACTGGAAGCTGCTGCGGCCCACGACGCGCCGGCACGCTAACATAGCGCGAAAGGAGAATGCGGTATGAACGATTCGGGAAACCCGCAGGGAAGCGCTGGTCTAGCAATTGAGCATGCGCCTGTTACGGTTGCCATAGATTCGGTCCGTCTGGATGGAGACTTGAGCGTGCCCATGGCGGCCAAAGGCGCCGTGTTGTTTGCCCACGGCAGCGGTAGTTCACGGCACAGCCCGCGAAATCGCTATGTTGCCGACCTGTTGAACGAGGGCGGCTTAGCGACTCTGCTGATCGACCTGCTGACCCCCGACGAGCAAGAGGTGGATCTACAAACCGCGCTTCTTCGCTTCGACATTCCTTTTCTCGCCCGGCGCCTCCAGACGATCACGGAATGGCTTTCGCGCCATCCGGAAGTGCGCGATTTGAAACTGGGCCATTTTGGGGCAAGCACTGGTGCCGCCGCTGCCCTGGCCGCCGCAGCCGAACTTCCGCACCTGGTAAGCGCGGTCGTCTCGCGTGGCGGAAGGCCGGATCTCGCTGGAGTGGCGCTCGCACGCGTCCAAGCGCCCACCCTTCTCATCGTTGGCGGCGCCGACCCGGTTGTGTTGGATTTGAATCGCAAGGCTATCGCACTCCTGCGCTGTGAGAAACAGTTGCAGATCATTTCCGGGGCGAGCCACTTGTTCGAAGAATCGGGTGCACTCCAGAAAGTATCCGTACTGGCGCGCGATTGGTTCCTGGCCAAGCTGACTAACGTTGCTGCGGTCCGCTCACGATAGTCGAGTCTTTCAGCTTAGCCAGTTCCCGCCTGGCAATCACGGCCCAGGAGCTGTTGGGGTCAAGCTTCAAATAAAGTTTCCAATGTCCCATGGCCTTCAGCGGCTGGCCGGTGGATTGATAAAGCAGCGCGACGTTGTAGTGCGCGTCGGCGTAGTTCGATTGAAATCGGATCGCGGACAGGTAGTGGGCCAGCGCTTCGGACCGATCGCCTTTTTCGTCGTACAGATTGCCCAGGTTGAAATAGGCGAGCGCATACCGCGAGTCGACTTCGAGCGCTTTCCGGTAATGGCGCTCGGCCTCGCGCCAATTGCGCGCGTTGAAATAAACCGTGCCGAGGTTCACCAAAGCTCCCGCGGACGTGGGATCGATTTCCGAGGCCTTGCGGTACGCCTCGATGATGTCCTCCATCGGCGCTCCGGTCTGCTCCAGCTCCAGACCTTTCTCAAACCAATGTTCGGCTTCGATACGCGACTTGTGTTTGCGAGCTCCGCCGTGTTCTCGGTTGGTCTGGCCTGGAAAGGACAGAAGCTTGCTGATCTCAGCCTCGTCGAAATCCAGCAATAATTGCCCGGAGATCGGCTCCATCCTCTGGCCGGCGAATTGCACCTGGATCTTTTTTCCTCGTGAGTAGATCTTCAGCTCAGTGAGCGGGTCGTGCACGTCCCTTAGTCTGGCGCGCAACGCATCTAAAGCTTTTCGGATCTGCGTTGCCGGAATCTTGTTCTCGCGCAACCCGATGAGGGTGCGCAGCGCGAGCATATCGGAGAAGTTGAAAGATCCGCTGGCCGAAACGAATTTCTGCTTCTCCCAGCTTCGGAGCTGGCGCTCAGAAACGTCGAGCAGCCGGCGTACCTCCTCGCGCGAATAGGCCTGCTTAGTTGCGTGAGCCGGCACGGTGAAAGTGTAACAAGGTCTGTGGAGGAAGTGTGATTTGGCTACCTGAGTAACTACTCGAACAATACTGTCAGAGGCACACTGATCGCGGGATCTTTAGTTTCGAGGATGCCGCTCTTCGCCTCAAACATGCCCTCTGAAGTGACCACATATCCTTTTCGATTCTGCGGGTTGATGATCCAAACGCACGGGACGCCGAAGCTCAGATAGTCGTCGATCTTCTTGCTGCATGTATTGCATGGTGTCGTTTTTGGAGAGGATCTCGATGCAGCAAAATAAACAAGGAGCTTCCGCTGGATTCTGCTATGTGTCTTCTCTCCCAAGTTCTTCTCCACAACCTCGCCATCAACGTATTCGCGAACTGGGTCATAGTTGGTGCGGAGGTACTCTTCCACCAGTATAAGCGTGCCAGCAGTTCCCATAGTTTCAGGTTACTCCTCGAACAGAGCAGTCAGAGGCACGCTAATCGCCGGATCTTTCGTTTCGAGGATGCCAGACTTGGCCTCAAACATGCCCTCTGACGTGACAACATATCCTTTTCGATTTCGCGGGTTGATGATCCACACGTACCGGACGCCAAAGCTCAGATAGTCGTCGATTTTTTGCTGCATGTACTGCATCGTGTCGTCTTTGGAGAGGATCTCAATGCAGAGATGTGGTGGGTTGGTAAAGATCTCTCCTTGTTCTTGGGACAGCTTTACCACTGTGACGTCGGGAATTCTGAAGCGCGTCCGGCTGACCTGCAGCCGCTGCTCGGGATAGGCCCGAATTCCCCACTCGTCGCGACGCAAGCGAAAGTAGTAAATGAGATTGCCTTGAATTGCACTATGTGTCTTCTCGCCCAAGTTCCTCTCCACAACCTCGCCATCAACGTATTCGCGATCTGGTTCATAGTTGGTGCGGAGGTACTCTTCCACGGGTATCAAAGTGGCGGCCGTTCCCATACCTTCAGGTTACTTTATTCGGCTTCCCGAACGCCGACTTCACCAGCTCCAGCGCTTCCGCTGTGCTGTGTATTCGAGCCTCCAACTGCGCATCCTCCGCCATTTCCAGCATGCGCGTGAAATCCGGACCTGGCGGGTACCCCGCCTCAATCAAATCGCGGCCCGTCAACAGCCGAGCCGGGCGCAATTCCTCCGGCGGTAACTGCTCGAGCTTGGATTTTGCGAAGTGGTAATTTTCAAGATTCCCATGGCTGGCCGAACAGTCCAGCCGGTGCAGTTCCAGGTGCTCGTCGAAGCGATCCATGCGCAGCATGCGTTTCAGCTTGCTCTCGCGCATCTCGTGGACGTGACTGAAGCGCATGTGATTGGCCACCAGCGCAATCACTTGTTCTATCTCCGCGTTTGAGAACCGCAGCCGCGTCAGGATGTCGCGGGCGATCTTCTGGCCCAACTCCACATGGCCATCGAAGCGAATGCGCTCGGCGATCCTGAACGTCCCCGGCTTTCCTACGTCATGTAAGAGGACGCCCAGGGCCAGCGTCGCCGTGGGTGATTGAAGACCTTCCAACATCATCAGGGTGTGTGTCCACACGTCGCCCTCCGGATGAAACTCCGGCGGCTGCGCCACGCCCTTCATGGCGGCGACTTCAGGCAGGATATCGTTGAGTAATCCGGAAGCATCCAGCAGTTCGAGGCCGCGCCTTGCAGCCCCTTCGGTGAGGATTCGAACCAGTTCAGCGCGGATGCGCTCCGGCGAGACGCGCGTTATCCGAGCGTGCAGCTTTTGGATCGCGCCCATGGTCGCCGGTTCGATTTCAAATCCGAAGCGCGCCGCGAAACGAACGGCACGCAGCATGCGCAGATGATCTTCCTCAAATCGTTGCTCCGGATCGCCGATCGCTCGAATGATACGATTGCTCAAATCACTGAGGCCACCGACGTAATCCACAACGTGAGAGGTCAGCTCTGCTGAGGATCGTACCAGCGCAGGATCCAGCAACAAGGCATTGATCGTGAAATCGCGCCGCAGCACGTCCTGTTTCGCATCACTCTCAAATCTGACTTCCACCGGGTGCCGGCCGTCCACGTACGAATGATCGCTGCGAAACGTGGCAACTTCCACGCCATCCACCAGCACCACGCCGAATTGTGCGCCCACCAATTTGGCCTTCGGAAAAATCTCGATTAGCTGCCTCGGCTGCGCGTCGGTGGCGATATCGTAGTCCGCCGGCTCGCGCTTTAGAACCAGATCGCGTACGCACCCGCCCACCAGCCAGGCCTGGAACCCGCGCCCTCGAAGTTCTCCGGCAATTTGAACCGCCGTGCTGAGCCCCATGTGATCATCGTAGGATATAACTTGTGTCACAAGCGCGTAACGGAAGCGTCTCCGAGTAGAATGGAAATAGCCTGGTAGATGTCAACCGAAGTTAGCAAACCTACCACGACCACCGCTAAAGTCGTGGTGGCGACCACCGTAGCTCTGTCTTTCATCAGCTTCTGGCGCGGCGCATCCATCGTCCTTTCCGACTTGGCTTCGTCCGCCTTCTATGCCGGCGGCATTGCGGAGATTGCCATTGGACCCGCGGCGCCATGGTTCGTACTGGGCGTGATGCTGTTTAGCTTCGCCGTGCGATCCGTGTACATGGAAAGCTGCAGCATGTTCGTGCGCGGCGGCGTGTACATCGTAGTGAAGGACAGCATGGGGCCCTTCATGGCGCGGATGTCTGTGTCGGCTTTGGTTTTCGACTATATCCTCACCGGACCCATCAGCGTCGTCAGCGCCGGCCAGTATCTGGGGCACCTTCTCGACGAAATCGCCAGAATGCTCGGCCAATCGTTCCCATTCAACGTGAATCATTTCGCAGCGTTCTTCGCCGTTCTCGTGACCGTGTACTTCTGGTGGCTCAACATCAAGGGAATTCACGAATCGAGCGGCAAGGCGCTGAGGATTATGCAGATCACGACCATTATGGTGGTCGCGCTCGTGATCTGGTGTCCTTTGACGATTTTGTTGCGTGACCACGTGTACATGCCGCCCGCGCCGCTACCCCGCAATCTGCAGTTCAGTCCTGAAGCCCTGGGATGGTTGAAGGGAACCAGATGGCCTTCCATTCCGATAATCGCGATGATGATCGCGTTCGGGCACTCGTTGCTTTCCATGAGTGGATTCGAAACTCTTGCGCAGGTCTACCGCGAGATCGCTTATCCCAAGATGAAGAATCTTCGCATCACCGCGAACATCGTCTGCTGGTACGCAGTCGTTTGTACCGGTGTGATCACGGTGTTTGCCGGCATACTCATCAGTCCGGAGGACATCCGCAATATGTACGCCGACAACCTCCTCGGCGGTCTGGCGATGCGATTGGCAGGGCCTGAGCTTTTGAGGCTGGCGTTCCACATTTTCGTTGTGATCGTGGGCATTCTGATTCTGTCCGGCGCTGTCAATACGTCCATGATCGGCGCGAATGGCGTCCTGAACCGTGTCGCTGAAGACGGCGTTCTCCTGGATTGGTTTCGCAAACCCCAGAAACGATTCGGGACCACCTACCGAATTATTAATCTGATCACGCTGCTACAACTCGCCACCATCATTTTGAGCCGCGGCGACATGTATCTGCTCGGCGAGGCTTACGCCTTCGGCGTGGTATGGAGCTTCTTCTTGAAGTCGCTGGGAGTATTGGCGCTGCGCTACCAGCGTCACGATCAGGAATATAAATTTCCCCTCAACCTGCGTATCGGCGGAGTGGAGATTCCCATAGGACTGGGGGTCACTACCTTGATCCTCGGCTTCGTGGCCATCGCCAACTTGTTCACCAAACAGATCGCGACTATCTATGGCGTGTCCTTCACGTTAGTGCTCTTCTTCGTCTTCACTATCTCCGAGCGTGTCAACGAGCGGAAAAGACGTCTGCAGCATCTGGAGAAGAAGCCGCTCGAGGAATTTAACCTCGACCATCAACCTCAAGTCGGCGCCGGAACGTTACACGCGCGCCCGGGATGTGTGCTGGTAGCCGTGCGGGATTACCACAATATGGAGCACCTGCGAAAGGTTCTCCAAAAAACAAATCTACGGCGGCACGACATTGTGGTCATGACGGTTCGAACCATCTCAACCGGGGCGGGCGAATATGATCTCTCAGACGAGCAGATGTTTAGCGACTACGAAAGAGAACTGTTCAGCCACGTGGTCGAGATCGCGGAAAAAGAAGGCAAGCCTGTGGAACTCCTGGAAGTTCCGGCAGTGAACCCATTCGACGCGATGGTGCAGTCGGCTGCGAAACTCAAGGCATCGCGGCTGGTCACCGGGGTTTCGCCACGAATGCCATCCGAGGAACTAGCCCGCCGTATTGGTCTGGCTTGGGAGAGCCTGCCTGAGCCGCGCCACGCATTTTCGTTGGAGGTCATCAGTTCGGATCGTCCCTCCATCTACGTAAATCTTGGACCGCATCCGCCGCGCCTGTGGCCTGAAGATGTCGATCGGCTGCATGACCTCTGGCTGCGGTTGAGCGATGCCGAGGGCGTGGGAGCCAAGCTCCATCACCGGGACATTGTTGGAATAGCTTTGCGGCGGCTGGAGCGGGATCTCACCACCGGTGACCGTGACCAGTTGCTCAACGATCTAAAGGACGAATTGCGCAAGTCGTGATGCCGCCGAATGGCGAAAGGGCTAGGCCTTGAGAGCCAGGACTCGCAAGCGCCGGTAGTCCACGGTCCACACCCCATTGCGATACTGCACCGGTCGCAGAAGCCCCACCACTTCCCGCATCTTAGCCACGACGGCATCTGGTGGCATACCTTTGAAAAAACTGCCGCAGAACATCCGCAGCCAGTCTTCCATTCCGTTCTCGCCCTCCAATGGCGTCGGCCGGTCGAACAGCTCGGCGTGACGTACTTGCAATCCGTGCCGGTCCAGCAGCGACGCATACTCGCCGACGCTGGGGTAATACCACGGACACCGCGCATCGGAGTCTTTCCCCAGAGCCGCGTGCAGTGCCTTCAGAACGGAACGGGTGTTACCCTGGCCCCCGAACTCCGCTACAAACCGTCCGCCGGGCTTTAACGCCCGCCCAATTGACTCCGCCGCCGCGTCGGCCTGCTTGACCCAGTGCAGCGCCGCGTTAGAAAAAACTGCATCGAAGGGTTCTTCGAAGTGGAAGCTGGTGGCATCCCCTAGTACGAAAGAGAGCCCTGGATAATTTTGCCGCGCCTGCCCGATCATGTTAGCGGAGTTATCCAGCCCCACGACCTGCGCGCCTTGTTTAGCGATCTCTGCCGTGAGTTGTCCTGTACCGCAACCGATGTCGAGAATGCGCTCTCCGGATTTTGCCGCTAACAGTTCAACCACGCCCGCGCCTAAGCGCCAAACGAAGGAATGCTTGCCTTCGTATTGCTCCGCGTCCCAAGCCGTGCTCACACCTTTTTCGTGCGTGCCTTGGTTTTCTTCTCTGGCACAGGCGCTGGTTCGGGCGCCGCCTCTTCGGCAACAATAGCGGGACCGGAATTCACCGATGACAATACTTCGTTGAAGAGCTCTTGCTTTTTCAGGTCCTTCTTGGAAGGTGGAGCCTGCTCGTGCCGATAATCATGATCGTGGTAGCACGTCCGGCAGCGGACCTTCGCTGGCTCTCCATTGACCAGAGAAACGATGGCATGGTTCGTGATCCTGCGGCACTTTATGCAGTGATCGTCGATAATATCCCCTAAGCGGTGATCTGACATAGGAAAAATCGGGGTTCTGGGCTGAGTATATCAAAGTTGGAATGATAAGAACCCGGCGATAGCCGCGCCCAGCATAATCCACAGCGTGTCGACGCGAGTCAGGACAATTACTACCAAGCTTGCCACTACGATCGCCAGTGTCAGGGGCCCGGTAATTGCATCACGAGCCAGCGGGGCGGCTGCTCCCGCCATAAGTCCCGCACCAGCGAGCAATACTGTGCGCGCGATTGATCTTATGCGGCGATGCTCAGCGCGCTTGCCAAGGAAACGCAGCATTGGAATGATCAGGAACGCTGGCGTGATCATCGCCAGCCAGCCCGCGCAAGCGCCAGGAATCCCCGCCACCAGGTAGCCCACGCTCACTACGTAGATGCCTAATGGTCCCGGACCCAGACGTCCTGCTGCGACCGCGGTATTCAATTGCCGATCCGTGAGTAGGTGATAATGGACCACGAAATCGCTTCGGATCATGGGCAGCGAGGCTAGGCCGCTGAACGAAGTCAGCGTTGCCTTGAGCAGTAGGAGGTAGAGGACAATAACGTTCACGGCCGCACCCAGAAGAATCCCGTGACTGCGGCGACTCCGATGATCTGCAGGGGCGACAAACCAGCCACTCGAAACAGAACGAACGCTCCTGAGGCGATCAATACCGGCGGCAGCCAGTTTCGCTTGGAACACTGCCGCACGACTAGAACCGCCGCCGCCCCGATCATTGTTCCTACGGCTGCCGCGATCATGGCGCCGAATACAGCTCGCGCCGCGGGATGGTTCACGCCTAATTCCCAGGCGCGGGTCAACCAGATCACCAGAACTGACGACGGAATGGTGACGCCCAGCACGGCTGTGATCGCGCCCAACACGCCCATCAGATACCAGCCGGCTGCGGCGCAGAATGCCAGCACGTTGGTTCCTGGCGTCAGTCGCGCCAGCCCGAAGGCAATCGCAAATTGGTCCGGATTTAGCCAGTCACGCCGATAAAATTCGCGCTGCAGAATCGCGATGGTCGGGTCGCCTCCGCCGAAAGCGGTCGCGCCGACGCGGAAGAACAGCCGAGCCGTTTCCAGCAATCGAGGTTGGGGCATCGCAGCTAATGTAGCAAGCTCCGTTTGGGGCCGGCAGCACTTCTGCCGTGCAAACTCAGACCGATCTTCCCAGCAACCCAAAGCTTGGTGCTGCTTTGAGGAGCTGCCGGGTCGTTGGACCAGATCTTAGTTAATCCCGCAAAACGGGGCAACAGCGCCGTTTTGCACATCCTCCAGAAAGAGTTCGCTTTACAACGCTTTCACTTCGCTTAAGCGCGATGCGACGAACGATCTTCTTCGACGACCCGGCCGCTGTCTTTTACTCGGGGCATCTTTGAAATGAGCCTTTCTCTGTTGGGCAACTTCCGAGAGGATGGGCGCCGTTCGAATGGTTTAAGCTCGGCCACCGGCACACCCAGTTTTTCGATGACATAGGACTCGCCCTCCGCGATTGCGCGTACGATAGCGCTGGTTCGAAGATGCAGCTCCAGGATCGTTGCTCGTTTCATTGATAGGTGGTCTACCGGGCCGCGCCGGCCGCTCCCGGCGTCCCCTTCTTGGTCCATTCCCCGATCCAATCCAGAAACGAGTTGTACCAAAGCAGGCTGTTCTGCGGCTTCAAAACCCAGTGACCCTCGTCGGGAAACTCCAGCAGCTTGGATGGCACCTTTTGGAGTTGCAGCGCGGTGAAGAGCTGCAAACCCTGCGAAAATGGCACGCGAAAATCCTGCTCGCCATGGATCACCAAAGTCGGCGTGTGGAAATCCTTCACGAAGTAGCTGGGCGACCATTTAGCGTATGTCTCCGGATTGTCCCAAGGCGTCCCGTTGAACTCCCAAAGCGGGAACCACAACTCTTCGGTACCACCAAACATACTGCGCAGATCGAACACGCCATCATGGGAGACGAACGCCTTGAAGCGTTGCGTATGGCCCAGCATCCAGTCGATCATGTAGCCGCCGAAGGAACCGCCGGCCGCAGCCAATCGGTCTGGATCGGCATACGGCAAAGCCGCTACGTGATCTACCACCGCCATGATGTCGTCGTAAACTTTCCCTCCCCAATCGTCCTTAATGTCCTCCGTGAATTTCTGCCCGTATCCATAAGATCCTCTTGGATTTGGCATGACGATCAAATATCCACTCGCAGCGAAAACCTGAGCGTTCCAACGATACGTCCAGCTTTCGCCCCAGTCGCCTTCCGGACCGCCGTGAATCAAGAACAGAACGGGATATTTTTGATTCGCCTGAAAGTGTGGTGGTTTGACTACGAAGCTCTGAACGCGTGCCTTGTCGGAGCTTTCCACCCAGAACTCGTCCAGCGGCGTCAGATCGTACTGCGCCAGCAGGGCGTCGTTCAGGTGAGTCAGAGCGACCGGTGCTCCGCCTGTCGACGCGGCACGGAAAATCTCGCTGGGCGCCGAGCCGCTTTCTCCGGTGTAGATCATGGTCTTTCCGTCGGAGGTCAACTGCATGTCGTCCAGGGTGCTCGCGCCACTCACGATCACCCGGCTCGCCCCACCAGCCACCGGGATCATCTCGATGCTCTGCCGGCCGCGATCCACCGCTGTGAAGAACAGAGCACTTGAGTCCGGGAACCATGAAAAACTTTGTACCGGCCGATCCAGCGTGTCCGTCACCGCGTTCACTTTACCTGTCGCTCGCTCCAGCACGATCAGCCGCCAGCGGTCGCTTTCGTAGCCTGGGCGCTGTTGGCTCCGATAAGCTAGCCATTTGCCGTCCGGAGAATACTGCGGACTCTCGTCAGCCCCGGGATTCAGCGTGATCTTCTTCGATTCACCGCCATCGATGGAAACCACAAACAGGTCGGTATTCGTGCTGGTTGCGGGGACTGGATCGGCGTTCATCGCGTAACAGACTTCCTTTGAATCCGGCGAGATCGCATAGTCATCCGGACCGCCCAGCGAGAACGGCGGAACATCCCGATCTCCGGGCGTCAAGTCTTTCGATCCGGTGCCATCGACGTTCACCACCAACAGGTGCGAGCGGCGCTTGCCTCGCCACTCCGTCCAGTGGCGATATAGCAGAGTTGTGTAGCTGCGCGCCTTGACCTTGTTGTTTTTCTCGGCTTCCAGCCGGCTCTTCGCGCAATTGTCGTCCGGACAATCCGGATAAACGTCGCTGGTAAAGACGAACTTGTTCCCGTCCGGTGACCACACCACGCCGCCGGCTTCCGTGGACAGATTGGTCACTTGCCTCGGTAGCGAACCATCCGCGTTCATGACCCAGACTTGCGAGGAACCGCCGCGATTGGAAATAAATGCGATGCGCTTGGAATCAGGTGACCAGCGGGGCCGCTCATTGTCCGTACCCTCAGTGGTCAACTGTTTAGGCGGACCGCCCGCGGTAGGTACCACATAGACTTGTCTTGGCTTGGTGTTTTGCTCCAGCTCCACGCTTTGGACC
The DNA here is from genome assembly GCA_035569875.1 of Bryobacteraceae bacterium. Classification (GTDB taxonomy): domain Bacteria; phylum Acidobacteriota; class Terriglobia; order Bryobacterales; family Bryobacteraceae; genus Palsa-89. The sequence goes on from DATMMD010000015.1 coordinate 44,103, forward strand.
GTGAACGCGACCGTCTTTCCATCGGGCGAAAGTTGCGGCTCACCGATTCTTTGGATCTTCAGCAACGCTTGTACATCGAAAGGCTGTCTCTGCGCTGCCGCGGCCGCAGCGAGCATCAACGCGAGGCCGACGGTTCGCACCAGTAGCATATGACTCGATTGTAAGACAGACGCAGTAGGGCGAGAGGACGCGGTTTACAGTGCCAGCTTACCTTTGTAGTTCATATCGCTCAGGCGAAACTTGTGCTCAAACTTGATTCCTTGCGACTCAAAGCCAAAGACGACCTCTTTGTCGTCGGCTGAGATCTCCTTACTCCTGGGGAACAAGAATCGTATCTCACTGGCCCCGTTCGGCCCCTCAAACTGGACATCCTCTGCATAGATCGGGCTCTTCCCCTTGGGAACGAGTCGAGCGGCGTCCAGAAATCGAGTCCGCAGTGCGTCGTTGCTGATTTTGGTATCGCGATCGCGATCCTGATCGTTCGAATCCGGTGAATCAATGTCACCGTTCCGGCCGCGCCGGCTGGGCGTCCGAAATCCGACCACGGTGATAATGTAATCCTTCTGGCTGGCATCCGCGAGCGCCTTCGACTCATCCGCGGTCAAGCTTCGCTGGCGAACCAGCGCCTCCTGGATCGGCTCAGCGCTCTGCCATCGGATGGTGAGGTTCATAGAAGACGCCCGGCCGCCGCCATTCGGATATCCTCCACCACCGCCGTTTGGGTATCCTCCACCGCCTCCTGGATAACCACCGCCGCCACCTGGGTAGCCACCTCCACCGCCGGGATAACCACCACCACCGCCGGGGTAGCCGCCGCCACCACCGGGATACCCACCGCCGCCGCCCGGAAATCCGATTCCGCCGCCTCCCATACCGCCCCGGCGGCCTCCACGCTGTTGCTGTTGCCCCGCGCCCTCCGGAGCGACCGTCTGGTCCTTCGCCCAAGGCGAGTCGGTGAGCACCTTGGTCACTTCCTCGCTGGTCCACTCCTTGGAGTCCTTCGTTTTCCAAGCGTCGGCCGCGAAGAGCGCCATCGCCCCTGCAGCAAGAATAGTGAGGTGTCGAACAGCTTTTCTCTGCATCTTGTTTGGGCAGACGCCCTCGACCACTCTACAGTTACCGGAAACCCGACTGTGTTACCGTCGAAGTTTGTGAAGTTTTGTAATGTCAGCAGTTTCTAGCAATCGTCGCCTGCATTTTCCGTTAACCTGGGTGACAGTTGGCACGTCCTAACCAGCATTCGCTTTCAAAATGAAAACAAGCTTTTTACTTCCTCTTGCGTCCCTTGCCTGCAGCGCGCTCTTCGCCGCCACTCCCGACGCCGCTCGTATCTTGGCGACTTCTCCTCTACGATTCGAGCCCGGACCAGGAGCTGACTCGCATGAATTTATCGCCCGCGGCACCCGCTCGCACTTCGTCTTCGAGGGCAGTAGTGCGAAGGTTCAGGCTGGCGGCCAGACTTTGCGCTTTGAATTCGCGGGCGCCAATCGCCACGCCCGTTTGGAAGGGCTCGAGAGGCTGCGTTCGACAACCGGCATTTTCTTCGGCAACGATCCTTCTAAATGGCGGCACGGGGTTCCCAACTATGGCCGGCTCCAAGCCCGTGGGCTTTATCCCGGCGTCGACCTGGTTTACTACGGCAACGCGGGCCAGTTGGAATATGACCTCTTGATCAAACCTGGGGCCGACCCGCGGCAAATCCGGCTCGCCTTTCACGGTAGCCATCCCAGCCTCGATGGTGATGGCAACCTGAATGCCGCGTTTCTCCTGAGACGTCCGGTTGCCTACCAGATCTCCCCCAGTGGAGCGAGGATCCCCATCACCAGCCGATTCCGGAAGAATAGCGATGGATCTTATGGGTTCGCTCTTGGCCGTTATGACCGTGAGCGCCAACTGGTGATCGATCCCGTGGTTACCTTGGAGCAATACTTTGCCGGGTCTTCGCAGGACATCGGGTATGCCATCGGCCACGACGCCCGCGGACATCTGTATATTGCGGGGACCACCTATTCGAGCGATTTCCCGACCGCCGGCCCCGCGGCTGGAACGCTTCCCCAAGGCGCGGAGGATCTTTTTATAGCCATCATCGATCCTACAGCCGCTCCGGCTTCTCAGATCCTCTATGCCACTTTTATCGGCGGCAGCGGGAATGACTCACTGGGAGGCATGGCCGTCGATTCAAAAGGCTATGTCTATCTCACCGGCACCACCGCATCCACCAATTTTCCAACGGTGAACGCGGCCCAAACGCTCTTAAACGTTACGAACGCCGGTACCACCGATACATTCGTCATGAAACTCGATACGTTCGAGGTCCCGCTTTACTCCACGTATTTGGGCGGCAGCGGCAACGACACTGCCAATGCGATAACCATTGACTCTCAAGGAAGAATATGGGTGACGGGCGGGACACAGTCTACTGATTTCCCGATCGTGAATGGCTTCCAGGCAGCGGCCGGCAGCCAGGATGCGTTTGTATCCGGCATCGATCCGGGACAATCCGGCTCTGGCTCCCTATTCTTCTCCACTTACCTGGGCGGCACCGGATGGGATACCGGACGCGGGATTGCGGCCGCATCCGACGGGACGATTTGGATTGTAGGGGGCACGTACTCGTACAATTTCCCGGTCGCTGGCTCCAGCTTTAACCCTAACTACAGCTCCGGTGGTGACGCTTTCGTCGCCCAGATCAATACCACGCAAGGAGGTAGCTTTCTGCAGTACGGCACATTTCTCGGCGGCAACGATCTCGAGGAAGCCCGCAACATTATCCTCGATGCTCAGGGCCGGGTAATCGTAAGTGGTTATACCCTATCGCAAAACTTCCCCGTCACCAGCAACGCTTTGCAAACGCACTATGGTGGGAATACCGATGCGTTCGCAACCATTTTGAATCCGGCAAATTCGGGTTCGGGGCAGTTGGTTTATTCGACTTACTTCGGCGGAAGCAACGCCGACGTACCGTTCGATCTCAAGATGGACCCGAACGGGAACCTGTATATGGCCGGCTTTACCGAGTCCCCCGGATTGCCTGTAACCGCCAATGCCCTGCAGTCCGCTTATGACAACACTCAGGACGCTTTTGCCATGGAGTTCAATCCTTCCACTCCCGGACCCACAGGGATTAAATTCTTTACTTATCTTGGAACCGACGGCCTGCAAATCGCCTACGGAATCGATTACGATGCGACTAACAACCTTATTTATCTAACTGGGTACACCAGCGGCCCGATCTTTGATCCGTTCGGTGGACCGGCAAAGGGCACCAACCCCGGTGATCCGGATGCATTCGTAATCGGGTTCAGTACGCAGGCAGCGCCGACGACTACTGCACAACAAGACTTGCGGCGGCCTGCGAGGTCTGTCCCCCTATCGAGACAGTGATCGGCTGAGAACCCGGCGTGAGGCCGGTGGGAACGGTCGCGTTGATCTGATAAAGTCCCGGGAATCCCGGCGCCAAACCGCAGAACGAGCTTGTGGCTGTTTTTCCACCGATGGTTACCGTTGGCGCGGACATGCAGGTCGCCAATGGGGACGATGGAGCCGGATCGCCGCTAGCAGGTTGGTTGTTTACAGGGCCCAGACCATTTAGGTAAAGCTGGACCGTCTGCCCTTGCTTGGCCGGGTTACCCGTGCCAATCACTTGGTTGCCGGAATCCAGGGCCGCAACATTCCCGCCACCGATTTCGAAGAACGCCGGCGAGTAGTTAGAAAGATGCAGCGTCACGACGTTTCCGTAAGAGAAATCGATCGTCACTTTTACCTGGGCGGAGCCCTGACCCTGCAATTCCCACGGTACCTGGAGATTCACCTGCCCCGGAGAGACATAGATGAGGTGTCCGGGCACGCTGATATTAGCCGCATCGAAGCTTACCATTGCGTAATCGATTGCCAGCGGAAGTACTATCGTCTTGGCAAAATCCGTGAAATCGCTTAGATTACTTCCAAAGATCGACACATAGGAACCGGGCGCCACCGCTCTGCCCATTTCAAAACTAGCCCCATTGAGAATGCCATTCGCGGCAATGGTGGGTACGGTTCGAGCGGAACCCGTGAAGTCCCACGAAAGGCCGCCGGAGGTGGAGCCGGTTACGCTGGCGTTGAAGTCGTAGCTGCCGGGCTGCGCTCCTAGGATCGGGACGGCTTGAGCAATACCATAAGCATTGGTTTGAGAATCGGCCGTTTGTATGGCCCCGCCGCTATTGGCGGTGAAGCTTACCGGAACGCCCGCTACCGGCACTCCCGCCGAATCGATCAGCTTAATGGCAATCACTCCATCCGGAATTTGTTGGCCAACAGTGCCGTCAAAGCCATCGCCGCTGAGTGGAATAAGATTGTTGGCCACGCCGCTGCCCGCTAGAAATAAATAAGGAATCCGCAAAGCCGGCCCGGCGCCCTGAACTGTGATCGCACCATAATAAGATCCCGGCTTAGGCGCGGTCCCGCTGATGGTCAGGCTCACACTGCTCGAAGCGCCGGCCGCTAGAGTCAGGGTCTGCTTATTGAGCGCCAAACTGGCGCCCGTTGCCGAACTGATCGGCGCCACCGCCAGCGATAAATTCACCGGACTCGTTCCAGGGTTCGTAATCTGGATCGATTGGCTGGTTGGCAATGACGTTACCACTCCAAACGAAATGGATGCCGGATTTGCCGTGATGGTGGTCTGAAGCGCCGTACCGGCATCCAGTTTCCCGCCGCCCACCGCCGGAATACTTACCGTGTCACCCGAATCGTCGCTGGTGACCACCTGCGAGCCGGTGTTTACTAGTACGGATTTGATCTGCGCCGGAGTGAAGCTCGGATGAGCCTGCTTCACCAGCGCGGCAGCGCCGGATACCAAGGGCGTCGAAAAACTGGTTCCCGCCGCCGCGGAATATCGATTCGCGCTGTACACAGCTCCGAGGGGGTCATAGTTCTCAGCGGCCATGTATATGTCCTGTCCGACCGCGACCAGATCGGGCTTGAGAGCATTGAGACCGGTCGAGGGGCCAAGCGAAGAGAAGCTAGTTAGTTGATCGAAAGCGGTCGATGTCTGCTCGAAGGCCGCTCCATCGATATAGACGGTCTGGCCCGGATTCGAATCGATGAAGGACTTGAGCGCCACGCCGTCGTTATTGGAAATCATGATGGCGGTGAGCGATGCCGTGCCGACATCGGGCGAAACCAAAGCCGTCTGATCCGCCATGTAGAAAATCACGCCGCTGGCCCCAGCATTCTGAGCGTTGGCTGCTTTCACGGAAAAGTCGCAAGTGCCGCGTTCTATCAAAACAAACGCACCAGTCAATGAACCGGCGGGCAATCCGCTACAAGCCAAGCCGTTGTCGCCTAGCGCCGTGACGTCCACCAGCGGAGCGGCGACCGCGCCAATTGGAATGTTTCCGTTTCCGAACGTGCCTGCCAGTTTCTGTAGATTCGACGGAACGCCCGATCCCGGCACCTCCACGCCTTCCGTCAAGAAATGAGAATTTGTCGTGGCGCCGACGGCGATTCCCGAGGGTGCGTCACCGGGGCTCGAAATCGTGCTCAGAGTGGGCGTCAAAAAGCCGGTATCGCCTTCGTTTCCGGCCGCCATCACGACTACCATCCCGGCTTGAACCGCGCTCTCGACCGCGGGTGGAAGCAGATCGCACGGCACTCCAGTCGCATTGCCACAAGCGGCGCCCGTATCCAGCGGGCCGGTGAACGCCGGACTGCCCAGCGATAATGACGCTATGTCCATGTGATCGTTCAGTGCGTCTTCCAAGGCCATGAGGATCACATCGTCGGTGGCGCCGTCATTCACCGTGGGCGATCCGAAAATTTTGTAGTTTCCTAGATACGCCTTGGGAGCCATGCCGTTAAATGTCAAACCCGCTGGCCCGGTGTTTGACGCCGCTGCGGCGCAGGAAGCCGTTGCCGTGCCATGGCCGGAACGATCCCGCGGAGAATAATCGTCGGGGCGCGAGTCGGCGGCTGGGTTATTGGGATCGCTCCCGGCTGCCAATTGCTGAACGTAGCTGCGCGCCACAATAACTTTGTTGTTGGTGTATGACGCGCAGTTGGACACATTGCAAATCGGATAGCCCGCCGGCATGGCAAGTGAACTGTCCTGGAACGCGGGATGGGTTTGATCGATCCCCGTATCGATAATGGCGATCTTCATGCCAGCGCCCGCGTTCTGACTTCCCCCTAGCGAGTTCCACGCGGCTGGGGCATTGAGCAACACATTCGCCCGGTTTAGATCGAGATGATGACGGCGCAGTGGCACCACGCCTTTCACACCTGGAAGGCTATTCAGCTCAGCCACACGTTCCTTCGGCGCGGCCACGAAGATGGCATTAGTGAGGATCGTCACGGAGCCGGTTACCGCAATGTGTCGCGACGCCAGTACATCGCGAAGGCTCCGCTGCCTGGCTTCGATCTGTTGCCGGTAGTTTCTGCCATCGGTTGATTCGGCCGCCTCGCGCGTCGCAAATCTCGCTGTTACAGGAGGATCTTCCAAAATGAGTGCGTACCGGCTGGTTGGGCTTTGGCCGGCTGCGCTTTGGCTAGCTGCGCTTTGCGCGAAAATGGCCGGCGCCACTGCGGACGCAATTATAAGAATCGCGTTGCGTTTTAAAAAGAACATAATGATTCCTTGCTCTATGCCAAAATGGCGAAATCCAACAATACTAAGATCGTCCCGCTAAGCGTTAAGCCTTAGGGGCACGGAGGATGGTTGGAGAATCTTGGCGCGGGCCCTCAGCGTACCGCGTTTACTCCGGCGTGCAGACTGGCCTTGAGAGTTTCCAGCTTTTCGGAGGCTGCCTGCTTCACCTTCGCGATATTCTGTTCTTTGATTTTCTCATACCCGCGAATCTGATCGGGCAAGGCAGCGATCTCCAGCGCCAGCGGCAGATTGTCCGGCGTCAGATTTTCGATTACCCGCTCCATCAGTTCGCGGTACCACTGGATCATGGACCGCTCCAGCCGCCGATGGGCCGCGTAGCCGAAAATATCAAGCGCCGTCCCGCGCAGCCCCTTGAAGCGCTTCAATACCAGCAGGGGAGTGCGAAACCAGGAACCCAGCTTCAGCTTTTTGTGGATTCCGAAACTACGCAGCAGCGGCGGATGCAGATTGTATGAGATCGATTCCGGCGCGGCCCACATCTCCAGCGCCTGGCTCTCGAACTCCGGTTTTGTCAGCAAGCGCGCGACTTCGTACTCGTCTTTGTAGGCCATCAACTTGTATAGATACTTCGCGACGACCTCGCGCAGAGACGGTTCGCCAATCTTCTGTAGAAAATCGACATAAGATTGCGCATAGGCCGCGTTCTGATACTCCCGCAATTCGGCGACGCGATCTATCGATGGCTTGACTCTTGTCTCCGACGCCAGGAAGCTTTCCACCCAGGCCGCATCCTCGTAATACTTGCGGCCCCAGGAAAACGCCTGCATGTTTCGTTCGATATCCACGCCGTTGAGCTCGATAGCCTTTTCCATCGCTTCGAGCGAAATCGGGATCAATCCGCCCTGGTACGCCACACCAGTCAGGAAGATATTCACCGCCATGTGGCTGCCGAAGAGCGCCTCCGCGAGCCGGTTGCCGTCCACAAAAATATTGCGTCCTCGATTGGTGACCGAATTGACCAGATCCACCATCTTCTCGGGACCGCCAAACGGCGAGCGATTACGAATGGTATCGATGGTAGGAGCGACGTCTGTATTGACCACCGCTACCGTGTGGTCGGCCCGCGCGGTGCTCAGGTTGCTATGATGCGCGACCCCCAGCAGATCGAAACCCAGGATCAAATCCGCATTCGCGGCGTTCACTTTAGCGGGCGCTTCGATGGGCCGTTCACTGAGAAGCAAATGCGAAACCACCGCGCCGCCCTTCTGTGCGGTTCCGGTCTGATCCAGGGTCGCGACACACAAGCCATCGATCCACGCCGCCGTCGCCAGCAGCGCGTTAATGGTCACGACGCCCGTCCCGCCGATTCCGGGTCCGATGATGCGGTAACCTTCGCCCGCCTTGGCCATCTGGCGCGGCATCGGAACTTCAGCCGCAGGAAGCTTCGGGAGTGTCTTCTTCTTCAGACCCGTTCCCGGTTTGATTTGAACCGAAACGAATGATGGACAATCGCCCAGCGCGCACGAATAATCCTTGTTGCAGGAAGACTGATGAATCCGGATCTTCTGTCCGAGCTCCGTCATCACCGGCGTCAGGCTCATGCAGTTGGATTGCTTCACGCAATCGCCGCAGCCTTCGCAAACCTCTTCGTTGATCACCAGCCGTATGACCGGCTCGGCCAATAGCCCGCGCGACCGCTTGCGCCGCTTTTCGGCCGCGCACTCCTGGTCGTAAATGAGCACGCTTACGCCGGGGATCTGTTCCATCTCGCGCAGAGTTCGCGGCAGCTCTTCGCGCGACCGCAATTCGGCGTTCGGCGCCAAATCGGCGGCATCGCCGTATTTCTCGACATCTTCCGCCAACACGATGGTCTTGCGCACGCCTTCCGCCGCCAGTTTGCGCGTCAGATCCGGGATCGGCAGCGCTCCTACCGCGATCTGTCCGCCTGTCATGGAGACGTGGCCGTTGTAGAGGATCTTATAAGTGATGTTGACTTTCGCGGCCACACAGGCCTCGATCGCCAAATATCCGGAGTGAAACAGCGTGCCGTCGCCAATGTTCTGAAAAATGTGCGTATGGTTGACGAAAGGCGTCATCCCGATCCACGGCGCGCCCTCGCCGCCCATTTGTGTCAGGAACGAAATGTTGCGATTCGGGTCATTCAGCCGCATCGCCATGGTATGGCACCCGATGCCGCCGCCCGCGATCTGGCCATCGAGCAGTAGCGTGGAACGATTATGCGGGCAACCGGAACAGAAAGCCGCCGGCCGTGATCCGATCGACTTTGGCGCCGACATCACAACGCCCGGCGTAGCTACTTGTCGCGAAGGAAGGCTTAGCACTTCGCACAAGACCTTGGCCATCTTGTCCGGATCGAGCTCGCCCGTCGCCGCGAAGTGCGACTTGCCCAGGACAGCCGGATGCCCCGGGAGATCATAGAGGATCTCGCGAAGCTGCAGCTCGAGGAAACTGCGCTTTTCTTCCACCACCAGCACGGTTTCCAGGCCTCTAGCAAAATCCTTCACGAACTCGGGCTCTAGCGGGAAGGGCATTCCCACTTTTCCGATGCGAACATCCTCGGTCACGCCCAAGTCGCGCAGCGCTTGCATGAGGTCGTAATACGATTTGCCGGTGCTGAGGACGCCAATGCGAGCTTTGGCTCCGTTATGCCGATTCACGCCGTTCAGTCGCGCGAACTGGCGTGCGGCTTCGAGACGCCGGTTGTTGACCTCGTGCTCCAGCGCCAATGTGATCGGCGGTACTAATCGCGCGTCACTGTACTTCTGATAACCTTCCGGCCAGCGGATTATGGGCCGGTCGGGATCGACATCCACGGTACCGCCTCCGTCGCACACATCGGTAACCATCTTCATCCCCACCCACGCACCGGAGAAACGCGACAAGGAAATTGCCAGCAAGCCGTAATCAATCACATCCTGAGTATTGCCGGGATAAAGGAACGGGATGCCGACATTGAACAGGCTGAACTCGCTTTGATTCGGGATGGTGGAGCTCTTGGAAATCGGATCGTCGCCGCAAAGCACTAACGCGGCGCAGTTCTTCCCAGTGCCAGCCAGATTGGCGTGTCGAAAAATGTCGCCGCTTCGATCGACCCCCGGACCTTTTCCGTACCAGATCCCGACCACGCCCTCCACTTTGCTCTTCCCGATCACGTCGTAAATCTGGCTGCCCAGGACGGCCGTAGCCGCCAGGTCCTCATTCACGGCGGGCCGAAAGTGGATATTGTGCTCAGACAGCAGCTTCCCAGCGCGCGCCAGCGCCATATCGTAACCGCCCAAGGGCGAACCTTCGTAGCCCGAAATGAACCCGCCGGTGTTGAGCCCGGCCCGGCGATCGCGCCGCATCTGGTCGATCGGCAGCCGTACCAAAGCCTGGATGCCGGTTAGATAGACGCGGCCTTGTTCGAGCGTAAACTTGTCGGTCAGCTTCATAGCGCCTGGATTATCCGATTCATGCTAGCATGCGCTACAGCCCACCGTTTTGGAAAAGGAGTATTCCTATGCGCAGCCTGACAACGTCGTCAGCGTTTTTGGCCTTAGCGCTTTTCGCCTATTCCGGCAAAGCGCAGGACCATCCTAACCTCGCCGGTACCTGGCAATTCGATTCCTCGAAGAGCGAGCAGACCAACACCAAGATCGCGAACGCGACTTGGGTAATTGAAGAAGGCGACAATACCATCCACATCATCGAGACCGAAAGTGGCACCGCCAAAAAGGTCGAGTTGAAGTGTTCTACCGATGGAAAGGATTGCAATATCGCTGGAGGAGGAAAGGCAAAAACGTCTTTCTGGTACAACGGGCTCACGCTGGTGGAGATGGAGACCCGAGGCGATCACGTCAACCGCTACAGGATGAAGCTATCTGACGACGCCAAGGCTCTAACGGTGGAGGTGAGTTCCATCGTCCCGCGGGTTGATAAGCCTGACGTGCTGGTGTTCCAGAAGCAATAAGCGCCGCTAGTTCTCGACTGTGAAATAACGGCTGCCGATCCCATCGTTGCGGCCCTGGTTGTCAGACACTACCCAGCTAATGGTATGCGTTCCGTTCGTCAGTTTGGTCGTGTCGAGGTAGAAATACCCCACCGCTCCGTTGCTGTTCGCTAAGCCCGGGAAAACGGTCGCGATGTCGCTGCGGTATTGGTTATAGGTGGGATGTCCCACCGCTACTCCATCCACCATAACCGTGATTGTCGATCCGTCGATTGGAATGTTGTACCCGCTCTGCGTTAAAGCCCAGCCGAAGTTCACGTAAGCGGTACCCGATATCGTGGCGCCCTGCGCGGGCGTGTCGATGGTGCCGAATGGTTTGGAGGCGTGCGCATTATCCGCGGTAATCGTGCGCTTTCCCAAGTCCAGTGTGCCGCCAGATTTATTCACCGCGATGGCATGCAGATTATAGGTTCCATTGCCCGGGCCTCCCGCGCCGCCAGAATTTGGAAGGAAATTGGTCAGCAGCATGTAGCCCCAACCGGCCCGGTAATTCAGCGGAGCATTGGGATACAACGCTTGGACGTCTGGCCGCACGCCCGCCACGAATGTCGCGTCGCCGACGTAGACCAATCCATTCGACCCAGTCGGCTCGTTTCCTATCCGCTCGCGCCAGATGCCAACGCTCGCTACTTCAATGCTATCGAGAGCCCAGCCGGTTACTGGAATTGCGCCCGCGATCCCGGTTGTATCGTTGGCCGGCGTATCGAAACTTCCGTAGGGATAGCTGGGTACCGCGCTTGCGACATTCACCTGAACCTGTGCCGACGAGTTTACTGCCGCCGCCGAAACGGTTATCGCACCGCTCATGCCGCCTTTTGCGGTTATCTGTAAGACTGCATCGCCAGTCCCAGCAGCCGGCGAAACCGTTATGTTCGGCTGATCGGAAGATGCCGTCCAACTCACGGGGTTCGCTCCGGTGAACGTCAAGGCCACCGTCTGCGGGCTGGTAACAAGCGACCCGCTATAACCGAAGTTCAGCGATGTCCGGCTCAATGTCAAAACTGCCGGCGCCGCTGCTCCTTTTACAGCCGCTGAGTTGGGATCCAGCATGAGCGACGACTCGTCGACGGCCTCGAAATTTGAACCTTGCACTTGCTCTAGCTCGCGCAGTTGATTGTTGTCCCAGCGATCATCCGGAAGGCCCTCCAGGTACCACGCCGTCCCGTTGTCGGCCAAAAACATGCCGTACTGTTGCAGCGCACGTAATATCACCTGCGTTTGTGATGAGAAAGTCGCGATGTTAAAGCTCGCCTTCAGCCGGAAGCGCTGGCCCATCGGTGGAAAATTGGGATCCGTGATACCCGATGCCTGGTGGCGCCCTGGCCACACGAATGCCATCTGGGTTTGCGGAGCGGTAAACCGAAGCGCGTGATGGATCGCGCCGGCCGCAACTTCGTCGTAGCGCGCCAAACCCGGAAAGATCGGCAAGCCGGCCGCATCAGCCGACGTCCAGGTCGCTGGCCGGAGGTTATTCGCCTTCAAATCGAAAATCGCACCCGCAACCGCCGTCCAGGAACCATTCGGCTGTGGATATGCTCCAGAAAGTTCATACAGGATGCAGTTGGTTTGATCGATCACTTCGACGTGCCGGTCGCCGGTGCTGTTGCTTCCGCCCTCAATGGGGGCGTTCGGCGGGATTGGATAAGGCCCTGGATCGCTCTCGCTCGAATATAAGAACGTGACCCCGACCTTAGGTTGAGCGCCGAGCACCGTAACGAATGGAAACCCTAGAACCGCGCCCTGCCATAGACCCGAGCCAAAGGTGGCAAAGGAACCGCTGGTCGGGCCTATGTTGTTCACATAAGCCGCGGATCTTGCGTCCACCGGGAGGGTGTCTATGCGCGCATTCCAAACGTTGTTCGACGGAAAAATCTGGCAGCCAGCGACGGTTTGCGCCCGCGTCGGAATTACGACAGCGGCACACAGTAGCGCGAAGATTCCACGACTCATCCTAACCAGCTTAGGGCACAACTCAGTAAACTCAGCTACGCAGAATCCCCGAGTGGCGCAGGCATTCTTGCCTGTGGCTAGCTCTCATTGAGCGAGCTTGGCTGCCAGCCGCGGTCCTTTCTTTGCGTTTCGCTCCGCCACCAGCCGGTTGAATTCGGCGTCATCCAGGTTCACAATATCGAGCCAGACCTGGACCATGTCATCGACACTGCGCTCCCCGAAGCCGGCCCACATATTTGGATCGGGATTGCGGGGGTTCGCGGACGTATTGTCGTGAATGCCGATCATGTGCAGTACCGTCCCGGCCGGCAACAGCGGTGCGACATCGTCGGCGTAGATGTAGTTGATGTGCCAATTGAAATTGAAATGGTCCACGGAGCTCAGGATAGTGGTGGTGTTGTTGAGATTGATGGCTTCCACGGTCATCCCGCGCCCGCGCATGTGCATATGTGGCTGAAACGAATCAATGCGTGCATTCTTCGTCAGACGATAGTAGCCATCCGTGCGAACCACGCTATTCGGCGGAATTTCAAGCTCATCATTCGGCACGTTTCGGATGGCGATCGACCGGACCTGGTACTTCGGAACCTCGCCCTTGGGATAAAACTTAAAAGCAATAGTTGTCTTGTTGTGCTGCGCCGAGCCGACCGCGAAATAATGCATGTCGAATCGCAGCCGCGTTCCCTTCTTGAGTAACCGGCCAGTGTTGTCGGCGAAAATATCGCCATATTTTCCGACCGCGTATTCGTGCAACTGCACGCCTGCCTCCGGTGTCCCTTCCGGCGCATCCGGCTCGATCGCGTATATCACAGCGTGGTGCACGATCTTGGGGTTGCTAGGCTTGACCTCCATGGCTTTGATCCAGCGATCTTCCGGCATCTTCACTTCGCCGAATTGATCCAGCCACCAGTCCGGGCCATTGGGATACATGACGAAGTCTTGTTCCGTGGTCACGGTCAGATCCGGCGTTCCGATAAACCATTCCTTGTCAGAGGTGAAGCTCGGCGCCGGTGGAGCATCCGATGGATTGCCCTGTGGCGCGCCGTTGTCCACCCAGCGCGCGATGGTCGCGATCTCGTCGTCGCTCAGCGAGCGGTCGTTCTTGTAGTGCCGGATGCCCACCGTTTTGTCGAGATGCCAGGGTGGCATGTCGCGACGTACCACGCGCTCTTTGATGGAGCGGGCCCACGGCCGCGCCTCGGAATAGGTCATCAGCGACATGGGCGCTGAGGTCCCTTGGTGATGACAAGACTGGCAGCTTTTCTGAAAGATGGGCGCCACGTCTTTGCTGAACGTCACCGGACGCGCGCCGTCTGTTTTGCCATTTTCAGCTGCCTGCGCGCCGCACAGGATCATCAGAGAGCCAATCACAACGCTATCGCTGAGCTTTAACATCGCCGCCTCCCTTGACACTCACCTTCACTTCTACGTTAGTCCAACAGCAGTGATATCCGAAATTTCCGGCTAACTCGCCCGAGCCGTCATCCACCACAACCTGCAGGACATATTCGCCGGGCTCGCTAAAACTGGCTGTCGTGACTGTCCGGCCGTCCAGGACCTTCGCGCTCGCAGGATCGAACACAACGTTACCAGGTCCCCGGTACTTGCCCCACATAGCCGTCATCCCGACCGGTTTTCCGGCGCGCACCGGCAGGCCATCATCGGTTGCGGACACGGTCAATGTGAGGTCGCTGGAACTAGCAACCACCGGCGACGATGGCTCGACATTCACCACCGGTGGAGTGTTCGAATCCACCCGCTCGCTGTTTCCGCCACGCGTGGTGCGCAAACGGTCGATCATCCAGACCGGCTTCAGAGTCGCGATGACTTGCTGGGTCTGACCGTGCGCCGTCAAGATCCACACCAGTTGTTGTTCCCCGAAATCCTTAGGAACGACGACCTTAAACGCGTCCTTGTGCCGCCTGATCATGAAATGCGTCGGCTGCCCGCGATCGCCTCCGGGTTCGAAGTGGTTATCGGCGCCTATTGGAAGGTCCAGCTCTTCCTCGTAATTCCGATTCATGTAGCCGAACCACATGTTGAAGGAACCATCGGGGTTAACGTCGTAACCTTCGTATACTGGCGAGACGCCTTGTCCGGTCCAGTGACGGAGTTGCACCAGTTGTGCCCTGGCGGGTGCGATCAACGCCAGCAGCACCACTAGTCCAGCCAGCTTGGAGGGCAAGAGGATGCGCACGCTAGAGCCCATTCTAGATCCAGCAGGGGTTGGGAGCAATGGGTAGAAAAGGCGACATGGGGTAGAAAAGGCCCCAACCTAGGGAAACTACTTATATCGGGGCGCGTCCATCCGATAGGGAGTATATGAAACGAGCTCTACTGGCATCTTTCGCTGTATTCCTGTTGTCGAGTTGTTCACCCTCCGATCAAGAGCGGGCCAATCAAAAGGCGCGTGAAGCAGGCCGCGAAATGAAGCGCGAGGCTGAACATGCGTCCGAGCAGTTGAAGCATGGCGTGGAGGAGCTAGATCGCAAGGCGGGCCCCAAACTCGACCAAGCCGGACGCGAGATCAAGGAAGAGAGCCGTCGGGCAGCCGAAAAGATAAAAGAGCGGGCGGATCGCATACAGGGCTCTGATCAACCAGAACGCAAGCAGTAAAGATTCTTTGGCAGGTCAGGAGACCTGCCCCACTCCGACGCCGGCCTCTTTGGGTTCCAGCAAGAAGTCCATCACCGCTTTATTGCTTGTCTCGGGCTGATCGGTCATATAAATATGGCTGGCATGCGGTATCGTCACCAGCTTGGAGCCTGAGATGGTCTCGGCGATGAGCTTTCCGTTGCCTACCGGCACCAGGCGATCGGTCTCTCCGTGGATCACCAGAGTGGGCGCCTTGATCTGGCCCAGCCGGCTGTAGGATTCCCATGCGAGAATCCCCTGCAACTGAGCCGCATAAGCTTCGGGCTTCGGATAAGTCGCGCGCCGAATGACTAGATCCTCTTCGATTCGCGTCCTCGGAGTATCGGCGTCATAAATGTACGGCACCGCCGCCTCGATCCCCTCGTCCATGGTCATGTTGCCGCGCATCATGAGCACCTGATTCACTTCCGGTTCAGCGCGCACGACCTTTGGTCCACCGCACGCCGTACAGCCGAGGATTAACTTACGCACGCGCTGAGGATACTGAATCGCAAATTCCTGGGCGATCATACCGCCCATCGAGATGCCATACACGTCGGCGGCGTCGACGCCCGCGGCATCCAACACAGCGGCGGCATCGGCAGCCATCGTGGCGATCGGATATGGACCTGGGGGCAGATCGCTCTTGCCCACACCACGGTTGTCGAAGAGGATGGTGCGGAAATGCTTCGAGACCAGCGGCGTGGTCCGGTGCCACATCTGGTGCGCATACCCCAGGCCCATGATCAGCAGTAAGGGCGGGCCGCCGCCGGCCTCTTCCCAGTAGATACGCACGCCGTTGTTAAGAGCGAATGGCATATCCTAACTGTACTGTAAACAAGGGCACGCACCCCGTCGATAGATAAGGCAGGTAGCGGAGTACTGCCAAAATGAACCTGAATAACCGTCTCTTATTTCCTGGTATCCTCTTTTTCTGCAACATCGCGTCCGGGGTCGCTTGCTTTCTGGAGGGCGACTGGAGACGCGGGGTCTATTGGATGGCTTCCTCGGCCTGCATCGCCAGCGTAAGCTTGTAACCGCGCCGGATTATAGATTGCCGAGGCTTTGGCGGTCCTTGGACTGATCCCCAAAGATGTCGGGGATGTCTCCCGCATATTTGAGGAATAGTTCGAAGCTCTGCTTGGCCTCCGCGCGTTTTCCTGCCTGCTGAAGAACTACTCCGCGCAAGTAAAAATAGCGAGGGAATATCAGATCCGCGAAGAGCGGTTCGCCCGAGGAGAGTGGGATGGGGGATCGCTCAACCAGTTGTTGGGCTTCTTTCACTCGCCCAGTTTCCACGTAGGCCCATGCCAGCAGCGTGCGAATTTGGGCGTCGGTGGATGGATTGGTCTCACGGTACAAGCCTTCCAGCAGCGGCACAGCCTCGCCGAACTTGCGTTCGAACAAGCGAGCGTAGGCGTCTGCAAGGGGTGAGCCGGAACTAGGAACGGGCATTGCAGCCAGAAAACGGCATACGGCGCTGATGTTCCGAAGGCGGGGGCTGCGGGCGCCCGGAACGGCTTGGGCAGCCAAATCCGCGGCTGCTTTCGAATCGCCGCTCTCCAGTTTCCAAATCGAAAGCTGGCAGAGAGCCAGCGCCTGCGCCTCCCCTTCCACGGTTGGCACGAGTTTTTCGAGCCGGGCAATAGCTGCTTGGTGGCGGCCCGTCAAAAACTCCCACTGGGCTTGCTGGTAGCCCGCGAGGGCGCCTTGCGAATGCTGCAATAGGCCAAGGTAGCGATGAAAGATGGCGTCCGCGGCTGAAAGATCGCCCAGCATAAGCCGGGCCTGGGCGGCTTTGATCAACTCGGCGCCCGCGAACTCGGCGGGATTCTTATCGTGCGCCTGCAGGAAATAATGCTCAGCATCCGCGTAATCCCCCAAATAGAAGCTAACTTCCCCCAACGAATCGAGCGGATTCGCTTCTTCCGGGGGAAGCAATTGCCGGTAATGGTCTAGCGCGCGACGGGCGGCGGCCAGGTTCTGCGCGTAAGCATAGGCATAACCTAACTGATTCCAAGCCTGAGCATCCTCAGGATCAAGCCGCGTGACGGTTTCGTAATTCCGCACGGCATCCTGGAATTTCCGCTGGACCGACTGGAGGTCGGCTAACTCGCGGGGCACCTGAGAATCTGCTGGAATAAGCCGCGTCATCCTTTCCAGGGTTCTAATGCGCGCGGCGGTATCGCTGGCTGCAGTAGCAGCCAGGTATTCGAGGCGAGCCTGGTCAATCGGGTCCGGATGTGCGTTCATGGCGGTCGCCAGGATAGTGCGGGCCTGATCGTGATTGCCGGTCTCAATCAGCAACCTGGCCGTAGACAATGCCGCGCTCGTGAACCTGGGATCGGCCGCAGTCGCCGCTTCGAAGCCGGACAATTCGCTGGCCGCATCCGGTTTGCTCAGCGCTGCGCCGAAATCTTGAAACGCCGCCGCATTGTTGGTTGAGAAATCACGTGTAGAGGTATTGAGACGCTTGGCGAGTTGGTTGGCTAGCGGCAACGGGCCCGCGAGCAGCGGACCGTTCAGAGCGAAGCTTGCGACGGTAGTGGTTTTTCGGGAATCCAGCAGAGTAGCTTGGAGCTCGATCCGGCGGTTTCTGGCGACAAAATATCCTTGTAATATTCGCGAAGCCCGAATCGATTCAGCGCCGGCCAGCGACTCCACAGGCACCGCGTAAACATTCGTCGCGCCTGCCAAGTCATAGACCAGCGCCGCCGACACCGCGCGGCCAATCCAATCCAAGCTGGGATCGGAACTGAGGTTCTCGAGCGGGAGAATAGCCAAGCGCTCCACCGCATGAGTTTCCTTGCGGGCACAAGCTACCAGGCTGAGTGTCAGAAGAGCAGTGACTAAGAAAGAAAGACCCAGTGGCCTACAGAACACGCGGCTCCAGGGCCAGCAACTGCTTGAACTCGTCAAGATTCTGCAGAGCGGCGAAGGCGGGATCCTCCTGGAGCTTCTTCCGGTCTTTGAAACCTTCCTCCAGCGCCTTGCGAATATACAGCAGCGCGCGGTCATTCTCGCCCTTTTTGGCATAACCCTGCGCCAGGAAATAGTGGAATTTGGCGCGCTCTTCGACGCTGCGTTCCTGAAGCAGGACACCCTGGGTGCCATGATTCTCAAAAACATCGGGGTCGAGTGTCATGGCCCGCTGCCAGGATTCTTCAGCTTGCTTGTAATCCTTGCGCGCAAAGTAACCCATGCCCAGGTTGCTCCAGATGGAAGCGGATTTGGGATTGATGCGGAGAGCCTTTTTGTACTCGACGATGGCTCGGCGATAGCTCTTGCGAGCGTAGTAGACCGTTCCAAGGTTGTTAATTGCCTCGGAATACTCTCTATTGGCCTTGGTCGCGAGCCTGTAATATTTCTCGGCGGGTACCAGTTCAAGCATCTGGTGATACGCAATTCCGGTCTTGTTCAACAAGACTGCTGAGCCTTTGGGCCCTTCTTTATACGCTTCGGCGGCCTCGCGGTACATCTTACGGGCCATCAGGATGTCGCCGCGCATCTCGGCGGAGATAACCGGAGCCGGTTTCGGCGATTGCGCCGCGGACTGAGTGGGCTTGGGCTCATCGCGAAAACCGCTGGGTGGGGGGCTAGAATGCGAAGACGCCACGGGAGGAGCCTGGGCCATTGCCAGACTTATGGGAACGATCCAGAGTACGGAAACCATCGTCGGCCTCCTTTGGGGAACTATCGGCTGCCTCGGACAATACATTAGACGCCTTATATCGGGGAACGCTACTTTCATATAGCCTACCAGTTTCAACCGACACCTGCGTACCCCCGCCTTTCGCAAAAACGAAGCCATTCCCGGGGAGGCGCCGTCGCGGCGGCCGACTTGGTTGACGCATCTCGCGGCGAGGCGGGCGGCGGGACGCGTGACTTGAAAAAACGAACCCATTTGCCTGGTAGAGCCGGCAGATGCGGCAAGAGGGTTGAAAGGCTGCATACCTTGGAATACCACGCGTCGCCAAGGCGTGGCGCAGCGGAAGTTGGGAAGCGGATGAAAGGAAACGGAAGACAGAACTGATAGTGCGGTGAATCGGGTCGGGAAAGTCTGTCAGCGGAAGAGTCAGATACTACTTTAGTAACATCAACCCATGAAGCAGTATCGCTGGATCGCCCTCATGGCAGGCATCGGCATCGCGGCCTGTCTCTTGCTGTATGCGGCCAAAACTGACGGCATGAACGTCATGACCGGGCCGAAGGCGTTCACCAATACTGCTTCTCTCAATCCCGGTTTGACCCGCAAGATCACTGCACAAGATCTTCCGCAGTCTCAGCCCCCTGCGATGCTGCCACGAGTGAGGATGTACGTGGCAGCCGGTTTTGCCAGGCCCGGCAAGCGCCCCGAGAACGCCATCCCGAAGGCTCCGGCTGGCTTCAAGGTCGACATCTATGTCGCGAGCGGTCTCACGAATCCGCGGCAAATGCGGAGGGCTCCGAACGGAGACATCTTCATGGCGGATACAGGCGGCGGAACGGTTCGAATCTTCCGCGGCATCACGGCCGACGGCAAGCCGCAGGAATCTTCGGTATACGCCAGTCTCCCGGACGCATTCGGCATAAACTTCTATCCGCCGGGACCCAATCCACAGTGGGTTTATGTAACCAACACCAGCACGCTGGTGCGATACGCATATAAGCACGGCGATCTCAAAGCCACCGGAGAGCCCGAGAAGCTGATCACCGATATTCCCGCGGGCGGCGGACACTCAACCCGCGACATCGTCTTCTCTAAAGATGGCAAGAGCCTGTTCCTGGCGGTGGGATCGGCGTCTAACCATAACGACGATGCGGACGAATTACACCGCGCCAACATCCTGGAGTACACACCGGATGGCAAGTTCATTGGCATCTACGCGTCGGGCATTCGAAATCCGGTGGGCCTGGCGATTAATCCGGAAACGGGCGAGTTGTGGACCTCCGTCAACGAACGCGACAACCTGGGCGACAACCTGGTTCCCGATTATGTGACACATGTGGCGCGCGGCGGCTTCTACGGGTGGCCGTGGTTCTACATCGGCGGCAACCAGGATCCGGCCCATGCCGGCAAACACCCCGAGTTGAGGGATAAGGCGATCGTGCCCGACGTCCTCATTCAGGCCCACAGCGCTTCGCTCGGCATGGCCTTCTACGATGGCAACATGTTTCCAGCCGGCTATTCGGGCGATGCATTTGCGGCCGAGCACGGATCGTGGAATCACTCTCAGGGCTCAGGGCGCGAAGTGATCCGCGTTCCGCTAGAGAAGGGGCGAGCTACGGGCGTCTACCAGGACTTTCTGACGGGTTTCACCACGGATGGAACGGCTTGGGGAAGACCGGTCGGAGTTGCTGTAGCAGCGGACGGCTCGTTGTTGGTGACGGACGACGGCGCTCGGGTGATCTGGCGCGTGAGCTATGGGCCGCACTAGCGGAAAATGCCGCGGAGCCGTTGAAAGAAGCCCTTGCGCTTGGCAGCTGGTTGTTCAGCGGCAGGGGGCGGCTGCTGCGGCGAGTCGGGAGTAGATGGAGGAATTCCCTGGGCGACGTGCTGCGGTAGCGGATAGACATTCTGCTGGCCGGGGGCCGGTGGCGCTACAACGGGCGGCTCGGCTGCGCGCTGCGCCGGCTGTTGAGTCTCCCAACTAGCCACTTGCGTTCCGCCGCCGCCATGCAGATGGCATAATTCGACGGGCTGGGTGCCCTCGACAAAATATTCGGTGCGAACCTTGGGACAGGCCGCGGTCGCGAGCTGGCCGGATTGCGGGTCGATCTGCACGCTCACCACGCCGGCCGGCGCCTTGAAATCGGTGACGTTCCGATATTCACGGTGCTGGTAGGCGCGCTTCATGAACTCCGTCCATACAGGCAGCGCCGAGTGCGCCCCTTCCAGATTCAGTTCGCGATTGTCGTCGAAGCCCACCCACACGATGCAGATCAGCTTGGTGGTGAACCCGGCGAACCAGCCGTCGCGCGAGGTGCCCGTCTTGCCGGCCGCGGGAAGCTTGAAGCCCTTGCTACGGACCGCCGCTCCCGTGCCCGTGGCAATCACTTCCTCCATCATGCTCTCGACTAAATAAGCCACCTTCGGATCGATGGCCTGCCGCCGCTGCAACTGCGATTGATAAATGGTGTGCGAGTCGTGGCTGCGAATGCTTTTGATGAAACTCGATT